>CAYFYY010000113.1:11332-11954 GCA_964347475.1 uncultured Flavobacteriales bacterium
CCCCCGCCGCCACGATCGTCAACATGATCAGGGTCTCTTCGCTGCGACTGCTCAGCACGCGATCGAAGACCTGCAGCATGTACAGCGGCACGGTCAGCATTAGAAGATTGACGATCAAGCTGAAACAGGCCACGGCTACGAACGCGCCCCGGCACGCCGCGAGAGCCCGTTGGGCCGCTGTCTTGTTCTGCTCACCCATTTGCAACACCACCCTGACCCCGCGTTTCAACCCGCGGCATTTCGAAAAAGATTGTATAAAATTCAATCATACCATGTCGTTACGCCATCCTGCAAACGTTCGGATGGCGGCAGAGATGCGGCGTCGTCACGCCGCGGCGCACCGGGCAGACAAGAAAGAACCGGGGTTTCCCCCGGTTCCGTAAGTTTCGATCGAATCGGGCCCTTATCCCGTTCCGGCATCGCAGTGGTTCGTGACACCAGCCGGATCGGAGGCTGCCCGTTGCGACCGCTAGAGGTCGAAGTCGGTGACATCCAGGATGCTCGGATTCGTCACGCCGATCAGCTCGATCTCGAAATCGGCGGTTCCGTCACCGTCGGTGTCACCCTGGACCACGGTGTTGCCGGCCGTGTTCGTGTCAACCCGCAACTCGCCCGCGGTGTT
>CAYFYY010000113.1:11964-12187 GCA_964347475.1 uncultured Flavobacteriales bacterium
CGACCGTACCGTCATCGGCATCGATGCCGCTCAGGTCGATGATATCGGCGCCCTTGGTGAAGTCGGTGATGGAGTCGCCGTTCGCCTCGGTCTTCGAGCTGAAGACGAATCTGTCGGCACCCGTCCCACCGGTCAGCACATCGGTGCCGGCACCGCCGTCGAGGGTGTCTTCCTCATTCTCGCCGAGCAGCGTGTCGTTGCCTGCACCGCCGAACAAAAGATC
>CAYFYY010000114.1:0-12063 GCA_964347475.1 uncultured Flavobacteriales bacterium
TGTAGCGCGCCTGCAGCACGTCGGCTCCGTCGTATTCCAGGAGTATCGCATCCCCGTCATACACGTAGCGGGTTAACACGCCGTTGATGGCGCCGGCGCCGTCCCGGTCACGGCCCGCGCGAAACGTCACATGCCCTGCGCAGGCCGTTGTCAGGGCCGCGTTGCGGCCCTAGGCTGCGACGGGACGGGCGCGGGATGGCGATGACGGACGACAATCGGGACGATGCGTTGTGGGCGCTGGCGCTGGCGCCGCCGCTGGCGGTGCGTCTCTACGAGGATGCGCCGGAGGCGGCGGTCCAGCGCGTCGTTCTGGCGGCCGTCGCGCTCGCCATCGCCTATGCCTGGGCGGCGCTGTTCGCGCGCCGTGCCGGGCGGCCGCTCGGCCCCGGCCTGCCGGCCTTCGCCCTCGGCTTCGTCGTGCTGCTGCCGGGCCCGGTGGCGTGGGGCGGCGCGGTGCTCGCCCTCAGCTTCGGGGCGGTGCTCGGGCGCGAGGTGTTCGGCGGCCGCGCGATCCTGCCGCCGGCCCTCATCGGCCTCGCCTTCGCCATCTTCTCGTTCCCCGCAGGCGGCTTCGAGACGCAGGGCACCCTGGCGCTGCCGCTCGACCCCCTGTTCGCCGCATCGTGCCTGCCCGGCGCGCTGGTGCTGGCGCTGCGCCGCCGTCTCGCCTGGCCGGTCGCAATTGGCGCCGTGCTCGGCGCCGGCGCGGCGGCGCTGCTGCTGGGCGATCCCGCGTGGTGGGAGCATCCCGTCCTCGGCGCCGCCGCCGCCGGCGTGCTGTTCCTCGCCGCCGCGCCCGAGGGCGCGGCCCGCGGCGTCGCCGCACGGTTGCTGCACGGCGTGCTGGTCGGCGCGCTAATCGTCGTCATCCGGCTCAACAACCCGGACCAGCCGGACGGCGTCGTGTTCGCGGCGCTGCTGGGCGGCCTGTTCGCGCCGCTCCTCGACCGGGCGCTGAGCTGGCGGCCGCGCCATGGCTAGCGCCAATCCGCTCGCCTGGTGGCGCGGCTTCCTCGCGCGGCCCAACGAAAGCCCGGGCAAGACCGTCGGCGTCGCCCTGCTGGTGGCGCTGGTCTGCTCGCTGGTGGTGTCGGTCACGGCGGTCACCCTGCGCCCGCTGCAGGACGCCAACCGGCTGGCGGCCAGCGCGGCGCAGCTGGCGGGCATGATGGACGTGCTCGGCGGCGGCGTTCCCGAGCCACGCCTCGTCGACCTCGCCACCGGCGCCTATGTGGAGCGCGACCCGGGCTCACGCACCGAGCTGCCGGCCGACCGCGATCGCGCCGGGCTGGGCAGCCGCGAGGACGTGGCCACGGTGTTCGAGCTGCGCGACGACGGCGGCGTGCTCCGCCTCGTCGTCCTGCCGGTGCGCGGCACGGGTTACCAGTCGACGATCAAAGCGTATCTCGCGCTGAGAGCGGACCTCAACACGATCGCGGCGCTGACCGTCTACGAGCAGGACGAGACCCCCGGCGTCGGCGCCCGCATTACGGAGAGCGCCTGGCGGGCCCTGTGGCCGGGCAAACAGGTGGCGGATGCCGACGGCGTCATCCGCATCGAAGTGGTCAAGGGAGCGGGCACGGACGCGCACCAGGTCGACGGCGTTGCGGGCGCGACGCGCACCGGCACCGGCATGACCAACCTGTTGCGGTTCTGGCTCGGTCCCGACGGCTACGGACCGTATCTCGACCGGCTGCGGCGCGAGGCGCAGCCATGAGCGACCGCACGCGCACCCTGGTCGACCCCATTCTCGTCAACAATCCGGTGACGCTCCAGGTGCTGGGCATCTGCTCGGCGCTGGCCGTGACCACGTCGCTGTCGACCGCCCTGGTGATGAGCGCCGCGCTGATCGCCGTGCTCACCCTGTCGAACTTCATCATCAGCCTGATCCGCAACCACGTCCCCCGATCGATCCGCCTGATCGTCCAAATCACCATCATCGCCTCGCTGGTCATCGTCGTCGACCAGGTACTGCAGGCCTACATGTTCGAGATGAGCAAGCGCCTCAGCGTGTTCGTCGGCCTCATCGTCACCAACTGCATCGTGCTCGGCCGCGCCGAGGGATTCGCCATGAAGAACCCGCCGGCGCCGAGCCTGCTGGACGGCATCGGCAACGGCCTCGGCTACGCGCTGATCCTGGTGACCATCGGCACGGTGCGCGAACTGCTCGGCGCGGGAACCCTGCTGGGCGCGACCATTCTGCCAACGGTGGCGGACGGCGGATGGTTCACGCCGCTCGGTCTGATGGCCCTGCCGCCCAGCGCGTTCTTCCTGCTCGGGCTGCTGGTCTGGGCCATCCGCACGATACGGCCGGAACAGCAGGCGGAGGCGGCGCCGCACGATCACGGCGGCGGGGTGCCGCGATGACCGAGCTCCTGTTGCGCACGATCTTCGCCGACAATCTGGCGCTCGCCTACTTCCTCGGCATGTGCACCTTCCTGGCCGTCTCGCGGCACCTCGAGACGGCGTTCGGGCTCGGCCTCGCCATGATCGTGGTCGAGACGATCACGGTGCCGGTCAACAACCTGCTGTTCGGCGGCCTGCTCGGCCCGGGGGCGCTGGCGTGGCTGGGCCTCGGCGACATCGACCTCAGCTTCCTGGTGCTGATCGCCTCGATCGGCGTCATCGCCGCGACGGTGCAGATCCTCGAGATGATCCTCGATCGCCAGTTCCCCCGCCTCTACCGTTCCCTGGGGATCTTCCTGCCGCTGATCACCGTGAACTGCGCCATCCTGGGCGCCAGCCTGTTCATGGTCGAGCGGCGCTACGATTTCGCCGAGAGCGTGACCTACGGGTTCGGCTCCGGCGTCGGCTGGGCGCTGGCGATCTGGGCCCTGGCCGCCCTGCGCGAGCGGATCGACGAAAGCCGCGTGCCGGCCGGCCTGCGCGGCCTCGGCCTTGCCTTCATCCTGACCGGCTTCATGTCGATGGGGTTCGCCGTATTCGCGGGGCTCGACTTCGGATGAGGCGGTGATGACGGAGATCCTGCTCGGCAGCTCGGTGTTCACCGGCCTGATCATGATGCTGGCGTTCATCGTGCTCGGGGCCCGCGCGATCCTGATGCCGCGTGGCCTGGCCCATATCACCGTCAACGGCGAGCGGGTCATCGATGCCAGCCTCGGCGAAAAGCTGCTGGGCGCCCTGGAACACGGCGGCGTGCGCCTGCCGACGAGTTGCGGCGGCGCCGGGACCTGCGGTTTGTGCCGGGTCACCGTGACGGGCGCCGGAGACGTGCTGCCGACCGAGCGCGCCACTCTCGGCGAGGCCGATATCGCCGCCGGGGTCCGCCTCGCCTGCCAGGTCGTGGTGCGCGAGGATCTCGCGGTCATCGTGGCGCGGGAGCTGCTTATCGCGGAGACCTGGACCTGCGCGGTCGCCGAGACCCGGACGGTCGCGCCGCTGATCAAGGAGATCGTGCTGACCCTGCCGGCAGAGGAGGCGCGCAGCTTCCGGGCCGGATCCTATGTGCAGGTCACGGCTCCGGCCTTCACGCTGCCGTTTGCGGACATCGCGATCGACCCGGCGCACGAACCGGCGTGGAAGCGGCTCGGGTTGCGACGGCTGACGGCGCGGTCCCGGACCCCGGTGGCCCGGGCTTATTCGCTGGCCAACCATCCCGGGGAGACCGAGTTCCTGCTGCTCAACATCCGCCTCGCGCTGCCACCCCCAGCCCGGCCGGACGCGCCGCCGGGCATCGTCTCTTCCTGGCTGTTCGGGCTGAAGCCCGGGGATGCGGCTACCGTGTCGGGTCCGTTCGGCGATTTCTTCGTGCACGACACCGACCGCGAGATCGTGCTGATCGGCGGCGGCGTCGGCATGGCGCCCTTGCGCGCGCACGTCTTCGACCAGCTCGAACACCGCAAGACGCAGCGCACGATCAGTTTCTGGTACGGCGCCCGTGCGCTGATCGACCTGTACTACGCCGACGACATGGAGCGGCTGGCACGCGAACACCCCAATTTCTCCTGGCACGTGGCATTGTCCGACCCGGCGCCGGGCGACGCGTGGCAGGGCGAGACCGGCTTCATCCACGACGTGGTCTACCGCAATTACCTGCAAGCGCACCCCGAACCGGCGGCGTGCGAGTATTATCTCTGCGGACCGCCGCTCATGATCGAGGCGGTGCAGGCGATGCTGGACCGGCTCGGCGTGCCGCGCGACAACATCCTGTTCGACGATTTCGGAGGCTGACCATGGCGACCCGATACGATCGATCGTCGAGAAAATGTGGGCCGGAGCGACGCGGCGCACCATATATGCAGGGCCGTGCCATGGGAGGTGCGCCATGACGATCTTCCTGCTGAGTTTCGCGGTGGTTCTGCTGGCGGTCGGCGGGCTTGCCGTCGGGCTGCTGCTCGGCCGCGGCCCGCTCAGGGGATCGTGCGGCGGTAATGCGGTCGTCAGCGCCTGCCCGCTGTGCCGGGACGGGGACGAGCGATGACCCGGACGGTCGCGGACATCATGGCGACGCGGCTGATCACCTTCCCGCCCGACATGAACATCCACGAGGCGATCCGGATCCTGCTGGACAAGCGCATCTCGGGTGCACCCGTGGTCGACGCGGACGGCAGCCTGGTCGGTGTCCTGTCCAAGAAGGACTGCCTGAAGGTCGTATTCTCGACCCAGTACCACGACGACTGGGGCGGGCCGGTCAGCGACTTCATGAGCACGCCGGTGGAGACGCTGGATGCGGAGCTGGATATCGTGCGCGCCGCCCAGGCCTTCCTCGACAGCCACTTCCGGCGCTTCCCCGTGGTCCGCGCCGGCAAGCTCGTCGGCCAGGTCAGCCGGTACGATATCCTCAAGGTGCTGACCGAGCAGCGGTGAGGCGACACGGCTGCGTTGCCGCGCCGGCCGGCTTGCGCGTATGGTCAACGCATCGTTCCGCCCGCGCCGGGAGAACATGACATGGCGTCAGGCCCGCCGATGATACGGCAGATCGCGTGGATTTCGCTCGTCCCGCAACTCGCGGCCGGGGCGCTGGTCGTCCTCGTCGCCGATCGCCTCGGCGCGGACAATCCGGTGATCGTCGGGGTGGCAACATATCTGATCGTCTTCCTGATCGTCCGACGCCTGGTGGCGTCGGACCATCGCAAGGGCGTCAGCTTCGTCAGGAAGCAGAAATTCGATCAGGCCGTGCAGGCGTTCGAGAACAGCTACCGGTTCTTCTGCCGGCACCCGTGGATCGACAGGTATCGCTATCTCACCCTGCTGTCGTCCTCGGCGATCAGTTACCGCGAGATGGCCCTGGTCAACATTGCGTTCTGCCACAGCCAGACCGGCAACGGCAGCATGGCGAAGGCCTTTTACGAAAGGGCTCTCGCGGAGTTCCCGGACAGCCGCATCGCGGGGGCCGCCCTCGGCATGATGGCTTCGGCACAGGGCCTCGACGACCGGGACCGGCCGCAGCGATAGCTGTCAGCATGGGGGATTCGGGCCTGCGCGCTTCGACCGCCGGCAACGACTTCATTCGCAGTTTGCGAAGGCCCCCGAGGATGGCGGAGCCGGCCCGGACTCGCGTCCGGACCGGCTCACCTAATACTCCCCAGAAACACCGTCTGGGGGTTGACCTCCCCTTACGAGGCCACCCGGAGATCGTCTGCTCAGGCCGCCCGCCAGACGGTGCCGCCCGACGTGTCCGGTGCAGCCGCTGCGCGGCCCGGCTGCGCGGTCATGACGTTGGCGCACAGCGCCTGTTCCAGCGCCCGCGGGTAGCTGGGGTCGATGGCGAACTGGCGGCAGTCGATCGTCCCTGACAACCGCATCGCATTAAAGAAAAGGGTCAAAACTTTCATCTCGGACACCCAATCTGCAAAATGATGCCGACATCGAAGCAATAAACGTTCCAGCGGATTTGAGCCAAATTGCGCCCTTCGGGGGCCGTCGGATTCGCCGCGGAATCCGTGGGAATTGGCCGATCCAACGAGCGAGATTTGGCGAGTTCGGAGCGACCCGCACTGTTACGATGCGCTGCGACCAGCACGCGAATCTCGAAAAATGCAGCGCATACCGGGGCGGGACCCGGCCCTGAGGGAAGTCGGTTCATGTCAGAAAACTTCACCAATCCCGAAACGATCGTGCTGCATGGCGGCGACTACCGCAGCGATCCGTCCACCACGGCGGTGGCTGTGCCGATCTATCAGACGACGTCGTACCAGTTCAACAGCACGGAGCACGCGGCCAACCTGTTCGCGCTGCAGGAACTGGGCAACATCTATTCGCGGATCATGAACCCGACCTGCGACGTGCTGGAGAAGCGCGTCGCGGCGCTGGAGGGCGGCGTCGCGGCGCTGGCGCTGAGCTCCGGCCAGGCGGCCTCGGCCTTCAGTCTGCAGAACCTGGCCCAAGCCGGCGACAACATCGTCAGCTCGACCGACCGGCGGCACCTGGAACCTGTTCGCCAACACGCTGAAGACCATGGGCATCGAGGCCCGCTTCGTCGACCCGGCGGATCCGGAGAGCTTCCGCCGCGCCACCGACGACCGCACCCGCGCCTACTACGCGGAAACCCTGCCGAACCCGAAGCTGCACGTATTCCCGATCAGGGAGGTTTCCGACATCGGGCGCGAATACGGCATCCCGCTGATCATGGACAACACAGCCTGTCCGATCCTGTGCCGGCCGCTCGAGCACGGCGCCGCCATCGTCATGTACTCGACGACCAAATACATCGGCGGCCACGGCACCTCGATCGGCGGTGTCATCGTCGATGGCGGCAATTTCGACTGGACCGCGCATCCCGAGCGCCAGCCGCTCCTGAATCAGCCGGACCCCAGCTATCACGGCGCCGTCTGGGCGACCCTGGTGCCCGAGGCGCTGGGCGCGCCGATCGCCTATATCATCCGCGCCCGCGTCGTGCTGCTGCGCGACCTCGGTGCCTGCATGAGCCCGTTCAACGCCTACAATTTCATCCAGGGGCTGGAGACGCTGCCCCTGCGCATGCGCCAGCATTGCAGCAACGCCGAGGCGGTGGCCGCATTCCTCAAGGAGCATCCGGCGGTCGAGACCGTGATCTTCCCGAAGTTTCAGGACGGCGAGACGGCGCGCCGCGCAAAAGCGTACCTCAAAGGCGGGTTCGGGGCGCTGGTCGGCTTCGAGCTCAAGGGCGGCAGGGAGGCCGGGCGGCGCTTCATCGATTCCCTGAAGATGCTGTACCACGTCGCCAATATCGGGGATGCCCGCAGCCTTGCGATCCATCCCGCTACGACCACGCATTCGCAGCTCTCGCAGGAGGATCTGGCGGCGACCGGCGTCACCGAGGGCTATGTGCGGCTTGCGATCGGCATCGAGCATCCCGACGACATCCTCGCCGATATCGGCCAGGCGCTCGACGCGGTGTCGTAACGGAGAGGCGGCGGGCGGCGTCCAGCGACCTCCCCCTTCGAGACGGGCCTTCGGCCCTCCTCAGGGTGAGGACACGGCCCTTTGAGCCTCATGCTGAGGAGCCCCGAAGGGGCGTCTCGAAGTATGAGGTCGCGCCGCTGACGCAAACGCTCTTCCACGCGAGACCCGAAAAGCCTCAAGGAGCCACCGGCGTGCCGTAGATCTGCCGGGCCCGCCCGGATACCCGCTTGCGGCCGTCCTCCCAGACGACGAGGAAACTGTTGCTCTTCGGGCTGTAGCCGACGGCGGGGAATTTCCGCGTGCCGATCGCCTGGTTGTCGGAGATCAGGAATTCCTTCGACATCGCCCCCGCCGGGGTGACGAAGCGGCCGTAGATGTCGGAATCCCGACCCGTCGGCGGCCGGCGCAGGTCGTACCAGACGACGAGGAAGCGGTCGGCGGCCGGGTCGTAGGACACCGCCGGCACCTGCTGGTAATCGATCTCGGAGGCGATGGCGAAGGGCGGCTTGCGCAAGGATCCATCCTCGACGCTGATGAAGGCGCCATAGACGTCGAGGCCGCGCTGGCGGTCCCGCCAGCCGCCGGTCGACGGCATCATCTGGTTGTAATTGCGGCCGCTCGACCAGGCGACGAAATAGGTGTCCTCATCGGGCGCATAGCTGATCGCGCGCAGCGACAGCGGCGAGCAGCCTTCCTTTTCCAGGGCGATCCGGAAGGCGGTGCCGCTCGGTCCCTCTTCGGCATCGATGAAGCTGCCGTAGACCGCCTTCTCCAGCTTGTCGATAGCGATGCTGCGGGTGTCCCGCCAGACCACCAGGAAGCGGTCGTGGCGCGGGTCGAACAGCAGCGACGGGTAGTCCTGGTGGTTGTCCACAAGCGCGACCGGGAACTCCTCGCCCTGGATATCGCCGGCGGCGCCGACATACTGGCCATAGAGCTTGTCAATCTGCGCATTGCGGGCATCGACCCACAGCACAAGGAAGCGCTGGCGGACCGGGTCGAAGGTCAGGTTGGGGAATTTCTGCGAGATGCGGCGCCGGGCCGAGATGACGAATTCTTCGCCATACGGCGTTCCGTCGGCGTCGATCAGGCGGCCGTAGATGTCGGAATCGACGTCGACGACGTTGCGCCAATCGGTCCAGACAACGAGATAGCGCTTGTTCACCGAGTCGTAGGCGACGGCCGAAAAACCCTGCGAGCCGGCGCTTTGGGCGATCGGGATATCGGCGGTCACGGGATTGCCGTGCCCGTCGAGGATGCGGCCGTAGACGTCGAGGCTGGTGGTCTCCTTGTTGCGGTAATCGTGCCAGACGGACAGGAACCGGTCGCCATCGGTATCATAGGCTATCGCCGGCCGGGCCTGCAGGGCTTCGACCTCCGACAGCTGGAAGCTGGCACCGTCCGGCTGCGCGGCCAGGGCCGGCGCGGCCGCGAAGGCCAGGGCGATGATTGCGAAAAATGGGCGCATGGCCGCTGTCTCCTCGGATTTCGCCTAGTTGTACGTCTTGGGGCTGTGCTCGGCGTTGTGGCAGTCGAGCCAGCACTCGCCGGCATTGGTGCCGGTATCGACCCAGGTCGGAACTTGGTAGGGTTCCGTTGGATCGCAAGGTTCGTTGTTCCTATTGCGAACGCAATCGACGACAACGATACCGTCCGACACCCACAGGAAATTCATCAGCCGGTCCATCGCGTGGCTGCCGTGCGGATCGTGGCAATTGATGCAGGCCGCGCCGCGGGACTGGATATGCGAGGAGTGTGACTGAAACGTTATGTCGGCGAGCAGCACGCCCTGGTCGTGGCATTTGAAGCACAGCGCATAGAAGGCCATGTTGTTGGCCGGGTCGGTATTGAAGGTGTATTGCTGCGTCAGCAGCCCCTCCCAGGACGAACCGTGCGGGCCGTTGGCGCCGGTGCCGCCGGCGGCCTCGGAATTGTCGCTGTTGTGGCAGTCGGTGCAGTAGATCAGGGTGGTGCTGCTGTTCTGGCCGGTGCCGAGCGTGGATGAGTCGATCGTCGGCACGTCGTTGTTGTTGGCCACGTTGTTCGCCTCGATCGGATGATAGGAGACAAGCCCGGCGGTGCCGCTGACGACCCGCTGGCGGATGTTGCGATCGACCGTGACGCCGCCGGCCGTCGGATCGCCGATGACCATGTCCACCCGCACCATGCCACGGGAATCTGCGGAGCCGCAGCGGCGGTTGCCGCAGGTGTTCTCGCCGGTCCGGCCATGGCATTTGAAGCACAGCTCGTACTGATAGGTGATGTCGGTGGTCGGGTTGCCGTTCACGTCGATGCCGGTCACCCCCTTGATCGACGCGTTGGCCGCCGGCGGGATCGAGTGCGGCGCGCCCAGATTGCCCGGGTTGAAGGAAATCATCGGCAAATCGCTGGCGACGGCATGCGGATTGTGGCAGTCCATGCATTCGACATGCAGCGCCATCGTCAGCACGTTTTCCACCTTGGTCGCGTCGTGATCCGGGTTGGGCGTGGCCTGGGCCACCGGATGGTTGGAGAGCTTGAGGAAATCGCCCTGGATATCGGTCGCCGCGACGGTGCCGTTGTGGCAGGCGTAGCAGGTGTTCTCCTCGACCTTGGTGATCAGCCGCTGCGGCATCGCCGCGGTGTGCGGGTCGTGGCAGGACAGGCAGCTGTTCTCGGCCACCGTCGCCCCGGGCCATTCCGGCCGGCGCTCCGGCCACACGCTGGCCGGCGTCGCCGCCGTCGAGGTCGCGTGCGACGAGGTCGCCCAGTCCCAGCTGGCGCCCGAACGGACATGGCAGGTCGTGCACAGCTCGCCGTTGATCGCCGTCTTGTGCAGGAAGGGCTGGAGGTCCTTCTCGTGCGGATTGTGGCAGGTCGTGCACTGCAGTTGGGTGCCGTCGAGCGGCAGGTCGATGCCGGCCGGATCCGCCAGCTCGCCCGGCACCGCGGCAGTGTAGCCGAAGGAAATCGGGTGGTCGTCGGAGAGGTCGACGGAGACACCATCACCGCCGAGAAACCCGCGATGGGTTGACCCTAGGCGGACGTCGGCCATGTCGTTGCCCGGGGGCGGGTTCTGCAGCGCCCCCAGCGCCACCGTCCCGTCATGGCAGGACAGGCAGAGCCGCGACTTGCCGGTGGGGGCGCCGATCGGCGAGGCAAGCAGGGTCGTGCTGTCGTACGGGGTATAGGTGAAGGCACCGGTGTCAATGTCAGGGCGATTCCACAGCTGGGCTGCCGGCAAGGCGTTGTGCGGCGTGTGGCAGAACACGCAGACTTCGTCGACCGTCGAACTGACTAAAGTCGGATCTCGGGTCACACCAACGGGCGGCACGGTCGAGAGGTTATGCCGCGTGTTGACCACATCTTCCGCTGCCCGCGCCGACAGGGCGGTGACCACACAAACGACCCCGAGAACCACTGCCATCCATTTCATGTCACAATACCTCCGGAGAATAAAAACATCCGGCCCTCTAATTTGGCCCGCGTGAGGTTAAGACGCCGTAACCAACCGCGCCGGCGCACCCAAAGCGCGCGGGCGACGGGCGCGCCGAGCGTCGATGCGAACGAAGATCCACGAACATATCGTCTCATGATGCCTTTACGCTCTCGCACAACACATACCTATGTCCCGCCCAGGAACTCGAATATCTGGACGCGCTGATTATAGGAATCGGCGACGTAGATGCGGTCCTGTGCAATATGCAGGCCCGACGGGAGCCAGAGACCGCCGGGCTCGCTGCCATCTTCGCCGAAGGCCAGCATGAGCTGACCCTGCCCGTTGAAGATCTGCACCCGGTTGAACAGGGCGTCGACGACATAGATATGGCCCTCGCTGTCGACGCCGACCCCCTTGGGCTGGGCGAAATCGCCGGAGCCGTCGCCGTGGCTGCCGAAGGCGGAAACGAACGTCCCGTCGAGATCGAAGATCTGGATACGGAAATTCATCGTATCGTTGACGTACAGCCGGTCGCCCCAGATCGTTACGTGCGAGGGGAAGTTGAACTCTCCCTCGCCGACCCCGCGGCGGCCGAACTCGAACAGCAGCTGCCCGTCCGCGCCGAAGGCAGCGACTTTATGGCCGGTCGTGTCGACGGCGTAGAGACGGCGGCTCGCGGCGTGCCAGGCCAGTCCGGTCGGTCTCTGCAGACCGTCGATCGTGCGAACAGGCTTGCCGTCGGCATCGAGCACGAAAATCCGGGCCAGCGCGGAGTCCGCGACATACAGCATATCGCCGTCCATGGCGACGCCGACGGGCGAAGACAGCAGCTGCGATCCGATGCTGTCGATACGCGTGTACTTGCGTGCCGTGGTGTCGAACAGATGCACGACGCCGACGCCCGGGTCGGTCACGGCGATCCGCCGGCCTTCCGCGGCGACCGCGTAGGGGCGGACCATCTCACGCGGCGCCGCGCCGGCGATCCAACCCCAGAAACGGCTGAAGATCGAGCGCCGTATGCCGAGATCCTCCGGCTCGCCGAAGATGCCCACAAGCCGGATACGCGCCTGCTGCGGCGGTTCCGGCCAGACGATCGATTCGTACATGGCGGCCTGCTTCGCCTGCTCGTCCTCGCCCGGCGCGCAGGTTGCTAAGGCGAACAGGAGTAAGACAACGGGCCAGCGTTTCATCAGAACCGCCTCCTCACAGTCATCATCAAACGGTCTTCGACCCGGCCACTCGTGTCGGTCTCGTGATCCGTATGAACATAGCGCAACTCCATATCGAGCCGACGCCAGTTC
>CAYFYY010000115.1:0-11680 GCA_964347475.1 uncultured Flavobacteriales bacterium
CAGGAGAACATCACCCGGCTGTCGCAGCAGGTGGTCAGCCTGCAGGACGTGCTGTCGAACAAGCAGGCGCGCGGCGCCTTCGGCGAGGTGCAGCTGGAGGACCAGGTGAAAAGCGCGCTGCCGCCGTCGGCCTACCGCTTCCAGGCGCGGCTCGGCAACGGGCGCATCGCCGACTGCGTGCTCGACCTGCCCAATCCCCCGGGCGCCATCGCCGTCGACGCCAAGTTCCCGCTGGAGAGCTACTACGCCCTGCGCGCGGCCAGGGAGGCGGACGCGCGGGCGGCGGCGCGCAAGACCTTCGGCGCCGACGTGCTCAAGCACGTCAAGGACATCGCCGAGCGCTACATCGTGCCCGGCGAGACCGCCGATTCGGCGCTGATGTTCCTGCCCTCGGAGGCGGTCTATGCGGAGCTGCACGCCGAATTGCCGGAAATCATCCAGAAGTCGCACCAGGCGCGCGTCTACATCGTCTCGCCGACGACGCTGATGGCGACGCTCAATACGATTCGCGCGGTCCTCAAGGACGCCCAGATGCGCGAGCAGGCGGGGCTGATCCTGGCCGAGGTCGGCAAGATGGCCAAGGACGTCGACCGGCTGAACCAGCGCGTCGACAACCTGGACAAGCATTTCGGCCTCGCCGAGAAGGACATCCGCGAGATCCGTGTCTCCGCCGGCAAGGTCGCCCGCCGCGCCGAGCGCATCGAGGAGATGGACCTCGACGAGGCCGAGGCGGCCGACGAGGCCATCGAGCAGACGGCGGCACCCAAGCTCACCCTCGCCTTCGACAAGGGCGAGGGGGAGTAGGGAGATCCGCACCTCGAGGCCGGCCGAGGCGGCGGCCCCATGACCGGAACCAGTCCGCTTGCGATCCGCGACTATGCGCCCGATGACCGGGCGGCGCTGATCGCCCTGGTGCGCGAGCTGCAGGTGGCCGAGGCCGCGGTCTTCGACCGCATGAAGCCGCCGGACGCGATCGGCGATGCCTATATCGACGGGCTCATCGAGGCCTGCCGGCGGCGACGCGGGCGGATCCTGATCGCGAGCGAGAACGGCGCCGCGCTCGGCTATGCGGTGATCCTGACCGACGTTCCATCAGAGTCCGAGCTCGACGAGGTTCCCTACAGCTACGCCCAGATCCACGACCTCGCGGTGACCGAAGCTGCGCGCCGGCGGGGCGTGGGCCGGCAGCTGCTGGCACGCTGCGAGGAGATCGCGCGCGAGGCGGGCGCGCGCTGGCTGCGCATCACCGCGCTGGCCGGCAACGAAGCGGCGGTCGGCGCCTATCACGCGGCCGGCTTCGCGCCGCTGTTCGTTACGTTCGAGAAGACGCTCGGCGACTGAGCGCCGCCGTTGGTACATCATCCACTTACGTGAAATCGGCGCCGGCCCGCTCCCCCACCCGGCCACCCAACGGTATCGTATGCTGTGGGTGGTCGGGTGGGGGAGCGGGCTGGAGCGATCCAAACGGATAATGCGCCAGCGCGATTTTTCTCGCGGCCGGGATATTGCCCCGCGTAACGCTTCTCCTATATTTCAGAAAATTCTTATATAGGTGACAGAGAGGAGCGTTCATGTTTCAGCCGATCACCATCCCCTTCGGCGCCGTGATGTTGAGCAACGTCGTCAAGCTGAAGGAGGGCGTCACCGTCGACGATGCCGAGCTGGCGCTCGGCGAGATGTGCAACGTGGTCAAGGAAACCTACGGCGACGAGAAGGGCGGGTTCATCGCGGGGCAAGTGTTCAAGTACACCGGCTTCGTCTCCGAGGAGGGCTCGTTCGACGAGACGAAGAAGACCGACGACCACCTCCTCATCGTCACCTACTGGAAGTCGTTCGAACAGCACGAGGCCTCGCACGCCGACCAGGTCTTCAGGGAGAAGTTCGCCGCCCTCGCCGAGCTGTGCGACGAAGCTTACGAGCTCGGCTACGAGATGCTCTGGCAGGGCGAGCCCGAAGACGACTGATCCGATCGGGTCGGTGCGCGGCCGTCCGGTTGCGGCTCGCGCGTCGTCCATTCCGTCCGCACCGGCCCGCTGCCCCATTCGGGGACCCGCGGCATGCGCAACCGTCGGGCGGCTGGGTGGGACGGCGGCCGGTGCCGGGTCGACGTAAGCGGACGGTGTATTGTATCAGGCGAACGAGGGCGCATGGCCGTGATCGGGCCCGTGTCGTGATCGGTCGTACCGACGGCGCCGGGTCGTGCCGTTCATCTTGTGGCGCAGCTTCCGGCGGCCGCGTGCGACACGGGATTTGACCGTACCCACCGAAACGCCGAGACGGCGGGCGATGTCCTCGTATGCCATGCCGTCGATGGTAGCCAGCCGCAACGTCCTCGCCTGTGGGCGCGGCAACTCCTTCAGTGCTGCGTCCAGCGTCCGTACGACGAGACTCTGATCCTGGCGTGGCCGCTCGGACAGCGCAGCCGGCGCCGATTCTGCGGTGACCTGGCGACCGCGGCGCTGCTGCGCTCGCATGCCGCTGGCGTGGATATTGTGCATGATCGTAAAAAGCCAGGCACGGAGATCGGTTCCCGGCTCGAACAGGTCCGCCTTCGTGAGCGCGCGCGTCAGACTCTCCTGCAACAGGTCGTCGGCCACTGTCGCATTTTGGGTGATCGCAAGGGCATATCGCTTCAGCTGAGGAATGTGCTGCTCGATATCGTTATAGACCTGGTTCATCGTTTCTCCCCGTTTTGCATTGGCGGCGCACGTTTCCCTCTGGAACCGTGGAACCGCCTCATGTCGATCCAGGCCGCGCTGTATGGCGAGAAGGTGTCAAGCCGCGCGGCTCGATGTCGCCAACGCTAGGACGTCAACGAGGCCAGATTTTGCCCTTTGTACAACCGCGCATTTAGAATATTAACTTATGTAACTACGCCGTTATGTTTTGTACTGCCGGTCGTCGGCGACGATCACTGAGCCGTCCTGAGCAGTTCTTTCAAGGGCAGGTATTCGAGGTATCCGTTTGTGGGCGAGCAGCCGAGCCATATCGTTACATTGAGCGACGAGACCCCGAACCATCAGGAGATCAAGGATTACCTGATCGAGCACGGGTTCGAGATGAGCAGCGCGCCTGATATCCACTCCCTGCGCCGGATCCTGCGACGGCGGCCGCCCGATCTGGTGATCCTCGATGCCGGCGTGACCGACAGCAACGTCTTCGACCTGACCGCGGAGTTGCGGCAATGGCCGGACACCGGAGTGATCGTGCTCGGTGAGAGGGACGATCTGATCGACACCGTGGCCGGTCTTGAATCCGGCGCCGACGATTTTCTCGGCCGGCCGTTCCACCGCCGAGAGCTTCTCGCGCGGATCCGCAGCGTCTTGCGGCGGTGCGGACGTGAGAATGTGCTTCGGAAAGGCGATGCCGGCAGGAACGACGCGGGAAACGCGAGCGCTGCGCCGCGCGGCAGATTCGCGTTCCAAGGCTGGGTTCTCAATCTCGACGGACGCCAGCTGCTGTCCCCGGACGGGAATCCCGTCGACCTGCCCGGCGGCGAATTCGACCTTCTGGTCGCGCTGGTCGAACATGCTGGACGCGCCCTCAGTCGCGAGGAACTGGCCGAACTCGCCAAGGGTCCCGACGCCGCCCCCGTCGACCGTGGTATCGACGTCCAGATCGGACGTTTGCGGCGGAAGCTCGAGACGGATCCGCGCCGACCGGCAATCATAAAGACCGTTCGGGGAGTCGGATATCTGTTTGCGGCCGAGGTGACGGAATTCTGAACGGTTCCGGCGATGGAACCGCCCGCCCCCCGCAGACGTTCAACATCTGGTCGCGTTAGCAAGGGCGCTGGCCGCAGGTCGCACTGAACCCGCGGCAGGCGCCGCACGGGTTACGAGCCAGTCCGGCAGCGACGGGCCGACGTCCGCTGGGGCCGGTTCATTTCGACCGCTGGCCGTATGAGCCGGGAACGACTGCCGCGCTCGCGCAGGCTCCGGACCCGCAAGCCTGGACCCGCAAGCCTGGACCCGCAAGCGACCCCGTCGCGACCGACAGCGACCCCGATCGACCAGCAAAGTTTCAGGAAACTGCATGCCCGAACAATCGCTCAAGTCGCTGCTCACTGATCCTGTCCTGCTCATCGTATGGGGCGTTCTCGTCGCCGCGTCGCTGGCCGTTCTGGTCCGCGACCTCGCGAACCGCAACCCGCAGATCGGTCGCCTGATGCGCTGGGTGTGGCTGTTCACGATTCTCTATTCGGGGCCGTTCGGGCTCGCCGGCTACTACTATTCGGGGCGCCGCCAGATCGCCCGGGACGGCCTGTGGCGGCGCGGGTTCCGCTCCGTCGCGCACTGCTACTCCGGCTGCGGGGCAGGAGAGATCGTCGGCATCGTCATTACCGTCGGGATTCTCGGGCTGGGCACCGCATGGGTCGCCGGCGTCACCTTCCTGTTTGCCTACCTCGCCGGATTCGCGCTGACTGTCGGCCCGCTGACCGAGGAGGGCGTGCCCTTCGGCCAGGCGATGTGGGACGCCTTCTACAGTGAGTCGGCGAGTATCGTCGTTATGGAGGTCGTCGCGATTTCGGTGGATCTATGGCTCGCCGGGGATGCCGGTATGGGTGACACGATCTTCTGGTCGTCGCTGGTCGTTTCGCTCTCGATGGGCCTGCTCGCCGCCTATCCCGTGAACGTCATCCTCATCCGCCTCGGCGTCAAGGAGGGTATGCACAGCCCGAAGGATGCCCACGCGCACTGATCCGGGCGGAGACCCCGATGCGTCACGATTCGCGGCTTCGTCATCGCGCCGGGATCGGGGTCGATTTTGGAACCCTGCCGACTCTCTGGCGTTGGTCCGAAACGAGACGTAGTTGGATTGACAAGCGATCACAGCGGAGAAAGGAGACAGTTCGATATGAATGTCCGGATGGCGAGATTCCGAAAAAGCTTGCTCGCATCGACCCTGGCGTTCGCCGGAGGCGTCGTCCTGGCGTCGCCGCCGGTCCCCGCCAACGCACAGCTCTACGACGGTCAGATTGTCCAGGACAGCTCGATCAGCGACGCGATCGAGGATGAGTATCTGTTCGACCCGACAATTCCCTATGACAGGATCGATGTGACGACGAAGCAAGGCGTGGTCACTCTGGACGGCCGCGCCTCGAACCTTCTCGTCAAGCGGCGCGCGGAACGCATCGCGGAAACCGTGAAGGGCGTTCGCGCCGTCATCAACGACATCGAGGTGCTGCCCATGCAGGACCGGTCGGGGACTGACATCGAGGCCGCGGTAAAGGCGGCACTGGTCCGCAACCAGGCAACCGAAAGCTATGAGATCGCGGTGACCGCAACGGACGTCGGCATGGTCACCCTGGACGGCATCGTCGAGTCCTGGGCCGAGGCTGAGCTCGCGGAGACGGTTGCGGCCGGTATCAACGGGGTCGTTGCCATCGAAAACAGGATCGATGTCGCCTACGACACCAAGCGCGGCGATGTCGAGCTCAAGAAAGAGATCGAGGAGCGCCTGAAATGGAACATCCTGGTCGACTCCGGTCTTATCGACGTCTCGGTGACCGATGGCAAGGTGCGGCTGGCGGGTACCGTCGGCAGCGTTGCGGAGCGACGCACCGCGAAGTCCGAGGCCTGGGTCAACGGAGTGACGTCGGTCGACGCGTCGGGTCTCCAGGTCCGCCGTTGGGCCCGCGATCCCGACCTGCGGATGACGCCGGCCGTCCTCTCCGACGAGGCCATCAGCAAGGCGGTGGAAGACGCGCTGCTCTATGACCCCCGCGTCAACCTCGCCGACGTGGACGTCGATGTCGAGACCGCCGGCGTGACGCTGCGCGGCGTGGTCGACAGCATCAGCGCGCGGCGGGCGGCCGAGAGCGCGGCGAACAATACGACCGGTGTGCTGACCGTCGAGAACAGGATCAAGGTGCGGCTCGATGACCCGGTGTCGGACAGCGTGCTGCAGGATCGCGTCGAGGCGGCCCTCGTCGACGATCCTCTGATCGACGCCAGCGAGACGATGGTATCGGTCGATGACGGGATCGTCCGCCTGTACGGTACGGTCGACAGTTACTTCCACAAGACCCGGACGGACAATGTCGTGGCCGGAATCGACGGTGTGACCGAGATCAGGAATGCGCTGATCGTCGAGGATCCGCACCGGCCGTATGTCTACGACCCTTATGTCGATCCATGGCCGGAACTCGCGTACGGCTGGTACGACTATCAGCCCTATACCAGCTTCCGGCGCGACCAGGAGATCGAGCAGGAGATTCGCGACGAGCTGTGGTGGAGTCCGTTCGTGGACGCTGACCAGGTCAAGGTCGCCGTCGTCGACGGCGTTGCGACACTGACCGGTACGGTCGACAGTCGGGCCGAACGGCGGGCCGCCACCGAGAACGCGTTCGAGGGCGGCGCGGTCTGGGTCGTGAACGAGCTCGACGTCGACCTCGAGGGCGCCTAGGGCGCAGCCAGTGGTCGGTCCAAGACCGGTTCCGCCCGGCCATCACGGCCGGGCGGGATCGGTTTCGACCGCGTCGACGTTTTCCCGGCCGCGTCGGAACCGAGCGCCGGCGCCGTCGTTTACAGGGTAACCGACGTGGATCGATGGTCGCCCGCACGGGCGGGCGGCGACGACCGCGCAAAACAACCAGTTGGGAGAGACTTATGAACGGCATGAAGAGACATATCCCCGCAATGGCTGTGACCGCCGCCGGCGTCCTGCTCGCCGCGGCGGCCGGCGCGGGTCCGGTTTCGGCCGAGCCGATCTCGGCGAAGTTCGACGGCATCTACGAGGGCAGCCGGCAACTCATCGCGCCGCTGAGCGGCCGGGAGTGCGAGGCGCCGAGCCGCTATACGATCGAGATCCGCAACGGCCTGATCAGCGGCAAGGCCGTTCCGGACGGTGTCCGCGACGCCGCCGAATACGCGGTCAAGGGGTTCGTCACTTCCGACGGGTTCTTCACCGGCACGCACGAGGCCGAGACGGTCGAGCGGACGCTGATTCAGGGCCGGATCGATGGCCAGAAGATGGTCGGCGGCCTGTTCACCAAGGGCGAAAACTGCGCCTGGATCGTAAAGCTCGACAAGGCCTGATACGGCACCACACGGAGCCCCGCGATCGACTCCCGCGGCCGGCCATCCTGCGATGGCCGGCCGTCTGTCTGTCCCTCAACGTGGGGGACCGGCTGGCACCACGCCGGTGCCGGCAAGGAAGTTCTTGAGCACCAGGCTGCCGTTCGTGAGCGGCCGGTAGTTCTGCGCGAATTCCGGGTGGGTCGGGCGCCACGAGACGGCCATCGCCTCGGCCGTCGCCTCCGGGTGGAACTGCACCGAGTACCAGGCGCCGCCGTGGTCGAGCGCGGCGCAGGGCAGCCCGTCGCGCGTCGCCAGCACGGTCGCGCCCGCGGGCGGCGCCGCGACGTGCTCCTCGTTGGCGAAGTGGAAGTCGGGCTCCGGCCCGTAGCCTTCGAACAGGAAATGCGCCCGTCCCGCCTCGGTGAGGCGCACCGGCAGGGTGCCGGCGAGCTTGGCTCCGCCGTCGATGCGGCGCACCGGGGCGCCGTCCAGCTCCGCGACCATCTGGTGGCCGCCGCAGATGCCGAGCAGCGGCCGCCCGGCGCCGCGATACGCTTTCAGCCAGCGCCGCGTTGCGTGCTGCCAGTCGCGGTCGTCGTGCACCGAATGGTAGCTGCCGCCGAGGATCACCGCGTCGGCCCCGTGCGGGTCCGGCAGCGCCTCGCCACGGCACACGAACACCCCGTTGTAGGCGATGCGGTCGGCGAGGCCGAGGTCGCGCAGCTGCAGGAACACCCAGTGGACCTCGTTGTCGCCGCCGGGCTGGTCCTCGTAGACCGCCGGATCGTAGCGCCCCGGCTCGCCGATCATCGAGACGAACAGCACCCGCTTCATCGCGGCGGCTCCTAACTTTCGGCGGCGCGGCGCGCGCGCAGGGCGGCGGTCAGCGTGCCGTCGTCGAGGTAGTCGAGCTCGCCGCCGACGGGCACGCCGTGCGCAAGGCGGGTGACCGCAACGCCGCACGGCGCCAGCCGCTCGGTGATGTAGTGCGCGGTGGTCTGGCCGTCGACGGTGAGGTTCGTCGCCAGCACGACCTCGTTCACCTCCGGCGCCGATGCGCGCTCGACCAGCGCCGGGATGCGCAGATCCTCCGGCCCGACCCCGTCGATCGCCGACAGGGTGCCGCCGAGCACGTGGTAGCGGCCCTTGTACGCGCCGGTGCGCTCCAGGGCCCACAGATCGGCGACGTCCTCGACGATGCACAGAAGGCTCGCGTCGCGCCCCGCATCGGCGCAGATGTGGCACGGGTCCGCGGTATCGATATTGCCGCAGGCCGAGCAGGCGCGGATCGTCCCGGCCGCCGCGTCGAGCGCCGCCGCCAGCGGCTCGAGCAGGGTCTCGCGGCGCTTGATCAGGGCCAGCGCCGCGCGCCGCGCCGAGCGCGGCCCCAGCCCCGGCAGCCGCGCCAGCAGCGCGATCAGGCGCTCGATCTCGTTCATGTAAACACCGTCAGGGACCGCTGACCCTCTCCCCAACCCCTCCCCCGCAAGCGGGAGAGGGGCGCGAGCGGCATGGTCCGGCATAACAAAGCCCGCTCCCGCCATGGGCGGGGGAGGGTTGGGAGGGGGTGGCTCGCGCGACTGGTCGGAGTCATGCCGGTTCAGCCAGACAGTATGGTTGCCGCCGCCTCAGAACGGCAGGGTGACGCCGGGCGGCAGCTGCAGGCCGCCCATGAGCTCGGCGGTCTTTTCCTTCACGTGGTCGTCGACCTTCGTGCGGGCATCGTTGAAGGCGGCGACCAGCAGGTCCTCCAGGACCTCCTTCTCGTCGGCGGACAGGAGCGATTCGTCGATCGCCACGCCGCGCGCCGCGCCCTTGCCGTTCATGGTCACCGTGACCATGCCGCCGCCGGCGCTGCCGGTGACCTCGAGGCTGTCGAGGCCCGCCTGCATCTCCTGCATCTTCTCCTGCATCTGCTGGGCCTGCTTCATCATCTGGCCGAGATTCTTCATGGGCTCGTGCTTTCTCCGTTTCTGATGATCGACGCTGACGGCTGCAGCGCGACCTCGCGCTTCGAGACGGGCCTCCGGCCCTCCTCAGCATGAGGAACGTACCATGATAACTCTTGGTGCCTCATGCTAAGGAGGCTGCGCAGCAGCCGTCTCGAAGTATGAGGTCGCTCGCTGGCCGGGCCGAGCACATTTCAAAGGCTTTCACCGGCATCGTCTTCGTCATTGCTTTCGCCGTCCGCGTCGTCGCCGTCCGCCTCGTCGGCCGCCGCACCGGCATCCGCCCTCGGGCGCACGCGGGTGATGCGGGCGCCGGGGAAGGCCCTCTGCGCCGCCTGCACCAGGGGATGGCGGGCCGCCTCCTCGCGCGCGAGCCGGCGCGCGGCTTCGGCCTGTTCGGCGAGGGTCGGATCGCCCGCCTCCTGCGAGACGCTGACCACCCAGCGCCGCCCGGTCCACTCGCCCAGGAGCGCGCCGATGCGGTTGGCGAGGTCGCCGGGCGCGTGCGCGCCGGGCCGGAACTCGAGCCGCCCGGGCTCGCAGCGCACGAGGTGGACGTTGCGGCACAGATGGGTGTGCAGCATGGCCTCGCGGTTCCGCTCGAACAGGGCGACGACCTCCGCGAAGCTGTGCGGTCCGGGCTCTGCGTCGGTCTCCGGCGCGACCTCATGCTTCGAGACGGCTGCCGCGGCAGCCTCCTCGGCATAAGGCTCCACGTTCATGCTTTCAGCCTGAGGAGGACCGCCGCGCCGAGCAGCCGGCGCAAGGCGGCGTGTGCGAGCCGCGACAACCGTCTCCCCGTCTCGAAGGGGGAGGTCGCTCGTCTCCGCCCGGCGTTCGGCCACCGCCGCGGCGCCACCGACGGCGGCGCGGGCCGTGCCCTCGCCATCGCCGCCCGGGGCTCTGGTTTCCGGACGCTCCCGCGCGGCGCCGCCGTCCTTCGCACCCTCGTGCAGTTCGCGGGCGAGCTCGGCCGGTGACGGCAGCTCGGCCATGTAGGCGAGGCGCACCAGCACCATCTCGGCGGCCTGCAGCGGCGCCGGCGCCGCCTGGACCTCGCCCAGCCCCTTCAGCAGCACCTGCCAGGCCCGGCTCAGCACCGGGATCGACAGCGCTTCGGCGAGCGCCGTGCCGCGCGCCCGTTCGGCCTCCGAGGCGCCGGGATCGTCGGCCGCCGCCGGCACGAGGGTCACGCGGGTCAGCCAGTAGCTGAGCTCGAGGAGGTCCTGGAGGACGACCAGCGGGTCGGCGCCGGCCCGGTACATCTCCGCCACCAGGGCCAGCGCGTCGGCGATCTCGCCGGCCATGACCTTCTCGAACAAATCGAACACCTGCGATCGGTCGGCAAGGCCCAGCATGTCGCGCACCAGGGGCGCCGTCACGCCGTCGGCCGCGAGCGCCATCGCCTGGTCCAAGAGCGACAGCCCGTCGCGCACCGAGCCGTCGGCGGCGCGCGCGATCAGCGCCAGCGCCGCGTCCTCGACCGGCACGGACTCTGACTCCGCGATTCCCCGGAAATGCTCCACCAGCCGGTCGGCGGCGACGCGGCGCAGATCGAAGCGCTGGCAGCGCGACAGCACGGTCACCGGCACCTTGCGGATCTCCGTGGTCGCGAAGATGAACTTCACGTGCTCCGGCGGCTCCTCCAGCGTCTTCAGGAGCGCGTTGAACGCGCCGCGCGAGAGCATGTGCACCTCGTCGATGATGTAGATCTTGTAGCGCGCCGAGACCGGGCGGTAGCGCGCGCCGTCGGTGAGCTCGCGGATGTTGTCGACGCCGGTGTGGCTGGCCGCGTCGACCTCGATGACGTCGACGTGGCGGTCCCCGGCGATGGCAACGCAGTGCTCGCATTCGCCGCACGGGGTGACGGTCTCGCGTCCCGCCCCGTCCTTGCCGATGCAATTGAGCGCGCGGGCGATGATCCGCGCCGTCGTCGTCTTGCCGATGCCGCGCACGCCGGTCAGCATGAAGGCATGGGCGATGCGGCCGGTCGCGATGGCGTTGGAGAGGGTGCGGACCAGCGCCTCCTGCCCGATCAGCCCGGCAAAGTCGCCCGGGCGGTACTTGCGGGCGAGCACGCGGTACGGCGTCGTTTCGGGCGCGTCGGTCATCTGGGCCGGCTCGGCTCCCCTTGCTCGCTCGGGGCTGAAAAAAAGGTGGAAGACCGGACACGCGACCCGGGCCAGGACTCGTTACGGCTGCTTCCTTCCGGACCTGACCGGGTTGGCGAGCGACCCGTCCGCGCGCCAGCCTTCCGGGGCCACTATATCAGGAGTCGCTGCGGAAGGGGCAAGGGGGGAGGGGAAATTTGCCGGAGCCGCGCAGCCGGCCGGGCCGGCGGGGTGCCGCGCGCGCCGGGCGGCTCCGAAAATGGCGCCCGCTCATGCGCCGAGCTGCGCCGCCATCCAGTCAGCCATGCCGGTGCGCGCCTCGAAATGGTGGTTGGACAGGCTGTGGTTGCCGCCCTCGAACTCCCGGTAGGTGGCGTGCGGCGCCTCCTGCGCGATGCGCCGGCCCTCGGCCACCGGCACCACCGCGTCGGCGGTGCCGTGCAGCACCAGCAGCGGGCACGCGACCCGCCCGGCGACGCCCGCAAGGCTCAGCCGCGCCACCCGCGCGCGCGCGTCCTCCGCGTCCCGCGCGCCCGTGCGGAGCTGGTAGCCCTCGCGCGTCATCGGCGGCAGGCTGTCCCAGTGGTCGGCGACGGCG
>CAYFYY010000116.1:0-11200 GCA_964347475.1 uncultured Flavobacteriales bacterium
CACCGGCGAGGTGTGGGTGCGCAGCACCATGCGGCTGCCGTCGTCCTTCTCCTTGAGGTAGAAGGTGTCGAACATCTGCCGCGCCGGATGCTCGGGCGGGATGTTGAGGGCGGTGAAGTTGTGGAAATCGTCCTCGATGTCCGGCCCCTCGGCGATCGCGTAGCCCATCTCGCCGAAGATGGCGACGACCTCGTCCATCGTCTGGCTGATCGGGTGCAGCCGCCCGTCCGGCTGCGGCCGCGCCGGCAGGGTGACGTCGACCGATTCCTCTGCGAGCCGGGCATCAAGCTCGGCGTCCCGCAGCACCGCCCTGCGAGCGTCAATCGCTTCGGACACCGCGTTTTTCAGGGCGTTGACCGCCTGTCCGCGTTCCCGCCGCCGGTCCGGTTCGATCTGGCCGAGACCCTTCAGGAGATCGGTGATCCGCCCTTTCTTGCCCAGCAGCGAGACACGCAGATCCTCGAGCGCCGCCAATGAACCCGCCGATTCGACGGCCGCCAGCATCTCGTCGCGCATTGACTCCAGGTCTTTCATCGGATCCTCGCCGCCGCTCCTCCGGCGGCGCTCCGCCCTCTCCCCCTACTTCGCGGCGGCCGCCAGCGCGTCGCGCGCCTGGCCGACGAGGGCCTCGAAGGCGGCCGGCTCGCTGACCGCGAGCTCCGCCAGGATCTTACGGTCGAGGTCGATCTCCGCCTTCTTCAGGCCGTTGATGAACTGCGAATAGGTCATGCCGTGCTGCCGCGCGCCCGCATTGATGCGCTGGATCCACAGGCCGCGGAAATCGCGCTTGCGCGTGCGGCGGTCGCGGTATGCGTATTGCAGGTTCTTCTCGACCCGCTGGACGGCGGCGCGGAACGTGTTCTTGGCGCGGCCGCGCGCCCCCTTGGCCAGCTTGATGACTTTCCTGTGACGGGCGTGCGTGGTAACGCCCCGCTTGACACGTGCCATGGTTCAAACTCCCTGCGAACTCAGGCGTTGGGCAGATAGTTGCGCTTGACGACCTTGGCGTCGCACGACGCCATGATCTGCGTGCCGCGGTTGGTCCGCTTCATCTTCTGCGGCCGCCGGCGCAGCATGTGGCTGAGGCCCGCGCTGTTGAACCGCACCTTGCCCTTGGCGGTCAGGCGGAAGCGCTTCTTGGCGCTGCTCTTGGTCTTGATCTTGGGCATTTGATGTCCTTTCGTTGTGATTTGACACGCTCCGCTTCCGGCGCCGCACAGGCGGAACATGCGTTGGCGGCCGGGCATACCCATGAGGCCCGGGCGCGCCGTCGGGGCACGGGAGAAACGTCCGCGCCGCGCGGCCTTATAAACGCAGACGCGCCCCGACGCAAGGGGCGCGTCCGTGGCCGATTCATACCGTCCCGCGGCCGGCTACCGCGCCGGCGCCAGCACCATGATCATCTGCCGGCCTTCCATGGTCGGCTCGTGCTCAACCTTGGCCTCGGTCTCGGTCTCCTCGCGAACACGTTGCAGCAGTTGCATGCCGAGTTCCTGATGCGCCATCTCGCGGCCGCGGAAGCGGATGGTCACCTTGACCTTGTTGCCCTCGCCGATGAACTTGTGCACCGCCTTCATCTTCACGTCGTAATCGTGGACGTCGATGTTGGGACGCATCTTGATCTCCTTGACCTCGATGGTCTTCTGCTTCTTGCGGGCCTCGCTCTTCTTCTTCTGCTCCTGGTACTTCAGCTTGCCGTAGTCCTGGATCTTGCACACGGGCGGATCGGCGTTCGGCGCCACCTCGACGAGGTCGAGGCCGGCCCGATCGGCCTTGTTCAGTGCGTCTTCGAGGGATACGACACCGACCATCTCACCATCCTCATCGACGAGGCGTACCGGGTCGGCGGTGATCATTTCGTTGGCGCGTGGCCCTTCCCGTACAGGTGCCGCAACGCTTCGCGGTGGTCTGGCTATTGAATCCTCCTCGGTTTGCTTGGCAAAAAACGATGCTCCCTGGGCCGGCGCCGCCCTACCGTCGACGGTCCGGCGGTGCCGATTCAGCGGTAAGTGTATGTAACGCCTCGTCCAGCGCAAGAATTTCGTGATTCTTGCCGCCGAGACGCCGCAGGGCGACCGTGCCGTCGGCGGCCTCGCGGGCCCCGACGACCAGGATGACCGGCACCTTGGCGACGCTGTGCTCGCGCACCTTGTAATTGATCTTTTCCGGGCGGGTGTCGAGCTCGACCCGCAGTCCGCCCTCGCGCAGCGTCCGGAACACGCGCGCCGCATAGTCGTCGGCATCGTTGGTGATGGTCGCGACGACCGCCTGGACCGGCGCCAGCCACAGCGGGAAGCGCCCGGCATACTGTTCGATCAGCACCCCGATGAAGCGCTCGAACGAGCCGAGGATCGCGCGGTGCAGCATGACGGGACGGTGCTTGGCGCCGTCCTCGGCGACATAGGCCGCATCGAGCCGCTCGGGCAGCACGAAATCGACCTGCAGGGTGCCGCACTGCCAGTCCCGCCCGATCGTATCCTTGAGCACGAATTCCAGCTTCGGGCCGTAGAACGCGCCCTCGCCCGGGTTCAGCGTGTAGTCCAGCCCGGCGGCCTTCGTCGCCTCGAGAAGCGCCGCTTCGGCCCGGTCCCAGACCGCGTCCTCGCCGGCGCGCACCGGCGGCCGGTCGGAGAACTTGACCGTCACGTCCTCGAACCCGAAGTCGCGGTAGATCGACATCAGCAGATCGCAGAACGCCTCGGTCTCGGAGGTGATCTGGTCCTCGGTGCAGAAGATGTGGGCGTCGTCCTGGACGAACGCGCGCACCCGCATCAGCCCGTGCAACGCGCCGGACGGCTCGTTGCGGTGGCACGAGCCGAACTCGGCCATGCGGACCGGCAGGTCGCGGTAGCTCTTGATGCCCTGGCGGAAGATCTGGACGTGTCCCGGGCAGTTCATCGGCTTCAGCGCCAGCATCTTGCGATTGCCGGAGCCGGCGGTGTCGGATTCGTCGACCTCGGCGATGAACATGTCGTCGCGGAACTTCTCCCAGTGGCCCGACTTCTCCCACAGCGCCCGGTCGATCAGCTGCGGCGTCTTGACCTCGATATAGCCCGCCGCCTCGAGCCGGCGGCGCATGTAGTCCTGGCACACGCGGTACAGGGTCCAGCCCTTCTCGTGCCAGAAGATGCTGCCCGCCGCCTCCTCCTGGATGTGGAACAGGCCCATCTCGCGGCCGAGCCTGCGATGATCGCGCTTTTCCGCCTCTTCAAGCCGGTGCAGGTAGGCCTTCAGCTCCTTCTCGTCGCGCCATGCGGTGCCGTAGATTCGCTGCAGCTGGGTGTTGCGCGCATCGCCGCGCCAGTAGGCGCCGGCCAGCTTCATCAGCTTGAACGCCTTGCCCAGCTTGCCGGTCGACGGCAGGTGCGGCCCGGTGCACAGGTCGAGCCACTCGCCCTGCCGGTAGATCGAGATGTCCTCGTCGCGCGGCAGCGTCTCGATATGCTCGGCCTTGAAGTGCTCGCCCTTGTCCGAGAAAAAGCGGATCGCCTCGTCGCGCTCCCAGACCTCGCGCGTGATCGGCTCGTTGCGGGCGACGATCTCGTGCATGCGCTTCTCGATGCGCTGAAGGTCGTCCGGCGTGAACGGCTCCTCACGGTAGAAATCGTAGTAGAATCCGTCCTCGATCGCCGGCCCGAACGTCACCTGGGTGTCGGGCCACAGCTCCTGCACCGCCTCCGCCATCACGTGCGCGGCATCGTGGCGCAACAGCTCCAGCGCCGCCGCGTGGTCGCGGGTGACGATCTCGACGCGGGCATCCCTGTCGATGACGTGGGCGAGGTCCTTCATCTCGCCGTCGACGATCAGCGCCAGCGCCGCCTTGGCAAGGCCCGGTCCGATCGAAGCGGCCACGGCGGCCCCGTCGACCGGCGCGTCGAACTGGCGGACGCTGCCGTCCGGAAGCGTGATGCCTACCATGGATAACGCATCTGCGGGATCGATCCAAGACAGTGAGGGCGGCCATCGGCCGCTCGTTGCGCCCTGATCTAGCGCAAGCGCAAGGCTGCCGCAACCTCGGTAACCGGCAATTCGGCAAGATTCTCCTTGCGGACCATGACCACATAACGGCCGCGCGGCGCATCGCGGTCGCGCTCGACCGCCGGCGCCGTCAGCACCACGGACGGGCAGCCGACCGCCGCGATCAGGTGCATGATGCCGCTGTGGTTGCCGATCGCGACGCTGGCGCGCCGGGCCAGCGCCGCGACGTCGAACAGCGTGGTCTTCGCCGTCAGGTCCATGGCCTCCGGCGAGACCGCCGCGATCATCTGGTTGTCGGGTGCCTCCGGTCGGGTGCCGATGATGACGGGCCGGCGGCCCTCGATGGCGATGCGCCGCGCGAGCTCGGCGAACGCGGCCACCGGCCAGCATTGCCCGCTGTCCGGCGCGATGCGGCCGGGGGCGATCAGCACGAAGCCGTCCTGCAGCCCGTAGCGACCGGCGAAATCACGGGTCAGCCAGGACAGGTCCGGCTGGGGAAGCTCGGTGATGCCGGCCTCGGCGAGCTGGCTTTCCGTCCGCTCGACATAGTGCTCCCGCGCCGGGCCGGCACCGCGGACCAGGCCGAGGAACCCGGTCCTGCCGCGCGACCATTCCGCCTTCGCGCCCCAGAAATCGCGCATCCAGAAGCGGTAGCGCGCGGTCCGTGCGGTGCTGTCGAGGTCGTAGACGCGGTCCAGCCCGGCGCGGCGCAGGCGGCGCACCAGCTTCAGCACCTTGCCGACCCGTGCCCAGCGCGGCGCGCCGTCGTCCCAGACCTCGTCGAACCAGCCGCTCTTGCGCGCCAGCTCGGCGAACCGGCGCGTCGTCAGCAATATGATGTGGGCGCTGGTGTGGTGGTGGCGGATCGCATTGAACGCCTCGAACGCCAGTACGAATTCGGAGAAATCGCCCAGCTTGACGACCAGAACGCGGCGGGCGGGCCGGGCGTTCATCCCGAATCGCCGGGCCCGACCGACGTCCGGTGCAGCAACTCGCGATAGACGTTGAGCGTCGCCGCGCACATCTTCGCCGTCGTGAAGCTCGACCGGATCCGACCGATCGCCCGGATCGCCAGCGCCTCGCGGGCCGCGGTGTCGAGGGCGAGCGCCTTGTCGAGGGCCGCGGCAAGGGCGACGGGATCCTCCGGCGGTACCAGCCAGCCCGTTACGTCCTCCTCGAGGATTTCCGGCGCGGCGCCGTGGCGCGGCGCGATCACCGGCTTGCCGATCGCCTGCGCTTCGGCGACCACGCGACCGAAGGCCTCCGGCTCGGTCGAGGCGGAAACGACGACGTCGGCGATCTTGTATGCGGCCGCCATGTCGCGGCAGGTGCCGACCAGATGCACCATGCTCTGCAGGCCGAGCCTGTGCACGAGCCCCTCGAGCTCGCGGCGATAGCCCTCGCGCCCGTCGCCGACGATGAGGCAGCGGAGCTGCCGGTCGCGCAACCGGGTCAGCGCCTCCAGCAGCACGCGGTGCCCCTTCCAGCGGGTCAGTCGTCCCGGCAGCATGACGACCGGGACGCCATCCGGCAGGCGCCACTGTTCGGCGAGCTGGATGACCCGCGCCGCCGTCACCTTTTCCGGATCGAAGATCTCGGTGTTGACGCCGCGATGGATCAACCGGATGGCCGCGGGGTCCACCTTCCTGTAATTGTCGATGATGTACCTGCGGATGAACTCCGATATGGCGATCACCCGCTCGCCGCGGGTCATCACCGAGTTGTACAGCCGCTTGAACGGCAGCCCGAAACCGTACGGCCCGTGCACGGTGGTCACGAAATGCACGCCGGTCCGCCGGGTCGCGAGCAGGGCGCTCCAGGCCGGCGCCCGGCTGCGCGCGTGGACGACGTCGACGCCGAACTCTCGGATGATCCACGCCAGGCGCCCGGCGTTCCGGTGGATGACGAAGGGGCTTTTCGACTGCACGGGCATTTCGATGTGCCGCCCGCCGACGCGCGTCAGCTCGTGCACCATGGGCCCGCCGCTGGATGCGACGAGCGGGGTCCACCCGGCCCCGGCCAGCGCCGCGGCCATCTCCACCGTACCGCGCTCGACGCCGCCGCCGACCAGCGACGGCAGCACCTGCAGCACGACAGGCGCAACGGACACGCGGGTGCTTTCCGAAAATGCCATGTTTCGCTTATTCTCCCAGAGCACGCGCGCCCCGCCTTTCGATCGGACATACCAAGTGGACACGCCAATTTCAATCCTGGTCGCGCCCGACGGCGCCCGCATCGCCTGCCGCCGGCGCCCCGGAAAACCGCCCGGCATCATGCTGTGCGGCGGCTTCCGGTCGGACATGACGGGGACCAAGGCGGTCGCCCTCGACGCCTGGGCCGAGGCCGCCGGGCATCTGTTCGTCCGTTTCGACTATCGCGGGCATGGCGAATCGTCGGGCGACTTCATCGACGGTACAGTCGGGCTGTGGCGCGACGATGCGCTGCTGGTGCTGGACGAGGCGGGCGACGGCCCGATGGTCGTCGTCGGTTCCTCGATGGGGGCGTGGATCGCGCTGCTCGTCGCCCTGGCGCGTCCGGACCGGGTTTGCGGGCTGGTGCTGGTGGCGCCGGCGGTGGACTTCACCGAGGCGCTGATATGGCAGCGGCTGCCCGAAGACGCGCGCGCCGCCCTGGCACGCGACGGCGTGTGGCTGCGCCCGTCGGACTACAGCGACGAGCCCGACCGGATAACGAGCCGGCTGATCGAGGAGGGCCGCCGGCACCTGATTCTGGGACGCCCGATTCCCTTCGACGGGCCGGTCCGCATCCTGCACGGTCTCGCCGACGAGACGGTGCCGTGGCAACACGGGCTGCGCACGGCCGAAGCGCTGTCCTCGCGGGACGTGACCGTGACCCTGGTCAAGGGCGCCGACCACCGGCTGTCCGATCCCGCGAACCTCGCCCGGCTGACCGCCGCCGTTGCGGAGCTCGCGGCTACAACAGGCCCTTGAGCCCTTCGCGATAGGTCGACCATCTGAGGGTCACGCCGAGTTCCTCCTTGATGCGCCGGTTCGAGACCCGCTTGCTCTCGCCGTAGAAGCTGCGCGCCATCGGCGACAGGCTGTCCTTGACCGACTCGAACTCCTCGACCGGCGGCGGCTCGACGCCGAGCAGTGCGCAGGCATGGGCGATGACCTCGTCGGGCGGCGCCGGCTCGTCGTCGGACAGGTTGTAGGCGGCGCCCGGGTTCGGCCGCGCGATGGAGGCGCGCAGCACCCGCACGATATCGTCCCGGTGAATCCGCCCGAACACCTGACCCGGCCGACGGATGCGCCGGGCGCGGCCCTGCCGCACCGTCTCCAGCGCGTTGCGGCCCGGCCCGTAGATGCCGGCGAGTCGGAACAGATGCACCGGCACCCCGTGGTCGCGCCACAGCGCCAGCCAGCCATCCTCGGCGGCGACCCGGCGAAGGCCGCGCTGCGAGACGGCGCGGCGCTCCGAGGATTCGTCGACCGTGCCGCCCCGGCGGTCGCCGTACACGCCGGTGGTGGAAAGATAGCCGGCCCAGGCAAGATCCTGCAGCCGTGCGATGTCGGCCGCGTGGTGCTCGAGAACGGGGTCGCCCGTCGCGTCGGGCGGGACGGAGGAGAGAAGATGCGTCGTGCCGGCGAGCGCCGCCGGGTCGTCCAGCGGCCGCTCCGAGTCGAATGGATGGATGTCCCAGCCGCGCGAAGCAAGATCGCCATGGGCGGCGGGGTCGCGCACCGTGCCGGCCACGGCCCAGCCTTCGGCCTGAAGATCGGCCGCCAGGGCCTGCGCCGAATAACCCATCCCGAAACAGAACAGACGGTTCGTCATCGCGTCCCACCTTGCGATTCGCGTTGCCTGCGCATTGGCATGACCGGCAGGCTGGCCGCCGCAGGGCCCGGCCTGGTCATTCCGCCTTGCCCGCGGCAGCAGCGTGGCCCGTCGCGCTCTGCGCTTCGATGAAGATGCGGGTGACCTCGGGATGGGCCGCCTTGATCTCGCGCTCCAGGTTCGAGACCGTCCGCTCCACATCGTCGGCCGACAGCCCCTCGGTGAAATCGATACTGAGGTTCGCCAGCACGTCGGCCGGGCCGAAATGCATCGTCAGGACCTCGTTGATCGACTTGATCCCCGTCTGCGCGCCGATGATCCGGCGGATTCCCTCGACCACCGGCTTGCCGGCACCCTCGCCGATCAGCAGTCCCTTGCATTCATAGGCGAGCAGTGCCGCGGTGATGGCCAGAATACAGCCGATGGCGATGGCGGCGACGCCGTCGAGCACCGGCATGTCGAGCGCCTGCGCCGCGGCGATGCCGACCATCGCGACGATGAGCCCGAGCATGGCGGCGGAATCCTCGAACAGCACGGTGAAGACGGTCGGATCCTTGCTCAGCCGGATCGCCTTGACCCAGGTCCGGTGGCCGCGCACGCGGTTGAATTCGCGGAAGGCGACCCACCAGGCGATGCCCTCGAACACCATCGCCAGCGACAGGACCACGTAGTTCACGTAGGGATCGGTGATCGGGTGCGGCCGCAGCACCCGCTGGACGCCTTCGTAGATCGAGACGCCGGCGCCGACCCCGAAAATCAGGATCGCCACCACGAACGCCCAGAAATACAGCTCCATGCCATAGCCGAAGGGATGGCTCTCGTCGGCCGGCTGCTTCGACCGCTTGATCCCGTACAGAAGCAGCCACTGGTTGCCGCTGTCGACCACCGAGTGCACGGCCTCGCTGAACATCGCGGAGGAGCCGGTGAAGAAGCCGGCCGCGAACTTGGTCACCGCGATCAGCGAATTGCCGACCAGGGCGGCATAGATCACTTTCTTCGATTCTGAACTGGCCATGATGTCTCCTGGCGACAAAGTTACGGCGGACGGCCGCGGGCCCGGTGCGCCCGCCTCACCTCGCAACGTTCGGGGGTCGGTCGGTCACCTGGGTGAGGGCAGGGCGGGCGTCGGACGACACGCTAGAAATCGAGATTTGCATAATGATTCGGCGGCGGACAGCCGGGAATCGCGTCGGCGAGCAACGGCCGGAAGGCGGGGCGCGATTTGACCCGCGCGTACCAGTCGCGCGCTGCCTCGTGCTCGTCCCACGGCACGTCACCAAGATAGTCGACCGCCGAAAGATGGGCCGCCGCGGCGATGTCGGCCAGCGAGAACGCGTTGCCGGCGAGCCATTTCCGGCGCTCGCACAGCCAGCCGATATAGTCGAGGTGGTGGTGGATGTTGGCCTGGCCGGCGCGGATCGCCGACGAATTCGGCTGCCCGAGGCCGAGGAAGCGCTTCATGATCTTCTCGTCGACCAGATTCGACGTCACCTCGCTGCCGAACTTCCAGGCAAACCAGTCGACGAGGCGGCGTACCTCGGCGCGGCCGGCCGGATCGGAGCCGATCATGGACGGTTCCGGGTAGACCTCGTCGACGTATTCGGCGACCGCGCCGCGGCCGGCGACCACGGAGCCGTCGGCCTCGACCAGCACCGGCACGGTGCCGGCCGGATTGATCTTCAGGAATTCTGCCCGGCGCTCCCAGGTCTTTTCGATCCGCAGCTCGAACTCGACCTCCTTCGTGGCCAGTAGGAACCGGATCATGCGGCTTTCGGGAGACAGCCAGAGATGGTAGAGGACGCGCATGGGCCGCAGTTATAGCCGCAACGAAGGGTCGCGCGCCAGCCCCCGCAGCGCGCCGGCGTGACCCGGCCTGACCGGTCCGTTCAGGCTGTCCGCACCGCCTTGGCGGCGGCCACCGGGTGCTCCAGCCGGGACAGCATTTCCTTGGGGATCACCTGCCAGAACCGCTTCTTCTCGGTATCCCAGTTGCGCAGGATCCGGTCGGCCCAGCGCGACTGGGTCTCGCGGACGTGCTCGGCGATCAGCGCCTTGCACAAATCGTCCCAATGCCCCGGCTCGATGCGCTGCCAGACCACCGAGTCCGGATTGACGCGGATCTCGAAGTCGCCGGCGGGGTCATAGACGAAGGCCATGCCGCCGGTCATGCCGGCTGCGAAATTGTCGCCCACCGGCCCCAGCACGACGGCGGTGCCCGCCGTCATGTATTCGCAGCCGTTGGAACCACAGCCCTCGACCACGGTCATGGCGCCGGAATTGCGCACCGCGAACCGCTCCCCGGCCTGGCCGGCGGCGAACAGGCTGCCGCCGGTGGCGCCGTACAGAACGGTATTGCCGATGATCGTATTCTCGTTCGAGATCAACGGGCTGGTGACCATGGGCCGGACCACGATCTCGCCGCCGGACAACCCCTTGCCGACATAGTCGTTGGCGTCGCCGAACACCTCCAGCTTCATGCCCTGGACCGCCCACGCGCCGAGCGACTGGCCGGCCGAGCCGCGCAGCCGCACGGTCAGATGACCGGGCTTGAGGCCGGTCATGCCGAACTGGCGGGTGATCTTGGAGCTCATCTTCGTGCCGACGGCGCGGTCGGTGTTGTGGACGTTGTAGGTCAGCTGCATCTTTTCGCCGGCCTCGAACAGCGGTCCGGCATCGGCGATCATCTGCGCGTCCAGCGTCTCCGGCACCTCGTTGCGGCCTTCCAGCGAGAAATAGCTCGGATGGCCGCCGGTATCGGCCTGCACCAGGAGCGGGTTGAGGTCGAGGTCGTCGAGATGCTCGGAGCCGCGGTTGACCTGGCTGAGCAGCTCGGTGCGGCCGATCACCTCGTTGATCGAGCGCACGCCCAGCGAGGCAAGGATCTCGCGCACCTCCTCGGCAAGGAAGCTGAACAGGTTGACCACCTTCTCCGGCGTGCCGGTGAACTTCGCCCGCAGCTCCGGCTTCTGCGTGCAGACGCCGACCGGGCACTTGTTGGTGTGGCACTGCCGTACCAGGATGCAGCCCATGGCGACCAGCGAGCCTGTGCCGACGCCGTATTCCTCGGCGCCGAGGATCGCCGCGATCACGACGTCGCGCCCGGTCTTGATGCCGCCGTCGGTGCGCAGCCGCACGCGGTGGCGCAGCCGGTTCAGCGTCAGCACCTGGTGGACTTCGGCGAGGCCGATTTCCCAGGGCAGCCCCGCATATTTGATCGAGGTCTGAGGCGATGCACCGGTACCGCCGTTGTGGCCCGAGATCAGGATGACGTCGGCGTTCGCCTTGGCGACGCCGGCGGCGATCGTGCCGATGCCGGAGCGTGCCACCAGCTTGACGCAGACCTTGGCGTCGGGGTTGATCTGCTTGAGATCGTAGATCAGCTGCGCGAGGTCCTCGATCGAGTAGATGTCGTGGTGCGGCGGCG
>CAYFYY010000117.1:0-10849 GCA_964347475.1 uncultured Flavobacteriales bacterium
GGCATGGTCTGCTACGAGTTCAAGGGCGGCACCGGCACGGCGTCGCGGCGCGTCGCGCTCGGCGGCGAGGCCTATACCGTCGGCGCGCTGGTGCAGGCCAATCACGGCCTCCGCGACTGGCTGACGATTCTCGGCGTGCCGGTCGGCCGCGAGATGCGCGGCGATCTCCTGAAGTCACGGGAGAGCGGCTCGATCATCGTCGTCATCGGCACCGACGCGCCGCTGTCACCGCTCAGCCTCAACCATCTCGCCCGACGCGCCTCCATCGGCATCGGCCGCCACGGCACGCCCAGCGGCAACAGCTCGGGCGATATCTTCCTTGCCTTCAGCACGGCCAATGCACGGCCCTATGCGCAGCTGTCGGAAGCCCTGCAGAGCTTCGAATTCATCAGCAACGAGGTGCTCGACCCCTGTTACCTTGCCGCGGTGGAGGCGGTCGAGGAGGCCGTGGTCAATGCCATGGTCGCGGCCGAGAGCATGACCACGGTCCGGCCGCCGGGGCTGACGTGCCGGGCGATCGACCACGACGCGTTGTGCGAGATCATGCGCCGCCACGGGCGCCTGCGTCGATAGACGTGAACACGAGAACACGCCGGAGGAAGAGATGAGGAGAGACGACGACGATCCGCAGCTGTTGCCGCCGGACGTCGATCCGAACACGCTGAAGATCGGCATCCGCAAGGTGCGCGCGCGCAACGAGGCGGGAACCCGGACGGTGACGACGGTGCGCGAGCATCAGCTCGTCACCGACGAGCCGAACGACGGCAACACCGGTCCGACCCCGCTCGAGACGACGCTGGCCGGTCTCGTCGGCTGCGAGGGCGTCATCATCAATCGCTGCGCGCGGGCGATGCGGTTCAGGTACAGCGCCCTCGAGATCGACGCCGACGGCGAGGTCGACGGGCGCGGCTCGCGCGGCGTTCGAGGCGTGCGTCCCTATTTCAACTGGGTTAAGCTGAAGATCCGCCTGCACAGCGACGAGACGCCCGAGCGGCTGGAGCGGCTGAAGCGCAACGTCGAATACCGCTGCCCGGTGATGAACCTGTTCCGCGAGGCGGACGTGGACATCGAGGCCGATTGGCAACTGGTTTCCGAATAGAGGGAGGATAGGACATGCAACAGCGGACACTCGGAAAGGGCGGCCTCAAGGTCCCGGCGATGGGACTCGGCTGCATGACCATGACGCCGATCTACGGCCCGCCCGACGATACGCACTCCATCGCCACCATTCACCGGGCGATCGAGCTCGGCGCGAACTTCATCGACACCTCGGACATGTATGCGCAGGGCAAGAACGAGGAGCTCGTCGGCCGCGCCATCGCCGACCGGCGCGACAAGGTGATCCTCGCCACCAAGTTCGGCAATCTGCGCTTTCCGGACGGCTCCACCGGCGTCTGCGGCAAGCCGGACTACGTCATCGAGGCCTGCGAGAAGAGCATGCAGCGCCTTGGCACCGACGTCTTCGATCTCTACTACGTGCACCGGATCGACCCGGAGGTGCCGATCGAGGACACCGTCGGCGCCATGGTCAGGCTCAAGGAGCAGGGCAAGATCCGCCATCTGGGCTTAAGCGAGGCCGGCGTGCAGACGATCCGCCGGGCCCATGCCACGCATCCGATCGCCGCGCTGCAGACCGAGTATTCCCTGTGGTCGCGCGACGTCGAGGCCGAGATCCTGCCGACCTGCCGCGAGCTCGGCATCGGCTTCGTACCCTACTCGCCGCTCGGCCGCGGCTTCCTGACGGGGACGATCAAAAGCCTCGACGACCTTGCCGAGAAGGACCGGCGCCGCGACATGCCGCGCTTCCAGGACGGCAACCGCGAGGACAACGTCAAGCTGCTGGCGACGCTGGAAGCGGTGGCGGAGAAGCATCGCTGCACCCCGGCGCAGGTGGCGCTGGCCTGGGTGCTGGCACAGGGCGACGACGTCGTGCCGATCCCCGGCACCAAGCGGCCGGAGCGGGTGGACGAGAACCTCAAGGCGCTGAACATCTCGCTCGACGCCGACGACATGGCGCGGCTCGAGGCGACCTTCCCGCCCGGCGTCGCCAAGGGCACGCGCTACCCGGCCGGCGGCATGAAGCGCGTCGGATTGTGAGGCCCTGTCATGCAGACGCGTGAATTCGGCAAGAGCGGCCTCGTCGTCCCCGCCATCGGCCTCGGCTGCATGGGCATGTCGACGGCTTACGGCGAGCGCGACGATGCCAGCTCCACGGCGACGATCCAGCACGCCATCGACATCGGGGCGGGGCTGCTGGATACCTCCGACGCCTACGCCAACGGCGTCAACGAGGAGCTGGTCGGCAAGGCGATCGCCGGCCGCCGCGACAAGGTCATCCTGTGCACCAAATTCGGCAACATCCGGCTGCCCGACGGCGGCCGCAAGATCGTCGGCACGCCGGACTACGTCGCCGAGGCGTGCGACAAGAGCCTCAAGCGGCTCGGAGTCGACCATATCGACCTCTACTACCAGCACCGGGTCGACCCGGACACGCCGATCGAGGAGACGGTCGGCGCCATGGCGCGGCTGGTCGAGGCCGGCAAGGTCCGTTATCTCGGCCTGTCGGAAGCGGGGCCGGAGACGATCCGCCGGGCCCATGCGACGCACCCGATCGCGGCGCTGCAATCGGAGTACTCGCTGTGGTCGCGGCACATCGAGGAGACGATCCTGCCGCTGATCCGCGAGCTCGGCATCGGCCTTGCCGCCTACTCGCCGCTCGGCCGCGGTTTTCTGTCGGGCGCGATCCGCCAGCCCTCGGACCTGATCGACAAGGACCGCCGGCACGACCATCCGCGGTTCTTTCCCGAGAACCTGGCGCGCAACGTCCATTTGCTGCCGGTGCTGGAGGAGGTGGCGGCGGCGCGCGGCTGCACCATGGCGCAGGCGGCGCTCGCCTGGGTCCTGGCCAAGGGCGAGGACATCGTGCCGATCCCCGGCACCAAGAGCGTGGCGCGCCTCGACGAGAACCTCGCTTCGCTCGACGTCAAGCTGGAGGCCGGCGACTTCGCTCGTCTCGAGGCCGTCTTCGCGCCGAACATCACCGCCGGCACCCGCTATCCCGAGCGCCAGATGAAGAGCCTGGAGCTGTGACGTTGCGGGCCGCGCCATCAAGCCCGTAAGACGGGCGCCCGTGGTGGGCAGCCACTGCGTTGCGCTCAGGGCCGGCCTGATAGTTCTGTCAACCGGCATCGCGGCCACGCCGGCCGAGGCGACGTCGCATTGGACGGACTGCCTTGCCCGGCCCAGTTATGCTTGCCTCGTCGACCACGCCGCGGACGAGGCAAGGCAGGTCCCCGGCCGCGCCGCCCGCGCCTACGCCACCGCCCTCGTCGCCGGTGCCCAAGCGGTTGGCGGCCGTGCCGATGCGGCCCGCTCCAGCGCCGAGGACGCCCGCCTCCTCGGCACGGTCATCGCCGACGCCGGCGACTACGGCTTCCTCGTCTCGCAGATCGTCTGGGCCCGCGCCTGGGCCGGGGACCTGGACGTCGCCGGCGACATGCTGGGATGGACGACGGATCCGTACGCCCTCGCCCTCGGCCATGCGGCGCTGGCCGAGGCGCAGGCCCATCACGGATTTTTGGAGTATGCGCGGCGCTCCCTGCGCTGGGCCATGGAGGAGGCCGAGAACGTGCGGGCCGAGCGGGCGATCCTGCTGTCGTACCTTGCCATCTCGCACGGCTATGTCGGCGATGCCGACGGGGTCCACAGCCTGATTGCCGAGGCCCGGAAGGCCGCCGACAGCGAGGATACCCCCTACGGCCGGACGCTGGCCGTTGCGGCCGGGGCCGTTGCCGAGGCGATGCTCGGCCATTTGGAGGAGTCGGATGCGCTGCTCGCCAAGGCCGAGACGCGGCTCGCCGGGATCATGGACGAGACCGACATCGGCGTGCTGGCAGCGCATCTCGCCTGGGCGCTGGCCGAGGGCGGCGACGCCGAGGGCGCCAAAGGAGTGATCGCCCAGCTCGGCAAGCTCGACCTTGCGTCCCTGACCTCCCAACGCCGCGCGCTGATCTTCGGCTACGCCGCCCTCGCGCTGTCGCGGGCGAAGTGATCGAGGCTACGGGTCGGTCGCCCTGCGAGAAGTTGCCGGCGCGCTGGGCCTTCCGGGTTCCTTGACATAAGTTGCATATGCAACTAAATCAGGTCAAGGCTTGGGCCTGCGCTGAGCGACCTCATACTCCGAGACGCGGCTTCGCCGCTCCTCAGCATGAGGCCCCAAGGCCTGTTCCCTCACCCCGGGAAGGCGCGGAACGCCGTCTCGAAGGGTGAGGTCGCGCTGCAGGTGCGAGCGCGAAGTTGGACAGAAGTGGCCATTCCGCGCGACACTCGCACGGATACTGACGGGATCGGGACATGAGCAAATCCTTCGCATCGACGGGCGACCTCGACGAAAAGACGATCACTTTCGCGCAGCTCGGCGACGGCGCCTGGGCCTATACCGCCGAGGGCGACCCGAATACCGGCGTCATCGTCGGCGACGAAGGGGTCATGGTGGTCGACGCGCAGGCGACGCCGGCGATGGCGGCGGACGTGCTGCGCCATATCCGCGAGGTCACCGACAAGCCGGTCAAGTACGTGCTGCTGAGCCATTACCACGCGGTGCGCGTGCTCGGCGCCTCGGCCTACGACGCCGAAAACATCCTCGCCAGCCGCCTCACCTACGAGATGATCGTCGAGCGCGGCCAGCAGGACTGGGAGTCCGAGTACGGCCGCTTTCCCCGGCTGTTCGAAGGTGCGGAGTCGATCCCCGGCCTGACTTGGCCGACCATCGTGTTCGACGGGATGCTCACCGTCGACCTCGGCAACCGCAAGGTCGAGGTGTTCTCGCCCGGCCGCGGCCATACCCAGGGCGACACCGTCGCCTGGCTGCCGGACCAGAGGATCCTCTATGCCGGCGACCTCGTCGAATACGGCGCGACGCCCTATGCCGGTGACGCGCATCTCGCCGACTGGCCGGCGACGCTGGACAGGCTGCGCGCGCTCAAGCCCGAGAAGCTGGTGCCCGGCCGCGGCGAGGCGCTGGCAACGCCGGCCGACTGCGAGGCCGCCATGGCCCAGACCCGGGCCTTCATCACCGACCTGTTCGAGTGCGCCAAGGAGGCCCGCGCCAGGGGCGACGACCTCAAGCAGATGTTCGACGCCGCCAAGGCGAAGATGGACCCGAAATACGGCGACTGGGTGATCTACGAGCACTGCATGCCGTTTGACGCGTCCCGCGCCTACGACGAGGCCGGCGGCATGGAGCGCCCGCAGATCTGGACCGCCGAGCGCGACCAGGAGATGTGGGCGAAGCTGAACGACTGAAATTGTCCACGCGACGCCGGCCGGCGGGATGGTACCGGGAGCGGGCCGCATATCTTCGATGCGTGGCCCCTGGCGCCGGCCGGCCCTCCTGCCGCCAGGCCGCACCATTCACCACCCGTTAGGGTTCCTCCGCCACAATTGCCGCCTGCGCAACGCAATCACGTTCCGGGAGAGAGCGAATCGCGCGGTTGCCGCAGTGCTTTCAGTCGCCGGCGTTCTCGGCCTGTTGTTCCTTGCCTTCGGGGGTGATTCCTTCACGGGATTCGGGGCGCCATGTGGATCGGGGGTGCCGGACTGGCGGCTCAATGGTTCGCGGGAATGGCCAAGCGCACGCTGCCGCACCTGCTGGTCGGTCGCACGCTGTCCGGCGAGGCGCGCCGCGATTTCGTCGGCTGGATGACCGATCTGCGCTGGCAGGGCGTCAGGCCCGACGGCCCCGACGATGCGCGCCTGCCACGCTCGCGTCTCGAAGGCTGGGCCATGCGCGTGGCCTATGGCGAGATCCCCGACATCGGCGAGCGGGAGCCGGACATCCTGATCCCCGGCGCGTTTCCGCCGACCCGGGACGGCGACGAGACAACGTAACGCCGGCTCCTTCGCCCACCCCCTCCCGAACCCCCTCCCCAACCCCTCCCCCCATGGCAGGAATGAGCGTTCTGTCGACCGACAGCGCTAGGGAGAGGGGCTCGTTCGTCCCGACTGCGCCGATCAAGCCCCTCTCCCTGGCGCCGATGGTTGCAGGGATGCATTGTGGGAATAGGGGGGAGGGGTTGGGGAGGGAGTTACTCAATCCGGGATTCCAGTCCGCGAAGGGGACCACGCAGCCGCCGCTGCAGGCGCGCCTCTACCTCCGCCGTAACCACCCTAAAGCTTCACGCTCAGCGTCAGGGCGCCGAACTGGTCCCACTGGCTCTGCTCCTCGAATTCGGGGCTGACGAAGACGTGGGTGTAGGTCAGGCGCACCCGTTCGAACAGCACTGCGAAGCCGAGCTGCAGGTCGGCGACGAAGGGTTCGCGGTCGACGCGGTGGCTGTCCTTCCCGGTGTTGCCGTCGATGAAGATGTTGCGGGCGACGCCGCGCAGCTCGCCGCCGGCGAACAGGTACCAGTCCAGTCGGCCGGTGCGCCCGAAGGTCTCGGATCCGGGCAGGCCGGGCCGGATCCGCGGCGGGCCGAAATCGTCCTTCAGGTTCTCGCCCAGCCGCACCAGGCCGCCGATGCTGGCATCGGTCATGATGTTGCCCAGCGTGACCGCGAGGTGCGGGATGGCGTCGGCCTCGAATCGGCCATCGTCCGAGACGTCCCAGTGGGCGCTGCGCCATTTGCGGACGAAACCGAGCTTGAGGCCCGGCTCGTCCTCGAGCTGGTGGGCCCAGCCGTTGGACAGCTCGACATTGATCAGGTCGTGGTAGGTGTTCTGGATCTCCTCGCCGAGGGCGCTCGGCCCGACAATGCCGGCCTCGACGGAAAAGACGTCTTGCCGCGCCGCGCCCTCCGCGCCCTCGTAGACGCTGTGCACGGAGAATCCGAGATAGAGCCACGCCGCATAGGGCCGGTCGTCGGGCACGAGCGCGAAGCTGTCGGTGTCGTCCGGCGTGAACATCGAATGGCCAAGCGACACCGCCCAGCGCTGCTCCGCCGGCTCCCCGCCGGGACCAAAATTGGAGGGAATCCTGGCCATCGCGCCGAGCCAGCCCGGCACCTCGCCCGGCGGCGAGACGCGCGAGATGCGGACGCCGTTGGTGTAGTGGCGGTCGGTATTGGTCAGCTGGGTGAAGAAGTCGTTCTCGAGCTGGAACACCCAGACTGCCGATTCGTCCTCCTCGGACCGGGCCGTCGCCGCGCCCGCCGCCACGATCGCCGCCATCAGGGCACAGAGCAGCCGCTTCAGGGATTTGTGGAGCATCGGGCCTCCGGTCTGGGACGGGTCTCTATCTATGGCGAGAACCGCCCGTCCGCAAGCCACCAGTCGCACCCCTGCAGGCCGGGCGCCTGCACGCACGGCCAAGCCTGATTCGAACGCGTGCCTAGAGGCTGCGGCCCAGGCCTCCGGCAGTTCAGCTTTCGTTAAGCGGCTGCCCGTTAGACTGCGACGCCATGGCAAGGCCGGAGACCCGCGTTGCGAACCCTTGACGACCATATCGAACCCGGCGAACGGGTGGTCTGGCGCACGGCGAGCCTGCGCGGCGAAGCGGTGAAGACGCTGGGCTGGCTGGCCGTTGTGGCGGCCTTCGCCGCGGCAGGTGCGATCTGGTTCGACGAAGGATTCCCGTTTCTCATCGCCGCGCTCTTGGCGGCCGTGCTGTTCGACCAATGGGGGCGGTGGCCCGCCGAAGCATGGCTTACCGAGCGGCGGATATTGTTCTTGCAGGGCGTTCTGCGGCCACGGGTATCGACGGTCGACCGCAAGGATGTAGCCCGCGTGGAATTGTACGACGGTGACGACACGCTGGTATTGCACGGCGCGAGCGGCGAGCTCTACAGGGCGACGATTCTGGAGGCACCGGACGGACTGCTCGAGGAAATCGGCCTACCCATCGCCGTCTGGCGTGACCGGGTTCCGTCACACCTGTTCAATTTTTCTCTTTTGGCCTTTTTCTCCGTCCTGATCGCCACAGCCTTCGTCGTCCTGGCAGTGACCATTGGAGTGATCTTCCTCGGGGTGAAAGACAGCGTGCGCGCTGCCCTTGCCGATGCACTCCTTCTTGGCGTTCTGTGGCCTGGCATTTTGTGGACTGTCGTGATGGCTATCGCGATTCTACTTGGCACGATTGTCGGGCTGGCTTTTGCGGCGCTGCTGCGGCGAATCGTGCTGACATCGGATGAACTGGCCAGTTTCCGGCGCGCGGTCCGGTACCCGGTCTGGGGCGGCAACGATCCGTGCTCCCCGCTCTATGCGAGCTGGTTCTATCGCTGGTATCGCGCGATGCGTCTGGCGCTCGACCGCTTGCTCTATGGGCGCCCTCCCGACAGGGGAGTCGTTGAGCCAGAGACAGTCGCCCCCGGCAATCTCGACGAAGTTCGCGCCTGATTGACCGGGCTCACGGTTGTTCCGCGGCCGCAGCCATCGCCGCGCGCAGCACGTCCATGTCGCCGATGTGGTTGGCGAGCAGCAGGATGAGGCGGGCGTTGACCTGCCGGCTCTGTTCGTCCGAGAGGCCGCGGTGCAGGTCGATGAGCTCCTGGTAGAAGTCGTCCGGCTGGGCGATGTTGGGCTCGGTGTTGAGTGTCATCGTCTCCTCCTTCAGCGCGCCAGGGCGCGGTTTACGGCGGCTTCTACCTTTGCTAAGTCGAACGCCCGCCAGCGGGCGGCGACGTGCTGGTCGGGGCGGACCAGGTAGACCGTGCCGGGCTTGCCGTCATAGCGTTGCGCGGCCAGGCCTTCGGTATCCTGGAAATCGCGGCCCGCGGTCAGCGGCTCTACGGCAATACCCTCGACGGTCAGCGGCGGCGCGGCGTCCCCGAAACAGAGCAGCGTGAAGCCGTCGCCCAGCAGGTTCAGCAGCCAGCCCGGCGCGCCGTCGTGCGCGACCGGCGCATCGGCGCAGGGGCTGCCGGGCGCCATGGCGCCTGCGAACGCGCCCTCGTCGGGCGTGTTCAGCGGCGAGTCCCTGTAATGCGCCGGCACCGACAGCCGGCCGCTGTTGACCAGCCGGCGGGCGAACGGGTGATGCTCGGCGAGGTCCAGGACCGCATCCCGGAAAGCCCTGCTGACGGCGCTCTTCGGCGTGATGAAATCGGTCGAGCGGGTCGAGTTCAGCAGGTTTTCCCTCGCCGCGTACACGCGCTCCGCATCGTAAGAGTCGAGCAGCGCCTCCGGCGCCGCGCCGTCGAGCACAGCCTTCAGCTTCCAGACCAGGTTGTCGGCATCCTGCACCCCGGAATTGGCGCCGCGCGCGCCGAACGGCGAGACCTGATGCGCGGCGTCGCCGGCGAACAGCACCCGGCTGTGCCGGAACTTCTCCAGCCGGCGGCACTGGAAGGTGTACACCGAGACCCATTCCAGCTCGAACTCGGTGTCGGGGCCGAGCATGGCCTTGAGGCGCGGGATCACGCGTTCCGGCTTCTTCTCTTCCTCCGGATCGGCGTCGGGTCCGAGCTGGAAGTCGATGCGCCAGACATGGTCCGCCTGCATGTGCAAGAGGGTCGACTGGCGGCGGTGGAACGGCGGATCGAACCAGAACCAGCGCTCGGGCGGGAAGTCCGCCTTCATCACCACGTCGGCGATCAGGAACCGGTCGTTGAACGCCTGGCCCGGGAACTCGAGGCCAAGCGCGCGGCGGATGAAACTCTTCGCGCCGTCGGCGGCGACCAGCCAGTCGGCTTCGATATCGTACTTGCCCCCTGGTGTTTCGACGGCAAGCCGCACATGGTCGTCCGCGGGCTCAACGCCCGTCACCCGCTCGCGCCAGCGCAGGTCGACGCCCACCTCCTGTGCCCGGCGCACCAGGAACTCCTCGAGATAATATTGCTGCAGATTGACGAAGGCGGGCATGCGGTGCCCGGCCTCGGGCAGAAGGTCGAACTGGTAGATCTGCCTGTCGCCGCGAAACACCTTGCCCGTCTTCCAGACCACGCCCTTGTCGACCATCGGCGCGGCGCAGCCGAGCCGGTCCCAGATCTCCAGCGCCCGCTTGGCATAGCACACGGCGCGGCTGCCGACGCTGACCGTCTTGTCGTCGTCGATCAGGACGACGGCCACGCCCTTCAGCGCCAGGTCGATCGCCGCCGTCAGCCCGACCGGCCCGGCCCCGACAACGATCACCGGATGCCGCATGGCCGTGCCGCTCGTCTGGTCGGCCGACGGCCGGTGCTCGAATTCCGGGTAGTCGTAGGTCTTCAGCATGGCCGAGCCCGTCCTGCGGTCGCCGAAGGCACGCGGGACCTCCGCTCAGCGGCGCGGCTTGTAGGCCCGCACATGCTGGTCGATGGCGCCGAAGATCGACTTGCCCTTGCCGTCGAACATCTCGATGCGCACGCGATCGCCGAAGCGCATATACGGCGTCTGCGGCGCCCCGTGCTCGATGCTCTCCAGCGCCCGCCTCTCGGCGATGCAGCTCGAGCCCTTGCTGCGGTCGTAATTGGAGACCGTGCCGGAGCCGATGATCGTGCCGGCGCCGAGGGCGCGGGTCTTTGCCGCATGGGCGATCAGCGCCGGGAAGTCGAACACCATGTCGGCGCCGCAGTCGACGCGGCCGAACTCGGCGTTGTTCAGATGCGTGACCAGCGGCAGATGGACCCTGGCGCCGTCCCACGCCGTGCCCAGCTCGTTCGGCGTCACCGCGACCGGCGAAAAGGCGCTGGCCGGCTTGCTCTGGAAGAACCCGAACCCCTTGGCCAATTCCGCCGGGATCAGGTTGCGCAGGCTGACGTCGTTGACCAGCATGATCAGCTTGATGTGGTCGGCAGCGGTCTTGGCGTTCGTGCCCATCGGCACGTCGTCGGTGACGATGGCGATTTCGGCCTCGAAGTCGATGCCCCAATCCTCCGAATCCAGGCGGATGTCGTCGCGCGGCCCAAGGAAGCCGTCCGATCCGCCCTGGTAC
>CAYFYY010000118.1:0-10722 GCA_964347475.1 uncultured Flavobacteriales bacterium
GATTTGGCGTCTCGTGCAAAAGTCTCCATGCTGAAGGGCGGCGCAGCCGCGTCTCGAAGCATGAGGTCGCGCCGTTGGCGCAAGCGCAAATCCAAACAATCTCGAATTGCGCTAGTTCAGGTAACGCAGGAACCGCTCGCTGCCGGGCACGACATAAAGATTGCCGTAGACGTCGTAGCAGCCGGTCCCCTGGTATTCCGCCAGATGGCCGTTGACGTAACCGGTGCCATAAATCGTGCGGCAATTGCGCGGCGGTGGCGGCGGCACGTAGACCACGGGCGGCGGCGGCACGTAGACCACGGGTGGCGGCGCCACGTAAACCGGACGCGGCGTGGCCAGGTGGCCGATCAGCGCGCCGAGCAGCAATCCGCCCGCGAAAACCGCGGCGCCGTCATGGCGATAAAACTTGTGGTGGCCGTGGTGATGGCGGTGGCCATAGCCGCCGGCCATGGCCGGCGTGGCGAGCGCCAGGGTCGCAAGGATCGCTACCGCGGCGACGGTCTTCTTCAACATCGCAACCTCCTGTCACCCCCGCGACGTATTATAGCAGAGCGCGGGCCGCGCAACATCCCTATCCCTCGCCGCCGAGCAGCGGCACGAAGGCGACGGGAAGACCCGGCTCGACCTGCGTCTTGCCGGTCTTGTCCTTCGCGACGACGGTCAGCGTCTGCTCGAAGCGTCCGACGCCGATGGGGACGACCATGCGGCCGCCGGCGGCGAGCTGGTCGACCAGAGCCTGCGGCATGGTCGGTGCCGCCGCGGTCACCAGGACGCCGTCATACGGCGCATACTCCGGCCAGCCGCGGCTGCCGTCGCCGTTCTTCACGTGGACGTTGCCATATCCCAGCCGGGCCAGCCGCGCCGCCGCCGCCTCGGCCAGTTCGGCGATGCGCTCGACCGACCACACCTCCGCCACCACCGAGGCCAGCACCGCAGCCTGGTAGCCGCAGCCGGTGCCGATCTCGAGGACCCGCATCTGCGGCTGCGGGTGCAGCAAGTGGGTCATGGCGGCGACGATATAGGGTTGCGAGATGGTCTGGCCACGTCCGATCGACAGCGGCCGGTTGTCGTAGGCATGGGGTCGCTCCCATTCGGGTACGAATTCGTGCCGCGGTACGCTGGCCACCGCCGCCCGCACGGCCGGGTCGAGCCGGTCGGTGCCGAGCCAGTGCGCGGTCTCACGCACCTCAAGGTCGATCTCGGCGAGAAGCCGTTCACGCGCCGCGGCATATTCGTCCTGCATCTCGCGTCATGCCCGGTTCGGACTGGCCAGCTTCCACCGGCCCGGGACCCCGCCGTTCCCTCGCGGCTGCGCTGCACCCACTAATCGAATTCGAAATTGTCGAATTCGGCGATCAGCCAGCGGCTGCCCGCATTCGTCAGAGTCACCGCGCGCTGGCGCACGACGGCCCGGCCCCTGTCGTTTTCACTCAGGAAATATCGGAACTTGACCTCGTTGCCGTCGCGGGAAATCCTGAAGTCAAAGATTTCGAAACTCAGATAGGTCTCCGCCCCGAACCGGTCACGGCGCAGCCCGCTGCGATCCTTGTATTGCACAGCCAGTGGCTGCTCAAGCAGCTCTATCAAGCTCCCGGCGTCGGTGCCGGCAAGGCGCCGGAAGAACAGGTTGACCACGTCCCGCGCCTGCAGCACGCGATTCATCTCCGCCTTGCTGAGGCCGGAGACGTCCGGGTGCTCACGGACGGTCGCGCTGATCGTCTCTTCCTTGAACAGTGCCTCCGCGAACGCCTTGCCGATCGCGTCCTGGGCCGCCGCCGGACCGGACAGCAGCGCCGCCGCGGCCAGCAGATACGACACCGCCAACGGGACCTTGTGCATCGCCGCTCCTTTCCTCACCTGCGAATCGCTGCACAACCGATAGCATGATTTCGCCGTTCAAGGCGAGACTCAGGCGGTCTTGCATCGGCCCGGTCCGTTTCACATATAGCGCCTCAAATAGCGACCTAGACGGAGCGAGCATCAGCCATGGCCGACGCAAAGACCGAACCGAAGAAGTCCGCGAAGGGCGGCAAGACGCCGAAGGGCAAGACCGCGAAGGGCAGGAAGACCGCCGGCAAGGCGGAAACGATGAACTTCCAGGCGGAGATGAGCCGCCTTCTGGATATCGTCGCGCATTCGCTGTACAGCGAGAAGGACATCTTTCTGCGCGAGCTGATCTCCAACGCCTCCGACGCCTGCGACCGGCTGCGCCACGCCGCGCTGACCGAGCCGGATCTCGCGGCTGGCGACGCCGATTACCGGATCGCCGTGACCGTGAATAAGGCGGCGCGCTCGATTTCGGTCGCCGACAACGGAATCGGCATGAACCGCGACGACCTGATCGCCAATCTCGGCACCATCGCCAAATCCGGCACCGCCGCCTTCCTCGACAGCCTGACCGGCGATGCCCGCAAGGACACCTCGCTGATCGGCCAGTTCGGCGTCGGCTTCTATGCCAGCTTCATGGTGGCGGACCGGGTCGAGGTGGTAACGCGGCGCGCCGGCGACGACAAGGCCTGGCTGTGGTCGTCCGACGGCAAGGGCAGCTTCACCATCGCGCCGGCCGAGCGCGACGGGCGCGGCACCACCGTGACCGTCCACCTGCACGATGGCGAGGACGGCTTCCTCGGCACCGACCGGCTGTCGGGCATCGTCAAGCGCTACTCCGACCACATTCCGTTCCCGATCACGCTGGCCGAGGCCGGCGGCGAGGCGAAGCAGGCGAACACCGGCGCCGCCCTGTGGACCCGCCCGAAATCGGAGATCACGGAAGACCAGTACAAGGAGTTCTACCACCACGTCGCGCACATGGCGGACGAGCCGTGGTCGACCCTGCACTTCCATGCCGAGGGCATGATCGACTACCGGGCGTTGCTGTTCGTGCCGTCGACACGGCCGTTCGACCTGTTCCAGCCGGAGCGCGAGAGCCGCGTCAAACTCTACGTCAAGCGCGTGTTCATCACCGACCACGAAACCGGGCTGGTGCCGGCGTGGTTGCGCTTTCTGCGCGGCATCGTCGATTCCGAGGACCTGCCGCTCAACGTCAGCCGCGAGATGCTGCAGGACAACCCGGTGACCGCGAAGATCCGCGCGACCATCGTCAAGCGCGTGCTCGACGACCTGGAGAAGAAGGCGAGGGATGATGCCGATGCCTTCGCCGCCTTCTGGGGCAATTTCGGCGCCGTGCTGAAGGAGGGCATCTACGAGGGCGCGAGCGAGCGCGACCGGCTGGTCAAGCTCGCGCGGTTCCGTTCCACTGCATCGGATGGCCTCGTGTCGCTCGACGACTATGTCGGCCGCATGAAGGAGGGCCAGGAGGAGATCTACTACATCAGCGGCGACGACGCCGCGGCGCTGGCGCGGAGCCCGCAGCTCGAAGGCTTCCGCGCCAAGGGCGTCGAGGTGCTGCTGCTGACCGACCCGGTCGACGATTTCTGGGTGCCGATGGTCGGCGTCTTTGAGGGCAAACCGTTCAAGTCGGTGACGCGGGGCGGCGCCGACCTCTCCAAGATCAAGGGCGGCGAGGAGGGCGACAAGGCCGACGATACGTCCGACGCCGAGCTGGCGCCGCTGGTGGCGGCGATCAAGCTGGCGCTCGGCGAGCAGGTGAAGGACGTGCGCACCTCCGGCCGGCTGACCGACAGCGCGGTGTGCCTGGTCGCCGGCGAAGGCGACATGGACATCCATCTCGAGCGCATCCTGCGCGCCCACAGGCAGCTCGATACCGCCGCGCCGCGCGTCCTCGAGATCAACCCGAAGCACGCGCTGATCAAGGCGCTGGGCGCGGCCGTGCGCGAGGACGGCAAGGCGGCGCTGATCGAGGACGCGGCGCATCTGCTGCTCGACCAGGCGCGGATCCTCGAGGGCGAGCCGGTCACCGACCCGGCCGACTTCGCGCGCCGCATGAGCAAGGTGATGGCAGCGGGGCTGGGATAGGAGAGCAAGCTCCTTGTCGGCCGAACTCCGCTGCCGGAGATAGCGCGACCTCGTCCTGCTCGACGCCATCCGGCTCCTCACGATGAGGTCGTTCCCGGCCGGTCCGCCGCCCGTCGCCTATGGCCGCCCCGGGTATTCGCGGTTTCGGAAGCCTCCGCATCCGCCTATCATGGTGGCAACGACAATAACAATTCGCGTGAACGGGGAGCGTGGGAGGGCACTCCTTGGCCGGCAAGAAACAGGAGCGAATCGAGCCGACGATCCGCATGCCGGAGTCGGTGCCACCCGCTGACGACTCGGGTAATGGGCCGGCAGGCGTTTCTTCCGTCGGCCCGCAACGACTGAGCATCGATCCGGCGGACCGGCCTCTGAGCATCGATCCGGCGGACCGGCCGCCGACAGACGAGGTGCGCCGGCCGGTCGGACTCACCGTGCTCGCCCTGCTGCTTGTGTTCGGCGGGGTCGGCCTGTTCATCGTCGAGATCCTTGCGTTCGAGCGATTCTTGAACGCCCTCCATGCGATCGGCATATCGGCGCTCTCGCTGTTCGGGCAGATGTTCGCGCTCAGCGCTCTTTATGTCGTTGCCGGGGTCCAGGTCTGGGAGGGCAAGAAATGGGGATGGATCCTGACCATGGCCGTGCTGCTGCACGGCGTCGCGACGAGCCTTCAGATCCTGGCGCTCGCCTTGGCACACGATATTCCCGTCGCGCTGCAATACGGCGCGACCGTCTCGCCCTACGTCAAGTTCGCGTTCAGGGCGCTGGGGGCCCTGGTTTTCATCCTCTATCTTTTCAGGGCTCCGGTGCTCGCATTCTTCGGGATCACACGGAAGGCCGCGTTCACGTATCTGGGAATGACTGCGATCATACTCATGGTGATCGTCGTCTTGCTGTCGCTAGCCGGGTGATGCCGGCGAACCTGTGCTGGCTCGAATACGCGCCTCACAAGTCGCTCAACCAGCCCAGGCTGAGTTCGACATGGCGGCAAAGACATCGACGGGCGTACACCTACTGCAGACGCACATGACCTTCTGCCTTCCTTGAGTCCGCCTCTCCCTCCGACTCATTCGAAAACAGCAGCCGCTCTCACTCCCCCGCCGCCGGGGCGGCGCGCAGGCGGGTGCCGGGCAGCTGCATGACGGCGAGAAAGATCAGGCTGGCGCCGACGGCCATGATCAGGAACAGGGCCGAGAAGCCCCAGTTCGCGTGCACCGCGGCGATGGTCGGGATGGTCGTCGCCATGACCGCGAAGGACAGCACGTAGCGCAGGGCATAGGCGCGGCTGCGCCATTCGCTGTGGGCGATGCGGCCGATCAGCACGTCGTTGATCGGCACCTGGCCGAACACCACCAGCATGAAGGCGATGGCGACGATGAGCGCGGCGCCGCCGGCAAGATTCAGCATGGCGAAGAACAGCGCCGCCTGGATGCCGGCGATCGCGGCGAACACGACCCGGACCGAATGGTTGTCGACCAGCCAGCCGACGACGATCTGCGCCAGCGAGGCCGAGGCCAGCACCGCGAACGACCACCAGCCGACGGCCTTGCCGCTGGTCGCCAGGCCGGCCAGCCGCTCGTCGAAGATCTTCGGCAGGGCGAAGGTGGTGCTCTGGAAGATGAAGCTGCCGACGGCGGCGGTGAAGAAGATGATGGCGAAGACCTTGATCAGCAGCGCCCGGTCGAGCGCCAGTGCCGGCACGTGGGCCGGCTCGGCCCGCGGCGCGCGGCCGGCCTCGAGCTCGCGCCGGTCGTGGGCGTGGCCGATGCGCAGCCAGATCACGTAGGCGATGCCGGTCAGCACCGCCGCCGCGCCGGGCACGACGAAGGCGGCGCGCCAGCCGAAATCGCCGATCAGCAGCAGGGTGCAGAGCGGCGCCGCCGCGACGCCGAGATTGCCGAACACGCCGTTGACGGCGAGGGGCACGCCGGTCCTGTGGCGCCCCTGCACCACCATGGCCAGCCCGACCGGATGGTAGATCGCGCCCAGCGTGCCGACGGCGAGGATGCCCGCGGCCAGCTGCCAGGGCGATTGCGCGAGGCCGGTCAGCATCGCGGCGCCGCCCATGCCGAGGAAGAACACGGCGATCATGCCGGGCCGGCTCCAGCGGTCGGCGAGCCAGCCGGCCGGCAGCGAGAACAGCCCGAAGGCAACGAACCCGCCGACCGAGAACAGCACCAAATCGGCGTAGGTCATGTCCCATTCGACGACCAGGCCGGGGATCTCGACCTGGCGGTCGACGGCAATCGCCATCGCCACGGTCGCGTAGATCAGGATCAGGAAATGGTCGAAGAAGTGCCCCAGATTGAGGAACAGGAAATCGACCCGCCGCTGCGTCTCGGTCATCTCTCGGATACCCCGCCGTTGACCGCTGGCAGTATGTTCTGGGCGGTCGGCGGGCACAAGCGGGACATCGCCCGGCGGTCGCTAATCCTATCTTAACTCGCGACCGGCATCTTGCAGTGTCGGGTCGGAGCCGGCGTCGCGACGGGTCCGTTCCCCGCGCCGCCCGGAGGTTAAGACCGTGAACGAATTCAACCCCGCTCTATTACGCCCGTACGGCCCGCTTCTGGTCCAACTTCTGTTCTGGCTGGCGATCATTGCCTTCGCGTTCAGCGAGGCCCGAAGCTCGATCGCCGGCATCGATTGCTACGATGACCGACGGTCGCTTTACGACAAGGACATCGGGCTGTGCAGCTGCGAGATGCAGGGCGGCACATGGGACGCGAACGGCGTCTGCGAGTACACCGGCGGATGACACCGATCGGCGATTCCAACAGCGAAACGCGGCCGATATCCCCCGGCCGCCGCATCCTGATACGCGTGGCGCTGCATGGCATATTGGCCATCAACGGAATTATCGCTGCCGTCATCGCCTGGTACTTCGGAGTTGTTGTCGGATTTGTGTCCCCCTTTGGCTGGGAGCAGTACATCGCCTGCGAAACGCGCAGCGGCCGTTGGGACGGCAACGTATGCCAATGCAGACGGCTGGGCAGGACCTGGCAGGACGGGTATTGCGTCGGCACGTACGTTTCACAGGACGGTCTTCCGGACATGATCCTGTCGTTCGCCCGCGCAGCGCACGAAACCCCGCGATTGATCGCAGACATTATGGGCGGCGACGGCGCCGACTATCTGCCCTTCGGACAGGTTCGCCAGAGCATCGCGCCGGCGGGTCGGGAATTTCTGGCTCACGTATCGTCCGTGTCCTATCGCTGCAAGCTTGAGACAGAGTCGCCGGTGCACCCCTGTGGCGTTGTGACCGGGCAACCCGCGGCCGAGACCGGCAACAATCTTTACGTCACGACGCCCCTCCAAGGAGTCGACGGACAAATTCTGGTCCTGGCCTCGTCGACCAGCCCCGAACGCAGCTGGATCCTGTCGCTGGCTCCATACCGGCGGGCGGAGGTCCTGTACGCCTCGTTCCGCAGTGATCGTGCCTGCGTCTCCGACGATCTCGCCTATCCGTTGCGGGTCGTCGACGGCGTACAGTACGAAGGTGGGGCAGCGTTTACGCTGCATGAGCGGGGAAATGCCCCGGAAGGCGAAGGCAGGCGGCTGATCCAGCTCAGCCTGGGTGATGACGGCTGCCACCTGCGCACGATCTCCGGGACAGCACCAAGCACGCGCGGTTGAACGCGAAACGCAGTGGCCGGGCAACCCCATGCGGGGCGATGTGAGGCCACTTCACGCCGCGGCGCGGTCGCTGCGCGGGGCGCGGCCGAACGCCTCGCGGTAGCGCTTGGAGAAGTGCGAGGCCGAGGCGAAGCCGCTGGCGACCGCGACGTCGAGCACCGACATCGTCGTCTGGCGCAGCAAAGCCCGCGCCCGCTTGAGCCGCAGGTCGAGGTAGTAGCGGGCCGGCGTGCGGCCGAGATACTTGGCGAACAGCCGCTCGAGCTGGCGACTCGACAGGCCGACCGAGCGCGCCAGCAGCGGCGGCGGCACCGGCGTCTCGAGATTGTCCTCCATCAGCGCGATGGCGGCGACCAGCTTGGGGTGGCTGTGGCCGATGCGCATGCGCAGGGCCATGCGCTGGCGGTCGCCCGGCTCGCGGATGCGGTCGTGGATGAACTGCTCGGACACCGCGGCGGCCAGCTCGTATCCGTGCTGCACGGTGATCAGGTGCAGCATCATGTCGAGCGCGGCGCTGCCGCCGGCGCAGGTGAACACCGGCCCGTCGATCTCGAACAGATCGTCGGTCACGGCGATGTCCGGGAACTCCTCGACGAAGCCGGGGATGTGCTCCCAGTGCAGGGTGCAGCGCCGGCCGGCGAGCAGCCCGGCCCGGGCGAGGACGATCGGCCCGCCGCTAATGCCGCCGACGACTGTGCCGTTGCGGGCGAGCCGGCGCAGCCAGCCGAACAGCCGCGCGTCGCGGAACTCTTCGACGCCGGTGCCGGCGCACACCATCAGGTTGGGGAAGCGCTCGACCTCGGACAGCGACCGCTCCGGCACCACCGCGATGCCGTTGCTGGCCGGCACCGGGTCCATGCCGTCGGCGAAGATGTGCCAGCGGTACAGCTCGCGCCCCGACAGCCGGTTGGCGGCGCGCAGCGGCTCGATGGCGGCGGCGAACGCCATCATCGAGAACTTCGGCACCAGGCAGAACCCGACCTTCTGCGGCAGCGCGTCCGGCGCACCGGTGAACATCGCCCCATCGACCTCCCGAATGCGGACAAGGCCGAACATAGCAAAGGCCGCGCAAACCGCCACCGGAATGTTGCGAAACCGGCATGGATGTCGAGTCTGGAAAGATTCGCCGACCGCGCGTCGCCGACTTCAATGTGACGGGAAACTGTCAACCCGCGGCCGCCCGATCGTGCTAGCATCGGCCGGCGCGGACATCAGGGAGGTCAGGAGCCATGAGCAAACCCGTATGCGCTGTGGTCGGGGTCGGACCCGGCAACGGCGCCGCCTTCGCGCGGCGTTTCGCGGAAGGCGGCCACGCGGTGGCGCTGCTGGCGCGCAGCGACGAGCTGACGACCCGCCTCGCAAGCGAACTGCCGGGCGCGAAGGCATACTATTGCGACGTCGCCGACGCCGGGGCGATCGAGCGCTGCTTTTCCGCCATCCGCCAGGACATGGGCCCGGTCGAGACGCTGATCTACAACGCCGGCAACGCGGTCTGGGGCTCGGTCGAGGAGGTCTCGGCGGCGGATTTCGAGCTCGGCTGGCGCATCAACGCCCTCGGCGCGTTCCTCGCATCGCAAAAAGTGATCCCGGCGATGAAGACGGCGGGGAGCGGCAACATCGTCTTCATCGGCGCCACCGCATCGCGCCGCGGCGGCGCGAAGTCGGCGGCCTTCGCTGCCGGCAAGGCGGCGCAGCGCAGCCTTGCCGAATCGATGGCGCGGCACCTGTGGCCGGCCGGCATCCACGTCTCGCTGATCATCATCGACGGGGTGATCGACCTCGAGCGCACCCGCAAGCGCATGTCCGACAAGCCGGACGACTTCTTCCTGCAGGCGGCCGACATCGCCGAGACGGTGTGGCAGACGACGCAGCAGAACCGCTCCGCCTGGTCGTTCGAGGTCGAGGCGCGACCCTACGGGGAAGCCTGGTAGGCCGGCGGCGTTAAGACTCGGTCAAGGCGCGGCCGGTACACTCGGCGCCCGGCGGCAGGGCGCCGCCGGTGGCAAATTCCGCAACCGGGTGGCGGCACCCCATGAATGGCAGACTCCTGGCCGGGCCCCTATCGGACGCTTTTTCCCGCGATCGGCTGATCCGGATCGTCCTCGCCGCGCTGCTGTGCAGCTTCGCGCTGTTCTATTTCGCTTACGGGCTGCCGCCGGGGCCGCTCAACGACTACGGCTCGTTCTGGGCCGCCGGCAAGGCGGCGAGTGCGGGGCTCGACCCGTACGCCGTCTATGCCGAGACCTTCCGCTCGCCGGCGACCGGCCACGTCCACCCGAATCTCAACCCGCCGGCCTCTCTCTTGCTGTTCGCGCCGCTGGCGCGGCTTGCGCCCGCGGCGACGATGACGGCGCTGTGGTGGGGCGGCCTCATCGTCTATGCCGGCATCGTGATCTTGATGCTGCGTCGCCATCCGCGCCCGGACGGGCTTCTGGTCGGGGCCTGGGCGCTCGCCCTGCCGGCGCTGTGGGACGGGCTGCGGCTCGGCCAGGTCTATGTGCTGCTGTTCGCCGGCGCGGCGCTGGTCTGGTATCTCCTGGAGGAGGCGCGGCCGCTGCTGGCGGGCGTGGCGATCGGCTGCCTTGCCGCCTTCAAGCCCAACCTGCTCATCTGGCCGGCGTTGTTGTTCCTGGCCGGCCACCGGCGCGTGGCCGGGGCCGCCGCCCTCTCCTTCCTGGTCGTGAGCGCGTTGCCGGCGCTGCTCTTCGGGCCGGAGGTCTATGGGCAGTGGCTGGCGATGCTGCGCGGCGACGTCGCCGGCCGCTCCGGCTATTTCGCCAACGCGACGGTGGCGGCGATCGGGGTGCGCGCCGGCTCGCACCTCCTGGGCGGCGCGCTCGCCGCGCTCGTCCTCGTCTGGGCGGTTCTCGAGGCGCGCCGCCGGCCGATTTCAGCCGAAGAGGCCAGCGCGCTCGGCATCGGCGTTGCCATCCTCGTCTCGCCGGTCGCCTGGATGCACTATCTGCTGCTGCTGGTCCCGGCGCTGCTGCGCCGTCGCTGGACCGCCGGGGTCGCGGCCGGCGCCACGGTCATGGTGATCCCCACCGTGGCGGCGTTCTGGGCCTTCCACACCCTGCCGCTGTCCTGGCCGGAGCTGGCGCCGGCGATCAAGGCGACGATCGGCTCCGCCTATAGCTGGGGCGCGCTGCTGCT
>CAYFYY010000119.1:0-10634 GCA_964347475.1 uncultured Flavobacteriales bacterium
GCGTTTTCTGCGGGTTTCGGGGGGGAAAACGGCCCCCCACGCGACGCCGGCCGGCGGCCTCATCCTGAGGAGCCCCGCAGGGGCGTCTCGAAGGATGGCCCCGGGAGCGGGCTGCGTATCCGCGATGCGCAGCCCCGTGACGCCGGACGGTCGCTTTGAGGTCAGCCGCCGCATCCGCGAGGAGTTCGAGAACGGCCGCCAGTACTACGCCATGCACGGCGCCGAGCTCACGCTTCCGGAGCGGCCCGACTGGCGCCCGGCGAGAGAGGCGCTCGAATGGCATAACGGGCGGTTTCTTGGGTGAGGAGAGGGCCTGACGCGCGTCCCCGTAATTCGATGAAGTTCTAGTGTTTTGCCAAATTCTCCCGTCGATATCTGCCAAGTATTACGAAAATCGTAGGCCACAAATGTCGAATTCAGTATTAGCGGGAGGTTTGCTACGCCTCGCCACGGCATGGCATGAGGATCATTGATGACGCGCACCGGTTTTTGGATTGTTTCCGTTGCTTTTTTTTCGGCGCTCGGTGGGTCGGTGGGAGCCGTGCTACACATTCTGTTACGGCAACCCGCGCTCAGCGGCATTGTTTTCTTGATGGTAATGGGGATCGGATTACTCAAGATTCATGACTTGGACAAGCGTTGGTACGAACGGAAAGCGGGCGGTAGTGATAGTCAACGCGACGAAATGAAAAAGGCCGAGCGGAACGATCACGACTCTTGATTGGTCGAGGGAGTTAGGGAGACAGCTCAGGTGACGCTGTCCAGCTTCCGAAGCATTGGACAGGCAAAATGAGCGAGTCGATTATTCTGTCGGCGGAGCTCGATACTGGATAATCCATGCCCAAAGCCGTGTTCACGACCAAGGTCGAGCCGACCTATGACGACCTGCCGGAGTTCCGCTATCACTTCCCGCGACGCTATCTGCAGCAGGCGGAGGCGGCGGTCGGCGACTGGATCGTCTATTACGAGCCGCGCCGGACCAGCGGCGATCCGGGCAGTCACGGCGGCGGACAGGCGTATTTCGCAACGGCCCGGCTGCGCGAGATCCAGCCGGACCCGGACCGTGCCGACCACTTCTATGCCTACGTCGAGCACTATCTCGAGTTCGACGCCCCGGTGCCGTTCCGTGACGGCGATTTCTATTACGAGAGCGCGCTGCAGCGGGACGACGGGGCCACCAACAAGGGGGCGTTCGGCCGGGCCGTGCGAACCATCCCCGACCGGGAGTACGACGTGATCGCACGGGCGGGCTTCGCCGAAATCATCCAGCCAGCAGCGCACACAAACATCGATTTGCCCGGCCTCTCCGACGAACCGCCGGAGTACGAGCGGCCCATCGTCGAGCGACTTGTCGCGCGGCCTTTCCGCGATGCCGCCTTCGCGACCGCTGTGAAGGCGGTCTACGACAACACCTGCGCGATCACCGGGCTGCGGCTGAGCAATGGCGGCGGCCGGGTCGAGGTGCAGGCGGCGCATATTCGCCCCGTCGCCTCCGCGGGCCCGGATTCCGTGCGCAATGGCCTCGCCCTCTCCGGCACCGTGCACTGGATGTTCGACCGCGGCCTGATCTCGCTTGCTGACGATCACGCCATCCTGATGGCGCGGGACCGCGTGCCAGCGGAACTGCAGCGCCTTATCAACCCCGACGGACGGCTGTGGCCGCCCGTGCACCCCGAATTCGTCCCCCACCCGCAGTTCCTCGAATATCACCGCGAGCACGTGTTCAAGGGATAGCTCCCAGTCATTTGTGAGTTCCGGGGACACGTGGCCTGAAGGGCCGGCCAGCGCCACGGGGCGCGGATTTGAAATCCGCGCCCCGCTCCCGGCGCCATCCCGCTGGCCGGCGTCGAGTGGATAGACCCTGACTCAAAAAATGCAAAACGGGTTCACCTATTGAAACAGGGGGGCAATGTGCGATACTCTCCCGCCCGGGAGGACGAACGTCTGCAGAAGCGGCGATGTACGAGGGGATCAGGCACAGCGGGGCCGCAGGCGCCCATGGGGTGGGCAGCGGCCATCTGCCATGGGCGAGCCTCGCCACGAGGGAGCCTCGCGCCGCCACGGTCCAAGGGCCGGCCAGCGCCGCAGGGCGCGAATATGAAATCCGCGCCCCTCTCCCGGCGCCATCCCGCTGGCCGGCGCCGAGTGGGTTGGCCCCTTGGCCGGCACGCGCCTTATTCGCGTTCCGCAGAACGCTATGACATTACGACATTTGGACATCTGGGATGCGATCGTTAGGATATCGATAATTCAGCCTGCCGGCACCGGGGCCCGCCTCGGGCGGCATGGCCGAATTCCGGGCGGAGGCGGGACAACCCGTCTTCACGCCAAACAAAACCCGAACTTTGGGAGGAGACATTGAAGAACAGACTGAGTTTCCGACGTGGCGGCATCCTCGGCGCCGTCGCAGCCGCGATCGTGGCGCTTGCCGCCGGCGCGGCCAACGCCGAATACCCCGACAAGCCGATCACCTTCATCGTGCCCTACTCGCCGGGCGGCGGGTCGGACCAGCAGGCGCGGCGGCTCCAGCCCGGCCTCCAGAAGGAGCTCGGCGTCGAGATCCGCATCGTCTACAAGACCGGCGGCGGCGGCGCGGTCGGCTTCAATGAGCTGTGGCGCGCCGAGCCGGACGGCTATACGATCAGCAACGTGGTCGTGCCGAACATCGTCGTCTCGGCCCAGGGCAAGGACGTCGGGTTCAAGCCGGGCGAGTTCTCCTATATCGGCATGACGGCGAAGGCCGTGGGCGTCATCCTGGTGCCCAAGGGCAGCCCGTACAACACGCTCGAGAAGTTCGTCGCCGCCGCCAAGGCGAACCCGGGCAAGCTGACCACCGCGGGCGTCGGCAACACCGGCGCGGCGCATCACGCCGAGATCACCGAGATCCTCGGCATCGAGACGACCTACGTCCCGGTCTCGGGCGGCGTCGGCAAGATGATGCCGATGCTGCAGGGCAAGCATGTCGATGCCGGCATCACCTCGTCGACGCATGCCGTCCGCCATCGCGAGACGGTGGACCCGATCGTCACCGCCGGTCCGGACACCGCACTGCCGGGCGTGCCGAACGAGCCGGAATGGTCGTACACGACGACCTGGGGCGTGATGGCGCCTCCGGGCACGCCGGCGGACCGCGTCGCGATTCTCAACGCGGCCCTGAACAAGGTCACCGCCGATCCGCAATTCAAGGCGAACGTGGAGAAGGTCGGCCTGCGGCAGCTGCGCCAGACGCCGGCGGAAGCCAAGGCCTATGTCGACGCCGCGGTGAAGAAGTACTCCAAGTAGCGGCTTTGGGACTTGCAGGCTGTCCTCGCATCGCAACGCACGATGCCGGGGCAGCCTGTCCGCTTCGGGATGAAAGGCTTTGCACGGAACACCGGGTCGTCTTTGCGAGGCTGCGTCCTTCGACAGGCTCAGGATGAGGGCGCGGACGTTGGAGCCTCATGCTGAGGAGGTTGCGAAGCAACCGTCTCGAAGGGTGAGGTCGCGCCGCAGGCCCGTCGCGACGCATGAGGTCGCACCAAAGTGGCCGGGGTCAACATGACGGATATCGCAGCAGGAGTGGTTCAGTGATCGATGGTCTGTTCCAGGCGCTGCAGCCGTCCTACATCCTCTGGCTCACCATCGGGGTCATGATCGGCATGGTGGTCGGCACGCTGCCGGGTCTCACCGCCACCATGGGCACGGCCCTGCTCGTCCCCTTCACCTTCGCGCTTCCGACCGGTGCCGGCATCGCCATGCTGGGCGGCCTCTATGTCTGCGCGATGTTCTCCGACGCCATCCCGGCGGTGCTCGTCAACACGCCGGGGACGCCGGCGGCGATGGCCACCGCCTTCGACGGCCACCCCATGTGCCTGCAGGGGCGCGGACACGAGGCCATCGTCGGCGCCTGCTTCAGCTCGGCCCTGGGCACCCTGTTCGGCGCCACGTGCTATCTGCTGCTGGCCTGGCCGATGATCGCGGTCGCGCTGAAATTCGGCCCGCCCGAGTTCTTCTGGCTCGGGGTCTTCGCGCTGACGATCATTGGCAGCCTCGCCGGCGACTCGATCCTCAAGGGGCTCGCCGGCGGCGCCATCGGCCTCCTGATCAGCAGCGTCGGGATCAGCCACGGCAACGAGGTCGCGCGCTTCACCTTCGGCGTCCCGGAGCTGCGCGGCGGCGTGTCGCTCGTTGCGGGGCTGATCGGCATCTTCGCCGTGCCGCAGGTCCTCTCGATGGTCACCGAGCTGCGCAAGAAGGAATTCATCGCCGAATACGTGCCGAAGGCCGGCGAGACGTGGAAGACGATCAGGAAGGTGCTGGCGCACCCGGTGCACATCGTCCGCTCCGCGGTGATCGGCTCCTTCATCGGCATCCTGCCCGGCGCCGGCAGCCCCATCGCCGCCCTGGTCTCGTACAACGAGGCGCTCCGCTGGAGCAAGGACAAGAGCAAGTATGGCAAGGGCGACCTGCGCGGCGTGACCGCATCCGAGATCGCCAACAATGCGGCAGCGCCGGCGGCGATGATCCCGCTGGTCACGCTGGGCGTTCCGGGCTCCTCGCCGGCCGCGGTGATCGCCGGCGCGCTGATGCTGCGGGGCCTCAACCCCGGCCCGGAGCTGTTCCGGAGCGACGGCACGCTGATCTACACCTTCGGCTGGTCGCTGCTGCTGGCCGGGATCGTGACCTTCGTCCTCGGCAGCCTGTTCGCGCCGGTGCTGGCGCGGATCATCCGCATTCCGCTGCGGCTGCTGGCGCCGCTGATCATGCTGCTGGCCGTGATCGGCGCCTATGCAATCCGCAACAACATCTTCGATGTCTACTTCATGCTCGGGCTCGGTGTGTTCGTGTTCCTCATCCGGCGGCTCGGCTTCCACCCCGGCCCGATCGGCCTCGGCCTGATCCTGGGGCCGATCATCGAGCCCTCGCTCGTCCAGGCTCTGTACATCGCCGAGGCATCGTCGATCGCCGATGTCTTCTTCACGGGGACCGTGAACATCATCCTGATCTTGCTCAGCGTCCTGTCGATTGCCTTCGTCGTCTGGTCGAACCGGAAGGAGCGGGCGCAGAAACTCGCCGGCGCCCCGGTCGAGGACCGGTCGGCGGCCCCGGCCGGAACGGAGTAGGACGCGACATGCGGATCTTTCTGGACCGGGATTTCCTGACCGCGCTGGTCCTGTTCGCCGTCGGCGCCGTGTTCTCGGCCGATGGCGGCAGAGACCTCAAGGACTGGGTCTTTCCCCTTCTCGCCACCTACCTCGTGTTCGGAATTGCCGTGGCCCTGCTCGGGCTCGTCGCGTTCCGGGCCATCGCCAAGCGCGTAGGGGACATCATTCATCCGAGCCCGGAAGACAGGATCGCCTATTTCGACGTGCTCGTGTTCTTCCTCATCGTGCTCGCCTACGTCTTCGTGATGCACGGAATCGGGTTCTGGCTCTCCAGCTTCCTGATGCTGCTGCTGACGTCGGTCTACCTCACCCTCGAGAAGACGCGACGGAACGTGGCGCTGGCCGTGATCGTCCCACTCTTCGCCTGCGTCGGCGCCTATTTCATCTTCACGGACGTGTTCTACGTGCCGTTCCCGGAAGCGACCTGGTGGCGCGGCCTCGGCCTGAGGTGAAGGCGCCGGCTGCGGGATTTGCGCTGACTAAGTCTTCTCGAAGTGGCGCGACTCCATGCTGTCGCCATAGCGGATGCGGAAGAGAAGCGAGCGCCGGTCGCCGTTGACGTATTCGTGGATCTCGCCCGGCGGATGGACGATGCACATGCCGGGCGCGATCCTGACGGTCTCGCCGTTGACGTTCATGTGGCCGCCGCCTTCCATGCAGAAATAGATCTCCGTGGCATGCGGGTGGCAGTGATTGGGGCTTCTCTGGCCGGGCTCCCAGCACGCGACCGTCACGTCTCCGCCGGATTCGACACCGAGGATCTTCTCGATGTGCCGGTCGAGCGAGAACTCCTGCTCGGCCTTCAGATCAAACGCCATCATGAACGATCTTCCTTCGTTGCACGTTGCTCCCGTATTGCAGCGCAATGATAGTTCCTTTTGCTATTGTGCAAAGACATTCCGCGGCCGCGATCCTTGCCGCCGGCACGGCGCGCCGGGCCAGGACAACGACAGGAGTGAGCAGTGACGGAACTTCGAACGGTCGGCTTCGTCGGCCTCGGCAATATGGGCTTCCCGATGGCCGGGCATCTCGCCCGCGCCGGGTTCGATATGCTTATCGCTGACGCGGCGCCCGACGTTGCAGACCGATACGTGGCCGAATACGGTGGCACTGCCGTGCCATCCCTGGCGGCAATGGGCGAGGCCGCGGATATCGTCATCACGATGCTTCCGGCTGGAGATATCGTCCGGCAGGTCGTGCTCGGCCCGGGCGACTGCCTGGCCGACGGCATGTGCGAAGGCGCGCTGCTGGTCGACATGAGCACATCGAACCCGGTCGACACCCGCGAAACCGGCAAACTGCTGGCGTCGCGCGGCATCGCCATGGTCGACGCGCCGGTCGCCGGCGGCGTGGTGTTCGCGACGGACGGCACGCTGTCGATCACCTGCGGCGGCGATGCGGCAGACATCGCCCGTTCTCGGCCGCTGTTCGACGCCATGGCCCGGGAGGTCATCCACTGCGGCAAGCTGGGCGCCGGCCACGCCATGAAGGCGCTCAACAACTTCGTGAACGCCAGCGCCCTGATCACGGCGTTCGAGGCGCTCGCCATCGGCCGGCGCTTCGGCCTCGAGCCGGAGGTCATGCTCGAGTCGATGACCGCCGCCGCCACCGGCCGCAACAACCCGATCGAGAAGAAGGTCAGGCCCTACCTCGCCGACCCGACCCATGTCACCGGCATGGCGCTGGCCCTGCTGGCCAAGGACGTGCGCATCGCGGCCGAGACGGCGCGGTCGCTGGATGCCTTCGCCCCGGTCGCCGAGCTGTGCAGCACGCTGTGGCAGCAGGCGGCGCAGCGCTTCGGCGGCGACCGCGACCAGCTCGCCGTCGCCCGCCTGTGGCTGGAACGTGACGGGGATTAGGCGTCCAGGTTCAACAGCCGGGCGGCGTTGAGGCCGCAGACGGCGGCGCGGTCCGCCTCGCTCAGGCCCTTAACGCGGCCGACCAGGCCGACCGGATCGCCCTCGCCCATATCGTACGGGTAATCGGTGCCCAGCAGGATATGGTCGGCGCCGTATTTGCGGATCAGAAACTCCAGCTGGTCCGCCTCGAACACCATGGTGTCGAAATACAGCCGTCGCATGTACGTGCTCGGCGGCTCCTCGATGTGCTGCCGGCAGTCGGGCCGGGCGTGGAAGCCGTGGTCGAAGCGGCCGGCATAGGCCGGCGCGTAGCCGCCGCCATGGGCGATGCAGATCTTCAGGCCCGGATGCCGGTCGAGCACGCCATCGAAGATCAGGTAGCCGATCGCCAGGGTCGACTCCAGCGGATGGCCGATCAGGTTTACGAAGTAGTTCTCGCCGAAGCGCTGCGTATGGGTGAAGCCGGACGGATGGATGAAGATCAGCGCATCGAGCTCCTCCGCCGCGGCGAAGAACGGCGCGAGGCGCGGGCTCGACAGCTCCTCGCCGTTGACGTTGGTGGAGATCTCGACCCCGCGCATGCCGAGCTCCTTGATGCAGCGTTTGAGCTCGGCCACCGCCATCCCGGTGTTCTGCATCGGCAGGGTCGCCAGGGTGACGAAGCGGTCGGGATGGCCGGCGGCGGTCTCGGCGAGGTGGTCGTTCATCATCCGCGCCGCCTCGCGCGCGCTTTCCGGCTCGGCCCAGTAGTAGAACTGGTACGGCGGCACCGCGATGGCCTGGATGTCGACGCCCATCCGGTCCATGTCGGCGAGGCGCTCGTCCACCGACATCATCTTCGGCTTGATGTCGATCAACTGCCGGGCGTTGACCTCCGCCGTCAGGCCGCCGCCATAGGCCAGCTCCTTCTTGCCCGCGCGCTCCGCCTCCGCCTTCATGAAATCGCCCGCCGCATAGCAGGCGCAGTGGCAATGGATATCGACGGTCAGGGTCTTCGAGCCCCGCGAGACCCGTTGGCCGCCGCCGGCCTCCGTTGCGGGTGCGTGCGTCGCGCAGCTGAAAAGCATGATGACCTGTCCTTCCTGTCGTTACCGGCGCGGCCCTGGCCCGTTCAGGGTGTCGCCATGCCGCGCGCTAGCCCGAAATCGTTGCGAGTCAGTTTAGCGGCTGACCGGATGATGTGTTATATGCGGAAATGACATGTCGTCAGCCCCAATTGGAATTTTTTCCATATCGGGGCCGACACTTAGAATTCCGTCGGATTGTGGCGGGACGTCAAGGGGGGCACCGTGAAGATCCGGCCGAAGACGATCTGGTCCATGACTCTCGAGGGCACGGGCGATTCGCCGACGAAGACGACGGTGCGCAGTCGCGACCTGTCGCTGACGATGGACGAGCCCAAGGACCGCGGTGGCACTGATCTCGGCATGATGCCGCTCGAGACGATGATGGCCGGCCTGATCGGCTGCACCAACGTGGTCTCGCACAAGATCGCCAGGGCCAACGGTATCGACATCGCGGACATGACGGTGCGTGCCGAGGTGACGGTGAACAGCTCCGGGACACGGCTGGTCAAGGAGATCGACGTGCCGTTCCCCGAGGTCAGGCTGTTCATCGAATTCACGACGCGCGCGGATGCCGAGGCGGTTGCGGTCCTGAAGCGCGACCTGCGCCGCTACTGCGCGGTCTCCAAGGTCCTCCAGCAGGCCGGCAGCAAGGTCGAGGAGATCTGGACGATTCACCACCGGTAGAGGAAATAAAATACAAAGGTCGAAACGTCGTCATTGCGAGGAGGCGAAGCCGACGCGGCAATCCAGAGAGTCCGGGATATACTGGATTGCCACGCCTTCGGCTCGCATTGACGGCGATCTTGCGGGCAAGAAAGAACACATGGGAGGACAGGGGGCGTGAGCGAATTCGAGAGCGAGATCAGGGACGGCATGCGCATCGACTGGGACGTGCCGATCGTGATGGACGACGGGCTGGTGCTGCGGGCCGACGTGTTCCGCCCGCCCGAGGACGGCCGCTATCCGGTGATCCTGACCTATGGGCCCTACGGCAAGGGCCTCGCCTTCCAGGAGGGCTATCCCAGCGCCTGGAACCGGATGGCCGAGCAGCACCCGGACGTGACCGCCGGCTCGACCAACAAGTACCAGAACTGGGAGGTGGTCGACCCGGAGAAATGGGTGCCGGACGGCTATGCCTGCGTGCGCGTCGACTCCCGCGGCTGCGGCCGCTCGCCCGGTTACATCGACCATTTCTCGCCCCGCGAGACGAAGGATTTCCACGACTGCATCGAATGGGCCGCCGAACAGCCCTGGAGCAATGGCAAGATCGGCCTCAACGGCATCTCCTATTACGCCATCAACCAGTGGCACGTCGCCTCGCTGCAGCCGCCGCACCTCGTCGCCATGTGCATCTGGGAGGGCGCAGCCGACTGGTACCGCGACATGACGCGCCACGGAGGCATCCTCTGCACCTTCTGGGAGAACTGGTACGACATGCAGGTCAAGACGGTGCAGTACGGCCGCGGCACCAACGGGCCGCGCAGCAAGGTAACCGGCGAGCTGGTATGCGGGCCGGAGACGCTGAGCGAGGAGCAGCTCGCCGCCAACCGCTCGGAATTCGGCGGCGACATCCTGGCCCACCCGCTCGACGATGCCTATCACCGCGACCGCTCGCCGGTCTGGGACAGGATCACCGTGCCCTTGCTCTCGGCCGGCAACTGGGGCGGCCAGGGGCTGCACCTGCGTGGCAACGTGGAAGGCTTCGTGCGCGCGGCCTCGCGCGAGAAGTGGCTCGAGCTGCACGGGATCGAGCACTGGACCGAGTTCTACACGGATTATGGGGTGCGGCTGCAGAAGCGGTTTTTCGGCCATTACCTGAAGGGCGAGGACACCGGCTGGGACCGGCAGCCCCCCGTGCTGCTGCAGGTGCGCCATGTCGACCGCTTCGAGGAGCGGACGGAAGACGAATGGCCGCTCGCACGGACCAATTGGACGCGCCTCTATCCCGACCGCGAGACCGGCACGATGACGGACGTCCCGGTCCCGGCGCCGCCAATCTCGTTCGAGGCGCTGGGCGACGGCGTGACCTTCACGACGGCGCCGCTCGAGTCCGAGACCGAGATCACCGGGCCGTCGGCGGTCAAGCTGTTCGTGTCCTCCTCGACCGCGGACGCCGACATCTTCGTGGTGCTGCGGGTATTCGACCCGGAGGGCGGCGAAGTCGTTTTCCAGGGCGCCATCGACCCGCACACGCCGATCGGCCAGGGCTGGCTTAGGGCCTCGCACCGCAAGCTCGACCCGGCGCTGAGCGAACCGTACCGGCCCTACCATACCCATGACGAGACGCAGCCGCTCACCCCCGGTGAGCCGGTCGAGCTCGACATCGAGATCTGGCCGACCTCGATCGTCGTGCCGAAGGGCTACCGCATCGCGCTGACGGTGCGCGGCAGGGACTACGAATATGCCAAGTCCACGGGCGCGCGTCTGTCCGCCTTCAAGAACGAGCTCACCGGCTGCGGCCCGTTCCTGCACGACGATGAGCGCGACCGCCCGCCGGAAATCTTCGCCGGCACGACGACGCTGCATTTCGACGAGGGCAAGGCGCCTTACCTTCTCCTGCCGGT
>CAYFYY010000120.1:0-10505 GCA_964347475.1 uncultured Flavobacteriales bacterium
GAGGAGCAGCGGATTCGACTGCGCATGGGCGTCAACGTCGGAGACATACTCGTGGAGGGATCCGACATCTATGGCGACAGCGTCAACATCGCGGTGCGCCTGGAGAACCTGGCCGAGCCGGGCGGCATATGCCTGTCGCAGCAGGCTTATGACCAGATCGGGACCAGGCTTGACGTCCGGTGCGAGGACTTGGGCGAGCAGCAAGTCAAGAACATCGCGCGACCCGTTCGCGTGTATCGGATCGAGCGGGAACAAGGCGAAGTCGAGACCCGTACCTCGGGACCGAATGCCATGTCGCTGCCCGACAAGCCATCGATCGCCGTTCTCCCGTTCACCAACATGTCCGGCGATCCGGAGCAGGAATACTTTTCCGACGGCATTTCCGAGGACATCATCACGGCGCTTTCCAAGGTCCACTGGCTTTTCGTGATAGCCCGCAACTCGACCTTCACTTACAAAGGCGCGGCGGTGGACGTGATGCGTGTGGCACGAGAGCTCGGCGTTCGATACATCGTCGAGGGCAGCGTCCGCAAGGCCGCGAACAGGGTTCGAATCACCACACAGTTGATCGACGCCTCGACCGGCAATCACATCTGGGCCGACCGCTATGACGGCGATCTGGCCGACATCTTCGCGCTGCAGGACGAGATCACCACCAGGGTCGTCGCCGCCATCGAGCCGAAGCTCTTGGAGGCCGAGGGCCTGCGCTCGGCCTGCCGCTCGCCCGGGGACATCGGCGCTTGGGACATGGTGATGCAAGCGAACTCGCTATTTTGGCGACTGACCAAGACCGAAGGCGAGGCCGCCATCTCGATCCTCGAGCGGACGGTCGAGCGCTACCCCGACTATGCGACGGCGCACAGCATGCTGGCCTTCATGTTGTTGCTGTCGAGTCATATGGGTTGGAGTTCCAGGGCGCTGCGGGCGAATTTGGCAGAGGCGTCGGCTCTCGCGATCCGGGCGACGGAACTCGACGAAAGCGACCCATGGGCGCATCTCGCGCTCGGGTACGTGGCGTTCTTTGAGCGACGCACCGAAACCGCCGCGGAAGAATTCCTGCTCGCGCTCGATCTCAACCCGAACTTCGCGGCTGCCCACGGCTATCTCGGTTTCGCCTTGTCGCATGACGGGCGATCGGATCAGGCGATCGCTCATTGCGAGCGGGCGATCCGCATGAGTCCGCACGATCCGCAGAATGTCATCTTCATTGCGGGCCTGGCTGTCGCTCATTACCTCGCCGGGCGCTACACGGAAGCGGTCGGCTTTGGCCGCAAGGCCGTGCAACTCCGAAATGGATGGACCGGAGGTCATCGAACATACGTCGCCAGTCTGGCACAGGCAGGCCAAATCGAAGAGGCTCGCGCGGCTCTGGCGCGATTGAAGGAACTGCAGCCCAACATATCGATTGCCTGGTTCGAGCGTTACATCCCGTACACGGCCGCCCCGATGGCTAAATTCCTCGAAGGCATGCGCAAGGCCGGGCTGCAATAGCCCGTCGCCGAATGACGGCTTTGGGTCACGAGCCGACCTGGCTCCAATACCGGGAATTGCGGGGGAATTGCGGGGCCACATTGGAATTACGGGGACACATTACTAATTAACAGGTCTTGGAATTACGGGGACACATTACTAATTAACAGGTCTTTTTGATCACGAAGAGATAGCGTTCGGCGACGTTCACAGAATGCATGCCGGCCGGCTGCATTTCATTGGTGCTGCGTGCGAGGCCCGGCGGCGCCGTTGTGCAACGGCCGGCGGCCGGGACGCACCTGCCGGGCGCACCGGCCGCCGCCGCGGGGAAGGGACGGAGCCTCAGTACCCGCCCTTCTTGCCGGCGCCGGCGAAGATGAAGTCGCCGTCGTAGGTGAACGGCTCCCACCACTTGCCGACGCCGGTCTCGCGGTCGAAATGGCGCAGGAAGCCGTTCGCCGAGGGCGGCGCGATGTCGAACCGCACGTGGTATTCCCCGGGCCCGTCGAGCTTCACGTTGGCGCCGTAGTGCGGGCCGTCGGAGGCGACCATCGGGATCAGCGTGCCGGCGGCCCGCCAGTCGCTGCCCGTGCGGGTCAGCACGTAGTCGACCTTAAGGTACGGCACCCAGGCGCCGGCGGCGAAGCCGTTCTCGTTGCCGGGCAGGGCGACGACGTCGGCCTCGAGGTGGATGTCGGCGTCCGCCGCCTCCTGGCCCGGCACCGCCGGCTCCATCCTGACCGCCTGCAGGAAGATGCCGGCGATCTCCATGCCGTGGCGCTCGATCGGATCGCCCGCCGGTTGCTCGCCGGCGCGGGCCGGCGGCATCGCGACGAGGGTGGCGAGCAGGATCGCGAGCAGCGCCGCGACCAGAACTGCGGCCGGGCGCTGCGCCGCCGACCGGGGTGCGGCGCGGGTTCGCCGCGGGGTCGCCCCTGCCGTCGGCAGAATCGCGGGCAGGGCCATGGCGAGGGGTTTCCGCAGGCTCGGGTCTGTGTTGCGACTGCGTCTCATTATCATCTCAAATCCTGGGGTCATGAGGGTGTCTCCGATTGTGTCCGATCGTTGGTCAGGTGAACAGGATGGCGCGGTACCAGGCGGCGCCGAGCAGCACGGCGCCGAAGCTGCCGGCGCTGAGCGGCGGCCAGGCGCGCAGCCCCGGAACGCCCTGTGCGGCGAGGATGCGCCGGCCGAGATGGAGGCTCCACACGACGCCGCCGGCGAACAGGAGGACCTTGAGCGCGCGGATGGCGTCGGGCGAAAGGCCGACGAGGGCGAGCGTGCCGAACAGCTCGCCGCCGAGGCCGAGCAGCAGCGAGACCATGGCGACCGGCGCCGCCTGGTAGCCGAGCTCGACGAAGCGCCGGCGGAAGGTGCCGTGCCCGCCGAGGCGGCCGGACAGGAATGCCGCGAGCGCCGTGGTCGCCGACAGGGCGGAAGCGGTCAGCAGCATGACGCCGGCCATGTAGGCAGTGATGGTCAGGAAGTCGACCCAGCGGAACACCTCGCGCTCGGCGGGAAAGACCGCCATCAGCCAGGACGGGCCGGACTCGCCGATCCACAGGAAGCCGTTGCGGATCGCCGTCGTCGCCGCCCACAGCCGGAAGTCCTGGTAGCTGTCGAGGACCAGCCACAGGAACCCGCCCAGCGCGATGCCGGCGCCGAGGAACAGGAACAGGACCTCGGCCAGCCCGGCGTTGCGGCGGCCGATCTGTTCGATCTCGGCGCCCGGCCGGCGCAGCGCCAGCGCAAGGCCGCCGCCGGCGCGCGGGTTGACGCAGCGGAAGCACTCGATGCAGTGGCGCGACTCGGTCTTGCGCTTCAGGTCGATCATGGTCGGGCAGGCGGTCGCCTCGGTCCAGCGGTCGCCGCCGGGCGCCGGCCGCTTGGGCCGGAAGTCGACGGCGCCGAGCCGGGCATAGACGCCGAGCAAGAGGCCGATCGGGCACATGTGGCGGCACCAGGCGCGCTTGGCCCGGCCGAAGGCGAAGCCGACGGCGATGGCCAGCGCCATGACGCCGCCGAACAGGATGGCCGAGGACTCGACGTGGTCGCGGGCGCCGATGGTCTGGGCCCAGATCGTCACCACGACGAAGCTGACGATCGGCGTGCCCGGCCATTTCACCCACGCCGGGATGGCCCATTTCAGCCCATGCGCGTTGGCCCATTCCGAGGCCGCGCCCATCGGGCACAGGAGGCCGCACCAGCTGCGCCCGGTGACGATCGCCGACAGCAGGACCAGCGGGAACCAGACGCCCCACAGGACGGTGTTGGCGAACAGGCGGTAGCTGTCGAGCGCGCCGTCCTGCTCGCCCGGCAGCGGCGTCAACGGCGGCACCAGCAGCAGCAGGACGAAGGCGGCGAACATCGCCGCGTGGACCCAGGGCAGGCGGTGGCGGTGGCGCACGAAGAACGCCTCGATCGATACTGTCACCTGCGGCCGCGCGCGGCGCGCCGGCGCGTCGGCGGGCAGGTGCATGCTCGTCATGCCCGGCTCCCGTGCGGCCGCGGCAGCAGCAGGCCCAGCCCGGCGAGCAGGACGAAGGCCGCCTGTGCCGCAAGGCCCTCGACGGTCGGGAACACGCCGATCCACGGCAGCTGTGGCAGTCCCCCGACGGCGGTGGTCGGCAGCCAGCGGATCACCTGCAGCTCGACGACGCCCTTGCCGACGAAGATGAAGGCGAGGGCGAGGAGCAGGGAAGCGGTCACCGTGAAGAAGGGCTTCAGCGGCAGCCGCAGCCCCAGGGTCCGCACCGCCATGAACAGCGCGGCAAGCACGGCGGTGGCGGCGAGGAAGCCGAGCACCGCGGCGCCTTCGGTCCCCCGCGCGTCGGCCAGCAGGGCGTGGTAGAACAGCACGGTCTCGGCGCCCTCGCGATAGACCGCAAGGAACGCCGCCGCGGCCAGCGCCAGGCCGCTGCCGGTCGCCACCGCCGCGTCGACCTTGCGGCGGATGTAGCCCTGCCAGCGCTCGGCCTCGCGCCGTGCCAGCATCCAGTGGCCGACATACAGCAGGACCGCAGCGGCGAGCAGCATGGTGATGCCCTCCACCGCCTCGAGCGTGCGCCCGTCGAGACCGATCACCGAAGCGCGCACGACGACGGCGGTCGCCACGCTGGCGACCAGCGCCGCGCCGATGCCGCCATAGAGCATGGGCACCGCGCGGCCGCCGCCGGCGCGCTGGACATAGGCGATCAGCGCGCCGACCACGAGCAGCGCCTCGACGCCCTCGCGCAGCAGCAGCAGGAACGCCTGGATCGCAGTGGACAGCCAGCTCGCGACCGGGGCAGCCCCGGCATAACGGGTGCGCTCTTCCACCAGTGCCTGGCGCAGCTGCCGCCAGCCGTCGGCGATCTCGGCTTCCGCGGCGCCTCTGGCGCTGGCGCTGATGATCCGCGAGAAATAGGATTCGATCTCGGCCTTGCGCGCGGCGTCGCGGCGGCCGATCGCCGCCTCGAGGCCGCCGGCCTCGAAGACGTCGAAATAGAGATCCGAGAAGGCATCGCTGGTGTCGATTCCCGCAGCCGGCCGGTACGCGGAGACCAGAGCGTCGCCCTCGGCGACCAGCCGGTCGGCCACCTCGGGCAGCGTGGCCGATGCAGAGCCCGGAGTGACCGCGAGGAACAGCGCGAACGCGACGGCGATCAACGGCCTATTGCACATCGTAGACCTCCTGCGGCACGCCGAGCGCGTCGAGCTGCCGCGCATCGTCACGCAGCTGCGCACTCAAGGACGCAACGATGCCGCCGAATTCCGCCGGGGTCGCCGTGGCGGCCGTGCGGCGCAGCGCGCTGAACTGGCGTTCAACCATGAAGATATGGCTCTCCCCCATCATCTTGCGTACCGCGGCCTCCATCTTGCGTTCCTCGAAAACCCCGAAATAGGCGCGGGTGATGGCGCGTTTGCACTGCGTGATGTCGCCTGCCGCGTGGTGCTGCACCGCTTCGTCGAGGGCCGCGATGGTGTCCTCGGCCACCGCCGTCCAGGAGAACGTTGCGGCCGTGGCCCGCGGCATCGCAACGAGGAGGGACGTCGAGAGCGCGAGAATGGCGAACACCGAAACAAGGCGGCCAAAGGCGCTAACGTGGGGGCGTTTGCCACACCGGTACGGAATTGACTGACTGGTTGACATTGCTGTCGGTCGAGGGAGTAGTTGCGAATGCGTCTTAATTGCATACTTCCGATTGTCCACTTGGCGCAACGTACAAATTGTCGCACCCTGATACGTTGTTCGCGACTCACGGGACGCTACTGCAAGCTGATGGCGGAGCGCAGGATCCATTGCGATTCCCGCTCGCTTCGGGCCGGTCGGCGATCGCGGAAAACCGCAACGGACCGGCATCTCACGCGGTCAAACTATTTTTCTTACAGTGGCTTGACTTGTTTGCGCGTCGCTACGATGTCAAAGAATAAGGTCGGCCGGCGCGGGCTCCGCAGGAACGTCCTGCAGGGGACAGTCGGATGAACCCCTCCGTCCGGCGAGACGGAAATCTGCAAGGATTGCCGCTCCGGCGCCGGCTTACCGGGTAGACCGTCTGGACAACCGGACTGGCCCGGGACCTTTCTTCATGTACCTCCGGGGCGGCCGGTTTGCGAGAACCGGCCGCCTATTTTCGGCCATCGCAAGGGCCGTGCAGGGCCCGAGGGCCCGCACAGAGATGGGACGTTCCCGTGGCAGCGTCCGATCCCAACCTGTGGCACGCGGGGTGGCGCAGCTAGAGTCCAACGCTGATCGAACCGACCATCCCTTGCTTCTTGTGGCCCGCAATTGCGCAACCGAAATCAAACTGCCCTGCCTGCGTGGGAGTGAAGATCCAATGGGCCGCACCGCCGGGCCTGATCTTGACCCCTCGCGTCAGCTGGGCCGGGAATGACGCTGCACTGTCCGGCCTTTCTTCGTTAAGCCAAATCTTTACGAAGCGGCGGTCGTTATCGTACAGGACGGCTTTTTGCGTCGTCACACTGGCCCCGAACTGGGTCGCCGAGAAATAGTGGGTCGTATCGCTCGGATTCGCGACAACGAGCTCGTAACGCTCGTTGGTGTCGAACCGCAATTGCGCCGGTGTGATGATGAATTCGTCCTTTTCGGTGCCCAGCTGGACCGTCATCTGGACCGGTGTCCCGGCCACGTATGCTGCACCCACGACGGTGTAGTCGGCATTGTAATCGCCGAGCCCATCCACGGTGGCGAGCCGCGGGTCGACCGACCACAATTTGCGAAGCGCACGGTGCCGAAGTTGGGCGGGGGCCGCGTCTGTCATGAAGACCGCAAAATCGGAATCTCCCGTCAACGTGTCGATCTCAGCAAGATCGGGCATTTGAACTTCGGATGCCACGGGAACCTTCGCGCCACGGCCATCGGCAGTTTCGCCCGGCGCCGTCCGGCGCCGCACTTCGGCGAAGGCGCGGGTTTCGGCGGTGGAATAGTCGTCGGCGTAGTCGCCCAGCTCGTCGACGTTCGCGAATTGCGGATCGAGCGACCACAGCTTGCGCAACGCGCGCTGGCGCAGCTGCGGCGGCACGCCCGGCCTCATGAAGGTCGTGAAATCGGACTCGGCGGTCAGCGTCTCGATGCCCGGAAGATCGAGCAACGTGGCTGCAGCCGCGGCAGGATCCGCCATAGCGGTCGATGCAGGCGGCGGTGCGTCCGCGGATCGTGCGCCGGCCGCCGCGAAGATGACGCCGCACAATGCTACGAGAGAGATGGGTAATCGGAAGTGTGTCATAGCCGTAACCTCCTCACGCCAGAGCAAGCTCACGCTCTTACCCGTGCCAGAGATACTTTGGCTGATGGTGACGTGGATGTTGGTTTTCCGGAACAGGACGGGACGCCGAAAACGGCGCTGGCCTACCATTTGATCGCTCGGGGCGGAGGCGACGTCCTGAAACCAATTCTTGATCCGAAATAATACCTGAAGTTGTACAGCCCGGCACATCACAATAACCGCCACAAGCACCGACGATCTGGCACGCGCCAGACGGAATGCGCCGGCCGACGGCCGCTCACGGCGAACGCGGTTGCGGTTATGACGGGACGCCAAGACCGGAAGCGATCTATCGTCCGTCGGGTCGACGTCTCCAAGGAGCTATAGCGCGACCGGCCCCGTCGTCGGGAACCGTTCCAGGATCCGCTGCATCAGCTGGTCGCGCACCTGGCGGTAGGCGGCGAGGCGGGTCTCGCGGTTGCCCTCGACGATCGAGGCGTCGAAGGTGTGCCAGAACTCGACCTCGCAGGCCATGGTGCGGGTCATCTCGACGGCGCTGTGCTGGGCCTCCGGCGACAACGTGACGATCACGTCGAACGAGCTGTCGTGAAGGTCGGCGAAGGTCTTGGGTTCGTGCCGCTCGATCGAGATGCCGATCTCCTCCATCACCGCGACGGCGAACGGGTCGAGCTCACCGACCCGCACGCCAACGGAGTCGACGAATACCCGCTTGCCGTGCAGGTGCTTCAAGATCGCCTCGGCCATCGGCGAGCGCATCGCGTTCATGGTGCAGGCGAACAGCACCGCTCCCGGCAGTTCGCTCATTGCCCGGCCCGCCTAGCCCCGGATGTGCAGGACGCAGATCAGGGTGAACAGCCGGCGCGAGGTGTCGCGGTCCATCTCGACCTTGTCCTTGAGGCGCTCAGTGAGCATGTCTGAGCCCTCGTTGTGGAGCCCCCTTCGCGCCATGTCGATGGTCTCGATCTGCGACGGCGTCAGCCGCTTGATGGCGTCGAAATAGCTCTCGCAGATCTGGAAGTAGTCCTTGACGATGCGCCGGAACGGCGTCAGCGACATCGTCACCCGGGCGACCGGATCGCCGTTCTCCTGCCGGATGTCCATGACCAGCCGCTGGCGGTCCTCGACCGACAGGCGAACCTCGTACGGCCCGCCGTCATGCCCGAGGGGGGCGAACCGGTTCTCCTCCAACAGGTCGAAGATGGCGACCGCGCGCTCGTGCTCGACCTCCGGGCTGCGCCGCACCACGGTCTCCTCGTCGAGATTCAGCGAGACGATCCGGTGCTCGCCCATCACTCCGTGTCCTGCGGCCCCATGTTGAGACGGATCGCCACCGAGGCGGCGTGGGCGCCGAGGCCCTCCGCCTCCGCAAGGGCGACCGCGGCCGGACCGATGCGCGACAGGCTGTCCGCATCGCACGCGACCGTCGTGGTCCGCTTCATGAAATCGGCGACGCCGAGGCCGGAGGAGAAGCGCGCGCTGCGCGCCGTCGGCAGCACGTGGTTCGGCCCGGCGACGTAGTCGCCGATCGCCTCCGGCGTGTGGCGGCCGAGGAAGATGGCGCCGGCGTTGCGCACGGCGTCGGCCAGGGCTTCGGGCTCGGCCACGGCCAGCTCGAGATGCTCCGGCGCGATCCGGTCGACCAGCGCCGGCGCCGCGTGCAGCGAGTTGACCAGGATGATCGCGCCGAAGTCTTCCCAGCTCCTGGCGGCGATCGGCGCCCGCGGCAAGGTCTTCAGATGCGCGAGGATGGCGCGCTCCACCGCGGCGGCGAAGTCGCCATCGTCCGTGATCAGGATCGACTGCGCCGACTCGTCGTGCTCCGCCTGCGAGAGCAGGTCGATGGCGATCCAGGCCGGGTCGTTGTCGCCATCGGCGACCACCAGGATCTCCGACGGGCCGGCGATCATGTCGATGCCGACGGTGCCGAAGACCTGCCGCTTGGCCGCCGCGACCCAGGCGTTGCCCGGCCCGACGACCTTGTCGACCGGGGCGATCGTCGCGGTGCCGTAGGCCAGCGCCGCCACCGCCTGGGCGCCGCCAATGCGGTAGATCTCGGCAATGCCGGCAATCCGCGCCGCCGCCAGCACCAGCGGGTTGACCGCGCCGTCCGGCGTCGGCACCACCATGACGCGGCGCTCGACCCCGGCGACCGCCGCCGGCAGGGCGTTCATCAGCACCGAGCTCGGATAGGCCGCGGTGCCGCCAGGCACGTAGAGCCCGGCCGCGCCGACCGGCGTCCAGCGCTGGCCCAGCCGGACCCCGGCCTCGTCGGTGTAGGACAGCGGTGTCGGCAACTGCTTCTCGTGGAAGGCGCGGATCCGCGCGGCCGCCAGCTTCAGCGCGTCGAGCGCGTCGGCGTCGCATTGGGCGGCCGCGGCGTCGATCTCGGCCTCCGTGAACCGCATCGTCTCCGGCGTGAGCGCGATGCGGTCGAACGTCTCGGTATATTCGATCACCGCATCGTCGCCGCGTGCACGCACGTCGGCGAGGATCGCCGCCACCGTCTCGTTGACGTCGACGTCGGCCTCGCGCTTGGCCGCCAGCAGCGCCGCGAACTCTGCCTCGAAGCCTGGGTCGGCGGCGTTCAGCCTACGCGGCATGGGCGGCCTCCCTGATGCGCTCGACCCAGCCGCCGACCTGCTCCGGCCGGGTCTTCAGCGCCGCCCGGTTGACGATCAGCCGGCTGGTGATCTCGGCGACGGTCTCCACCTCGACGAGGCCGTTCTGCTCGAGCGTCTTGCCGGTCGAGACCAGGTCGACGATGCGGCGGCACAGGCCGAGCCCCGGCGCCAGCTCCATCGCCCCGTTCAGCTTGATGCATTCGGCCTGCACGCCGCGCGAAGCGAAATGGCGGCGGGTGATCTCGGGATATTTGGTGGCGATGCGGATATGGCTCCAGCGGGTCGGATCGTCGGTGCGGCGCATCTCCCTCGGCTCGGCGACCGCAAGCCGGCATCGGCCGATGCCGAGGTCGACCGGCGCGAACAGTTCGGGATAGTTGAACTCCATCAGCACGTCGTTGCCGGCGACCCCCAGATGCGCCGCGCCGAAGGCGACGAACGTCGCCACGTCGAAGCTGCGCACGCGGATGAGCGACAGCTCCGGCACGCTGGTCGCGAACTGCAGCGCCCGGCTCGCCGGGTCGTCGAAGGCCGGCTCCGGCGCGATGCCGGCGCGCCGCAGGATCGGCGTCACCTCCTCGAGGATGCGCCCCTTGGGCAGCGCCAGGACAAGGTTTTCGTTCGCTGGCACGGGTGCTGACCTCCGGTGGTCTGGGGTTTGCCGGTTCAAATCGGCCCTTATGTGGCA
>CAYFYY010000121.1:0-10494 GCA_964347475.1 uncultured Flavobacteriales bacterium
GGCCCGGAAGTTCAGGCCGCCATCGGCGACCGGCTTGCTGGTGTCGTAGAGCACCGGCGTGCCCGGGTGCTTCATCTCGGGCGTGCCCCAGCACGGCCACGGCAGGCCGTAGTAGTCACCGTCGGCCGGGCCACCCACCGCCTGGAGCGTGGTCTTGTCGAAGGTGTACTGGTTTTCCATGTGCAGTTTCAGCCGCTCCGGCGACTGGCCGGTGTAGCCGATGGTCCACATGCCCCTGTTGAACTCGCGGGTCACGTCCTCGATCAGCGGCTCGTTGTTCTCCACCTTGATGTTCTTGAACATTTCGTCGGCGAAGCCGAGCTTCTTGGCGAACAGATACAGGATCTCGTGGTCGGACTTGGAGTCCCATTTCGGCGCGACCACGCGCTCTCGCCACTGCAGCGAGCGGTTCGAGGCGGTCACCGAGCCATAGGTCTCGAACTGCGTCGCCGCAGGCAGCAGGTAGACGCCGTCCTTGCGGTCGTGCAGAACCGCGGAGACCGTCGGATAGGGATCGATGACGACCAGCAGGTCGAGCATCTCCATCGCCTTCTTCATTTCCTTCAGGCGAGTCTGGGAGTTCGGCGCGTGGCCGTCGAACACCATGGCCCGGATATTGTCGGGCTGGTCTATGTTGGCCTTGTCCTCGAGCACGCCGTCGATCCAGCGCGCCGATTCCATCAGCTTCTGGTCGGCGAACCGGCCCTTGAGCCACTCGTAATCGACATCCCACACACGGGCCCAGTGTTTCCACGAACCCGTGGCCAGGCCGTAATAGCCGGGCAGGGTGTGGCTCAGCACGCCGAAGTCGGTCGCGCCCTGGACGTTGTCATGGCCGCGGAAGATGTTGGCTCCGCCGCCGGCGACGCCCATGTTGCCGAGCGCCAGCTGCAGCACGCAGTAGGCACGGGTGTTGCTCGACCCGTTGGTGTGCTGGGTGCCGCCCATGCACCACACGATGGTGCCGGGACGGTTGTCGGACATGAGCCGCGCGACCCGCTTGAGCTGCGAGCCCGGCACGCCGGTGACGCGCTCGGTCTCCTTCGGATCCCACTTCGCCACTTCCTCCTTGATCTGCTCCATGCCCCAGACGCGGCTGCGGATGAACTCCTTGTCCTCCCAGCCGTTCCCGAACACGTGCCACAGGATGCCCCAGACCAGGGCGACGTCAGTGCCCGGGCGGAAGCGCACGTATTCGTCGGCGTGGGCCGCGGTACGCGTGAAGCGCGGGTCGCAGACGATCAGCGGCGCGTTGTTCTGCTCCTTGGCTTTGAACAGATGCAGCAACGACACCGGATGCGCCTCCGCCGGGTTGCCACCGATCACGAAAATCGCCCGGCTGTTGTGGATGTCGTTGTAGCTGTTGGTCATCGCGCCGTAGCCCCAGGTGTTGGCCACACCCGCGACGGTGGTCGAGTGACAGATACGCGCCTGATGATCGCCGTTGTTCGAGCCCCAGAAGGCATAGAACTTGCGGAACAGGTAGGACTGCTCGTTGTTGTGCTTCGCCGATCCGAGCCAGTAGACCGAATCCGGCCCCGATTCCTCTCGGATCTTCAGCATGATATCGCCGATCTCGTTGATCGCATCGTCCCAGCTGATCGCCTTGTACTTGCCGTCGACCAGCTTCATCGGCGTGCGCAGGCGCCGCTCGCCGATCGCATGCTCGCGAACCGAGGCGCCCTTGGCGCAATGGGCGCCGAGGTTGAACGGGCTGTCGAAGCCCGGCTCCTGGCCGATCCAGACGCCTTTCTGCACTTCGGCCATGACCGTGCAGCCGACCGAGCAGTGCGTACACACCGACTTCTTGATCTCGATTGCGCCGGCGGCAGCGCCGGCCTGGGCCTCCGCCTTGCGCACGGTCGCCCCGGTGAAGGCACCGGCGGCGGCGAGCCCGCCGGCCGCGAGGCCGGAATTGCGCAGGAAGGTACGGCGATCGACCGCACCGCCGGTCACGCCGGCCAGAGCCCTGGAGAGCTGCATTCCGCGCACCAACCCCTTGGATTTTTTCCTAAGCATTTCGTCGTCTCCCGTTTTCCGGATCAGCGATCCTAGAACTTCGCCAGTTCGTAGTAGGTGCGGACATGCTCCGTTTCACGATAGCCGGAGTGCTTGCGGCCCGCCTCGGCGGACGCCTCGGCCTTGCCGCCTGACGTTGCCAACAGCGCAGCCCCCGAGACACCTCCCAAGCCCGCGAGCTTGAGAAGATCCCGCCGCGCGACCTTCTGACTGTCTTCCCTGGTCTTCATCGCCTCAACCTTTCACGCTGCTCCAACCAATTGAGCCGCCCGTCCCGGCCATCGCCGGATCAGGCCGCCATCTCGAATGCCGTCGCCTCGATCTCCATGAAAACGCGGCCGACCGTGCCGACCGGCATATAGAACCTTGCCGATTTCGCTGCTTCGAGATCGGCGAAGAACTGCCCCGCCCACGGGCCGATATGGGCATCGAAAAACGCCCGCTGCGTCGCCAGGTCGGCCGGCGTCCCGAAGTCGCCTTCGATCAGCCCGGCCATCATCTCGCACAGCGATGCAATGTTGTCCTCCGGCTCACGCACACCCTCGGCGCGCGCAATCCCCAGGCGCTCCATGTCGGCGCGCAGCCGTGCCAGAGGTTTTTCATAAACGAATCCGGTCAGGTAATAGGAGCCGTATGGCATCAGCTCGCCGCGGCCGACGCCGACGAAAAGTTCGTGGAATTCGTCGTCCGCGGTGGCCGGGTCGCTCGACTCGGCGACGCGTCCCAGGGCTGCCAACGCGCGCCCCAGTTCGCTGCTCTCGTCGCCGGCGATGGCGGCCACGCGGTCCAGCGCCGCACGGTCGGGCTGGCGTACCAACAGCCCCGCCAGGAGTCGGTACAACTGTGCCCGCAACCTGTCTTCTTCATGGATTTCTGCCGCCTCATTTGCGGCGGCGGGTTCGTCGCTCACAGCGATTAAGCCCCTAATCTCTCCTCCCAAGGAGTGAACCTTACGTCATCCCGGCAGCCGCGGTCAACGACAAGTGTAGAACCGTACATTCACAAATTCGTATGTTAACGTCCGAATAAATAACAAAAAACTTGGGGTTATTCGCAGTAGAATCGGATGAACGACGGATCTCGCTATACAACCCGAAGTCGTATACATCGTTCGTCCTATTTATTATCCGTGTTCACTTTCGTCGTCGGCAGCATCCCCGGCCTCCGAAGCAACGTCCTGATCGTTACCGTCCCCGGTTTCGGCAGCGCTTTCCGGGGCCGGTACCTCGTCGGTCGCGGCCGCTTCGCCCGCTTCCGTGTCCGCGAACTTCCTGGCATAGCCGCGGCCCGCCTCCCAGGCCGATTTCATGCCCGCCACCACGGTCGCTGCGTTGGTGTAATCCTCACCGTACTCGACCATCTCGTCGATGATGTTGAATGCCGGATCGCTGGCCCACAGCTTGCGCAGCGCCAGCCGCCGCAATTCGGCCGGCACACCCGCCTTCATGAAGGCGCTGAAATCGGAGTCCGCGGTCAGCGAGTCGATGTCCGGCAGTTCGGGCAACGACGGCGCCGGGGCTGTGTCCTCGGCCTCGGCCTTGGCGTCCTGCCGCGGCGGGGCCGGGACGGCAGCCTGCTCCTCGGCGACCCGCGGGGCGGCCCCGCCGCGACGCCGCCGGGCCGCCGTCTTGCGGTCCGCCCAGCGGGCCAGCCGGCTCTTGTCCTCAGAACTCATGGCCTTCGCTCCATCCCGACCCGCGCCCGTAGCGCGGCTTTGCCGCCGGCTCGCCCTCCTTGCTGCGGCGCAGGCGGCGTTTGCGGAACGGCTGTTCGACGTGGTGCGCATCGACGAACGCGCGCAGCCAGGCGGCGACGCTGTCGGGCATCGGGACTCCTTCGACGATGTTCTCACCGGCATCCGCGTAGTCCTGGGCCTCGTAGGTCGACACGGTGGCCAGGAAGGGCCGCACCTCATGCGGGCCCTCGATATCCTCCTGCAGCACCACGAAGACCCGCGGCGGATCGGCGGCCAGGCAGTCCAGGTAGGCTTCCGTGTCGGTCCTGTGGATCTCGAGGGCGAGCGTGCCGGCGAGATACTGCTCCCAGCCATCGCCATGCCGCAGCGTCTTCCACGGGCCGGACGGATCGGTTACCGGCACGCCCGGGATCACGGCGACCGGCCGCCACACGTGGTCCTGCCACGGGTGGCTGCTGTCACGCCGCTCCACGACGATGCCCACCGGCAATGTTTCGGTTCGCTCCATCCGCATTCCGCTCCCGGACTTTATTTCTGGTCCGTCACAGACTCTAGCGGGCATGCCGGACAAAGCAAGTGGCCCTTGGCAGGGCCGCACCGACCGGCTAGGGATGACCGTTACGTATGCCGAGATGGCAGCATCGAGGACGCGGATGGAAGATCTCTGGCCCAACTCCGGCTACCGGCTCCTGCAGCGCGGCGGCAACGGCCGGCTGGTCGTCACCGACGATTTCCTGCGCGCCTATCTGGCGCGCCCGGAAGTGGCGCCGCAGGCGGAATCGTGCGACGCCGAACGTGCGCTCCATGGGGAGTTGCTGGCGGAACCCCGGCGCCCGGTGACGCCGGAGCGGCTGGCCGCGCTGGCGGATCCGGACGCCGCGGACAACTACCGAATCGTGCTTGCCTTCCGCGACCGCCTGACGGCGGCGGACAGCATCGAGGCGTGTTACCGCGACCTGTTCACGGGCAGCGCATCGCCGGTGCCGGTGCCGCCGCTTTTCGTCGATCAGCTGGCCCACGTGATTCTGCGCAACATCCTCGACGGCTGCGACGATCCGTTTCGCGCCCGTGCCGCCGAGCTGTTCTTCCGCAAGCAGTCCGCCCTGAACCGGGACGGCGCGATCCTGCTGGGCGACGAGGAGACCATTGCCATGGTCCGGCGGACCGGCGGGTTCGGCGCGCTCGGCAAGCTTATCGCCGATGCCGGGACGCCGTTGCGCGAGGTCGAGCTCGACGTGCTGAACCGCGACAACGCGGCCGGATACTGGGCCCGCAGCGACCGCTTCGATATGGTGCTCGACCTGACGTTCGGCCGCGAGGGGCTGGATGCGCTGTGCCGGGTCGTGGAGGACTGGGTGCGGCATTTCTTCGACATCCGGATCTCCGTCCAGCCGGCGCAGAGCATCCGCGACGAACACTGGGTCTGGCATATCGGGCTGGACGTCGAAGCCACGACGATCCTCAACGACCTGTACAACGGCGCGGCGGTGGATGACGAGCGGCGCGCCCGCCTTATATCGCTGTTCCGGATGGAATTCGGCGATCCGGCCGCGGTCCGGCCGCAGGTCCGCGGGCGGCCGGTCTACATGGCGCTGGCCATGGCGGCCGACGATACCGTGCGGCTGAAGCCGCAGAACCTTCTGGTCAACCTGCCGCTCGCCGAGACCGTGTGAGCCGGGCAACAAAGACGTGTGAGCCGGGCAACAAAGAAAGGAAAACGATGAACGAAGACACCTTCAACATGAGCCTGCGCAAGTTCCTCAAGAAGGTCGGCGTGACCTCGCAACGCGAGATCGAGAACGCGGTGCACGAGGCGCTGGCCGCCGGCAAGGTCGCCGGGGATGCGACGCTGAAGGCCAAGGTGGTGCTGACCATCGAGGGCGTGAACCTGTCGGTGCCGATCGAAGGGGACATCGAGCTCGAATGAGCGGTGCCGCCGACCGGCCGTCGCCGCTGGACCGCCCGGCCGCGCGGCTCGTCGCCGTGGCCGTGATCGTGGCCGGGCTGGCGTTCCTCGGCTGGGTGTTCGGCGGCGACGTCTTCGGCCCGGACCGCACGGCCGCGCCCGCGAGCCCGGCCGAGGCCGCCTATCTTGCCTGCGTCGCGCCGCGCGCCGCGCTATTCGCGGAGGCGCTGGAGCGCGGCGAGCTGACCGAGGAGCAGGCAGCGCTGTTCCGCAGCCGCGCCGAGGCGTTCTGCGCCGACCAGGCGGACAAGGGCCGCCTGCCCGGCCAGTAGCCGGACGGCGCCCGCGCCGGCGCGGTGTCGTGTCGGTTCCGTAATACGGCGCGGAAACCCGCAGAAAACCCTAACGCATGGGCTCGTTTCGATCGCATCGGGCGAGCGCGCCTCGCTCGACTCGATGTCGCGGCGCTCAGCCGTCGCCGCTGTCTTCCTTGGCGCGCTCCTCGAGCAGTTTCGCGCGGGCTTCCTCGATCTCCGCTTCGCGCTCGCGCAGATCGTCGTCGGTGGTGCGCGGGCCGGGCCGGTCGGGGCCGCGGAACGGGTCGTCGCCGGCCTCGAACTGGTCGATGACGCGGCAGTCGTCGCACATCTTGATGCGCTCGGCCATGCGCCCGTCGGCGAACATCGGGTGCTTGCCGGCGAGCTGCGCGACGATGCGCTCGATGCTGCTTTTCGCGCCGAACGGCTTGCCGCAGCGCACGCAGGCGAACGGCTCCTCCTCCTTCAGCGTCACCGTGCCGCGCGCCTCCGCCGTAAAGGCGAGCCGCGGCTGCAGCGTGATCACCGATTCCGGGCAGGTGGTCTTGCACAGCCCGCACTGCACGCACGCCAGCTCCTCGAAACCGAGATGCGGCTTGTCCGGATTGTCCTTGAGCGCACCGGTCGGGCAGGCGCCGACGCAGGACAGGCAGAGCGTGCAGCCCGACTCCTCGACGACGACGCGACCGAACGGTGCCCCCGCGGGCAGCGGTACCATGTCGACCGGTGCCGGCGCGACCTCGTAGAGATGGGCAAGCGCAAGGCCGGTTACCGCGCGCTTGCCGCCCATCGGCAGGAACGAGCCCGGCTTCGCGCCGGCTGGCGGCGCGTCGTCCCACAGCAGTCGCTCGACCGCCTCGGGGTCGCCCTCGTCGACCACCGCGACGCGGCCGCTGCCGTAGCCAAGACCGCTCATCGTCGCTTCGGCGAGGCCGACCTGCTGGGCGAGGCCCGACAGCTCGCCCTTACGCTCGGGGTCGACGAGGATGCGCACCGCGGCGACGCCCCAGGCGAGCGCGCAGGCCAGCAGGTCGAAGCTGACCATGGTCGTCTCATTGACGGCAAACGGCAGGACATCCGCCGGCAGGCCGCGACCGAATCTCGCCATCGCGTGGATCATGTCGGCGCCGTGCCGCGCATCGTGCAGCAGCAGCACAGCATCCTTGCCGCCGGCCTTGTGGTAGGTCGACAGCATCGCGCGCAGCCGGTTGAACAGCACCTCGGCGGGCGGCATGTCGTAACGCGCGGCCCCGGTCGGGCAGACGCTGTTGCAGCCACCGCAGCCGCCGCACAGGAAGGCATCGATCGCGACGTGGTCGCCGTCCGGTGCGATCGCCGAGACGGGGCAGACGTCGAGGCAGCGCGTGCAGCCGGTCTTCATGCTGCGCGAATGGGCGCAGAGATCCGCCGTGAATTTCACATAGCGCGGTTTTTCGAATTCGCCGACCATGTCCGAGAGGTCGAACAGCGCCTTCTGCACGAGGGCGGGATTGCCGGGATCCGGCCGGAAATATCCGTCGACCCGCTCGCCCGCCGCGAACAGCGGGCTGCCGCCCGAAAGGTCGAGGATCAGGTCGCATTTCGATACGGCGCCGTCGCGCGGCGCCTCGAAGGCGAGCGACGGGCGCGCCGAGACGGTGGCCGGCGCGTAGTCGTCGACGACGATCTCGAAGGCGCCGAGATGGCCCTTGGCGGCGGCGATCGTGCCGCGGAACACCGGCACGTCCATCTCGCGGGGTGGCGGGATTTCGGTCGGCCGCGACAGCAGCAGGGTCACGTCGAGCCGTCCGGCCAGCTGCCTGGCGGCGGCGAGGGCCGTCTCGTCGCGGCCGTAAACCAGGCAGACGCCATCGGACGTCATGGTCACCGTCGGCGTCGGCGGGATCGCGACCGCGGCCTCCGCCAGTAGCGCAGCGATCTTCGGCGTCGCCGCGGCCCCGGTCTCGGACCAGCCGGCGGTCTCGCGGATGTTGACCGTGCCCAGCGCCGCGCCATTCTCGATGTCGCCGGCGACCTCGTGGAACAGCGGGGCCTCCTGGGTGCAGGCGACGATGACGCGTCCGCCCTTGGCGATTTCGCCGCGAAAACTGTCGATCTGCGCCCGGCACAGCTGGCTGGCGACGTCGGGCGCGTCGCCCGCGCCACAGGCCTTGGCCAGCGCCTTGCCGTCCAGCTTCATCGTGTTCTCGCAGTTGCAGAGCAGGATGCGTCGTCCGTTAAGCTCCATCTGCGCGTTCCTCTCCCGCCGTCTCGTTCTGTTTTCAGCCAGTCAGATAGGCCGCGTCGCTCCTAACACAACATCGCGCCGCACACAAAGGGCCGGCTGCGGGCCAGTGTGACGGGCCGGTTCGGGCATGGAGCGTTCAAATCTGGGTTCGGCATACCGATCCGCATTTTCATTTCGTGGCATCCGGCCTATCATGGAGGTACCGGATCGCAAACTACGCCCGCCGGCGAATGCGGCGTCGAGAGCGATCTGCGCGCTGATTTTCAACATCGGGCCTTCTTCGGCCAAGCAAACTCGGCCCCGTTGCGGCCTGTCGGCCTTGCAGCGGTCTTCGGGCGAGATAGATTACGACCGCAGGTGGATCTTTGTGAGAAAATTCACTCTCCAATTGCAGATCGCCCTGCGATCATCGCCACATCAAAATCAGGGAGGTAACGAGCCATGATCGATATTCGCGTTGCCAGACACGTGTTGGCGGGTGCTGTCGCAGCCGCCGGCGCCCTATGGGTGTGCCCCGACGACGGGGCCGCACGGCCCTCGAGCGCCAGTGCCGAGATCGCCGCGATCGACCTCGGATCCGGACGGGCGGGCCTGCGCAGCCCGCTCGCCGAGCCGACGTCGGCGGAAGCCTTCGCCACCGCCAGCATCACGCATGCCCGCAATCAGAACCGGCTGCAGGCGCTTTCGGCGGGCGGCAAGGGGCCGAGCGCGCAGTCGGTCGACGTCGACGTCGACGGCGACGGGGTGTACGACATCGCGGTCCTGGTCGACAACGGCAAGATCATTCTGCCGGCGCGGCCCAACAATCCGCTCGACCTGGCACCGGGCATGCAAATCACCTACGCGCCGGCGGGAGCCGATGCGTTTTCGGTGACGTCCGCGACGGGGCAGTCTCTGGACACGACCCTTGGCCCCGATCTTGGCCTCGGCGACGACGATGCCGCTGAAGTCCCGTTGAGCGCGCCGTTCCCGTTCCTCGGTACGAGCTATGCGGCCATCTTCGTCGGCTCCGACGGCCATGTAACCCTGGGCGCGGCGGACAGTTCCAGCAACACGCGCAACGCCGCCCGCCATATCGGCGGCCCGCCGCGGCTGTCGGCCCTGCTGACCGACCTCGACCCGACCTGCCGCGGCAGCGTCCACGCCGACGTCCGTGCCGACCGCGTGGTCGTGACGTGGAACGATGTCGTGCATTTCGAGCGCGGCAGCGCCTCGGGCTGCGGCCCGGACGTCCCGGGCAGCACGCTGCAGGCCGTGTTGGCGAGCGACGGTGCAGTTTCGTTCACCTTCGGGGCGCTGGACACGGGCCTGATCGCGACCGCAGGCAGTAACCGCGAAGCGGTCACCGGAGTCGCCGAAGGCAACGCCGAGGGGCCGCTGAACGAGATCGACATGACCGCGGATCTGCCCGCGACGCTGCAGGTCGGCGCGATCTTCGAGGAGTTCACGACCGGCTCGCCAGAGACCTTCGACATCTTCCAGATGGGCCAGGAATTCTACCGCGTCCACGAGGACAAGTACGACTTCCTCGTCATGTTCACCGATTTCGAGATCTTCGGCGGCGGCACCGCCTTCCACCTCGGCGTCCAGAACCAGACCTTCGGCCTTGGACGAGGGGTCGGTGACTTGTCGTTTCTGGCCGGCAGCGACGGCGAGCTGGAGAGCCTGCTGTGGATGAACAACATCAACCTGTGGGCCGGCAGCACCATCGACCAGTACACCAACCCGCCGGTGCACCGCTTTGCGGTAACCACCAGCCCGCGGCTGACATCGTTCCTTGGCGGCAATGTCACGCCGACAGCAGCGCCTTATGAGCAGGTCGGCGTGCTCGACATCACCGGGGACGGCTTCTCCAACGGCTATTCTCACCACGGACGCGCGCTGATCCATGAGAACCCGCATACCGAGGCGCGGGCGCGGCAGGGCGCGCTGCGCTACGACCTCAACAGCGCGATCAGCATCATGTTCCAGGAGGCCGACCACCGCTGGAGTGCGTTTTCGGCATTCATTCATCCAACGAAGGGCATCGTCATTCCGGACAGCTTCGACTTGCTGGGGCGCGCGCAGGCTCACTGGAGCACGTTCTTCAACACCCGCGTGATCGACAGCCCGTTCACGGCCGCCGACGGCAGGCCGCGCTTCTCGGGCATGGAGGGCAATGCCATCCTCGAGCTCTCGCTCGGAAGCGGCGGCACGGTGGTCGACCGCAACAACCCATCGCGCGTCATCGCCGATCCTGACGGCAGGCTGGCCGAGGCGATCGCAGCGTGCGATGTACAGGGCAAGCGTCTGTTCCTGACCGAGCCGGAGGAGCTGATCGACGGTGCGA
>CAYFYY010000122.1:0-10402 GCA_964347475.1 uncultured Flavobacteriales bacterium
GAGCTCGGCATCTACCCGGCGGTCGACCCGCTCGATTCGACCTCGCGCATGCTCGATCCGCGGATCATCGGCGAGGAGCATTACAGCGTCGCGCGCTCGGTGCAGCAGGTCCTGCAGACCTACAAGTCGCTGCAGGACATCATCGCCATCCTCGGCATGGACGAGCTGTCGGAGGACGACAAGCTGACCGTGTCGCGCGCACGCAAGATCCAGCGGTTCCTGTCGCAGCCCTTCTTTGTCGCCGAGGTGTTCACCGGCTCCCCTGGCGTTCTGGTCAAGCTCGAGGACACCATCAAGGGCTTCAAGGGCATCGTCGCCGGCGACTACGACGACCTGCCGGAGGCGGCGTTCTACATGGTCGGCACCATCGAGGAGGCCGTCGAGAAGGCCAAGCGGATGGCCGCGGAAGCGGCCTGACCGGGAGTCGCGCATGGCCGAGAAAATCGAATTCGAGCTGGTCGCGCCGGAGCGGCTTTTGATCTCGGAGTCCGTCGAGATGGTCGTCGTGCCCGGTGCGGAGGGCGATTTCGGCGTGTTGGCGGGCCATGCGCCGACGGTATCTTCGATGCGACCCGGGGTCATCGCGGTGTACGAGGACGGCGCGGTGACCGAGCGCATCTTCGTCGCCGGCGGGTTCGCCGAGGTCACGCCCGAGCGGTGCACGGTGCTGGCGGACGACGCCGTGCCGATGGAGGAGATCGACCGGGCGGAGGTCGAGCGCGCCATCCCCGACCTGCGGGACGACGTCGCCGCGGCGCGTGACGATGCGGAACGCCACGCCGCCGAAAAGGCGCTTGTCATCGCCGAGGCCAAGCTTTCGGCGGTCGACACACCGGTCTACTGAACCGCATGGCAGGCGGCCGGGAGTTGTGCAAGCTGAACGTCGGCACACGGATCGGTCCCCAGTCTCCCGACCGCGATTCGCATTAATCTGGTGACAGATCACGGCCGGTCGGCCATTATCGGCCGGTTTTGGCGTCAAGCGCACGGCTACAGATGCGCAACCAAGGGAACGGGGGGACAAATGCGACGGATCCGCAAAATCGGGTCGTGGAGTATCGTTGTCGGCGGTTTGCTGCTGGCGGCATCGCCGGTCTTCGCCCAGGGAGGCGACGCGCTGAACGGGGCGAACACGGCGTGGATCATGACCTCCACGGCCCTGGTCCTGTTCATGACCTTGCCGGGTCTGGCCCTGTTCTATGGCGGGCTGGTGCAGGCCAAGAACATCCTGTCGGTGCTGATGCACTGCTTTGCGATCGCCTGCCTGATCTCGGTGATGTGGCTGGTCTTCCTGTACAGCGTCGCGTTCGGCGACGGCGGACCCGCCAACGCCCTGTACGGCGGCTTCGGCAAGGTGTTCCTCTGGGGTGTCGGCGCGGACACGCTGTCCGGCGATATTCCAGAGAGCGTCTTCTTAATGTTCCAGATGACGTTCGCGATCATCACGCCGGCGCTCATCGTCGGCGCGTTCGTCGAACGCATGCGGTTCAGCGCGATGCTGTGGTTCACCGCACTGTGGGCCACCCTGGTATATGCCCCCGTCGCGCATTGGATCTGGGGCGGCGGCCTGCTCAGCGATGGCGGCTGGCTCGGTGACGTCGGCGTGCGCGACTTCGCGGGCGGCCTCGTCGTTCACCTCACCGCAGGCGTGTCGGCCGTGGTCGCGGCGATCATCATCGGCGGCCGCCAGGGCTTCCCGCGGGAGATCACGCCGCCGCACAGCCCCGGGTTCACCATGGTCGGCGCGGCCATGCTGTGGGTCGGCTGGTTCGGCTTCAACGGCGGCAGCGCCCTGACGTCGGACGGGGCCGCCGGCATGGCAATCACCGTGACCCACGTCTCGGCCGCCCTCGGGGCGCTGTCGTGGATGGTCATCGAATGGGTGCAGCACGGCCGCCCGAGCCTGGTGGGCATGGTCACTGGCATGGTGGCCGGCCTGGCGACGATCACCCCCGCCTCGGGGTTCGTCGGTCCCGCCGGGGCGGTGGCCTGCGGCCTGGGCGGCGGCGTCATCTGCTACTGGGCGACCCAGACGCTGAAGCACAAGCTGCACGTCGACGATTCGCTGGACGTGTTCGCGGTGCACGGCGTCGGCGGTGCCACCGGCACGCTGTTGACTGCCATTTTCGCCTGGTCCGCCGTCGGCGGCCTCGGCCTCGCGGAAGGGGCGACGATCGGCCGCCATCTGTGGGTGCAGGCCGGCGGGGTGGTGGTCGTGGCCGTGTGGTCTGCCGTCGTCAGCATCCTCATTCTCAAGCTGCTCGATGCTGCCGTCGGTCTGCGCGTTGCGCCGGATGTCGAAACCGAGGGCCTCGACATCAGGGAGCATGGCGAGCGCGGCTACCACTGGTGACCGCGGTCCGCGCCGCATCGTTCGACAGGGAGTTCCGACCATGAAGCTGATAATCGCGGTGATCAAGCCATCCCGTCTGGACGAGGTGCGCGAGGCGCTGACGGCGCTTGGTATCGAGGGCATGACGGTCAGCGAGGTTCGCGGCTACGGCCGGCAGAAGGGACACAAGGAAATTTACCGGGGTTCCGAGTACACCGTACACTTCGTACCGAAGATCAAGATCGAGGTCGCGGTCAACGATGACGTGGCGGAACGCGCGGTGCAGGCCGTGCAGGATGCCGCCCGGACCAACCAGATCGGCGACGGGAAGATCTTCGTGTTGCCGATGGACGAGGCCGTGCGGATCAGGACGGGGGAGACCGGCGCCAACGCACTGTGACCTCGGCCGGCTGACAACCGCCCGGCGCCCGGAACTCCCGTGTTCCGGGCGTCTGCGTTGGCAGCGGGAGTCTATTACTGGCCCTGCTGCATCATCTGCCGCATCATTGCGTCCATGTCCAGCTTCTGGAAGCCGGGTGGAATCTCGAAAAGAGACGGATCCTGCCTGGCGACTGTGATGTCGCGAAGTTCGAACACCTCGCCGTCGTCCTTGGCCTCGCGCACCGGGAATCCGAGTTGCGGATCAAACCAGTTGGTCGCATCGACGCCGGCCCGCCCAGGTTCCGGGTCGAGCTCTCCGGTGCAGCGCCATTTCTCGGTCGCCCGGCCGTTCACGGTCTCCGAACCCATCTTTTCGGCACTGTCGTAACCATCGCACGGCTTGCCCTCGAATTCCGACGGCCCACCGCCCGTTTCCTCCGCTGGTACCTCCATGTACATTCTTTCGTTCATCATCAGGGAGTACGAGACTTCCTCATCCCAGAACGCGAGCACCACGACGTGCTGCCCCTGCTCGCGGATTTCCATGCGGAACCCCGGCGTGTCGACATTGACCGGACCAAGCTTCCGGTCCGCTGTCCCGTTTTCGCCATACCAGGCAACACCGGAAAAGCCCGGACCCGTATACTCGCCGGCGCCGGCGTGCAGCGTGCCGCCGACACCGACGATCACGGCCGCCAGGGCTGCAAGAGTGTTCTTGTTCATCGATTTCTCCCTATGCGAAGCTGTCGGCACCGCGTGTGCCGGAGTTGGACTCGCGCAAGCCCCTTCCGCTAAACGGCGACTGAAACCGGACCCCGAAACCGACGAAGCGCCGGCGCGGGGCCGCAGTGGCCAATGCCAGCTAGTGCAACAGATCACAATTCCGGCACTCGGTGCAAGCCCGGCACGGAACTGCGGTCGATCAGTTGATCACGCGAATCCCGGTGGGAAGGTCGAACAGTTGCGGGTCGGGCTGGCCGACCTTGATGTTTCGGAGCTCGACGACGAGGCCGCCGCGGGATTTGCGAATCTCGACCTTCAGTTCGGGATCCCACCAGACCACCTGGTCGGGGCCGTCGCCGGCATCCCGGCAATTCCACACTTCGGTCTGACGCCCCGAAACCGTTTCGACCCCGGTCTTCGTTTTGCTCGCGAAGCCGGAGCAGAAATTCCCGCGGGCCGATGCCAGCTCGTGCTCGTCCATGAGTTCCCGATAGGCACGGTGCCGGTCGAGGAAGATCTCGTATTGCACGCCCTCCGCGAGCCGCGCGATGTAGAGGTCGGGGCCGTCGTCAGCGGGGTTGAACGGCACCAGCCGGGACCCATTGGATCCGACATAGACGCGCATCATCGGCTGCAGCGTTCCCTGATAGCCCATGTAAATGTCCGCGGTCAGACCCGGTCCCTGGTAACCGCCCGCGTAAGCCCCCCCTCCCGCTGCCCAGAGCGCAGCGGTGACGACAACCAAGCGTTTCACTGAGTTCATGATACAGGCCATGGGTTAGGTTTCCAGAGGCGGTCCGGGCGGTGCGCCGCCGCCCTACTGCGGGGCTTCCACGTCGGCGATCCGCGACGCGGCGTTGAGCTGGGCAAAATCCGAGGGCACGTCGAACAGGGCCGGCGGCTGCCGCCCCGGGATGATGTTGCGCAGCTCGATCTTGACGCCGTCGTTGTTCTCCTTGCGGATAAAGTGCTTCAAGCCGATGTCGTACCAGATCGTCTCCTTGATTTCCGGGCGGAACCCGGCATCGAGGAGGGGTTGCCGGGGATTCTCGCAGCGCCACACCTGGATGGTCCGGCCGGCCAACGATTCCGTGCCTAGCGACACCGCGCTCTTGAAGCCGCCGCAGGGCTCGTCTCCGAACTGCGCCGACAGCGCCTCCCCCAGTCGGTGGCTGATCTGCACGCTGTTCTTCCGCGACACGGTGATCAGGTATTCGTTGAAGCTGTTGAAGATGATGGCGCTCAGTCGCGCCTTCTTGCCGTTAAGGTCGAAACGCGTGCCGGCGCGGTCGAAATGAAATTTCCCGGTAAACCGGCCATCGCCGAGCGACGGGTCGGTGAGCACCACGTCGGCGGCGAGCCCGGGCCCCGAATACGTCCCCGCCCCGACCGGCGCAGGCCATGAGGTCGCCAGCACGGCGAGCGGCAGCAGCACAACGAATCTGAACATCCTGTCGGTTCCTCGTCCGTTACCGCGTTCGCGTCCAGCCTGGCCGCGGCGGTTCAGCCTCTATCAGACATCAGGTTCGGTTAAGTTTGCGCTAACGGTCGTGCCGGCGATTCCGGCCGGGCGGCCATGGTTCATGAACGGCCAATTTCTGCTATTGTAGTGGCCGAACTGCGGAGGAGCCGCGCGATTTGAACAAGAGAAACCGGTTCCAGCGCCCGCGCAAATGGGCGCGGATCAGTCTGCGCAGCGCGCTGCCGGCCTGGATCGTGCTGATCCTGCTCGTCGTCGGCGGGTCGCTCGCCTTCCGGCACGCGTTGCTCGGCGGCATCCTGGCGACCGCGCTGGCCGGGTTGGTCGCGTGGCGGCCGGCCCGCCTGCGCGATGCTTTGCGGCGCCGCATCGACGCCCTCGCCGCGGGCGAGAAGGATCCTGGTCGGCCGCAGCTCAGCGACGGGCTGAACTGGGCGTTCGAGCGGCTGGTAGGGGCGTGGCGCGAAAAGCTGGACCGGCTTGCGGCAGAATCGTTGGAGCGGCCGCACATCATGGATGCCATCCCGGATCCGATCCTGCTCGTTGCGGCCGACCGGACCGTGACCAGAGCGAACCGTGCCGCCCGCGACCTCGCAGGGATCGATATCGCCGGGTACGACATCGCGATCGGGTTGCGCAATCCGCTGCTGGTCGATGCTGTCGACAGGGTGCTGGCGGGGGCTTCCGGACAGGCGATCGAGATCACCTTTCCGGTGCCCGTCGAGCGGCGGTTCGCCGTCCGCGTGGAGCCGTTGGGCGCCCATCTTGCCGATGCGGCGGTCGTGGTGTTTCACGACCTGACGGCGCTTGAGCAGACCGAGCGCATGCGCGCCGATTTCGTGGCCAATGTCAGCCACGAGCTGAAGACGCCCCTGACCAGCCTGATCGGCTATATCGAAACGCTGCAGGGCTCGGCGCGCGAGGATGCCGAGTCGCGGGCGAAATTCCTCGCGATCATGGACGAGCAGGCCAATCGCATGGCCCGTCTGGTCGATGACCTCCTGTCGCTTGCACGTATCGAGATGGACGAACACACCCGGCCGACGGGCCGGGTCGGCGTCAAACCGATGCTCGAGGAAACGATCGGCCTCCTCGATCCGCAGGCGAAGAAGCAGAACCTGTCGATAACGCTGTCCGTCGAGCCCGCCGACGCAACCGTCGTCGGCGATCGCGACCAGCTCGCAGAGGTGTTCGAGAACCTTATCGGCAATGCCATCAAGTACGGGACCGATGGCGGCAAGGTGACCATCGAGGCACGGGCGACCGGAAAGAACGAAATCGCAGTCACGGTGGCCGATGACGGTGAGGGCATTGCACCGCAGCATCTGCCGCGCCTGACCGAAAGGTTCTACAGGGTCGATCCGGCACGCAGCCGCGAACGCGGCAGCACCGGTCTTGGCCTCGCCATCGTCAAGCACATCGTCAGCCGCCATCGCGGCCGGCTCTCCATCGAAAGCAAGGTCGGCAAGGGCAGCCGGTTCACCGTCAACCTGCCCGCCGCCACCGCCCGCACGGGCGGCCGGTCGCAAGAAGAAGCTGCGACAATCTGACGGACGTACTGTCACGAAACTGTCATCCAGCTGTTGTATACGCTTCATGTGCGCGGGATAGGGTTCGGTCATGCCGGCAGTCGCTACGGGCGATGGTCCGTCAGGATGGCCGGGCAGGAATGCGATATGAAGAACCGTGTAAGGAGCAATGCGATGAGACGGCACTTGCTTGTGTTGGCTTCCGTGATGGCGGTTTTCGCCGTCGGCACGGCCGAAGCCCGCGACCAGATCCGCATCGTCGGATCGTCCACCGTCTTCCCGTTTTCGACCGCGGTCGCGGAGCGCTTCGGCAAGACCACCCGCTTCAAGACGCCGGTGGTCGAGTCGACCGGCTCCGGCGGCGGCCTGAAGCTGTTCTGCGGCGGGGTCGGCACAGCACATCCCGACATCACCAATTCGTCGCGACGGATCAAGGCTTCGGAGGTCGAGATGTGCGCCAACAACGGCGTCGCAGAGATCGTCGAGGTTAAGATCGGCTACGACGGCATCGTCGTCGCCAACTCCAAGAAAGCCACGCAGCTTGACCTGTCGCTGCGCGACCTGTTCCTGGCGCTGGCACGGGATGTCCCGGATGGCAGCGGCAAGCTGATCCCCAACCCAAATAAGACCTGGAAAGACGTGAACCCGGACCTGCCGGCCACGAAGATCGAGGTTCTGGGGCCGCCGCCGACCTCCGGCACGCGCGACGCGTTCGTCGAGCTCGCCCTGGAGGGTGGCTGCGAGAGCTTTGAGTCCCTCAGGGCGATCAAAGAGACCGACGGCGGCCGGTACAAGGCGATCTGCCACACGATCCGCGAGGACGGCGCCTATGTCGAAGCCGGCGAGAACGACAATCTGATCGTCCAGAAGCTGGAGGCCAATCCCGACGCCCTGGGGGTCTTCGGGTTCTCGTTCCTCGACCAGAATTCGGACAAGGTCCAGGGCAGCAAGATCAGCGGCGTCGAGCCGGATTTCGACGAGATCGCCGACGGCAACTATCCGGTGTCGCGGCCGCTGTATTTCTATGCCAAGAAAGCCCATGTCGGCGTCATCCCGGGAATGGCGGAGTTCCTGGCGGAGTTCACCAGCGACCGGGCGTGGGGCGAGGACGGCTACCTCGCCGACAAGGGTCTGATCCCGATGCCGGACGATGAGCGCGACGAGTGGCGTCAGAAGGCCAGGGGTCTGGCGCCGCTGACGATGTAAGAGTTCTGGCGGGCCGGGCGCAAGGCTCGCCCGCCGCAGATCACGGGGACTGACCCGGTCGCGGTTGCGCCGGGTTGTTCTCGTTCGTATTGACCGAAGAGGCGCATGCAGACCCTGATCCTGACCGTCGCATTGCTGGCGCTGTCCGCGGCCGCGTTCCGCCTCGGCCGCCGCCGCGCGCTTACGCTCGCCGGCGGCCGCCCGAAGAGCCTGGCCGCCCTGCCCCGCTATTACGGGATCTTTGTGGCCCTGTGGGCGTTCATGCCGGCCGTCTTTGTGCTGGCGCTGTGGCTCGCGCTGGAGCCGACGATATTGCGGCTTCTGGTGATCGGCAGCCTGCCGCCGGATCTGCAGGACCTGCCGGCCGCCGAGCTCGGCCTGGTCTACAGCGATATCCGCAATGCGGTCGCGCTGGGCCGGACGCCCGACGATCCGGTGATCGCGGCGGCGGCGCAACACTACCGCTCGCTCGCCGACAGCGCGGCGCTCAGTCTCGCCGGCCTCGCCCTGGCGGTTGCGCTCGCCGGCGGCGGCATCGGCCTCAGGCTGGTCAGCCCGCAGCTGCGGGCCCGCCGGTCGGTCGAGACGGTCGTCCGCATGCTTCTGCTGGCCAGTTCGACCATTGCCGTCTTCACGACGATCGGCATCGTGCTCTCGCTGTTCTTCGAGGCCCTCCGGTTCTTCCGGCTGGTGCCGGTCAGCGAATTCCTGTTCGGACTGGAATGGAGCCCGCAGACGGCGATCCGTGCCGACCAGGTCGGGTCGAGCGGCGCCTTCGGCGCGGGACCGGTGTTTGCGGGGACCGCGCTGATCAGTGTCATCGCCATGGCGGTGGCCGCGCCGGTCGGCCTCCTGTCGGCGATCTACATGGCGGAATACGCGCCAAAGCAGGCGCGCGCCATCCTCAAACCCCTGCTCGAGATCCTCGCCGGCATCCCGACCGTCGTGTACGGCTTCTTTGCGGCGCTTACCGTGGCACCGTTCGTGCGCGAACTTGGCGGCGGCCTGGGGCTGGATGTGGCTTCGGAGAGCGCGCTTGCGGCCGGCACCGTCATGGGAATCATGATCATCCCCTTCGTCTCGTCGCTGTCGGACGACGCCATCGCCGCGGTGCCCAACAGCCTGCGCGAGGGGGCGTACGGTCTCGGCGCGACCCGTTCGGAGACGATCCGGCAGGTGATCCTGCCGGCGGCGCTGCCGGGCATCGTCGGCGGCATGCTGCTCGGCGTCTCGCGCGCCATCGGCGAAACCATGATCGTCGTCATGGCGGCGGGGCTGGCGGCCAACCTGACGGCCAATCCTTTCGATGCCGTAACGACCGTGACGGTGCAGATCGTCACCCTCTTGACCGGCGACCAGGAATTCGACAGCGCCAAGACTCTCGCCGCGTTCGCGCTCGGCCTGATGCTGTTCCTGGTGACGCTGGTTCTGAACGTCATCGCGCTGTATGTGGTCCGGAGGTATCGCGAGCAATATGACTGAGTCCGCGTCAATGCGCCCGGCGACCGCCGACGCTGTCGCCCGCAGCCTGCGGCGCCGCTATGCGGCGGAAAAGCGGTTCCGCCTCTACGGGATGGTCGCCATCGGCGTGGCCCTGACCATGCTGATGATCCTGTTCGCGACCATCGTCGGCAACGGCTGGAGTGCCTTCCTTCAGACCTATGTCCAGCTCGAGGTGGCGCTGGCCGAGTCCGAGATCGACCCAGACGGCACGCGCGATCCTGCGGTTCTGTCCCGTGCCGATTACGAGGGGCTGGTCAAGGGAACGCTGCGCGACATGTTCCCCGACGTCACCAAGCGGCGGGAACGGCGGGAGCTCTATGATCTGGTGAGCAGCGGCGCCGCCTTCGACCTGCGAGATGCGGTTCTCGAGGACCCCGCGCTGGTCGGCCGGACGCTGCAATTGTGGGTCCCGGCGTCCGACGATGTGGACATGTACGTGAAGGGTTACATCAGCGCCGCCACGCCCGAGGACGAGCGCCGGGTTTCGGACAGCCAGATCGAGCGGGTCGATTCGCTGCGCCGGGCGGGCCGGATCGAGACCCGGTTCAACCTGCGGTTCTTCGTCTCCGGCGACAGCCGCGAGCCGGAACTCGCCGGCATAGCCGGTGCCCTGCTCGGCTCGCTGTGGACCATGCTGGTGGTGCTGGTCCTGTCGTTCCCGCTGGGCGTGATGGCGGCCATCTATCTCGAGGAATTTGCGCCGCGCAACCGCTGGACCGACATCATCGAGGTCAACATCAACAACCTCGCCGCGGTGCCGTCGATCGTCTTCGGCCTGCTCGGGCTCGCGGTGTTCCTCAACTTCTTCGGCCTGCCGCGCTCGGCGCCGCTGGTCGGCGGCATGGTCCTCGCCCTGATGACCCTGCCGACCGTCATCATCGCCGGCCGCGCGGCCCTGCAGGCGGTGCCGCCGTCGATCCGCGAGGCCGCGCTGGGGCTCGGAGCCAGCCGTATGCAGATGGTCGGCGGCCACGTGCTGCCGCTGGCCATGCCGGGCATGCTGACCGGGGCGATCATCGGCATGGCGCGGGCGTTGGGCGAGACGGCGCCGCTGTTGATGATCGGCATGGTCGCATTCATCGTCGATCTGCCGAAGGACCCGCTGGACCCGGCGACCGCCCTGCCCGTGCAGATCTTCCTGTGGGCCGACAGCCCGGAGCGCGCCTTCGTCGAGCGCACCTCCGCCGCGACCATCGTCTTGCTCGTATTCCTCATCTGCATGAATCTCGGCGCCGTGCTGCTGCGCCG
>CAYFYY010000123.1:0-10293 GCA_964347475.1 uncultured Flavobacteriales bacterium
CGTTGCATGCCAGGCGCAGGCCGCCGTTCATATTCCAGCCGGTGGCCTGCCCGGTCTCCGCCTCCAGCCGGTCGTAGAGTGCGACCGAATGGCCGAGCAGCTGGGTGATGTTGGCGTTGGTGCGGAGCTGGCCCACCAGGCCGGCGGCGTGCCAGGTGGAGCCGCTCGACAGCTTGCCGGACTCGAGCAGTACGGTGTCGGTCCAGCCTTCGCGCGCCAGGTGGTAGGCGGTCGAGCAGCCGACGATGCCGCCGCCGATGATGACCGCCCGGGCCTGGGTGGGGAGGTCCGCCATCGCCGCCCTCACATGCCTTGGAACTCGCCGTGCGCCCGCTCGAAGCGCTCGAGGTTCTCGGCGGTGTATTCAATGAAATCGAAATCCAGCGACGAGTGCAGCTCCTGCACCATGCTCCACATCGCCTCGCGCAGCAGCGACGCGCATTTCATCGCGGCGTAGCGCCGGCGAAGCTCCCGGTCGGCGGATCGTCCGAAATAGGCCTCGAGCAGCCGGTCCTCCATCTCGGGCGGGAACTCGTTGTTCGAGGCGAGATTAGTAAGATCGAACAGCGGGCTGTTGAAGCCGGCGTAGTCCCAGTCGACGAGCCACAGCCGCTTGCCGTCGTCGATCAGGTTGGCGGCCAGCAGGTCGTTGTGCCCGTAGACCAGGTCGATCGGCCCGATCTGCCCTTCCAGCCCGTCCGCGATCTCCAGCAGCCGTGGCAGTTCCGGAACCATGCGGCTGTTGCCGTCGCGCAGCGTCGCCGCATAGTCGCGCAGCACGTGGAAGACCCAGAACACCAGCGCCGGCCCGCGCAGGTGCTTCGGCACGTCCCGGTGCACGCGGCGGATCAGGTCGACGATCCGCTTCAGGTTCTCAGGCTTGCGGACGTCCTCCGGTGTATAGGTCTTGCCGGCGATGAAGCGCATGACCAATGCCCCCGGCTCCCAGTGCACCACTTCCGGCGAGACGCCGGCGGCGTGGGCGGCGCGGCTTGCGGCCAGCTCGTTGAAGCGCATCACTTGGTGCAGCGGGATGTCGCCGCCGACGCGGACGACGAACCTCTCGCCGCCGTCCTCGACGACGAAATTCACGTTCGTGATCCCGCCGGACAGCGGCTGCGGATCGACCGGCCCGGTCCAGCACGAGAGGCCCAGGACCTTGTCCTTCGCAACGTCGCTCAATGCCCCACTCCCTGTTCGGCAAGGCCCAGCCGCCGCCGCATGCGGCCGCTGCCCGCGGCGATCAGGCGGTCGGCGATGATGGCGATGAAGGCGACCGAGAGCCCGGCGACGATGCCGCGGCCGGTGTCCGCCTTGGTCAGCGCGATATAGACCTCCTGGCCGAGGTCGCGGGTGCCGACCAGCGCCGTGATCACCAGCATCGACAGGGCCAGCATGATGGTCTGGTTGACGCCAAGCATGATCTCGGGCAGCGCCAGCGGCAGCTTGATCTTCCACAGGATCTGCCGCCGCGTGCAGCCGGCCGCGACGCCGGCCTCGACCAGCTGCGGGTCGATCTGCCGCACGCCGTGGGCGGTATAGCGGATCGCCGGCGCCAGCGCATAGGCGACGACCGCGATCATCGCCGAGAAGTCGCCGACCCGGAACAGCATCACCACCGGCATCAGGTAGACGAAGGACGGCAGCGTCTGCAGCGTGTCGATGACGACCTGCACGCCGCGGCCGAACCGCTCGTGCTGGGCCGCGGCGATGCCGATCGGGATTCCGATCAGCGCGGCGATCACCACCGAAATGCCGCACAGATAAACCGTGATCATCGCCTTCTCCCACTGTCCCGTGACGGCGATGAACAGGGACAGCGCGAAGGCGAGCAGGGCGAGCCGCCAGCCACCGAGACGCCAGCCGCCGAACGCCAGCAGGCCGACCACGACCAGCCACGGTATCTCCAGCAGGAAGCGCTTGAAGGGGATCAGGAGGTTGAGCAGCACGAACGTCTTGATGCCTTCCAGAACGTCGAAGAAGCGGATGTTGATCTCGCGCACCAGCTCGCCCCAAAACGGCCCCGTCGTGACCTGCAATGCGTCGGGATAGTTCTGCACCGGCGGCACGAACAGGCCGACCAGGGCGGTCGCGGCGATCCAGGCGACGGCGAAGGTCAGCCACGGATGCCGGCGGATCCAGTTGCGCGGGCGGTCGTGATGGATCGGCGGCTGCCGGGTCGCCAGCGCCTGACTCAGCCGGTCCAGGGCGATCGCCAGCACGACGATGGCGACACCCGCCTCGACCCCGTCGCCGATCTTCTGGCGCTTCAGGGCCATGAGCACGTCGAACCCCAACCCTCCGGCGCCGATCATCGAGGCGATGATCACCATGTTCAGCGACAGCATGATGACCTGGTTGACGCCGACCATCAGCGACGGCATGGCCGAGGGCACCAGCACCTTCCACGTCATCTGCCGGCGCGTGCAGCCGACCATGCGTCCAAAGTCGACGATCTCGCCGGCAACCTGGCGCAGTGCCAGCATGGTGACCCGCACCATCGGCGGCATGGCGTAGATGATCGTCGCCGCCATCGCCGCCACCGGGCCGAAGCCGAACAGGAACAGGATCGGCACCAGATAGGCGAAGATCGGCATCGTCTGCATCAGGTCGAGGACCGGCCGGATGGCGCGCTCGAACCACGGGCTGCGATAGGCAAGGATTCCCAGCAGCAAGCCGCACACGACGCCGATCGGCACCGCCACCACGATCGACGACAGGGTCACCATGGCGCTGTCCCACTGACCGAACATGGCGAGGTAGAGGAAGCAGCCGCCGACCAGTGCCGCCAGTTTCCAGTCGCGGGCATAGTGCCCCATCGCGGCCAGTACGCCGAGCACGGCGAGCCAGGAGAGCGGCGGCGTCAGCTGCACCGCGTCCGACCCCTGCCCGCGCATCAGGCCCGTGCTCAGCAGGCTGGTCGCCGCGGTCAGCGGCCAGTCGAGCAGCCAGGCGATCGAACGCGTCATCTCCTTGAAGGTGAACAGCCCGAACGTCGCATCGTTGATCAGCCACTTCATGAAATCGGTGATCGCGAAGCGGACCGGCACGATCCAGTCGCGCGGGTATTCATGGGCCCACGGCACAAGCTGCGCCGTGGTCGCGGAGAATGCCACGGCGAAGCCCAGCACCAGCAGCCACAGGGCCCACGGCGCCCGCGCCAGGTGCCAGGCCGAGGCGATTCGGACGGCCGGCGCGCTCACGCCTTGGCCCCGTTCGTCGCGCCGCGCCCGACCAGCACGTCGATCACCGTCTGGCGCGTAATGCGGCCGACGACCTCGCCGGAGCCGTTGACCACGGCGAAGGGCCGGTCGGCCGCCTCCACCGCGGCGGCGATATCGGCGACCTTGGACGCGGCCGGGACCTCGCCGGCATACTCGCCGCCCGGCGCCTCCATCACCGAGGCCGCGGACAGCACCTTGGCCCGCGGAATGTCCTTGGTGAACTCGGCGACATAGTCCGACGCGGGGGCGGTCACCAGCGCCTCCGGCGTGCCGACCTGGATGATCCAGCCGTCCTTCATGATGGCGATGCGGTCGGCCAGGCGGATCGCCTCGTCGAAGTCATGGGTAATGAAGACGATGGTCTTCTGCAGCACGCTCTGGAGACGCATGAACTCATCCTGCATCTCGCGCCGGATCAGCGGATCGAGGGCCGAGAACGGCTCGTCGAGGAACCAGATCTCCGGCTCCACGGCCAAGCTGCGGGCGATGCCGACCCGCTGCTGCTGGCCGCCGGAAAGCTCCCGCGGGTAGTACCCTTCGCGGCCCTTGAGTCCGACCAGGTCGATGACCTCGAGAGCCCGCGCCTCGCGCGCCGCGCGGTCGATGCCCTGGACCTCGAGCGGGAAGGCAACGTTACCGAGCACGGTCAGGTGCGGCAGCAGCGCGAAATGCTGGAACACCATGCCCATCTTGTGGCGGCGGATCTCGATCATGTCCTGTTCGCTGGCGGTGAGCAGGTCACGGTCCTCGAAGATCACCTCGCCGGCCGTCGGCTCGATGAGGCGCGACAGGCACCGCACCAGGGTCGACTTGCCGGACCCCGACAGACCCATGATGATGAAGATCTCGCCCTCGCGCACCTCGAGATTGGCGTCGCAGACCGCGCCGATCAGACCGGCCGCCGCGATGGCCTGGGTGTCGGGCGCATTGTCGTGGCGCCTGAGGAACGTGACGGGATCGGGGCCGAACAGCTTCCAGACTCTGCGGCACGATAGCTTGACGGCCCTGTCGTTCACGAAGCCCTCGCTGATGCGCGGCGATACGAGCGATCGGCTGGGGCGGCGGCCGGCCCGCCCCGCGCCGTTGGCCTGCCGCGTTACTTGATCCAGCCCTGCCAGCGGGCCTCGTTGTTCTTGATCCATTCGGCGACGACGCCGTCGAGGTCCTTGCCGTCGAGGTCGACCTTCACGATCATCGCGCTCATCTCGTCGTTGTTTACGTTGAACGCCTTGATCGCCTTGTGCGCGCCCGGCCACTTCTTCTTGACGCCGGCCCACGCGACCTTCCAGATCGGGCCGCGCGGCTTGCCGCAGTCATAGGCCAAATTCTTGTTGGTGCCCCATTTCGGGTCCGTGTAGCACTCGGCCGTGTATTTCGGGAATTCGACCCATTCGCCCTCGAACTTCGCCGGCGCCCAGTGCGGCGTATAGACCCACAGCAGGATCGGCGCCTTGCGCTGGTAGGCGGATTCGAGCTCGGCGAACAGCGCCGCATCGGTGCCGGCGTGCACGACCTCGTAGTTCAGCCCCAGGGCTTCGGCGCGTTCGTCGTCATAGCCGCCCCAGGTCACCGGGCCGCCCAGGTAGCGGCCCTTCGGCGCCGTCTCGGGCACCGAGAACGCCGCCGCGCACTTGTTCAGCGCCGTCCAGTCCGGCAGGCCAGGGCACTTTTCCTTCATGTACAGCGGGTACCACCACTCCTCGATCGCCTGCATCCCGGTCTCGCCGAGGTTTTCCGTCTTGCCGGTGGCCAGCGACGCGTCCATGGCGTCGCGGCCGGTGGTCTCCCACATCTCCATGGCGACATGGAGGTCGCCGGACTCCAGCCCCGCGAACTGCGCGATGTAGTCGGCCTGCACGTATTCGACGTTGTAGCCGGCCTTCTTCAGCACCTCGCCCATCAGCTTTGTGGTGATGTACTGGCCGGTCCAGTCGTGCAGCGTCAGCTTGATGGGGTCCTTCGATTCGACGTCGGCGAAGGCGGTGGCCGAAAGCGTCAGCGATACCGCCGCCACGCCACCGATCGCCGCAGCTTTCATGCGGTCGAACATCTGTCGTCTCCCTGTCTGTGCCCTGTTTGGCCCCTGTTCCGGGGTCCGCCATTCGGCGCGGCCGCGCCGTCGCAATGGCGCCCCGCAACGACGGATTGAAGCCGCATGTGCCGGGTAATTCAAGAACAAACTGTCAAATCTCCACAGATATCCATATTATCCCACCGCAATACCACACGACCAGCGCAGCGGAAGGCCCCCATGCATCGCGCCGCCCGACACGATGCGATCCTGAGCGAAGTCAGCAACACCGGCTCGTGCACGGTCGCGGCGCTGGCCCGCCGGCTCGACGTGTCCGGCGAGACGATCCGCCGCGATATCAAGCGGCTCGCCTCGCAGGGATTGCTGCGCAAGGTCCATGGCGGGGCCACGCTGCCGGCGCCGCTGCACGAGGCCAGCTTCGCCCAGCGCATGGACGAGAACGCCGCCGCCAAGCAGGCGATCGCCGCGGCCGCGGCCGCGCACATCGCCGACGGCGAGACGCTGGCCTTCGATACCGGCACGACCACGGCCTATGTCGCGCGCGCGCTGACCGGCCGGCGCGATCTCCTGGTCGTCACCAATTCGCTCGACATCGGCCGTATCCTCGCCGCCGGCGGTCCCGGCGGCAACCGGGTCTTCATGGCGGGGGGCGAGCTGAACGCCGAGCTCGGCTGCGCCCTCGGCGCGTCGGCGGCCGAATTCGTCAGCCAGTTCCGCGTGCGGACCGCCTTCCTGTCGGCCGGCGCCATCGACGCGGTCGACGGGCTGACCGATTTCGACATGGCCGAGGCGGAGTTCAGCCGGGCGCTGATCGAGGCGTCGGAACGGGTGTTCGTGGTCGCCGACCACAGCAAGTTCGGCAAGCGGGCGCTGGTCCGCGCCTGCGCGATCGAACAGATCGACGTGCTGATCACCGACGCGGCGCCGCCGCCGGCGCTGGCCCGCGCGCTCGACCGGGCCGGAGTCGTCGTCGAGGTCGCGGGCGCCGGCTGACCCGGCACCGGTCCCGCCCGTCAGAAGCGCCTGCGGAGGCCAACCCCGTAGAAGTTCGAGCCGCCGTTGTCGGTGCCGTACAGGCCGAACGCGGACGACCGGTGATGGAGCCGCAGGACCAGCGCCCGGTCCGGCCGTTCGGGTCGCGCGAAGTCGATCTCCAGCGCCATGAACTGCAGCCACTTCCTGGTGTCGGGATCGACCGCCTGCTCCATTTCCGGCAGGCGGGACGCATAGGACACGCCGGTTGCGATGGCCACGCTGCTGTCGAGGCTCTGCGGCCACGAATACCCGTCCCAGCGCAGGCTGAGCGCGAGATCGCCCTCCCAATGCGTCTGCCAGCCGATATGCTTGACGACGACCGCCTCGATCTCCCAGCTGATATGCTCACCCGTGCGCGCGACCTCGCGCGCCAGACCGAGCCCGGCCAGCCACGTCTTTTCGAAGTTGGAGTTTAGGGGTGGCAGGTTGTTGATATCGCCATCCGCACCCCAGAAACCCCAGAACGTGACCGCCCACAGCGGGTCGTCGGGCTCTGCGGCTGCGGGCGGCGCCGCTTCGCAGGCAAGAAACGCCCCGGCCAGAGCGCCCGAGATCCACCGCCTCGTGCCATGTCTGCACGGCATGACCCGTCCCCCCCGCCGTTGCATCGCCTGAAGTGCTGCCTCTACCCCTGAGAGTATCACAGCTCGCCGGCGTGGGCGGCACGGAAAACCGCCGTCATGTCCGCTGCCGTCATGGCCCGCGGGTTGCCGCCGGTCGACGGGTCGGATTCGGCGAGCCTTCCGACCGCGTCGGCTTCGTCGGCCGGCACCTGCATGTCCGCCAGCGTCTCGGGGATGCCGAGCGCGCCGCGGAACGCCAGCACCCAGTCGAGCACCGCTTCGTACGCGGCGCCGTCGAGCCCCAGCACGCGCGCCAGCAGCCCCATCCGCGCCGCGATCGCCGGCCGGTTGAACTGCATCACGTAGGGCAGCAGCACGGCGTTGGTGAGGCCGTGGTGGGTGTCGTACATGGCGCCCACGGCATGGGCGATGGAATGGACCGCGCCGAGGCCCTTCTGGAACGCGGTCGCCCCCATCGACGCCGCCACCAGCATCTGGGCGCGGGCCTCGATGTCGGTGCCGTCGGCATGGGCGCGCGGCAGGAAGTCCTTGATCAGCCGCATGCCCTCGAGCGCGATGCCCTCGGCCATCGGGTGGTAGAATGGCGCGCAGTACGCCTCGAAGCAGTGCACGAAGGCGTCGATGCCGGTGGCCGCGGTGATGTGCGGCGGCAGGCCGACGGTCAGCATCGCATCGGAGATCACCACGCCGGGCAGCATCTTCGGGTGGAAGATGATCTTCTTCTCGTGCGTCTGCTCGTTGGTGATGACGCTGGCGCGGCCGACCTCCGAGCCGGTGCCGGCGGTGGTCGGCACGGCGACGATCGGCGCGATGCCTTCCTCGTCGACCTGCTTCCAGTTGTCGCCGACGTCCTCGAACTCCCAGATCGGCCGGTCCTGGCCGACCATCAGCGCCACCGCCTTGGCGGCGTCGAGCGCGCTGCCGCCGCCGAAGGCGATGACCCCGTCGTGGTCGCCCTCGCGGAAGACATGCACCCCGTCGGAGACGTTGCGGCCGACCGGGTTGCCCTTGACGTCGCTGAACAGGCCGCAGGACAGGCCGCCCTCCTCGCACAGGCCGATCGCCTCGACGACCATGGGCAGCGCGGCGATGCCGGGATCGGTGACCAGCAGCGGCCGCGCCATGCCGAGCGATTTGCAGGCGTCGGCCAGCTTGGCGATGCGGCCGGGGCCGACGATCATCTTGGTCGGGTAGTTCCAGTTGCCGGTCACCGCGGCGGCGTCGAATGTCATGGCACAACTCCCGTAAATCAAGCCTTTGGCCCCCCAGCCTTCAGCCGTCATCAGATCGATGCGAGACTGGCGGCGGAGCGGCCTCACCCTTCGAGACGGGCCTTCGGCCTTCCTCAGGCTGAGGCTCCAAGACCCTCAATGACATGCGCCTCATGCTGAGGAGCCCCGCAGGGGCGTCTCGAAGCATGAGGTCGCTGGGTATCATCTGTTCTTGGCCTGTGGCTAATCGCTGACAGCTAAAGGCTAATCGCCATCCTCACACCGCGACCCGCAGGTGATAGCTCTTCGGCCGGGTCAGGTTCTCGTAGCCGATGACCGACAGCGTGCAGCCGCGGCCCGAGTTCTTCACCCCGGTCCAGGCCAGCGCCGGGTCGAGATAGTCGCAGCGGTTCATGAACCAGGTGCCGGTGTCGACCATGTTGCCGATGGCGACGGCCGCGTCGGCGTCGCGCGTCCACACGCTGGCGGTCAGCCCGAACTCGCTGTCGTTCATCAGCCGCACCGCCTCGCCGTCGGACGACACCTTCATGATGCCGATCACCGGCCCGAAGCTCTCCTCGGTCATCACCCGCATCGCATGGTCGACGTCGACCAGCACCTGCGGCGCCATGTAGGGCGTGCCGGGCGCGTCCATCGGGAAGTCCCTGGGGTCGATCAGCGACCGGGCGCCGGCCCGGACCGCGTCCGCGACCTGGCCGCGCACGAAATCGGCGGCGGCGGCGCGCACCATCGGGCCGAGATTGGTGTCCCGGTCCAGGGGGTTGCCCAGCCGGTACTTGGCCGTCAGCGCGACGAACCCCTCGACGAAGGCGTCGTAGAGCTTCTCGTGCACGTAGATGCGCTCGATGCCGCAGCACGACTGGCCGGAGTTGAAGAAGGCGCCGTCGACGAGGTTCTCGACCGCGAAGGCAAGGTCGGCGTCCTCGCGCACATAGGCCGGATCCTTGCCGCCGAGCTCCAGCCCGGCGCCGATGAAGCGGTCGGCGATCGCGCGCTGGATGGCGCGGCCGCCGGGCACCGAGCCGGTGAACGCGACGTAGTCGATGCGCGGATCCCGGATCAGCCGCTCGGTCGCCCCATGGCCCATGTGCAGGTACTGGAACACGCCCTCGGGCAGGCCGGCCGCCGCCATGATCGCGGCGTAGCGCTCGGCGCACAGCGGCGTCTGCGAGGAGTGCTTGAGGATCACCGCGTTGCCGGCCATCAGCGCCGGCACCACGGCGTTGACCGAGGTCAGGTACGGGTAGTTCCACGGCGCCACCACGGCGACGACGCCCAGCGGCTCGCGCCGGATGAAGCGGCGGAAGCCCTCCTTCGGCCCGGCATCGACGTCGGCGAGCGCCTGCGGCGCCGCCTCGATCATGTAGCGGGCGCGCTCCTCGAAGCCGCGCACCTCGCCCGGTGTCTGGACGACCGGCCGGCCCATCTGCCGGGTCAGCTCCTCGGCGATCGCGTCGGTTTCGGCGACGAACGCGTCGACGGCGCGGCCCAGCATCTCCTGGCGCGCCGCGACCGGCGTCGCCTGCCAGCCGGCCTGGGCCGTCGCCGCGGCCGCCAGCGCCGCCTCGATCGCCTCGTCCGAGGCGAGCGGCCGCTCGACGTAGGCGCTGCCGTCGACCGGCGAAATGCATGTGAGTGTGTCGGCCATGAATGATTCTCCCGTGTCATGCGCCGCCGGGCGCCGGCGCCCGTGCATCGGCGATGCCTGCCCCGAGTCGCGCCGGTGTCGCCCGCCCGTCTTACGCCCGGAACGGCGCCTCCGCAAGCGCCCAGATGCCGCGCCCTGCACGGCGGGGGGCCAAGGCGTGGAACGACCCCATGCGTAAGGGTTTTCTGCGGGTTTGCGGAGCCCATCCTACCCGGCGGCACCGCCGAGCGCCGGGATGGCCCCGGGAGCACGGCATCGGATCGGCGATCCGATGCCGATGGCGGCGCGAGGCCCCCAACCCCGCAACCATCCCGCCACGCGGCGCGCGAGTGGGCGCCGTACAGGGCCGGCCAGCGCCATAAGGCCCCGGATGTGAAATCCGGAGCCCCGATCCCGCCGCCATCCCGCTGGCCGGCCGCAACGGTGCCGCTCGTCTCCGCCATCCGCATGGCGCCACGGGCTTCGGATGTGAAATCCGAAGCCCGATCCCTGCCGCCATCCCGCCATGCGGGGCGTGTGCGGGTCGGCGGGCCGGCCG
>CAYFYY010000124.1:0-10248 GCA_964347475.1 uncultured Flavobacteriales bacterium
GCTTCCAGCCGGGCGTGAAGCTCGACTTCCGCCATTTCGAGGACGGCTACGTCGCGACCGCGGCCGACGTCGAGGCCGAGTTGGCGCGCATCGACCACGAGCTCAAGCCGCTGGAGATCGTGCTCGTCAACACCGCCGCCGGCGCCCGCTACGGCCAGGACGACTACGTCTCGAGCGGCTGCGGCGTCGGCCGCGAGGCGACGCTGTGGCTCTTGGAGCGCGGCGTGCGGCTGACCGGCACCGACGGCTGGAGCTGGGACGCCCCGTTCGTGCACACCAAGGACCGCTGGGCCGAGAGTCGCGATCCCGGGATCATCTGGGAGGGCCACCGCGTCGGCATGGAGATCGGCTACTGCCACCTCGAGAAGCTCGGCAATCTCGAGGCGCTGCCGGCGGACGGCTTCACCGTCGCCTGCTTCCCGGTCAAGGTCAAGGCCGGCTCTGCCGGCTGGACCCGCGCCGTCGCCATCTTCGATGAGTGACGGCGCTACGTTGAAAGTGCCCGGCAACATTCGATTTCCGGGATGCAGGACTGCGCGAGACACGAACGACCGCGCGTCACCCCCCTCCCCGACCCCTCCCCCTGTCAAGGGAGAGGGGCTTTTCATCTTGCGACCCGCTGCAACTGAGCCCTCTCCCGCCTGGGCGGGGGAGGGTTGGGAGGAGGTGGGACCCGGCGAAGGCGGGCAACTCTATCGAACCGCCGTCCCCGGGTTGGTGGCAGACGTCGGCCGCTTTGCCCACGCAGGACCGGCCCAACTGGAGGCATCAAATGACTGACAAGCGGATCGGCTGGATCGGGCTCGGCAAGATGGGGGCGCCGATGGCGCTGAACCTGGCTGCGGCGGGCTTTCCGGTCACCGTCTACAATCGCACCGCTTCGCGGACCGCGCCGCTGGCGGAGGCGGGCGCAGCGGTCGCCGCCTCGATCGCCGAGCTCGCCGCGGCTTCCGACATCGTCGTCTCGATGATCGACGACGATGCGGCGCTGGCGGGGGTCGCGGCCGAGGTGCTGGCCGCCGCCAGGCCGGGCACGGTCTACGCCGACATGAGCACGGTCTCGCCCGCGGCCTCGTCGCGCGTCGCCGCGCGGGCCGCGGAGGCGGGCATCGCCTACGTGCGCGCCCCGGTCCTCGGCAGCACCAATTTCGCCGCCGCGGCGCAGCTCGTCGTCCTCGTCTCCGGGCCGGAGGACGCGCGTGGCGCCTGCACCCCCGTCTTCGCGGCGCTGAGCCGCAAGATCGTGCCGATGGGCGCGGGCGAGGAGGCGCGCGCCATCAAGCTCGTCCTCAACATGATGATCGGCACCACCGCCGCGATGATCGGCGAGGCGCTTGCGTTCGGCGAGCGCGCCGGGCTCGACTGGGAGACCATGATCGACGTCGTCGCCGACAGCCCTGTGGCCTCGCCGCTGGTCGGCTACAAGACGCAGATGCTCAAGGACCGCGCCTTCGCGCCGGCGTTCTCGGTGGCGCAGATGGCCAAGGACTTCGACCTCATCCTCGATACCGCCCGCGCGCACGACATGCCGATGCCGCTCAGCGCCCTCGTGCGGCAGCACTGGAGCGCGATGATGGCCGGCGGCAAGGGCGAGCTCGACATGTTCGCCTGCGTCACGCTGCTCGAGGAGATGGCCGGGATCCGCCGCGACACATCGAAATAGGCGGTCACACCCCCAGGTAATATTGCTTGACCATGTCGTTGTCCTGCAGGTCCTGGGCGCTCTTGCCCTCGAAGGCGATCTCGCCGTGCACGATGATGTAGCCGCGGTCGGCGATCTTGATCGCCTGGTTGAAATTCTGCTCGGCCATCAGGACGGTCAGGTTCCGCCGCTCCTTGAGGTCCTTGATGCGGGCGATCATGCGGCTGACCAGGATCGGCGCAAGGCCGACCGACGGCTCGTCGATCAGCAGCACCCTGGGGTCGGACATCAGGGCCCGGGCGACCGCCAGCATCTGCTGCTCGCCGCCGCTCATGCTGCCGGCGATCTGGCCGCGCCGCTCGCGCAGCGGCGGAAAGGCCTCGAAGCAGGCCTCCATGTTCTGCGCGATGCGGGCGCGCGCCTCCTTGCGGTACGCGCCCAGCGTCAGGTTCTCCTCGACCGTGAGCGCCGGGAACAGGCGCCGCCCCTCGGGCACCAGGGTGACGCCGAGGTCGACGATCTGCTCCGGCGTCTTGCCCACGAGGTCGAAGCGCTCGCCGTCCGCCTCGAGCCAGATGGCGCCGGCACGCGGCCGCACGATCCCCATGATGCAGTTGATCAGCGTGCTCTTGCCGTTGCCGTTCGAGCCCAGCAGCACGACCGTCTCGCCGGCCTCCACGGTGACCGAGACGCCGTGCAGCACCTGCACCGTGCCGTAGCCGGCAGCGACGTTTTCGACGACGATCCTATTCGCCAAGGTAAGCCTTCTCCACCAACGGGTTGCTGACGATCTCGTCGGGCGTGCCCTCGGCGATCTTGGTGCCCGCATCGAGCACGATGATGCGCTGCGAGAAGCGCATCACCGCCTTCATCACGTGTTCGATCATGATCACCCCGACGCCGCGCTCGTTGAGCGCGAACAGCCGGTCGAGGATCTCGTCGACCTCGGAGCCGGAGAGCCCGGCCATCGCCTCGTCCGAGATCAGCAGATTGGGCTTGGCCGCCATTGCCCGGGCGAGCTCCAGCTTGCGCATGTCGATCTGGGTGAGGCCGCCCGAATGCTCTTCCGCCTTGTCGGCGAGTCCGATGAGCTCGAGGATCGCCATCCCCTCCTCGCGCCGCTGCGCCATCGTGGTGCGCGCCCTCGCCGCGTATTCCAGCGGGATGCAGAGGTTCTCCAGCACCGTCATGCTGGTGAACGGGCGCGGCAGCTGGAAGCTGCGGGCGATGCCGAGGCGGGTCCGTTCGTGCGGCTTCAGTGCCGTGATGTCGTGGCCCTGGAAGACGACCTTGCCGGCCTCGTTGACCAGCGCGCCGGAGATGCAGTTAATCATCGTCGTCTTGCCCGAGCCGTTCGGCCCGATCAGCCCGAACCGCTCGCCCGGGTCGACGTGCAAGCTGACATTGTCGAGGGCGGTGAACCCCCCGAAATGTTTCGACAGGCCCTGGACGTCAAGCAGCGGCGCGCCCATCGCCCTGCCCCCTTGCACGTTGCGCACGGATCCGCGCGGTGAATTTCTGGACCAGCCCGAGGATGCCCTGCGGCGCCAGCGCGACGAAGCCGACCAGGAGGACGCCGACGATCAGCAGGTTCAGCTCCGAGGAGATGTTGACCTTGGTCCACTCCTGCACCGAGCCGAGCAGCAGCGCGCCGATCACCGGACCGACCCAGGATGAGGTGCCGCCGATCATCGGCATGGCGATCGCGTTGACGGCAACGATCAGGTTGAACGCCGACAGCGGTTCGACGAAGGTCACGAAATACGGATACAGGCTGCCGGCAATGCCCATCATGGCACCCATGATCGTGGTCGAGACGAGCTTGAGGCGCAGCGTCGGTACGCCGGCGCATTCGGCGGCGATTTCGTCGTCGCGGATGGCCGCGAGGCCGCGCCCGATGCGCGAGTGGTTGAGGTAGCGGGCGAGCCCGACGGAGCCGAGCGCCAGCCCCAACATGATGACGAACAGGAAGGCGTTGTAGGACGGGAACAGCGGGGCGTCCGGGGTGATGATGAAGGCGCCCGTCGCACCACCGACATAGTCCCAGTTGACCATCAGGGTCTCGAGCACGATGGCGAGCGCCAGTGTCGCGATGGCGAAATAGACCCCGCGCAGCCGTAGCGTCAGGTACCCGGCACCGAGCCCGAGCAGGCCGCAAACAATCGCTGCGGCGGGGATCACGACATAGAGCGGCGGGTCGATCGCGGTGTACAGCACCACCGAGGTGTAGGCGCCGAGGGCGAAGAACCCGGCGCTGCCGAAGTTCACGTAGCCGGTGAAGCCGCCGAGGATGTTCCAGGCCGTGGCAATGATCAGCCCCTGCAGGACGACGTAGCCGGCGACGAAATAATACTCGTCGAAGGCAAAGGTCGAGGCCGCGCCGACAAGGAAGATCAGGCCCACCGCCGGCCAGAACGGAGCGATCTTCATCACAACCTCCCGAACAGGCCCTGCGGCCGCAGCACCAGGGTCAGCAGCAGCACGCTGAACGCCACCGCATCGGCCCAGGACGGGCCGACGAAGGTCTGTACCATGCTTTCCGACACGCCGATCAGCAGCGCCGCCAGCAGCGTGCCCTTGATGCTGCCCATGCCGCCGAGGATGACGATGGCGAACACGCGGCCGATATAGACGCGACCGAAGGACGGCTCGACCGGGCCGATGATGATCAGGAGCGCCCCGGCGATCGCCGCCGTCGCGAGCCCGATGCCGAAGGCGAGCGACTTGATGCGGATCGGGTTGGCGCCCATCAGCTCGAGCGCCAGCCGGTCCTGCGAGACGGCGAGAATCGCGCGCCCGGTGAAGGTCCGCGACAGGTAGAGGGCGATGCCGGCCGTCATCGCCATCGCCGTGAGGAACGGCACCAGCATGCGGTACGGCAGGTCGATGATGCCGAAGCGCAGCGTCTGGCCGATATAGGCGGCGTTGACCAGCCGGTAGTCGACGCCGTAGATGAGGATGATGGTCACCTCGAGGATGAACATGATCCCGAAGAAGAAGGCGAGGCCGGCCAGGGATTCGCGCCCGGTGCGCTCGAATCCGGAATAGTAGACGCGGTAGACGACCACCCCGAGGACGAAGAACAGGGGCGTGAACAGCACCCCGGCCAGCACCGGGTCCCAGCCGAGGGCGGAGTTCGTCATGTAGACGACGTAGGAGCCGAGGATGACGAACGCCGGATGCGCGATGTTGACGATGTCGAGCTGCCCGAAGACGATCGACAGGCCGAGCGCCACCGCCGCGTAGAACCCGCCCAGCAGGAGACCCGCCACGAGCGCGTTCGACAGAAGATCGATCGAGAACACGGTCGCGCGGGTCCCCCGTCCTGTTTGCCTTCGACCGGCTTGGCCGCGGCTTATCTGGCGTCGGCGTACGGGTAGATGAAGTCGCCCGACTTGACGTCGTCCGGATACAGGACAACGCGCTTGCCGGGCTTGTGGAACTGCTCGATGTTGCCGTCCTTGATGTTCTGGAACTGCACCATCAGCACGCGGCTCTTCGCCCATTCGCCGTTGTCGGCAAAGCTGACCGGCCCGACCACGGTGTTGAACGTGGTCTTGTGGATGTACTCGGCGAGCTTACCGTGGTCGTCGAGACCGCCGACCGCTTCCACGGCCTGGGCGAGAATTTCGAGATAGGCGTAGGCATAGGGCGGCAGGTAATGGCCCAGCGGGTCGACGCCGGCGTCGGCGGCCCGGGCTTGATACTTCTCCAGGAATTCGTCGATGCCCGGGAAGTTCAGGGTCGGCTCCGGCGCCCAGAAGTCATAGTTGACCATGCCGTTGAGCTGCGGTCCGAGCGAGGTGAGCAAGGCCGCGTACTGCAGGCCGACCATGCCGCCACCGAACATCTTGGCGTCGAGGCCGATCTCGTTGGCGGCGCGGACGATGCCGGCCGCCTCGGGCGGATAGCACCCGACGTAGATAAGGTCCGGCTTGGTCGCCTGCATGGCGCGCACGATCGGCGAGAAGTCCGCGGTGCCCGGCTTGAAGGTCTCGTCATAGACGACCTTCAGCCCGGCATCGAGCGCATTCTCCCGCGCACCCGCGACCGCGTTCTTGGAAAACTCGGAATCGGTGGCAAGCAGCGCGATCGTCGCCGGCTTCGGGGCCTGCGCCATCGCCAGCTGGAAGAAGCCGCGCGACCAGTCCCGCTTCGGCTCGGGCCCCGAGGGCATGATCTGGAAGTAGCGGTCGTAGTTGAACCGGTCGTTCACGGCGAGACCGAACAGCGTCATGAACACCAGCTTCTTCTTCATGATGATCGGCATCGCCGGGGCGATCAGGTTGGTGCCGTAGCTCGACACCACGAGGTCCACCTTGTCGACGTTTAAAAGCTTGGTGTAGATGCCGGGTACGTTCGCGGGATTGGTGGCGTCGTCGTAGTAGACGAACTCGACCGGGCGGCCGAGGATCCCGCCCTTCTTGTTGATGTCTTCGCGCCAGATCTCCATGGCCAGGAGCGCCGCCTTGCCGTTGCCGGCAAGACCGCCGGTCAGCGTCATGCTGAAGCCGATCTTGATCGGATGCGAGCTGGCGCCCGCGGTCGACGGAAAGGCCGCCATGGCGGCGACCGAGATCGCAAGGACGCCCGTCAGCACCCATGCGCGCATGCGTGTTACCCTGATCCGAAGCATTGTCGAATCCTCCCTGTTTCTTTGTCTTGGACGCCGTTGCGACGCCTTAAGCGAAGGGACGTTCTGCGCGTCCGCTTCGCTCTCTTTAGCATATTCTGCCGGGCCGACAAATAGCTTATCGGGCGCTCAATGCGGGCGCCGCCGGCCGCGCCTTACGAATGGCGATGCCCGTGCCCGCTGCACGGACAGGCACCCGAGCTCATGTCGATGACGCGGCCGCGCCGCTGATTGGCGCCGCGCACCGCGATGCGCGAGACGACCTGGCGGGCGACGCGGTCCGAGCCGCAGGCGGCGCACGAGACCGCGTCTTCGCCCGGCAGCGTCAGGAACTCGAACGACTCGCCGCAGGCCTCGCAGTGATAGTCGTGGATCGGCATGATGTCCTCCAGGCTCGCATCGACCGCGGTTACATCGGGATGACCGTGATCTCCTTGATCGGCCATTTGGTGAGGATCTCGACGCCGGTCGCAGTCACGTGGATGACCTCCTCGATGCGCACGCCCTGGCCCTCGCCGTCGCCCTCCTGGGTCTCGATGGCGAAGCACATGTCCTCCTCGATGACCATCGGATGCTCGAGCGAGCAGCCGCGCCAGACGAGCGGCGGCTCGTACAGCGTCAGTCCGATGCCGTGGGCCCAGTTGTTGCCCGCGGTCTGCTGCTCGCTCACCACCCCGATATCGGCCCAGACATCCGGGCCGGCCGGCCATTTCTCGGCGATCTCCTTGGACGTCACGCCCGGCTTGATGACGCTGATCGATTCGTACAGCCAGTCGTAGGCGCGCTTGTAGGCCTCGACCGTCGCCTTGGACGGCTCGCCCATGCTGAAGGTGCGGTAGTAGCACGTCTTGTAGCCGTTCCAGGACGTGTTGTAGACGTCCATGTAGATGACGTCGCCCGGCGCGATGCGGCGGCCGGTCCAGTGCCTCAAGTTTGGCCAGGAATACGGGCCCGAAGTGCAGAACACGCCGGAATGCACCTCGCCGCCGTTGGCGTAGCAGGCCTTGAACGCCTCGCCGAGGATCTCGTGCTCGCTGATCCCCGGGCGGGTGGTGCGCAGCAGCGCGTCGAACATGGCATCGCCGATCGAGCAGGTGTTCTTCAGGCAGTCGACCTCCTCGGGCATCTTGTGCTTGCGCGCATCCAGAAGGGCCATGTAGCCCTCGCCCGAGGTCTTCACGCCCCTGGCCTCGAAGGCGGCGGTGATGATCGGGTCGGCGAAGTCGAGGGCGAGGACCTCGTTCGCGACGCCGGCTCGGTTGAGCTCGTCACAGATCTGGTCGACGAAGTTCTTCACGCCCTCCTTATGCGCCGACTCGCCCATGCAGCGGGCGATCCAGCCCATGCCGGTGATCGCCCACTTGACGTTCCCCGGCGGCAGCCAGGGCGCATTCCGCTCCGTGTGGTAGCCGATGTCGCCCTGTTCGTAGATGATCGGCTGGTCGTCGCCCTTGACCAGAAGCGAGTATCTGAGGCCCGAGCTCGGCGTCGTCCATTGCGGCGTGTAGGTGCTGGTGATGTAGCGGGTGTTCCATTCGTTCAGCGACAGGAACGCCCCGAAATCGCGTTTCTCGAACAGCTCCGTCTTGGCCTTCGCGAGTCGGCCGGTGCGGAGCCGGTCCATGTTAACCCCGTCGATCCAATCCGTCGCCTGGAACGGAAAGGACCTGCCATAGGCGTCGGTCATGGCGAATTCCTCCCTGTTGCGCGCTGGCCGCCCGGCCCCTGGCACGCCTGCGTTCCGGCTCCAGGGCGCGGCTGTTGCCGCACGCGCCCCGGAAGCCGCGCGGGGGCCGATAGTGCGTCCGATGTCGACGCCATAACGATGTCAGATAGCTGAAGCTTTTGAAAATAATGCTTTCTTATAATCAGTATCAGGAAATCGTCTGGCGTCCCTGTGCGGTTCAGGCGGGGTCCGCATGCTGCAGGATCGTCGACTCCCAGGCGTCCGTGCTGGCCCGGGCCGCGTCCTTCAGGGCATCCACGAAACTCTGCGTTGCCGCCGAGAACGGGCTCTGCGTCAGGTGCGCAAGATAGAAGTCCGACTTGATCGCCGGCTCCGCGATCGGGTTGAGGCAGAGCTGCTCGGACTCGAGGTCGTTGAGCACGGCGGTGAGCGGCAGGATCGTCGCCCAGTCGGTGCGCTTGATGAACTCGAACGTCCCCTCCATCGCGTCCATCTCCAGCACCCGCTCCAGCGCGACGTTGCTGGTCCTGATGCTGCGCTCGATGTTGCGGCGCAGCCCGTGCCGCATGGTCGGCACCACGAGCCGGAGCGGCGGCAGCGCGCCGAGCCGGACCGGGCGCCAGGGCGTCAGCCCGAGGGCGCGGCCGCTGATCAGAACCATCTGCTCCTCCGAGAAGCGGACGATCTCGAGCCCGTCCTGCACCGAAGGCTCGATGACCAGGGCGAAGTCGAGCTTGCCGGCGTGCAGCCACTCGATCAGCGTGCCGCTGTAGGCCTGCATGATGCGCAGGTCGATGCGCGGATGCATGGCGAGGAAGCGCGGCAGCAGACCGGGCAGCAGGCCGCGCACCGCCGACGGGATCAGACCTGCGCGCACGGCGCCGGACACCTGCCCGCGCATCTCCGCGATGTCGAGCTCGGCGCCGCGCACCGAACGCAGGATGCCGACCGCATGGCCATAGAAACGTTTTCCCGCCGCGGTCGGCGTGACGCCCCCGGCGGTGCGCTCGAACAGCGTCTGGCCCAGGGTCTCCTCGAGATTGCGGATATGCACGCTGAGCCCCGGCTGCGTGCAGTTCTCGCGCGCGGCGGCGCGGCTGAACCCGCCCTCCTCGAAGACCGCCACGAAATAGCTGATCTGCCGCAGGCTGATGGACGGCATCGCGACATTCCTCCCTCACGCCATCCTGCCCAACGGCGGCGGGCCAATCAACGACTCTTGTGCCGGCCCATGCGGCGAATTTCGGTTGGACGGCGCCACGGGCGCGGTATATGGATTGTGCCAGTGACAATATGCATACGAACGAATCCGGACACCCCATGACCCCCGTGAACAGCTCCGCATCCAGACCGGCCGCCGGCGTCTCGGTGGCGGATTTGCCGGTCAGCCTGTTCGGCGCGGTGATGGGCATCGCCGGGCTCGGGCTCCTGTGGCGCGAGACGGCGGCGGTGTTCGGCGCGCCGCCCGCCGTCGGCGAGGCGCTGGTGTTCACCGGCGCGGCGCTGCTGGTGGTCATCGGCCTCGCCTACGTCGCGAAGATCCTGCGCCACCGCCCGCGGGTCGCGGCGGAGTACGCCAACTCGGCGCAGGTCGGATTCTTCTCGACCATCCCGATCGGCGGGCTGCTGGTCTCCGCGGGGATGATCCCCTACTCGACGGCCCTCGCAGACGCCCTGTGGTGGCCCAGCACGGCGCTGATGTTCGCCCTCTCCCTGTTGCTGGTCGCGCGGCTCCTGGCCGAGAGCCACCCCGTGGACAGCGCCAACGGCAGCTGGCTGATCTGCACGGTCTCGCCGATCATCGTGCCGCTCGCCGGCCTGCCGCTCGGCCATCACGAGATCTCGCATTTCATGCTGTCGATCGGGCTGTTCATGTGGGTGGTGATGTTCGCCATCGTGCTGAACCGCACGATCTTCGGCAGCGAGATGGAGCTCGGCCTGCGGCCGACCTGGTTCATCTTCATCGTGCCGCCGGCGATCACCTTCCTCAGCTACCTCGAGATCACCGGCGGCACGCTCGACTTCTTCGCGCGCAGCCTGTTCTACCTGACGATGTTCCTGACCGCGGTGCTGCTCTACGTCGCTCGCGGATTCCTGCGCTGGCCGTTCACCGTGGCGTGGTGGGCCTTCACCTTCCCGCTCGTCGCCATGGCCTTCGCCGCCGTGACCTACCATGCAGCGGACCCGCGCCCCGCCACCGCCGCGCTCGCGCTCGCCGCCATCGCGCTCACCACCGCCATCGTCGCCCTGGTCGCGTACCGGACGGCGAGGAACCTGCTCACCGGC
>CAYFYY010000125.1:0-246 GCA_964347475.1 uncultured Flavobacteriales bacterium
ATCTCGGAGGATCTCGGCATCAAGCTGGAGAACGTCACCCTCGACATGCTGGGCAGCGCCAAGAAGGTGTCGATCGACAAGGACAACACCACCGTCGTCGAGGGCGCAGGCAAGAAGGCCGATATCCAGGCCCGCTGCGGCCAGATCCGCGGCCAGATCGAGGAGACCAGCTCGGACTACGACAAGGAGAAGCTGCAGGAGCGTCTGGCCAAGCTGGCCGGCGGTGTTGCGGTGATCCGGGTCGGC
>CAYFYY010000125.1:259-10134 GCA_964347475.1 uncultured Flavobacteriales bacterium
AGGTCGAGGTGAAGGAGCGCAAGGACCGGGTCGAGGATGCCATGAACTCGACCCGGGCCGCGGTCGAGGAGGGCATCGTCGCCGGCGGTGGCGCGGCATTGCTGCGGGCCATGGGCGCGCTCGACAAGCTCTCGCCGGCCAATGACGACCAGAAGGTCGGCATCGGCATCGTGCGCCGGGCGCTGCAGTCGCCGGTCCGCCAGATCGCCGAGAATGCGGGCGCCGACGGCTCGATCGTCGCCGGCAAGCTGATGGAGTCCAAGGACAAGAATCTCGGCTTCGACGCCCAGGCCGGCACGTATGTCGACATGTTCAAGGCCGGCATCATCGACCCGGTCAAGGTCGTCCGGGTGGCCCTGCAGGATGCGGCGTCGGTCGCCGGTCTGCTGATCACCACCGAGGCGATGGTCGCCGAGAAGCCGGAGCCGAAGCCGGCGGCGCCGGGCGGCGCGCCCGACATGGGCGGCATGGGCGGTATGGGCTTCTGATCCGGCGCCTGCCCGTCCGGCCAATCGTTACCCAAGAGGCCGCGCTCCGATCCGGGGCGCGGCCCCTTCATGTGGCAGGCAAAGCCCTCTGTCGTCATCGCGAGGTTGCGTCCTTCGAAAGGCTCAGGAAGAGGGCAGCCGCGGCGATCCAGCAAACCCTGCAGGCCTGCGGCGATCTGGATTGCCGCGTCGGCCATCGGCCTCCTCGCAATGGCGAATTCCGGTTTCGTCAAAAATCCGGGACCGGGGTTCAACCCGCGGCCCTTCTTTTTTGAGGCGCGGGTTATGTGAGTTTTCCCGCGGCCGGAATTCGCGCTATGGTGCCGGGCGCCGGATATCCCGACTTTTCCAGCCACCGGGGAGAAGCGACATGCTCGATACCACCATTGCCGGCAGCCTGCCGAAACCGTCCTGGCTCGCGGAACCGGAGAAGCTGTGGGCGCCGTGGCGGCTCGAAGGGGCCGAGCTTGAGCAGGGAAAGCGCGATGCCGCCCTGATCTGGATCAAGGAGGAGGAGGATGCCGGCATCGACATCGTCACGGAGGGCGAGCAGTTCCGCATGCACTTCGTGCACGGCTTCCTCGAGCATATCGACGGCATCGACTGGCAGAAGAAGACCAGGATGGGCATCCGCGACAACCGTTACGTCGTCGACGTGCCGACGGTAACCGGGCCGGTCGGCCGCAAGAACCCGGTGCACAGGGACGAGGCGCGCTTCGCCCGCGCCCACACGAAACGGGGCCTGAAATTCACCCTGCCGGGGCCGATGACGATCTGCGATACCATCGCCGATTCCCATTACGGCCGCCGCGCCGACATGGCGATGGCCTTCGCCGAGCTGCTCAATGCCGAGGCGCGCGAGCTCGCGGCCGAGGGGGTCGACCTCATCCAGTTCGACGAGCCCGCCTTCAACGTCTTCATGGACGACGTCAAGGAATGGGGGATCGCCGCCCTGCACAAGGCCATCGAAGGGCTGGCGTGCCAGACCGCGGTGCATATCTGCTACGGTTACGGCATCCAGGCCAATCTCGACTGGAAGGCAAGCCTCGGCAGCGAATGGCGCCAGTACGAGGAGATCTTCCCCGCCCTGAACGACAGCCGCATTGACCAGGTCTCGCTGGAATGCGCCAATTCGAAGGTGCCGCTGTCGCTGATTGGCCTCCTGTCGAACAAGACCGTGATGGTCGGCGCCATCGACGTCGCAACGAACGCGGTCGAGAGCCCGGAGCAGGTGGCGGCGACGATCCGCGCCGCCATGGAGTTCGTCGATGCCGAGCGGATCAGCCCCTGCACCAACTGCGGCATGGCGCCGCTGCCGCGCGCCGTTGCGGCCGGCAAGCTGCAGGCGCTCGGCGCCGGCGCAGGGCTGGTTCGCAGGGAGCTTGCAGGCCGCTAGGGCCGGAGGTGTCAGGTCAACGGCGGCGGCAGCGCCGTTCAGTTCTCGGCCAAGTCAAGCCTATCCGACGCAACAGCCGACCCCACACGCCCGGCCGTTGCTTTGTTCCCTCCATAGCGGACAGGTTCGGCCCGTCCTCGTGCCTGCCGGTTCTCAGGTCGATCGTGAACGCCGCCCAGCAGTCGGGATACCAGCCCTCGCCGCGCAGGACCGTTCCCTCCACACGCAGGTTTCGCAAGCCGTCGAGCGAGAGGCGCGCCGAGTGCCAGACAAGCCCCTCCGGGCCCCAGGCTTCGATATCCGTATAGTCGGCGAAAAGCAGCAGCTTAGGTTGTTCGGCCGGCAGCACCTGCATGACCGGCGTGCCGCCGTTGACGATCTCCCATTGCTCAGGATCTCGCGTGTTGACCAGATAGGCCAGGTTCCGGGCCACGACGCAGAGCCAGTCGGGATTGGGACAGGTGAACAGCTGGTCCGACCCGCCGCCACGAGCGAACGCGAACATCGCAAGCCAAGGGGTCCCGCCATGCGGTGCTATGCGGACGATCGGGCCGTCGTGACCGGCCATGTCGCCAACCGGGTGATAATGCCTGAGTTCCGTCGGCAGGCCCGGCTGTTCCCTTATGAATTTTGCATCGTAGGAGCGGCTGAAGGCCTCCCTCATGCCGTGCCCTAACCGTCCTCGATGAGCTTGATCAGCGCCGAATGGTCGAGGTCGGCCCAGCCCTTCTCGATCATCGCATCCCACAGCTCGACGTTGCGCTCCAGGGATGGCAGGCGGATGCCGACCTGTTTGGCGAGCTCGAGGCCCTGGTGCACGTCCTTGTGCTGAACCGAGACGCGGCCACCCGGAGTGAACGCGCCGTCGATCATGCGTTGGCCGTGCAGGTCGAGGATCCGGCTCTGCGCGAAGCCGCCCTCGACGTTGAGCGCCTCGCGCACCCTGGCCGGATCGGCGCCGGCCGCACGGGCGAGCGCGATGCCCTCGGCCACCGCGGCGATCGTCAGCCCGACGATATTCTGGTTGATCGCCTTGGCCACCTGCCCGGCGCCGGGCCCGCCGATCCGTGTATGCCGCCGCCCCAGCACCTCGAAGACGGGCGCGGCGCGCGCGATCGCCGCGTCCGTACCGCCGGCCATGATGGTCAGCGTGCCGTCGGTCGCACCGACCGAGCCGCCGGAGACCGGCGCGTCGATCCAGTCGCCGCCGGCCGCCGCCACCTTGTCGGCCAGCGCCCGCGTCGCCCTGACCGCGGTGGTGCCCATGTCGATCACCAGCGTGCCGGGCGACAGCCCCTCGATGACGCCGCCGGGCCCGGCGATCACCGCTTCGGCGGATGGGGTGTTGGTCACCATGACGATGACGATGTCGCTGGACGCGGCGACCGTCCGGCCGTTCTCGGCCGGCGTCATGCCCTCGGCCGCCAGTTCCTCGACTGGGCCCGGACTGCGGCTCGCCACCGTCATCCGCGCCCCGGCCGCAGACAGGTTCCGGGCCATCGGCTTGCCCATCAGGCCGAGCCCGATGAGACCGATCCTCTGTCCGTCGAGCGTGCCCATCGCTCAGCCCTTGGCGAAGCGGGCTCTGGCCCCGCGCTCGATGGCGGCCGCCGCCAGCCGTTCGATGTCGAGCCGGTGGCGCAGCATCTCCAGCAGGCGCAGTTCCTCCTGGCTCGCTTCCCGGTCCGCCGCGACGATCTCGCAGGCCAGCGCATAGGCGGTCTCGTACAGGCGTTCCGGCAACGCGTCGCGGATCGTGTCCAGCACCACATCAAGCCCGTCGTTGCCGGCCAGCAGGTCGACGCAGGCATTGGCCGCCTCCGGCAGCTTGCCCGCATCGTAGCCCTCGAACACCGGCAGGTGGGTGACGATGTCGTGGATCATCTCGAGCTCATTGTCGGTCATGTCGCTGTCCGCCGCCGAGGCGAGCACCATGGTGTAGACGAGGGCCGATTGCTGGTCGATCATTGCCGCCTCCGGTTCCGGCGCCGCGACGGAACTTCCCGTCGCACCGCGGACTGTCGGAGTTATCGCGTCCGCCCGGCGCCGCGTCAAGCGCACCCTCCAAGCGATGGCGGAGAAATCGTGCGGCCCGGGTCTTTCCGTGCGAGACGTCCGAGTTACCTCAATCGGGCGAGGCCGGAGATCGGTTGCGCGGCAACCGCAAAAGGAGGCTGCCGCATGCTCACGAATGCGCAGATCACCCCCTGCCTGTGGTTCGACGGCAACGCCGAGGCGGCCGTGGATTTCTACCTGTCGGTCTTCGATACGTCGCGGATCGTCAGCACGGTGTATTACGGAGAGGCGGGCCCCGGCCCGGCGGAATCCGTCCTGACGATCACCTTCGAGCTGCGCGGCCAGCGGTTCATCGCGCTCAACGGCGGCCCTGAGTTCAAGTTCACCGAGGCGATCTCGCTCCTCGTGCCCTGCGACTCGCAGGCGGAGATCGACGTTTTGTGGGACAGGCTTGTTGAGGGCGGCTCCCCCCAGCAATGCGGCTGGCTCAAGGACCGCTTTGGGCTGTCATGGCAGATCGTGCCGGCGGCCCTCGAGCAAATGCTGCAGGACCCCGATCCCGCGAAGTGCAGTCGCGTGATGCAGGCGGTGCTGCAAATGGTCAAGCCCGACATCGCAGCGCTGGAGCGGGCCTACCGGCAATAGCGCGCATGCCGGGGCGCGATGCCGGAGGGCGCGACGACTGCGCCCGTCGCCCGGTGATCGCCACCAACAGCAGCACCGCGCCGGCCCACGGCAGCCCTTGGCGTCGCGCTCGATCCGTCCGTCAGGGCAAGCGCTCAAGCCGCTGTCCGCGTCGCTTCGCATGTTCCAATCCGCTACGCAGGCGGATCCGGGTTCCCCCGCGACTGAAAGACGCTATAAGGTGCGTGCCATGCACGCCTTCGTCAACGTCGCCCTCCCGGTCTTTGCCATCATCCTTGCCGGCTACCTCGCCGGGCGGGCCGGCGTGCTCGGGGACGAGAGCTCGAAGGCGCTCAACGGCTTCGTCTACTATGTCGCGCTGCCGGCGCTGATCTTCATCTCAATGGCGGGTGCGCCGGTCGCCGACGTGCTCGACTGGGCGTTCATCGGCGCCTTCTTCGGAGCCCAGCTGCTGACCTTCGCCGTCGCCGTCGCGGTGGCGTGTGTCGCCTTTCCCGGCAGCGTCGCCGAGCGCGGCCTGCATGGCATCGCCTCGGTGTTCTCCAACACCGGCTATATGGGCCTGCCGCTGCTGCTGATCGCCTTTGGCGAGGCCGGCGCGGTGCCGGCGATCATCGCGACGGTGATCATCGGATCGGTGATCGTCGGCCTCGGCATCGCGCTCATCGAGTTCGACCGCAGCCGTGGCCTGGGGCGTGCGCGGATCCTCACCGGCGTCGGTACGGGCGTCGCGAAGAGCCCGCTGGTCCTGGCGATGGTGGCCGGCCTCGCCGTCTCCGCGGCAAGCATCGCCCTGCCGGACCCGGTGGTCCGGTTCTTCGACCTTCTGGGCGCGGCGGCGCCGCCGTCGGCGCTGTTCGCCATCGGCCTGTTCCTGGTCGGCCGGTCGGTCCGGCGCAGCATCTCCGAGATCGCGTGGCTGACCTTCCTCAAGCTCGTCGTCAACCCGCTCGTCGCCTGGCTGCTGGCCGTCCATGTCTTCGCGCTGGACGACATGTGGGTCGCGGCGACGGTGATCCTGTCGGCAACGCCGGTCGGCTCCACCCTGTTCGTGCTGGCCCAGCGCTACGATGTCTACGTCCAGCGCACCGCCGGCGTGATCCTGGTGTCCACGGTGCTGTCGGTGGCCACCGTCTCGGCCGCGATGGTCTACTACCTGCCGGGGTGATCGCCGAGGAACGCCCCCACCTCCGCCACCGCCTCGGCGAGGCCGACGCGGCGCGGCTGTGCGCCCGCGGGGAAGGCGCCTGAAAGACGCGACGGCATCATCGGGTCGAGCAGCACGAACACGCCGTGGTCGTCGGCGCGGCGGACCAGCCGGCCGAACGCCTGCTTGAGCCGCAGCCGCGTGATCGCATCGTCCCAGGCGCGGCCGCCGAAATGGGCCCGGCGCGCCTTGTGCAGGATCGTCGGGCGCGGCCACGGCACCCGGTCGAAGACGATCAGTCGCAGCGCCGGCCCCGGCACGTCGACGCCGTCGCGCACCGCATCGGTGCCGAGGAGGCAGGCGTCGCGCTCGGCCCGGAAGATGTCGATCAGCGTCGGCAGGCTCATCTGGTCGACATGCTGGGCGTAGAGCGGCAGCCCGGCCTCGTCGAGCGCCGCGGCGAGGCGGCCGTGCACCGCGCGCAGCCTTCCGATCGCCGTGAACAGCCCGAGCGCGCCGCCGCCGGCGGCAAGGAACAGCTCGCGCAGGGCGGCGGCGACCTGGCCGAGATCGTCCTTGCGTACGTCGGTGACGACGAGCACCCGCGTCTGCGCCGCATAGTCGAAGGGGGAGGGGACGGCGACGCGGATTGCCGGCGCCGGCAGGTGGCTGGCGCCGGTGCGCAGCTCGGCCCCCTGCCAGTCGGCCTCGATATCGCCGGACCCGTCGGTCAGCGTCGCCGAGGTCACGGTCACGCCGTGCGCCGGCCCGGCGACGGCCGCGGCGAAGGGCTCGGTCGGGTCGACCCAGTGGCGGTGCATGCCGACATCGACGTCGCGGTCCCGGGCGCGGTCGACCTGGAACCAGTCGACGAAGTCGCTCGCCGGCTCCTGCCCCAGCCCGGCCAGCATCGACCGCCAGGCGGCCAGCGCGTCGCCGGCGCGGTGCTCGATCGAGCGCGCTACCGCCTCGATGCGGTTGCGCGTCGCGGTGTCGAGCTCGGCCGCCTCCGCGTCCAGCCGGTCGGCGAGCGCCCGACGCAGCCGCTGCAGCGGCTCGGCGAGCCGCGCCAGCGCGTCCTCCAGCGCCGCTGCCGCCTCGATCAGCCCGGGCACCGGGTCGTTCGTCTCGCATTCGATGTCGAACGGGCTGTCCGGATCGCTCGCCCGCGCATAGACCTGACCGCGCACCGCTGCAAGGAAAGCCTCGGCCGGGCCCGCCGGCCGGCCTTCGGCGAGCCGCGCACCCCAGCCCTCGCCGGGCAGCGCGGCGGCCGCCTGCAGCGCCGCCTGCAACGCTTCCAGCCCCTGTTCGTCGTCGAGGACGAGGTCCTCGATGCGGGCTTTCAGTCCCCTGCTGCGGCCGCGCCGCCGCCCCTCGACGCCGCGCAGCCAGCGCCTGAGCTCGGCCGCCTCGCGCCCCGTCAGTGCCGCCGAGAACGCGCTGTCGGCGGCGTCGAACACGTGGTGCCCCTCGTCGAACACGTAGCGGGTCGGGCGGCTCGCGGGGTCGCTGACGCTTCTTGCGTCTTTCCGGCCCCGGCCCTCTGCCCCACCCGGCCACCCATCGGGATCGTACACTGTGGGTGGCCGAGTGAGGGAGTGGGCCGGTGCAGCCTCCGCGAAGGCGGGAAAAGCGCTCGCGGCGCGCGCCGCCTGCACCATGACCAGCGCATGGTTGGCGATCACCAGCTTGGCCCGTTTCGCACGCCGCGCCGAGCGCTCGATGAAGCATTTGCCGTAATGGGCGCAGGCGGAGTAGATGCACTCGCCGCGCCGGTCGGCGAGGCCCAGTGTGCGCGCCTGCCCGGCGATCTCGACCAGCCAGGCGGGGAAGCCGGCGCCCGTCAGGTCCCCGTGGCGGTCCGTCGCGGCCCAGCGCGCGAGCAGGCCGAGCGCCACCGCGTTCTGCCGCTGCGCCGCGACGCCGCGTACCGCCTCCTCCATGTTGAGGAGACACAGGTAGTTCTCCCGCCCCTTGCGGATCACCACCTGGCCCTCCTTGATCGCGGCATCGGGGAACAGCCGGTCGAGCTCGCCGTCGATCTGGTGCTGCAGATTGCGCGTGTAGGTGGAGATCCAGACCGGCGCGCCGTTGGCCTCGGCCCACAGGCTCGCCGGCGCGATATAGCCCAGCGTCTTGCCGACCCCGGTGCCGGCCTCGGCGAGCACGACGTGCGGCGCCCCGGCGGCGTCGCGCGGCGCGAAGGCCTGGCTGACGGCGGAGGCGTAGTCGGCCTGGCTCGGCCGCGGCTCGGCGTCCTCGCCCAGCATGTCGGACAGGCGCCGGCGCGCCGCGTTGGGGTGAACCGCGGCGTTGCCGGGCGGAGGCGGCGGCGCCTCGTCCTGCCACTCCGGCAGGCGCCGCCACACCTCCAGCCCGCGAAAGGCGGTTGGCGTCGCATCGACCGCGGCGCCGAGCGCCGCCAGCACGAAGCGGCCCCACGGCCAGCCGCCGGCGTGCATCGCCTGGGCGACGGCGACGGCCTGTTCATGATCGCGCGACTCCGCAAGGCCTGCCAGCAGGGCCTCGGCCATGCGGGGCAGCGCGGCTGCCTCTCCTTCGTGGTCGGCAGGGGCTCCAAGCCCCAGCGCGACGGCGACCCCGCGCGGCGTCGGCACGCAGAACCGCCCAGGCCGGGCGAAGGCGAACAGCTCGAGGATATCGAGGGCCGGGAACGGATCGCGGCCGAGCCGCCGCGCCGTTGCCGGCAGGTGGCAGAGCAGCGGCGGTGGGTCGTCGCGCAGCCGCTTCGCCACGGCCGCGGCCGAGAGCGCGTGGATCTCGCCCTCGCGGTCCAGCCACACCGCCCCGGCCGGCCCGGCGACCAGCGCCGGCGCGGCGGGCAGAACGAGTTCGCGAATCGCCTCCATGGGGGGATCATAGAGGCCGGCTAGCCCGTGCGCGAGGCTTGCGCGCGGCGGCAGCGCCGGGCAAGGATGGGCCGGCGAGTCGGCCGCCAACCGACCGGCGCATGGGAACCCGATGCACCCACACAGTCACAACGAGCGACGGATCTTCTGGGCCGCGATCCTGATCGGCAGCTTCATGCTGGCCGAGCTGGTCGGCGGCCTCGTCTCCGGCTCGCTGGCCCTCCTGGCCGACGCCGGGCACATGCTCACCGACTTCGCCTCGCTGGCGCTGGCCTGGTTCGCGTTCCGGCTGTCCCGCCGCCCGGCGAACTGGAAGCGCACCTACGGGTTCGACCGCTTCCAGGTCCTGGTCGCCTTCGTCAACGGCGTCGCCCTGGTTTTCGTTGCGCTGTGGATCTTCTTCGAGGCGGCGGATCGGCTGATGAGCCCGGTACGTGTCATCGGTCTGCCGGTCGTGGTGATCGCCGCCATCGGGCTTGTCGTCAATCTCGGCGCGTTCTGGCTGCTGCACGGGGCGGACCGCGACAACCTCAACGTCCGCGGCGCGATGTTCCACGTTGTCGGCGACCTCCTCGGCTCGGCCGCGGCGCTCGCCTCCGGCATCGTGATCATGGTCACCGGCTGGACGCCGGTCGACCCGATGCTGTCGGTGTTCGTCGGCCTTCTGATCCTGCGCAGCGCCGCATCGCTGGTGCGCGACGCCGGCCATATCCTTCTGGAAGGCGCCCCCAAAGGCATCGATACCCGCGAGATCGGTGCCGACATCGTGGCCGAGATCGCGGCGGTCGAGCGGGTGCACCATATCCACGCCTGGTCGATCACCCAGGAGCGGCGGATGATCACCCTGCACGCGCGGGTCGCCGAGGACGTGCCGGCCGAGGCGGCGACGGCGGCGATCAAGGGGCGGCTTAAACAGCGCTTCGGCCTCGCCCACGCTACCGTCGAGGTCGAGCGCGGCGCCTGCGCCGACGAGGAATAGCGCCGGGCCGGCGAACTCGCCGGCCTAGCCGGCGCCCATGCTTGCCAGCTTCAGCCGCAGATCCTCGTAGCTGCCGATATGCGCGCCGTCGACGAAAATCTGCGGCAGCGATTTCTGTCGCGGCAGCCGCTCGCGGAATTCCGCGAGCACCGCCGCCTCGCTGACGTCGCGCTCGACGAAGGCCAGCCCGCGCTCCCGTAAGAGCTTCTTGGCCGCCTCGCAATGGCTGCAGCCAGGCCCGGTGAAGATCTCGATGTCCATCGCGAAACACCTCCCGCGCGACGCGGACCCCCCGGGGGTCCGCGCCGCCGATCCCATGTTGTCGTCAATG
>CAYFYY010000126.1:0-9992 GCA_964347475.1 uncultured Flavobacteriales bacterium
CTGTTCACGGTCGGCGGCGTCACGGGCGTGGTTCTCGCCAATGCCGGCATGGACATCGCCCTGCACGACACCTACTACGTCGTCGGGCATTTCCATTACGTGCTGTCGATCGGCGCGGTGTCCGCCATCTTCGCCGGCATCTACTACTGGTGGCCGAAGATGACGGGCCGCATGTACAACGAGACCGCGGGAAAGATCCAGTTCTGGACCGCCTTCATCGGCATCAACCTGACCTTCTTCCCGATGCATTTCTCGGGCCTCGCCGGCATGCCGCGCCGCTACATCGACTATCCGGACGCGTTTGCCGGCTGGAACATGATCTCCTCCTGGGGCTCGTATATTACCGCGCTTTCGACCCTCGGCTTCATTGCCATCATGGCCCATTCTTATTTCCGTGGCCGGCAGGCCGAGGCGAACTACTGGGGCGAGGGCGCGACGACCCTGGAGTGGACGGTGAACTCGCCGCCGCCGTTCCATACCTTCGAGGAGCAGCCGGTCGTCCGGTAGCTGGGGCCACGGGGCGGATCGATGTCAGATAGCGCATACCGCATGACGACCGCGACGGGTGTCACCGGCGCCGCCGGCGCCGGCGATTTCCTTGCGTTGCTAAAGCCGCGCGTGATGTCGCTGGTCGTGTTCACCGGCTTCGTAGGGCTGGTGATCGCACCGGGCGGCGTGCACCCGGTTCTGGCCGCCGTCGCGGTGCTATGCATCGCCGTCGGGTCCGGCGCGGCCGGGGCGATCAACATGTGGTACGACCGCGATATCGATGCGGTGATGTCGCGCACCGCGCATCGTCCGATTCCCGCCGGCCGCATCGCGCCGGGCGAGGCGCTCGGCTTCGGCGTGTTCCTGTCGGTGGCGTCCGTTGCCATGATGGGGCTGATGGTGAACTGGGTGGCCGGCGCGCTGCTGGCGCTGGCAATCCTGTTCTACGTCTTCGTCTATACCATCTGGCTGAAGCGACGGACGGCGCAGAACATCGTCATCGGCGGCGCCGCCGGCGCCTTCCCGCCGGTGATCGGCTGGGCCGCGGTCACCGGGTCGGTTTCGGTCGAGTCGCTGGCGCTGTTCGCCCTGATCTTCTTCTGGACGCCGCCACACTTCTGGTCGCTGTCGCTTTACCGCTGCGGCGACTACCAGAACGCCGGGGTGCCGATGCTGCCCGTCGTGGCCGGCAAGCCGGCCACCAAGCGGCAGATGCTGCTGTACACGCTGCTGCTGGTTCCGGTGGCGCTGGCGCCGAGCCTGCTGGGCGTCGCCGGCTGGATATACGGCGCGGCGTCGCTCGTGCTCAGCCTGGGGTTCGTGTCGGCCGCGGTCGCCGTGCTGCGCAGCGAGAGCGATGCCCCGGCGCGGCGCATGTTCCGCTATTCGCTGTTCTATCTGGCGGCCCTGTTCGCTCTCCTGATCGTCGACGGACCGGTGGGGCCGTCGGGGTGACGCGCGCATGGCAACGATCGTGACGAATACGCGGCAGGATCCCGGTCGCAGGTCCGACGACCGCCACGAGCGGCAACGCCGCCTGCGCAGCCGCAACATTGCGGTGGCCGCGGTTCTCGGCGTGCTTGTCGTGCTGTTCTACATCGTCGCCATCGTCAAGATGAGCGGGGGGTGACGCATGGACGCTGCCACCCGCCGCCGTAACCGTCGGACCATGATCGCGCTGCTCGGCGTGGTCGCCGGCATGGTCGGCCTCGCCTTCGCCTCGGCGCCGCTGTACGACCTGTTCTGCCGGGTTACCGGGTTCGGCGGGACCCCCGGCGTCGCACAGGCACCGGTTGCTGCGGCGGATACGCGACGCATCACCGTGCGCTTCGATGCCGGCGTCAACGCGGCGCTGCCCTGGCGCTTCACGCCGGCGCAGGGCCCGATGACCGTGCGCGTCGGCGAGACCGCGCTGGCGTTCTACCGTGCGCGCAACGTTGCGGACCGGCCCACGGTCGGCACCGCGACTTACAACGTCACCCCGCTGAAGGCGGCAAAGTACTTCGACAAGATCGCCTGCTTCTGCTTTACCGAACAGCGGCTCGAGGCCGGCGAGAAGGTTGACATGGCGGTTTCCTTTTTCGTCGATCCGGCGATCATGGAGGATCGCAATCTCGACGATGTGAACACCATAACCCTGTCCTACACCTTCTTCCCCCGGCCGGGGGCGGAGGATGGCACGGTGGCTGCCAGCGCGGCCCATCCGGCCAGCGGGACGGTCAGGTGAACGCTAATCTGCAACAGCACCGGTTTCGGACCAGGACAAGCGAGGATTTACGAGAATGAGCGGCGCAGCCAAGCATGACTTCCATATGGTGGATCCGAGCCGCTGGCCGATGGTCGGCGCGATCGCGGCCTTCGCTTTGGCCTTCGGCCTGATCCTCTACATGCACCCCGACATGCTCGGCGGGGTCGGCGAGGCGCTCGGCATCCTGACCATCGCCCCCGGCATCGCCCTTATGGCCTTGACCATGTTCGGCTGGTGGACCGATGTGGTCCGCGAGGCAACCCATGAAGGCCACCACACGCCGGTCGTGCAGCTCGGCCATCGCTACGGCATGATGCTGTTCATCGCCTCGGAGGTGATGTTCTTCGCCGCCTTCTTCTGGGCCTTCTTCAATTCCAGCCTGTTTCCGAAGGCCGACCCGGCGGTCTGGCCGCCCGAGGGCATCGAGACCTTCGCCTGGTATACGATCCCGCTTGTCAATACGCTGATTCTCCTGAGTTCCGGCGTGACCGTGACGGTGGCGCATCACCGGCTCCGCGAGGGCAGCCAGTCGGGCACTGTGCGCTGGCTTCTGGCCACGATCGGGCTCGGCGCACTGTTCACCGCGCTGCAGGCCTACGAGTACTGGCATGCGCCGTTCGCCTTCAGCGACGGCATCTACCCGTCGACCTTCTTCATGGCGACCGGCTTTCACGGCGCCCACGTGATCATCGGCACCACGTTCCTGACGGTGTGCCTGTTCCGGGCCATCAAGGGCCACTTCAAGCCCGAGCACCATTTCGGATTCGAGGCAGCGGCCTGGTACTGGCATTTCGTCGACGTGGTCTGGCTGTTCCTGTTCAGCTGCGTCTATATCTGGGGAAGCTGAGCTTGCGGCGGCTTCGCGGCACCAGCGTGCGGGGCCCCCGGTGACGGAGCTCCGCGCGCCGGTTTCCGTGCTGCGGGCCGGTCTGCTGTGCCGCTGCCCGCGCTGCGGGCAGGGGCGCCTGTTCACCGATATCGTGCATTTCCTGCGGGTGGCGCAGAGCTGCGAGGTCTGTGGCCTCGACCTGCGGCCGGAGGACAGCGGCGACGGCCCCGCGGTCTTCGTCATGTTCGTCACCGGCCCGCTGGTGGTGGCGCTGGCGATCCTGTTCGAAGTCCTGGTCGGGCCGCCGCTGTGGCTGCACGCGCTGTTGTGGATCCCGACCATATTGCTCGCCTCGATCGCTCTGCTGCGGCCGCTCAAGGGCGTCCTGATCGCCCTGCAATACCGGCACCGGGCCGGTGAAGGCGGCAAGAACACCTTTACATAACAGCCACATCGTCCTATCCGGTTGTCCATCAGCGAGCGCACCGGGACGAGCCGACCGTGAGATTCCGACCGACATTCTGGCCGACCATGATCACGATGCCGGCGCTGGTCGTGCTCGTGGCGCTCGGCGGCTGGCAGCTGCAGCGCATGCAGTGGAAGGCAGACCTGATCGAGGAGTTGCAGATCCGGGGCCGTGCGCCGGCCATCAAGCTGCCCGTCGATACCCGGATTCCTGGCGCCGACCTTGTCTACCGGCCGGTCCGGGTGGCCGGGCACTTTCTGCACGACGCCGAACGACGCCTGCTCAACCGGGTTCGCGACGGCAAGCCCGGCATCAACCTCGTGACACCGTTCGTCCGTGCCGACGGCGGCCCGACTCTGATGGTGGATCGCGGTTGGGTGCCGATGGACTGGCCCGGGGCTGCGGCTCGTGCTGCCGACACGCCGTCGCGGCAGGTGGAGGTGAGCGGCATCGTCCGTGTGCCGGAGGCGCCGGGCTGGCTGACCCCGACGAACCGGCCGGACAAGAACGAATGGTATTATATCGACCTCGCCGCGATGGCCGGTTCGGTCGGCGTGCTGCCATTCGTCGATTACTACATCTTCGCGACCGGCGAGGCCCCGGTCTCCCCCGGATCCGACAACGCGGAAGCCGCGGCCGCGGCGAGCGGCGGAACGGAGGGAGATGCCGCCGAAATGCGGTCCGAGGAGGCCTATCCGGTTCCCAATACCTGGCGGATCGAGCTGCCCAACAACCATCTGTCCTACGCGATAACATGGTTCGCGCTCGCCGCGGCCCTGCTGGCGGTGTATATCGTCTACCACGTGCGGCGCCCGGCCGGCAAAAACGCGGACGACAGCAGTTGAAGCGACACATCAAGGCCTACCTGCGGCTCGAGGAGACATTCCGCCGCCACGCGCTGATCGGCGAGACGATCGGCGTACTGCACTGGGACATGTCGGTGGTGATGCCGCCTGCCGGCGCCCGCGCTCGGGGTGAGCAGATCGCCGATCTGAGAGTGCTGGCGCATGAGATGCTGGCAAGCCCGCGCGTCGCCGAGGACCTTGCGGCGGTCGAGATGGAGGTTGCCGCGCTGGACCGCTGGCAGGCGGCGAACCTGCGCGAGATGCGGCGCATCTGGCTGCACGCGACAGCCCTGCCCGCCGATCTCGTCGCTGCCCGGTCGCGTGCGACGTCCGGGTGCGAAACCGTCTGGCGTACGGCCCGTCCGAGATCCGATTTCCGCGCCCTGCAGCCCAGCCTGGAGGAGGTGGTCCGACTGACCCGCGAGGTTGGACAGGCCAAGGCGGCGGCCTTCGGCCGGCCCGTCTACGACGTGCTGATGGACCAGTACGAGCCCGGCGCCGATGCCGCCCGGGTCGTCGCGATCCTCGAGGATTACGCCGCATTCCTGCCCGATTTTCTCGACAGGGCGCTGGCGCGGCAGCGGCGGCGGCGTGCGCCCGTCCACCCCGAGGGGCCGTTCCCGGTGCCGGTGCAGAAACGGCTGTGTCGGCGAATGGCGGAAGCAGTCGGCCTCGATTTCGACAGCGCCCGCATGGATGAAAGCCTGCATCCCTTCTCCAGTGGCATCGCCGACGACAGCCGGATCACCACGCGCTACAGCAGAGCCGACTACGCCGAGGCGCTGATGGGCGTACTCCACGAAGCCGGGCACGCCATGTACGAACGCGGCCTGCCGCGTGCATGGTGGCGCCAGCCGGTCGGAAGGGCACGCGGCATGGCGCTGCACGAGAGCCAGTCACTGCTGGTCGAGATGCAGGTCTGCCGTTCGCGCGCCTTTTTCGAATGGGCCGCGCCGATCATTGCCGCCACGTTCAAGGCATCGGGCCCCGCCTGGACGCCCGGCAACCTGCACCGGCTGGCCACCCGGGTCCGGCCCGGCTTCATCCGGGTCGATGCCGACGAGATAACCTACCCGGCGCATGTCATCCTGCGCACCCGGCTGGAGCGTGCGATGATCGCCGGTGACCTTGCGGTCGCCGACCTGCCCGGCGCCTGGGGCGACGGCCTGCGGGACCTCCTGGACATTACGCCGCCCGACGACCGCTCGGGCTGTCTGCAGGATCTGCACTGGCCGGACGGCGATTTCGGGTATTTCCCCTGCTACACGCTGGGCGCAATGGCCGCAGCGCAGCTGATGGCGGCGGCGCGCGCCGCTGATCCGGACATCATGCCCGGCATCAAGCGCGGCGATTTCGCGCCGCTGATGGCATGGCTGCGCCAACACGTGCACGGCAAAGGATCGCTGCTGTCGACCGACGACCTGCTGCGTGAGGCGACGGGAGCGCCGCTCGGTGCCGAAGCCTTCCAGGCGCACCTGACGGCGCGCTACCTCGAGGGCGCCTGACTCGCCTTGCCTGGGGCCGGCGCCGCCGCTAGGTTGAGCGCTCGACAGAACGGACGGACCGCGTGCGCTATATCAGCACAAGGGGTGACGCCCCGATCCTGGAATTCGACGAGGTACTGCTGGCCGGACTGGCCGCGGACGGCGGTCTTTATGTGCCGGAGTCCTGGCCGAAATTCCGCACGGATGATTTCCGCGCCCTGCGCGGCCTGTCCTATGCGGAGACGGCAACCCGCATCATGTCGCCGTTTCTCGGCGGGCGCATCGCGGAGGACGCGTTCGCGGCCCTGGTGCATGACGCCTACGCCGGATTCGACCACGCTGCGGTGGCACCGCTGCGACAGCTCGACCGCAATCTCTGGCTCATGGAGCTGTTCCACGGGCCGACCCTGGCCTTCAAGGATTTCGCCCTGCAGGTTCTCGGGCGGCTGTTCGATCACGTTTTGAGCCGGCGCGGCGAGCGGGTCACCATCGTCGGCGCAACCTCCGGCGATACCGGGTCCGCCGCCATCGAGGCCTGCCGCGACCGCGACGCGATCGATATCTTCATCCTGCATCCGCACGGTCGCGTCTCGGACGTCCAGCGCCGTCAGATGACCACGGTGCTGGCCGACAACGTCCACAACATCGCGATCGAGGGCTCCTTCGACGATTGCCAGGATCTGGTCAAGGCGATGTTCGCCGACCGCGCCATGCGCGACGAATTGCGGCTCAGTGCGGTGAATTCGATCAACTGGGCGCGGATCATGGCCCAGATCGTCTATTACGTTCAGGCCGCGGTGGCCCTGGGCGCGCCCGACCGTCCCGTCGGCTTCGCCGTGCCGACCGGCAATTTCGGCAACGTCTATGCCGGCTACGCGGCGCGACAGATCGGCCTGCCCGTGGCCGAACTGATCATCGGGTCGAACCGCAACGACATCCTGACCCGGTTCATGGAGACCGGCGTCATGGAGATGCGCGAGGTCGAGCCGTCGCTCTCGCCGAGCATGGACATCCAGGTCTCGAGCAACTTCGAGCGGCTGCTGTTCGACGTCTGCGGGCGCGAGGGCCGCGCGGTGATGGACACGATGCGCGAATTCCGGCGCACCGGATCGCTTCGCGTGCCGCAGGGCGGCATGAAGCAGCTCCGGGCCCTGTTCGACGGCCACCGCATGGACGACGCGGAGACGGTGGCGGCCATCGCCGCGGAATACCGATCCCACGGCGCACTCCTCGACCCCCACACAGTGATCGGCGTCGGCGCCGGGCGCGCCAAGGCGCGCTATCCGGCAACGCCCGTCGTCGCCCTGGCGACGGCCCATCCCGCCAAATTCCCCGAGGCGGTGGAGCAGGCCACGGCACTCCGGCCGTCGCTGCCGCCGCGGCTGGCCGACCTGATGGCGCGGGAGGAGAGATACGCGGTGCTGCCCAACGAGCTCGAGGCGGTGAAGGCGCATATCCGCTCCGGCGCGGTGATCGAGGGCGCGGCGTGAGCGTGCAGCTGACGCGGCTGGACAACGGGCTGCGCGTTGTCACCCACACCATGGACGCGGTCGAAACCGTGTCGGTGGGCGTCTTCGTCGATGCCGGCACGCGCAACGAGCCGGCCGAGATCAACGGGGTTGCCCATCTCCTCGAGCACATGGCGTTCAAGGGAACGAAGCGCCGCTCCGCTCTGGACATTGCCGCCGAGATCGAGGCGGTCGGCGGGCATCTGAACGCCTACACGGCGCGCGAGCGCACCGCATACTATGCGAAGGTATTAAAAGAAGACACAGCGCTGGCAGTCGATATACTTGCGGATATCCTGCAGCATTCGACCTTCGATCCGGAGGAGCTGGCGCGCGAGCGCAGCGTCGTGCTGCAGGAGATCGGGCAGGCGCACGATACGCCCGACGACATTGTCTTCGATCATTTCCAATCGACCGCGTTTCCGCACCAGCCGCTGGGCCGGCCGGTGCTGGGAGATGCCGAACGGGTGCGCAAGATGTCGCGTGACGCCATCATCGGCTACATGGGCGAGGCCTACGGAAGCGGCGCGATGGTGCTGTCCGCCGCCGGCATGATCGAGCACGAACACCTGGTCGCGCTGGCCGAAACGCTGTTCCGGGATCTGCCCGGCCACGGCCCGCTGCGGCACGAGGCGGCGTCCTACGGCGGCGGCGCCCACATTGAGGACAAGGATTTCGAGCAGGTCCACCTGACCGTCGGGTTTCCGAGCGTCGGACTGCACGACCCCGACCTTTACGCCGCCTCGGTCTTTTCGGCCCTGTTCGGCGGCGGCATGTCGTCGCGCCTGTTCCAGGAGATCCGGGAGCGCCGCGGCCTGGTCTATTCGATCCACAGCTACGGCTCGCACTACGCCGACTGCGGCCTGTTCGGCATCTACGCCGGTACAGGGGAGCGGGAGGTCGTCGAGCTCATGCCGGTCCTGTGCGAGGAGATCGGCCGTCTTGTCGACACGCTCGAAGAATCCGAGGTCTCGCGGGCGCGAAACCAGCTCAAGGCGGCAACCCTGATGTCGCTGGAGTCGACCGGCGCGCGGGCCGAGCAGATCGGCGAGCAGGTGCTTATCTACGGCAGCCCGATCCCCGTCGCTGAAATGGTCCGGCGGATCGAAGCGGTCGACACGGCGGCGGTCGCCCGCGTCGCCCGGCGCATCTTAAGCGGACGGCCGTCCCTTGCCGCGATCGGGCCGCTCGACCGCATGATGGAATATGACGATTTCGCCGCAAGGCTATCCGCCTGACCGCGTGCGGATCAAAGGCGGGACGGCAGCGCATGTGGTGGATTTTCGGGAGCTGGGCACCGGGTCTGACGCTGGCCGGTCGGCGTGTGCTGCTGCGTCCTCCGGTGGCACGTGATGCCGATGCGTGGGTGACGCTGCGCCGGCAGAGCCAGGAATTCCTAAAGCCGTGGGAGCCGACCTGGCCGCCGGACGGTGCCTCGCGCGCCGCCTTCCGGCGACGGCGTGCCCAGATCCGGGAGGAATGGCGCGCCGGCTCCGGCTACGGCTTTCTCATCTTTGACCGCAGCGACAACGTCTTGGTGGGCGGTATCACGCTCTCCAACATCCGCTACGGCGTGGCGGCCACTGGCAGCCTTGGCTACTGGACCGGCGCGCCCCACGTCCGCAAGGGCTATATGACCGAAGCGGTTGCCTGCGTCCTGGAGCATGCGTTTGGCCCCCTCAGCCTGCACCGCGTGGAAGCAGCGTGTCTGCCGCACAACGATGCCAGCCGCGGACTGCTCCTCAAATGCGGCTTTCGCGAAGAGGGTTTGGCGCGCGGTTACCTGAAGATCGACGGACGCTGGCGCGATCACGTGCTGTTCGGAATCCTGCGTGACGACCCGTGTCCGGTCAGGGCAGGAGGTGGAGGCAAACTCCGCTGAGCGCCCACCTCAGGCGTGGCCTGCTTCGCCCGAAAGTAGCGAGAGATCGATGCCGAGCTTGGCGAGGGACTGTTCCCATTTGGTGTCGGGATGGTCGCCGAACAGCAACGACTCGTCGGCGTTGACGTTCAGCCACGAGTTCTGCTGGATCTCGCCGTCGAGTTGGCCCGCGCCCCATCCGGCATAACCGAGCGCCAACAACGCCCGGCGCGGCCCGCGACCTTCGGCGATATCCTTGAGAATATCGACCGTCGCCGTCAGGCTGACCGACTCGTTGACCTGTATCGTACTGCCCTGGGCATAGTCGCTCGTGTGGAGAACGAATCCACGACCCGATTCGACCGGTCCGCCAACATGGATCGGAATGCCGATTCCCGAGCCGCTCGACTCGATGCCAAGCTGTTCCAGCAGTTCGGGAAAGCTCAACTCGTCCGCGATCTGGTTAATGACCAGCCCCATCGCCCCCTCGGCATTGTGGACGCACAGATAAATCACCGACCGCTCGAACCGCGTGTCTCGCATGTTCGGCATCGCGACCAGCAACTGGCCCGTCAGATAACCAGGATCGTTGTCCTCATCAAACACTGGCGACTCGCCTCAGCCCGTCCCCTGTTGCTGCGGGGAACCGCGCGTACGGGACGAACGTTCACATTTCCCCTAATGGAAAGATATTACGTAATCGCGGTTAAACAAAGGTCAAGCTGAGGGAATTTTGCGCAGCGAGCCGGCATTCCAGGGGAAT
>CAYFYY010000127.1:0-149 GCA_964347475.1 uncultured Flavobacteriales bacterium
TGGCGAGCGCGCCGAGCTGCCACTCGGCGTAATAGGTCGCAGTGATACGGCGCGGCCTCGGACCGGGGTTCCCGAGCTTCAGGCGCACGATCTTCACCGGCGCGTCGGGCGCGACCATGGCTGTCACCTCCTGGACAAGGTCGTGGCTG
>CAYFYY010000127.1:190-9601 GCA_964347475.1 uncultured Flavobacteriales bacterium
CGCCTCGGCCAGGAACTTGGAGAACTTGCTGAACCCGAGGCCGCCCTCTGAGACGATCGTGCCGAAACCGTCGTTGGCCAGAACGTTGCACCAGGGGACCGGCGTGCTGCGGCCGCCATCCAGATAGATGCAATAGGCGCCGTGCCCGGGCGAGAAGCCGCCGAACCCGTTGTCGAACAGCAGCCCCTCCGGACGCGCGGGCGGGCGGGGTTCGGCCTCGGACGGCACGCCGCCCGGATTGAACGGAGGCGCCGGCGCCAGCGCCTGCGGCGCCGGGGGCAATGCGTCCGTCAGGCGATCCGCGCGGCCGTCCAGAACCAGCCGCGCCAGCGTCTCCGCCGCCCGAAGCTGATCCGCCGCGATCCGCTCTATCCCGTGAAGATGAACGCCGCCCATGCCGCCAAGCCCCTCGCTGAGGCCGGTCTCGCGGAGCACCTGGCGCAGGCGCGCCATCACCGGCTCGTCATAGCTCGCGGCGGAGGTGCGGAGGACCAGGAGGTCGCTCTTCAGCCCGTTTCGCCGCCACCACTGGTGCGCCCTGACGGCGACGGGCAGGAGCGGCGAGTCCTCCACGTCCCGCACCCGCAGAAGGACGATCGGCAGATCGCCCGAGATACCGAGACCCCAGAGATCCGGCTGGCCGGAAAGGCGGTCGCGCGGCTCACTGGCGTGATCGCGGGCCATCGGCCGGATCAGGCGGCCCGCAAGCGCCTGCGCGTCCTCGATCTCGCCCTGCGTCAGGCCCATCCTGTGCGCCGTCACCGCCGACGTTCGCATGGCGTCCTCTTCGGCCCATGTCAGCGCGGCAAGGTTGTCGTAGCGCCGCGCGATGTCCACCGCGTTCTCCCGCGACCCGGCCGAGAGCATCAGAAACGCGATCTCGGCGCCTTCCCCGGGGGCAAGCGTCAGCGTTGTCCGCAAGGCCGACACCGGGTCGAGACTGGCGCCCGCGCGCACCTCGTCCAGGCCGTTGCCCGGGGCATCCAGACCCGCCGGGCGCGCGGGATCGCCGTGCCGGCCGAGGAATGCCATGCGGTCCGTCTCGGCATGGGTGACCAGGACTTCCGCGTCGTCGCTCACCAGCCGGTGCAGCAGCACCGGCGGACGGTCCTCGGGCCTGCGCCGCCGGCGGGTGAACAGAAGGCCGGGCAGGGCCTCGACGGGCCCGCCTTCGACGAACATCTTGCTGAAGGCCGGGTGCCGTTCATGCGCCGTGTAGGGCGCGAGGACGATCTCCGCGGCATCGGTGATCTCGATCCTGCGGGGGCGTCCGCTTTCGTTCTGAAGAGCAACACGGCTGATCGCGACATCGTCGGCGGCGGCGACCGTCAGGTCGAGCGTGGCCGCGATGCCGTGGCGGCGGGCGTGAAACCGGGCCTTCTCTGGGTGGAACGTCACGTCGGCCGCATCGTCGTGCTCGCGGCAATCGAAGGTCCAGACCGTGCCGTCGTCGGCGTCCTTCAGGAACAGCTTGCCGGTGAACCCGTCGCCGCGAATGTCGGGCTCCCAGCCGGTCAGCGCCGCCCCGTGCCACCAGAGCGTCTTCTGCGCGCGGTCGCTCACCCAGGCCGAGAGGCGGCCGTTCCCGATGGCGTGCAGTTCCGGCTCCTCGTCCCTCGCGCCTTCCCAGCCGTGAAGCGGCGAGGCCCGTTCGCCGTGATCGAGGTCGGGCGTGACGCGGGCGTCGGGCAGGTTCTCCGGCGTGTATTCCCACGGCACGCGTTCGTGCAGCAGAAGCTCCACCGCCGCGATCCTGGGGTCCCGGTTGAAGCGCCTGACAAGGATGTCGTCCTGAAGCGCATTGCCGATGGCCGCGAGAAGCATGCCCTGGTGATGCGCCATGTACGATCTGACCGGCGTCGCGGCCCCGCCCGCCTCGCCCCGCGCGGTCGAGAAGTCGAGCGCCTCGAACAACCCGAAGCGGCCCTGCATGCCCATGCCTGTGAGGCGCTTCAGGTTGTCGACCGCCGCCACAGGGCGGAACGGGAGCGCCAGCGCGCTGGCGTAGGGGGTCACGACGTAGTCCTCTGCCAGCCCGTGCTTCAGGCCTAGGCCGGCGACGCCGAACGCCTGGTACTGATAGCGATGCTCGGCGTCGCGCGCGGCGAACGCGGCTTCGGACACGCCCCAAGGCAGCCCAAGCGTGTCGCCGTAGCGGTGCTGGATGTCCACCGCCGCCGCCTCGCTCTGCCCAAGCAGCCGGCCGGGCGCGCTCCGGATCAGAAGCGGGGGCATCAGGTACTCGAACATTGACCCGTTCCACGACAACAGCGTCAACGGGCCCGAACTGCTGGAGAGCGGGCGCCCGAGGTGGAACCAGTGCGCCACCGGAACGTCGCCCTTGGCAATCGCGAAGTAGCTCGCCAGTCGCGCCTCGGAGGCGAGGAGGTCGTAGCGGTGATCGTCGATCCGCTCGGTGGCAAGGTTGTATCCGATGAAAAAGGTCCGCGTTTCGGTGTCGAACAGGAAAGAGAAGTCCATGCCCTCGGCGATCCCTTCGGCGGTTGCTGCGCTCTCCAGCAGCCGGTTTCTCAGCGCCTCGCGCGCGGCGGCCCCGGCCTCGATGGCCTCGGTCAGCGCCCTGCTCCAATCGTCGAGAAGGCCGGGCGCCTTCAGAAGCGATCTTGCCTCCTGCGCCGCGGCGGCCAGTTCGGAGAACGGAATGTCGGGCGGCAGGAACTCCGCGACCCGGCGCGCGAGATCGCCCTGTCCCTCTGGCGCCTCGTCGAGCAGCGCCAGCCACGGGCATAGACTGTCGAGATCCCGGATCATCGCGTGCACATGGTGCCAGCAGCGTTCCATCCAGAACTGCACTTCGTGCGGCTCGGTCTCGGCAGTGGCCTCGATGGCCTTGCCGATGGCCTCGGCGACGACTGGAAGGTGCGTGTCCCGCATTCGAAGAAGCGCGGGCCGCCAGGCCGCCGGATCGCGGCGGGCGGCTGCGGCCTCGCGGACGATGGCGGAGATCCCGGACCGCCCGTCGGGCGGAGGGGATCCGAGCGCCTCTTCGAAGATGCCCAGCGTGTCGGTCAGCCCTTGCCAGAGCTGTGGCGCAAGGACCGCGCCGTCCGCGATTTCGACAAGTCCCTGGCGCAGCGCGACCAGCGAGACGGCGAGGTTGCCGCTGTCGACGGTCGAGACGTAGCGCGGCTCCAGGGGTTGCAGGGACTGCGTGTCGATCCAGTTGAGGACATGGCCGCGGTGCTGTGGCAAACGCCCCAGCGTCGCCAGCGCGGCGGCGCTTCGCGCGGCGATGTCGGGCCCCGCCGCGAAACCCAGGTCGAACGCCGTCAGCGACGAAAGGAACTGCATCCCGACATTCGTGGGCGAGGTACGGTGCGCAGTTTCCTCGAACGGCGCCATCTGGTGGTTGTCCGGGGCCAGCCAATTGTCGGCGGGACCCGCGTAGGTCTCGAAATAGGCCCAGGTGCGGCGCGCGAGGTGACGCAGAAACTGGCGATCTTCGGCCCCGAGCCTTTCCTCCGCGCGGTCGGCCGGACGGGCGATCAGCCTGGCGATTTCCGGCGAGACGGCCCAGACGGCAAGCAGCGGCAGCGCTCCCGGCAGCGCGGCGGGCGCGGCCGCGGCAAGGAAGACAAAGAGGCCGGCCGCGAGAACCGGCGCACCGGCCATCTCGCGCCAGTAGCTGCTCCGGTCGTCCCTGCCTTCCGCGGCGACGTGGGCGGCGGTCGTCCACTGCAGAAGGTGGCGGCGCGACACCAGAAGCCGCCAGAGGGTCCTGAGGATTGCGTCGGCGGAGACGACCGCGTCCTGCGCCATGAAGACGATGGCCAGCAGCCACCGTCCTGCATGGTCCTGAAGGTTCCTCCGCCGGTCGCGAACGACGCCCCGCCGCCGGCTCCCGGCAAGCCCTGTCGGAATGTCCGTCAGCAGGTAGCTGCCGGGCGCGGCGGCCACAAGCAGCGTCCAGACAAGGGACCAGGACGGCATGGCCGCCCAGGCCATGGCCGCCAGCGCGACCAGCGCGGGCGGGATCAGGCTGCGCCGCAGGTTGTCGGCGATCTTCCACCGGTCGAGTGCGCCAAGCGGGTTCCTCGACCGCCCGTCGCGGGTCGGCACCGTCGGAAACAGCCAGGGCAGAAGCTGCCAGTCGCCCCGGATCCACCGGTGCAGACGGCGCGCGTAGTCCGGGTAGCGGGCCGGAAAATCCTCGTAGAACACGATGTCCGAGGCAAGCGCGACGCCGCCGCAGACGCCCTCGATCAGGTCGTGGCTGGCCAGCGCGTTGTCGGGGAACCGGCCTTCGATGCACCGGCAGAAACTTCCGGGATCGTAGGCGCCCTTGCCGATGAAGATGCCCTCGCCGAACAGGTCCTGGTACAGGTCCGAGACGGCGCGGCTGTAGATGTCGATGGCCGTGTCGCCGGTGTAGAGCCGCGCGAAGAGCGACGCGTTGCCGGCCTCGGGAGCGATCTCGATGCGGGGCTGGACGAACGTGCATCCGGCAACGACGCAGTCCCCGGCGGCGTTCAGGAGCGGCCGGTTCAACGGATGCGCGATCGCGCCAAAGAGCCGGTGAACCGACCCGGGCGCCGGGACCGTGTCGGCGTCAAGCGTCACGACCAGCGCGGACCGGCAGATTCCCGCCACGTCGCCGGCCCGCACGTGGAAGTCACCCGGATCGCCGCGCTGGAGGAAGGCGTTGAAGGTCTCGATCTTGCCGCGCTTGCGTTCCCATCCCATCCAGACGGCTTCGGCCGCGTTCCAGCGCCGCTTCCTGTGCAGCAGGACGAAGGGGCGGTGTTCGGCATGGCGGTCGTTCAGCCGCGCGATCCCGTCAATCAGCGCACGCTCGATGGCCGCGTCGCCCGGCTCGGTCTCGACCGGGGCGTCGCCCAGATCGCCCAGCACGGCAAAGAACAGGTTCGGATCGGAATTCGTAATCCAGTGCCGCTCCAGGCGGGACAGGATCGGCGCGACTTCGGCGGCCTCCCGGAAGATCACTGGCATCACGACCGCGGCCTGTAGGTCTGTCGGGAGTCCGCGCTGGAAATCCATCTTCGGCAGCATTCGCGGCGGCACAAGACTGGAGATCAGCCAGTTGCTCAGCGTGACGCCGATGATCGATGCCGGGAAAAGAAGGAGAACCGTTGCGGCGGTCAGTACGGCCGGGTGTGCACCGTAGATTCCCAGAAGCGCGAGCGGAGGCACGAAGGCGAGCGTTGTGAGCAGCGTAAGGACCCCGCCATATACCGTACCGGGATAACCGAGGGCGATCCGCCTTGGTAGGGATCCGAACTGCGGGCGGAACCCGATAATGCGCTCGATCTCGTGCCGGCCTTCGTCGATCAGCCACCAGCCTGTGTGCGATTTCCGCGCCGCGCCGGTGTGCGCCTTCGCAAGCCGCACCGCCTCGGCCGCGACGTCCGGCTCGGACCAGTCGGACCCCTGAGCCAGTTCCTCGACCGCGCGGCGATAGCTGTTGCGTGTTTCGAAATCCATCGCGGCATGTTGACCGTCCGGCGCGCTGGCGAGGATGGCTTCGACTGCGCTCGTCGTTTCGACGAAGGTGGTCCACGGAATGCGCGAGATGGCACCGAGGGCGACGATGGCGCGCGATACCATCTCGCCTGGATCCTCGCCAGCGGGCGGAGTGCCTGGCATAGCCGGGAACGGCGCGTCGAGATCGGGCAGCAGGCCCGAAAGCGCTCTGACGATGGTGTCGAGGCAACTGAGCCGCAGCATCACGGGAAATGCCCAAAGCTCGGCGAGCGTCAGGGCACCCTCCGCCTGGTAGGCCGCGACGAAGCGGACCGCAGCGCTCAGCGACGGCTGGCCATGGCAGGTGTCGAGGTACCCGCGTGCCGCCGCCAGCACGCGCGGAAGTCCGAGGTGTTCCGGCGCGGTCAGCCGGGGCAGACGGGCCCAGAACGCGCGAGGCATGTCGTCCTGAACCTGCCGGACTGCACGACGGATCTGGTACTCGTTATCGAGAAGCCATTCCGCCGCCTTCGCCGCTTCATCGGGAACATGAACGCAGCAACCGCGCGCCCGGTCGAGCCAGGGGCGGATGTCGTCGGCATTGAGCCAGATTGCCGCGGGTTCGGGGCGCCCGCTCTCGATGGCGTGGTGTCGACGGAGTTCGACGGCAGCCGCCTCGAACTGATCGGCCGGCACTGCCGCAGCGAGGGTCATGCCAAGCCCGGAACGGCTCTCGGTCTGGACGGGGCGAGGGCGACACGGCGGGGCTTTTGCTCTTGTCCCGGACGTACGATCAGCACGGGAATTCTTGCGCAGCAGACGAGATATTCAGCCGTACTGCCGATAGGAAGGTCGGGATTGCGGCCCATGCCGCGGGCCGAGAGGACAAGCAGGTCGGCCGCTTCTTCCTCGATCACGCGCGCGAGCGCCCGGCGCGGCTCCTCATGTGTCATCAGTCGCACTCGGTGGCGCAGCCGATCCGAGGGGATGAGCCGGCGCACGCCTTCGAGATGCCGTTTGGCCTGGGCGATGTTCCGGTTGCGCACCTCGACGCGCAGAGCCTCGTCCTCCGGCTCGGGTGGGCCTGCGACTGCGGACGCAATCTCGGGAACGGCGTGGATGAGCACGAGTTCGGCCCCTTGACGCTCGGCGACTGCGGTGGCGGTCTGCAAGGCGGCCTTGGACGAAGCTGACCAGTCCAACGCGACGAGGACGCGCGGCGCGCGGGCGCCACCGGAGGGCCGGTGCCGCGCATCCGCCGGAACGACCAGGAGTGAACCGGGAAACTCCTCGACGAGGTGCCTTGCGACGCTGCCCAGTCCCCAAACACCCTTCGATCCGCGCACGCCGGTGCCAATGACCATGAGGTCCGCATCCCGCTCGCGCGCCGCGTCGCAGAGCGTGGGCGCCACCTCACCGGAGAGCACTACCGCTCCGGCGTGCGCAGCGGGGCTGAATTTCTCCAGAAGTCCACCGATCTCCGTCTCCTCGGCGCGCATCGTCAGATCCCAGTCCACCGGGTCCGTGGCCGCCGCCTGCCGACTTCCGGGCTTCATGACCCTGGCGACGGTGAGCGGAAGCTCCAGACCGCTGGCGAATTCGGACGCCACCTCGAGCACGTGGGCGGCGTTTGGCGAGTGGTCGAGCCCGACCATCATATGGCGAAAGATCGGCTGTTGCCGTGGCGCTCCGTCGCCCGATGGGCGGCGCGTCTTTCCGGCGTTCGATTTCAGATGCGGCGTTTCGGACATCATCGTCCAGTCCTCCATGGGTTGTCCTGCTTTGCGCGAAAAACACGGCACGGGGTACGCTTGTCATGCAGACTATGACCACGTGCGCCCGGCACTCTTGACCAGGCGCAAATGCCGGAGGCCGGGACGCAGGACATGACGCCCTGCAACCGGTCGGGCCGGTCTCGGCCACTTTCGCCAAATAGCGCCGCGCTGCTTTTGCCCGGGCGGGGTGCCTTCTGCACTCGGCTCCGCGGCCTTAAAGACACGTAGGCCCTTAAGCGGGCTTCACGTCTGGGTGGCGATTGTGCGCCGGTGCTTGGGCCCGCCAAGCCTAACAAAGTATACCACGATTCGGTCGCCGTATCTGCCCAGTTGATGCGCGAGAGCTTTGTTTGAATAGAGCGCCGATCTCCCAGTCGTTTGCCTCGAGCCGGCCGTCGTTTCCGGCGATCTCCATCGCTTCGAGCGTCTCGATCTGGAGTTCGTCATGCACCAGCGCGGCGGTCTTGAGGCCGATACCCGGGGAAACTTCTGAGCCCCGCCCGTCGACGCGCCTGCATCGAGCTAATCCGCAGCGAGATGAAGGTATCGGAACGCCGGTTCTGCCGGGTGCTGGGGCAGCATCGATCGACCCAAGGGGATCAACCGCGGGGTCGCGAAGATGAAGACCGGCTGGCGGCGGACATGATCGAACTGGCCAGAGAGTATGGCGGCTAAGGGACTTCAGTCGCGAAGCGATTGATCCCGGTCAACTCGCAAAGGCCTTTTCCAGTTGAAGATATTCCCATGTCCGGAGAAGCCAGGACTCAGGGGCGCGGTACAGCACGCGCTCCGGATCATTGAGAACATCCGGCTTCGGCAGGATCGTGGCTTCTGATCCAGTGTCTTTCTCGGCTCCCCAGTCGGGGGGCAGCGTTCGATGAATCCTCAGCCTCGTTCTGCTGGCCTGGCTGACCGGCAATCGCACATAGTATTGGTGCGGCATAACGGACGCGGAATCGGACGAAGGTGCAATCATGCGGATCGAGGCCAAACCCCGGTCGAGATACTCCTGGTGGATAAGACCGTTTTTCTGGAACCAGAAGCGAAAGTATGGCGCGGTACTCGACGCGGCGCTGCTTTGGGGGCGGGTGCCACGGCTGTTCGCCGGGGTGGCCGTACTGTACGGCATGATTGACCGTCGCTCGTCTCCGATCGACCCTGCGCTCCGATCACTTGTCACCGTACTCGTGTCGCAAATCAACAGCTGTTCGTTTTGTGTCGATCTGAATTCCGCCACGCTGTTGCGCCGCGGTGTGTCGGAAGAGAAGCTCGCAGCATTGATGCAGTGGCGGGACAGCGATCGCTTCAGTCCGGAGGAGCGCGCGGCCCTGGACTTTGCCGACGCGATGACGCGGTATGACCGCGGAGTGGACGATGAGGTGTTTTCGCGACTGAAGGGGTTTTTCAGCGACGACGCAATCATCGAATTGACCGCGCTGATCGCCTTCCAAAATCTATCCAGCAAGTTCAACAGTGCACTGGCCGTTCCGGCGCAGGGTTTCTGCGTGCTGCCCGAACCGGGCCTGACGGGGTCGGGTGCGCTGCCGAAGGACCGATGAATGCCGGACTTTCAAGAGGCGAGATCGATGGCGCGGTCGCGCCAGATTCCGCCGGCGTGTTCAGAATGATCGTTTCAGACCGATAGAGATATAGTCATCGTTGCGGATCGCCGAGATCGGATCGGGCGCGGCCGCGCCGTCGAAGAAGCGGCCCTCAAGCGACAAAAGCCAGTTCTCGCCCAGACGGCGCTGGCCTTCCACGAGATACACGCGTGCATCGGTGTCGCGGTCGATCAGAGCCCCGGCGAGAAGGCTGGTATCGCTGATGTCGTTCAAGGCGAGGCGGGCACCAAGGAACAAATCGTCGTCGTAGTTCGTGGCCGGCGCCTGGGCCAGGTCGCGGCCGTCATAGCTGTATTCGGCGATTAGCCCCAAGTCGCCGCCGGAGCCGGAAATGCCGGGAATTGTCCATTCGAATCCGGCAGTGGCCGCCCAGAAGTCGGGCCCATGCCCACTGCGCCGGATTGCTTCCAGCTTCCAGAGCCAGTCGCCTGCGGTCAGCTGCAGATCCAACCCTGCCTGCGCGATCTGATCGTAATGCGGCGCCAGCACAGAGCCGGTCTGGATCATCCGCGGCTCGCGGCTGGTGCCGTTGAAATAGGACAGTCCGACATCGAGATTGCCGACCGAATGCG
>CAYFYY010000128.1:0-9472 GCA_964347475.1 uncultured Flavobacteriales bacterium
TGTTCTCGATATATTGGTACGAATAGGTCTTCACACCGTACGCGTTGTCACCGTGCTTCTCGATGACGTGCTTGCCGACCGCGGCGGCGACATCGAGCGCGAAGTCCCAGTCCACCGGCTGCAGGATGCCCCACATTCGGACCAGCGGCGATACCAGTCGATCGCGGGTCGGTTTTTGCGGATTATAGCACTTCTGCGCAATGCAGCCGCCACGCAGGCTGGAGTCACCGTCGGTATTGACCGCCGCCGCCTGCTTGTCCGGGATGATCACGACATGATGCGGTGCACCGTTGTGCATGACGATGTTGTGCTGGTTTGAAGCCACCCAGGGTCCGAGCGGCTCGACGGGGAAATCCACGCCGAATGCGTTTTGGTCTGCCTTCGGCCCGCCGTTGCGGTTGCCCGCCACCGGCCAGCGGTAGACCTGGTAGCCGCAGGCGACAATACAGTAGTCGCAGGCCGTGGAGATCACCTCGGCATTCTTGGGAGGGAGCGGCACGCTGCCTTCGGGGACGTAATAGGGAGTCGAGTTCGTCATCTTGCTATCTCCCTAACCTTGCAGGTTGTCGTAGCGACCGTAGACCAGCCCGAAGATGCCGACGGCGTAAATGTCGTCGCCCTCGAGCTCGAGTAGCACCTGGGGCAGGCTCTGGTACGCCTGGCCCGAGATCAGGATCCCGTGCCGCGTAAGGTCGTAGGTCGAAAGGTGGAACGGACAGGCGCCCATGGACTTGGTATCGGCCTTGTACGTGCCGGCGAGGGGACCGCCCTGATGTGTGCAGTAGTTATTGAAGGCGACCACGTCGCGATTCGGCCCAATGCCGCCGCCGGCGGGCACACCCAGCTTGACCAGCATGGATTCGGCGTACTGGCCGTCGTCGGGGTAGGTGAACTCGACCGGCCGGTCCTGTCTGAGAGCGCTCAACTTGCCGATCTTCTTGCGCGGGTAGGTGGCGACCGTCGCGGGCACCTGCTGGGCTTCGGCCGTCCCGGCATTGACCATGACCATGATCGTCGCCGTGGTAGCGCCCGACGTGAGCAGGAAGTTGCGCCGCGACATCAGGCACTTGCCTGCGCCTTTCGGCTTTGTCTCCACCGCTGGCGCTTGCGGCGCGCCGGCCGGGGAGATGGTGTCTTGATTCGGAGTTTTCATAACTCGGTTCCTCGTTCTCGGGTTCCGGCTATTGCAGAGGCGCATAGGGCGGAAGCTTCGGCGTCTGCATCTTGATCTCGGGTCCGCTGAGCGACTCGATGAAGGCGACGAGGTCTTCGATCTCCTCATCGGTCAGGTCCAGCGGTTTCAGAAGTTTGGTCTTGGTGGCGGCAAACTCGTTCTCGCCGCCGCCCTCATTGTAGAACTCGACCACTTCGGTGAGATCGAAGAACGCCCCGTTGTGCATGTAGGGTGCGGTGTAGACGAGGTAGCGCAAGGTCGGAGTCCGGAACTTGCCCAAGTCGGACTTTTCCTTGGTCCGGTAGTAGAGGCCCGCATCGTCCTTGATCGTACGATACATGTCCTCGGTGACGCCCTTGGCATACTGCTCGAAGCGGAACGTGATCTGGGCCAGCCCGTCCTCTTCCCACCGGAAGGCGCGGGGAACCCCGAGATTGTAGTACTGTTCGTCCGTGACGAACGCGCCGTTGTGGCACTCGATGCAGTTGGCCTTGCCCTCGAACAGGGCCTTGCCGCGAAGCTGCTGTTCGCTCAGTGCATTCCTGTCGCCCCTCATGTATTTGTCGAACGGCGTATCGGTCTGCACCAGAGTGCGCTCGAAGGCGGCGATCGCCTTCCAGGCGTTGCTCAGCTTCGGCCAGGTATCGCCGAACACCTCCTTGAAGCGCTTGCGATATTCCGGAATGAAGGCCAGGCGGGCTTCCATCATGTCGGCCTCGCCGTTGCCGGCTACGCCGCCTTTCGCGGCGGCGGGAGCCTGGGCCTCCAGCGACTTGGACGCGCCGGCCCAGAACAGCTTGCTGTAATAGGCCGAGTTGACGACCGACTGGCTGTTGCGCCAGTGGATCGTGCCCGGATAGCCGCGCGAGATGTCGTTCGAGAAGCCCCAGCCCTGGTTGGGCTCGTGGCAGGTCGAACACGCCACCGAGGCGTCGCCGCTGATTCTGGTGTCGAAGAACAACAGCTTGCCGAGCTCGACCTTTTCCGGGGTCATCGGGTTGTCCGGCGGCACCGGCGGCGGGCCGAGGGCCGCAAGCGGTGGATTTTCATCCGCTGCCGTGGTCGCGCCGAACCCGACGATGGCGAGACCGGCGGCGATCGCGATGGAAGTAAGTCTGTCCGTTTTCATCGCTCGATCTCCTCAATTCTCGACTTCGACCCAGTTCTCGATCGCCTGGTAGTTGGCCGGGATCTTTTCCGGCCAGACGAATGCCGGTCCGGTCAGTGGATCGCCGGACAGGGCCTCGAGAAACGCCACCAGATCGGCCTGCTCCTTGTCGGTGAGGCCCAATGGCTTGAGGGCGGGATCCTTGTTGGGATCGTTGCCGCCGCCGGCATTGTAGAAGGCGACGACGTCCTTGAGCGTCGCGAGCATGCCGTTGTGCATGTACGGCGCCGTGTATTTCAGTTCGCGCAATGTCGGCGTGATGAACGTGCCGAGGCCCGAGCCGTCGACCCTGTGCCAGCGGATATGCGCACCGGGGTCGCGCCGTATGTTCATGTAATTCTCGATACCCATGAACATGGCATAGGTGACGAAGGTCACGTGACGCCGCGGATCGTTCCACACGTCGGGGTTCTCCGGCACGCCGGTATTGTGGGCGGTGTCGTCGGTAAAGCGCGGGCCGGAATGGCATTGCGCGCAGCCGGCCTTGCCCTTGAAGAGCTCGAACCCGGCTTGCGCCGACCGCGACATCTCGCCCTTGTCGAACGGTGCCCCACGCGACGTCAGAGTCTTCAGGAACTCGGGGATCGCGTTGCGGACACCGCCATTGCTCGGCTCGCCCATTCCGGCGTCTTTGAACATCTTGACATAGACCGGATCCTGCTTGACGCGCTCCTGCATGATCCGCATGTCCATGTTCATCAGCCATGTCTCCGTGATCATCTCACGGGTGACGTCGTTCAGGTTGGTGCCCTGACGGCCGTCATGGTGCCAGATGTTCTTGGCCGCCGTGTTGATCAGCGTCGGCGAATTCCGGAAGCCCTCCGAGCCCGGATAGGCCTTGGACAACGGCAGCCCGTCGGCGAAGCCCTTCTCCGGATTGTGGCAGGTTGCGCAGCTGATCGCCGCATCGCCGGACAGACGGACATCGTAGAACAGCCGTTTGCCGAGCTCGGCTTTCTTGGCGTCAAACTTGATCGGCGCCACCGGTCCGAAATTCTCGGCCGCCCGGGGAACCGATGGCGCGATGGCCACCGTTATGCCCCAGGCGACGACGAGCGCGAACGCCCGGCTGCACCAATGGGATAGGTTGAACTTCATTGACCTGTTCCTCCATGCGCGAACAGTCGGTTTACGGCACGGGAAAGCGGCCTGCGAAAACGCGAGGCGCTGACGACTTGATGAACGACCTCTGACATCTGCTTCGGCGGTCCTCCCTGTACCGTCGGCATCCTAGGACTTTGACCGTGTGCAACGACGGGACCATGCGTGCGGGGGTGCGCTATTCTGTCGCACCCTTCAGTATTTTTTGTTTTGTTTTCAGATGGTTGCCGATTCCGCACAGCGACCGGCGCTGACCTGTCTTGCGGCATGAAGTTGATCGATTCGTTCAGTCGGCGGCAGCGCATTGAACGAATCGTTCATTGGCTGGGGTCAGCGCGCGGGTTCGATGTTGAACTCCCGCAAGCGCCGCTCGAGCCGCGGCCGGCTGATGCCGAGAATCTCACAGGCGCGCCCCTTGTGCCATCCCGTGCTGGCCAGGACTTCCTCGATGTGCCGGCGCTCGATATCCTTCAGCGACAGATGTCCCGGCGCGTCTGCGGTATCCGCTCTTTCCCGGCTTTCGCCGAGCGGTGCGATCTCGACCGGCAAATCGGCGAGCGTCAGCGTGTCGCCCTGGGCCATGACGACGGCCTTCATCAGGACATTCTCCAACTGTCGGACGTTGCCCGGCCAGTCGTACGCGATCAGCGCATCCATCACCTCAGACGTGACCCGACGAATGCCTTTGCGGACCTCTCGATTGATGCGCTGGAGAAGGTGCTCGACAAGCGGGCCGATATCGTCCAGCCTCTCGCGCAGTGGCGGCAGGGTGATGTTGACCACATTCAAGCGGTAATACAGGTCCTCGCGGAAGGCATTTTCCGTGACCCTCTTCGCCAGATCCAGATTGGTGGCGGCGATGAATCGGGCATCGCTCCGCTTTGTCGCAGCGCTGCCGACTGGGCTGTACTCGCGCTCCTCGAGCAGGCGCAGCAGTTTGCCCTGCATGCGCGGCGACAATTCGCCGATCTCGTCGAGAAACAGGGTTCCCGCCCCGGCAAGCTCGACCTTTCCCTTGCGGGCGCTGACCGCGCCGGTGAACGCGCCACGTTCATGGCCGAACATCTCGCTTTCAAGAAGCGTTTCAACCAGTGCCGCACAATTGACCGCGATGAACGGCGCCGCCGCGTCGGGGCTGGCTCTGTGAATGGCGCGGGCCACGAGTTCCTTGCCGGTGCCGGACTCGCCCAGGACCAGGACGGTTACCCGGCTGTGCGACACCATGCCGATCGACTTGAAGACCTCCTTCATGGCCCGGCTGCGTCCGACGATCATGCCATTGGTCTCGCCCGAGTCGATGACCAGCCCGTCGGCCGTGTCCTCGGCCCTAATCCTCAGCGCCTTGTCGACAGCCGCATCCAGTTCATCGATATCGATCGGCTTCGGCACGTAATCGACGGCGCCGCCATGCATGGCGGCAACCGTGCTGTCCAAATCCTGGAAGGCGGTGATCATGACCACGGGCATCTCGGGAAAGCGTTCGCGGATATCCGTAAGCAGTTCCAGCCCACTGCGGCCGGGCATCCGGATATCGGATACGACGGCATCAACGCGGTTGGCCAGAAGGTGGGACATTCCGGAATTCGCGTCGCCTACAGTCTCAACCTCGAAGCCGCGTCGCCCGAAATGAAGCTTCAGCGTGCGGCAACTCGCGTCGTCGTCATCGATAATCAGTAACTTCGGCACAGGCCCGTCCCTCGTCCTGTTTGACCCTTATGGCTCCATCGGCAAGGTAAACCACAATTTGGCGCCCGAGCTTTGCGCTGAGTCAATCCCCACCTCACCACCGTGCTGCAGGACAATGCGCTTGACGATCGCAAGGCCGAGACCGGAGCCCCTGGAGCGCGTGGTGAAGAACGGCTCGAACATCTGCGGCCGCGTCGCCTCGTCGATTCCGTCCCCGGTATCGCCGATTTCGAACCGGATCACGGGGGAGGGCGTTTCAAGCAGCAGCATCGCCTCGATCGTCAGCATGCCACCGCCGGGCATGGCCTGCAGCGCGTTCTCGGCGAGATTGCGCACCACCTCGATGAACTTGATCCGGTCACAATAGACCTTGGGCAAGCCTTCGCAGCCCCGGCGAACGACCTCCACGCCTTGCTTTTCGGCGGTGTGCAGCATGGTCGCCAGGGCATCATCCATTAGCCGTGATGCGTCGTGCCAGTCCAGCCGCAGTTTCTCGGGGCGCGCGAAGCTCAACATATCGTGCATGATCTCTTCCATATAAGCGACCTGCTCGAGACTCATGTCGCAGTGTTCACCAGCATCCGCCGATCCGCCTTGCTGGCGCGCGAGGATCTGAAGGTTCATCTTGATAGTGGACAGCGCGTTGCGCAGGTCGTGGGCGATCATGCTCGCCATCCGGCCCATGGCCGTTAGCCCCTCGGTTTCCGCGATCTCGCGCGTTCGCGCCTCGACTTCGCGCTCCAGCGCGTCGCGATAGGTCCGCGCCAGGGTTATGTCGCGGTGGATTCCCAGCTGCGAAACGACCCGCCCGTCCTCGCCATAGATCGGACTGATACTGAGATCGATCGGGTAGTCCTCGCCGTTCCGGCGGCGGTTCCACAGTTCGCCGCGCCAGGCCGCGCCCGTGGACATCGCCCGCCGCATTTCATCGTAAGTTTCCGGTGGTGTCTTTTCCGATTTCAGGAACGCCAGGTCGCGTCCGCAGGCCTCTTCGGCGCGGTAGCCGGTGACGGTCTCGAACGCGGGGTTGACGTAGTAGGTATTACCGGTCGGATCCGCCATGACGATGACGTCTGTGGCGTCCTCCACGGCCTGGGCGAAGGCGCGCAGCTCATGTTCGGATTCCGTGATCCGCTCGGCCATCCGGTTGAACTCCTCGGCCAGTTCGCCGATCTCGTCGGCGCTTTCGACCTTTACTCTGCTGTCGCGGTCGCCACGTGCAAACAGCCGCACTCCGGTCTGCAGGTCCTTGAGGGGGGCGGAGAGTCGATAGGCGATCATTGCGCCGCCGAAACCGAAGGCCAGGACGCCAATCGCCCCGGCGAAGGCGAGGGATTGCAGCGACGTGCTCAACGCGGCATAGCTTTCGCCGGGCGACTGCGTGACGGTCACCGCCCAGGCTGGAAGCGAGAGTGCCGCGCGCATCCCGTTGACCGTTTGAAGGGGGGCAACGCAGACCAGACGGTGCCAAAGCGGCCACGCATTATCCTCGGGGATACCGATCCAGTACGGGCTTCCCGGAGGCTCCTCTGCGGATGCCGTGCCGCCCGCGATCGCCGGCTTGTGCGCCAGGGCCCGCATGTTGTGGGCCTGCGGTATGCCACCGATCGAAACGCCTGCGGAATCCACGACGGCAACTTCGCCGGTCCGGCCGAACTGGATGCTTTCCACTGGTCTGACGAATGACCGGAGATCGTATACCGCCATCGCGTAACCGACGATTACGACGCCACCCCAGATCGGCGTCGCGATGGCGAGGTTCCGTCCGTCGTCCGCGACGTCGACAAGGATGAAATGATCATTCCGGGCCGCGGCGATCCGGTACCAGGCCTCGTCCGCAGCCACCCGCTTTGCCGGCGGTGTGCTGGCCCCGACAAGCAGGCCATGGCGATCGTATACAGAATAAATCAACAGGGAGGACTCCTCCAGCCCCGCCACGACCGACAGCCGGTAGGAGAGCTGCTGATGCAGTTGGTGGGTCTTCTCGCCGTCGTCGGTGGCTTGCGCCCACTCGCGCGCAAGCCGCGCGAGGCGGATGCCACGCCATTCGTTGGGCTTGCCGTTGTAGATATCCCCAGCTTCGATGGCGACCTCGGTGGTCAGCACGTCGGTCGCAATGGCCGCCAGCCTGTCCGCCGCGTCGATGAACCTGCTGTCCGCCTGGCCGACGATCCGGTCGGCGATCTGGCAGTAGGTCTGCCCGAGGCTGCCCTGGATGGAATTGAGTCCGGAAAGATAGACGACGGCGCCACCAACGGTCACGGCGCCGACCGCGCCGAACACGAACCAGAAGGTCAATCGCCCCCTGATGCCGCTAAGAAAGCCGGATCGCGCCTTTTGCCATTTGTTTGCCATCGTCACTTCCCTTCGGGCCGGGCTTGCCGCCCTGCGACGGAGCAGGGGGCTGGATACATCCGGGCCGCACCCCTAATATGCGGCTGTATGACAAGGAAGCAATCGGTTCAATCAGTCCGCGCGTGAATCAACGATCCAAAACAAAGCCACCTCGGGGCCGCCTTCGTCGGGGACGGCGCGCATTGCGGCGCACGCTGCTCGTCCTCGCGGTCGGGTCGATATCGATGCAGGCCGCGGCAGAGCAACGGCCCTACAGCGTCGCGCCCGTCTCCGACGGTGGCAGGATAATGGGTCGCGTCTTGGCCGGTTCGGCTGCGGCCAAGGTGCAGCGATACATCATTCCGAAGCAGGCCGAGATCTGCGGCGGTCCTTATCGCGATGCCGTTCTCGTCGATGTCCAGGCCGGCGCCCTGCAGGACGTTGTCGTCTATCTCGAGGACGTGACCGCGGGCAAGCCATTTGCGGCGGCGGCAAAGAAGGTCACCATCAACCAACTCGCCTGTCGCTTCGAGCCGTTTCTTTCGGGTCTCATGAACGGCGGTGAACTCGAGGCCGTCAACTCGGATCCGCTGCTGCACAACATCCACATCTACGAGATGATTGGCCGAAGCCGCAACAACGTCGCCAATGTCTCGCAACCCCGCAAGGGCGACATACTGGCCATGTCGGTCACTATCGATCAGGGCAAGGCTTTGAAGGTTGAGTGCGACGCCCATGACTTCATGCATGCCTATGTCTTCGTGGCGCGCAACCCCTACTACGCGATCGCCCGGCGGGACGGCTCGTTCGAAATCGCAGATATTCCGCCCGGCCGTTACACGGTCCGGGCCTGGCATCCCTACCTGGGGGAAAAAGAGAAGACCATCGAGATCCAAGCGGGGGGCCTGACGGAAACCAGGTTCGAGTACTGAGGCGTTCGGAGCGCACGTCCGGTTTGCGCCGAGGGGACGCCTCAGTCCAAGTCCTCCATGAACTCGCTGTCATCGGGGCCGGCCTGCGGGTCGGCTTCTTGCCCGGGACGGAATTCCGGTTCGCCGGCCCGCCGTGCCGCATCCAAGGCCTGTTCCCGCAGTCTGCGACGCAGCGCCTGCCGTTCCTGCCACTGCCGCAGATAACGCACGCCGGACTTGTCGAAATCGATCGGAACCGCCGGATAGCTTGCCATCATGCGCCAGACGAGTATCCGCGGATACAGCCGCTCGACGGTTACGCAGCCGTCCCTGACCATGTAGAGACGAGCGAATTCGCTTCCGCCGCCCCAGGAATACCCGACCAGGTCGGGGTCGAGGCGGGTCTGCGGCTTCGCCAGGTTGAAGTTCCGCACCAGATTGTCCCGGTGCTCGCCCTCGACCTCGAAGAACTTGACGAAGCCTGCAATCTGGGGCCATCGGCCCGCCCAATCGTCGCAGTCCGCGGCCGTGGCATGCGCCGGCTGGACGACCGCAATGGCGAGGAGGACCGCAATGGCCGTTGCCGCCGCGCCGTGACGGGTCAATCTCCAGCTCCTCTTCCACGTCATCGCGCCATTATGCCGCCGAAGGCCCGGCCCCGGGAAGAGATAAGGCCCGGCCCCCGGAATAGATATTGCATCGTCGAGCCGGCTCCGCTCTTGCAGCCGACTCGCGTCTGCCGGTGGAGAACTCGCACTCGACGGCTCGGTAACGGGTAAACTTTGACCGTACGTGCCGGGATCGCCGCTCTAAAAAACCCACAGAATTTCGCACAAAACGGGATTTCCCGGTATCAGCCGGTACGGCCTTCAGCGCCTTCGAATCCCGGTGGGGTCAGCAGAGCTTCTCGTCGTGTGTAACCTGTGTGTAATTATGCACGGATTTTCCGCGTTGTTTCGGGAACATCATTGCGTCGGCATTACCCCATAATCAGCAGATTTTAAGGTGTTTCGGGGCAATCATGGATATTGCGGGATTGCTGCGTTGCAAGACTCAAAATCTGTTGTCCGCAAGGACGTGGGAGTTCGAGTCTCCCCG
>CAYFYY010000129.1:0-9123 GCA_964347475.1 uncultured Flavobacteriales bacterium
CTGTCGACAACAAGCCGGTGGTCAACTCGGCCGGCGAGGAACTCGGCGTCGACATCGCCGAGCTCCGAGAGCTGCCGCATCCGGAATTCGGCACCTTCGGGGCCCGGACGACGATCCAGCGCTGGTTCGCCGATCCGGTCGTCAACGCCCAGGATGTCGATCGCGGCCTCGGGATCATCTTCACCCATGACCATTACGGTCCGTCCACGCATCAGCAGGTCGGCCTGTATGCAACGGTCCTGGTGGAGCCCGCGGGTTCGGTCTGGAAGCACAACGAAACCGGCGAAGTGCTCGGCGGCCGTGGCGACGGCGGACCGACCTCGTGGCAGGCCGCCATCGAGACCGGCGACGTCGACGGCGACGGCAAGGACGATAGCTTCCGGGAGTTCTACTTCGAATTCAGCGACTTCCAGCACGCCTACGAGGCAGGCGTGAATGTCGGCGGTGTGGACGCGAGAGGCAATGTAATCCTGCCCGACGCGAATACGTTCCGCAATAGCATCAACCCGTCGTTCCGCCAGCAGGCCAATCCCGGCGGCGGCCCCGGCACGGAGATCGTCCGGTTCCCGCCGATCTGCCCTGGCGGCGTGCCGCGTCCGTGCCCCGAGGCCATCTCGGCAGACGATCCCGGCATGCTGGTCGTCAACTACCGCAACGAGCCGGTCGGCCTGCGGGTCTTCGACCCGAACAAGATCGGCCCGGACGGCAAGCCCGGCACCCAGGCCGACGGTCTGGCCGGCGACCTTGCCCATGCGTTGCAGTCGCGGAGCGATCGGGCGATCGCCGCGCTCAATACCGAGCTCGGCAACACGCCCTATCCACCGCTCACCGGCGGCCTCACGAGGGGTGACCCGTTCACCCCGATGATGCGGGCCTTCGCGGGCGACGATATCCGCGTCAAGATCCAGTCCGGCGCGCATGAGCACGAGCACAATGCAACCCTGCACGGCATGAAGTGGCTGCAGGCGGGCTCGGGCTTTGGCCAGGCTCTCAACTCCGGTTGGCGCAACGCCCAGAATGACGGCATCTCCGAACAGTTTTCGTTCAAGGTGCCGATGATTCAGGTGGTGAACCAGCGGGGCCAGGACGCCGACTTCGCCTACTCGATCGACGCGAGTCAGGACGGTTGGTGGAGCGGCACCTGGGGCATCACGCGGGTGTACGACACCAACCAGCAGGACCTGTACGAGATGCAGAACGGTCTGCGTAACTTCAATATCGGCAACGCCAGGGACTTCGACGGGGTCTGCCCGAGAAAGGCTCCGGTGCGCCGGTATGACGTGACCGCTGTGCTCGTGAACGAGGTGTTCGGCAACCCGGTCGGTGCGTGGATACCGGCGGGCGGCCAGGACGAGATGGACACCGCCGCTTGGCAGGCCGGGGCGCGCCTCGATGCCAATGGCGGCACGCTGGTCTACAACCCGCGTGGCGGCGCCGGACAGAGCGATTTGGCCCAGTTCAAGGGCCCGCTGCACGACCCGACGGCGATCGTCTATGTCGACACCAAGGACCTCGAGCCGGTGGATGTCAACGATCCGGGCTGCTACGACGGCGGCGGCAAACCCAAGCCGACGCTGCCGAGCTGCCCGATCCAGGCCAAGCCGGGCGTGACGCCGCAACCGCTGACCATTCGTGCGGCGGCCGGCGACTGCATCGAGGTTACGGTCCGCAACCGTCTGCCGGGCGGCTACATCATCGACCCCGTCACGGGCGAGAAGGTGCTGACGAACGGCGTGCCGGATCTGGCCGGTTTCAACACCCTGCTGCAGATGGTCAATCGCGACCGCGTCAATCCGCAGGGGTTGACGACCTTCCAGAACAACCTGGTCCAGCCCTCGAACTGGATCGGCATCCGGCCGCAGCTGGTGGCGTATGACATCACCCGGGCGGATGGCAGTGCCGTCGGCCGGAACGGCGACGCGCAGCTGATCCCTCCGGGCAGCAACACCACCGTCCAGTGGTATGCCGGCGACATCGACTACGTGCGGGCCGGCAACCAGGTCGAGCTGGTGGCCACGCCGGTCGAGTTCGGTGCCGCCGGTCTGATCCCTGCCGACACGGTCAAGCAGGGCCAGAAGGGGATGGTCGGTGCGCTGATCATCGAACCTGCTGGCTCCAGCTGGGCCGAGGACGCGGGCGATCCGGAAGGCGCCACCGTGACCAAGGCCGACGGGACCGTCTACCGCGAATATGCGGTGGTCATCCAGAAGGGCCTCAATCACCGGCATGGTGACGATGGCTCTGCGGTGCCGAACATCGCGTCCGAGGGCCAGGGCATTCCGGAGGACAGCCACGATTCGGGTCAGCAGGCCGTGAACTACGGCTCCGAGCCGGCGTGGTACCGCTTCGGTCTGCCCGCCGACGCACCGTTCGGACGGGAGGCCGGTGCCGGTCTCGGCGACGTGGCCAATGCCGAGGAGTTCTACAGCAACGGTCTGGCCGGCGGCGACCCGGCGACTCCTGTGATCGCGGCCAACGCGAATCAGGAGCTGCGGCTGCGCGTGGTTCAGCCGACAGGCGTCGGCCGTGGGACGACGTTCAACGTCCACGGCCACGGCTGGCAGCGTGACCCATACATCTGCCCGGGCTCGTCGGATCTCGATCTGACCGGCAAGTGCGTGCCGGCCACCTCGGCCGGCCCCGGCGAGGTCGGGTCGCGTGCCATCGGGGACAACCCCCTGGGCATGTATCTCGGCCATCAGGAGAGCCTGACGCCGGCAGCGCATTTCGACTTCGTGCTGCCGAGGGCTGGCGGAACCAACGCCGTTACGGGTGATTTCCTGTTCCGCGATCAGGCTTCCTTCGGGAACACGAACGGAATCTGGGGTCTCATCCGTGTCGCCCCCAACGCCGAAAATGGTGGCGGTGGCGGCAACGGCGGCGGCCGTCCGAAAAAATAAGGCCAATACCCGGGCCGGGGTCCCGTTTGACCCTGGCCCGGCACTTTCCGGGGGTGGCGGGCTGTTTGCAGACTGCCACCCGCGTTTTTCGTTTAAGGACGGATTGAAATCACAGTTGATTACGTTGTGGTATTTGATTGAATGGCGGCGCGGCGATCGCGGGCAGGATGCGGCAGCGAGCGGTGCCGAACCAGGGAGGAATTGATGACGGGGACGGATTTGTTTAGTGGTATTGCACGGATTTTCATTCTTCTCGCCCTCGTCGGTGGTGTTGCCGTCGGCGGTGTCTGGGCTCAGGCCGATGAGCCGAAAGCGTCCGCCGCGGCCGACGAAGCCGAGGGGCAGGAGCCGGATTCGGCCGAACCGGACAGCCGTATCGTCCGGCAGGGGATGGCGATCGAATTCACTGCCAAGCCGGTGCTCGGCACGGTCGAGGAGGAGCGCGACCTCTACGAGCTCGACTATGCCAATGTGGCCTTCAGCATTACCGACGAGAAGACGGGGCAGCCGGTCTTCGGGCTGATCCCCGGCGCCTGGATCGACCTCGTCGAGACCGAGACGGGTCAGGAGACCGGGCGGCTCGCCTGCCGCGACCGGATCGGCCTTTATTTGCGCGGCACCACCGGCGTGCTGCCGCTGATCGATATCAACAGCTATTTCATCCTCGCCATGAACGAGGACTCGACGATCTCGGTAATCGACCCCAACGTCATCGTCGGCGGCGTGCCCAACTTGTACCACAGCCTGATCATCCTGCCGCGTCCCGGCGGCGACTGGGTGCAGAGCCTCGGGCAGCACCGGGTGTTCGTGACCATGCCGCGCGCCGACCGGCTGGGCGTCATCGACACCAAGGACTTCAAGCTTGTCCAGCAGGTCGAGACCGGCGTCGAGCCGTTGCGCGTCGTCCTGCAGAACGACGAGCGCTATCTCTGGGTCGGCTACAACGCCAAGCGCGAGGAGGGTGGGGTCACGGTGATCGACACCGCCACGCTCGAGGTCGCGGCCGACATCCGCACCGGCAAGGGCCATCACGAGATCGCGGTCAGCGACGACGACCGCAGCGTCCTCGTCACCAACCGCGACAGCGGCACGGTCAGCGTCATCGACATCGGCAAGCTTACGAAGATCAAGGACATCGCCGTCGGTGAAGTGCCGATCTCGATCGTCTATTCCGGGCTCAGCAAGGCGTTCTATGTGGCCGACGGGGCCAGTGGACGCGTGACCGTGATCGATGGTGCGAAGCTTGAGGTCGTCTCCCGCATCCAGGCGAAGCCGGGGCTCGGCCCGATGGCGATCTCGCAGGACGGGCGCTGGATCATGGTGACCAACGCCTCGCAGAACCTGCTCCATATCATCGACGCGTCGGCGAACGCCGTCGCCCACGACGTGACGATCGAGGGCAAGCCGTTCCAGGTCTCGGTGACGCGGGCCTTCGCCTATGTCCGGCCGCTGGAGTCCGAGCGGATGCGCATGATCAACCTTGCCGAGCTCGCCAAGGGCGGCAAGCCGATCGTCGTCGAGGTGCCGATCGGCGATCGGCCGCCGTCGAGGGCGACCAGCCTGCCGATCGCCGACATGGTGGTCGAGGCGGCCGGCGAGGCCGGCGTCGTCGCGGTCGATCCGGCGGGCGGCACGCTGAACTATTACATGGAAGGCATGAACGCGCCGATGGGATCGTTCCGCGCCAAGGCGCACAAGCCGCGCGCCGTACTGGTGACCGACCGGGCGTTGCTGGAACGCCAGCCGGGCGTCTACTCGGCGCGCATCCAGGTGCCGAAGCCGGGCACCTACGAGGCGGCCTTCGTGCTCGATTCGCCGCCGGTGCTGCACTGCTTCCGCTTCACGGCGCTGCCCAACCCGCTGCTGCAGAAGGAGCTAAAGCCGCTGGCGATCGAGTATCTGACCGAGGAGCGAAAGGTGCCGGCCGGCAAGCCGGTGACGATGCGCTTCCGCCTGACCCGGCCCGTCGACGACAACCCCGCCACCGGCCTTGCGGATGTGCAGGTGCTGTATTACCGGGCGCCCGGCCAGGGCCGGCGCACCATCGTGGCGCGCGAGATCGGCGACGGCGTCTACGAGGCGGACATCGACATTACCCTGCGCGGCACCTATTACGTCTATGTCTCGTCGCAAAGCGCGAAATCGCCGGTGGGCGAGCTCAGCTACATCACGCTCCGGGCAGAAACGGTGGGGAACTAAGGCCATGAGCGATCGATCGCGAATTTCCACGAAATTGTTGTTCGAATCCATCGTCGGCGCCGCGGCGGTTGCCGTCGCATTCGCTTTTGCCCCGGCGCAGGCCGGCGAAGGGATGATGCATGACGGTGCTGGTGCGAAAGCGCCGCATGCGCAGCATTCGCCGGACGCGCAGCCCGCCGTGCCGCCGGAGGCCGCGGTCAGGGTGCGCATCGCCGATGTCGAATTGCTCGACCGGCAGGGCCGCAAGCTGCGCTTCGGCTCGCAGGCCCTGGGCGACCGGATCGTCGCGCTGGATTTCATCTACACCCATTGCACGACCGCCTGCCCCGTGCTGTCGTCGATCTTCACGCTGGTCCAGGAGCAGCTGGGCGACCGTATGGGAAGCGAGGTCCGGCTGATCACCGTCAGCCTCGACCCGGCCCGCGATACGCCGGCCCGCATGCGCAGATACGCGCAGCCCTTCGAGGCCGGCCCGAACTGGTTGTGGCTGACCGGGGCGAAGGCGGATGTCGACCGCGTGCTCATGGGGCTGGGCGCATACACCCCGGATTACGAGAGCCATCCGCCGATGGTGATCATCGGCGATCCGGTGGCCGACACATGGTCGCGGCATTACGGCTTCGTTCCGCCGGAGGAGATCGTCGCGCAGATCGACGCGCTGGCCGCCGCGCGCAAGTCCGGCGCGTCGTCCGGTTACTAGGGAGTCCTGCCATGGTGCGAATCTCATGCCTGATCCTCGCGGGCGTCCTGGCCTTGCCGCTCGGCGCGGTGCGGGCGCATGACGGCGAGATGGACGAGACCGCGGCCGCCCGGAGCGCGGTCGACGCGGTCGTCGGCGAGCCCGCGGCGGGGGCGGACGAGAAGGCCCGCGAGTATTTCACCGACCGGCGCGTGGTCACGCAGGACGGCGAGGAGCTGCGGTTCTACTCGGATGTGCTGAAGGGAAGGATCGTCGTCGTCACCCTGTTCTATACCGAGTGCACGAGCATGTGCCCGCTGACCAACCAGAAGCTCTCCCAGCTCCAGGAAGTCCTGGGCGACGAGCTGGGGCGCGCGTATTTCTTCGTCTCCGTCAGCCTCGACCCGGAGACGGACACGCCGGAGGTGCTCAAGGACTATGCGGCGAAGTTCGGTGCGCAGGAGGGCTGGTACTTCCTGACCGGCGACAAGGCGGATCTGCGCGAGATCACGCGGCGCCTCGGCCAGGTCGGCGACGACATCGCCACGCACAGCCCGTTCTTCATGCTCGGCAACGTGCCGCGGGCGCACTGGAGCCGCGTGCCGCCGAACCACCCGGCGACCGCGATCGCCCAGCGGCTGCGGTTCATGAATTCGGTCTCCGCCGCGCAGTGAGGGCGGGACCGGCCTTGCGCATCGCACTGGTCGCCGCGCTCGGCCTCGGCCTCGCCGCCCCGACGGCAGCGGTCGCGCTGACCCCCGAAGAGGAGATCGGCAAGCGCATCTACTTCGAGGGCCGGGGTGCCGGCGCGCCGATCGTCGCCTTCTTCGGCCGCGACGACGTGCGCATGCCGGCGGTCCTGGTGCCGTGCGCCAACTGCCACGGGCATGACGGGCTCGGCCGGCCCGAGGGCGGCATGGAGCCGACCCCGACCACCTGGCAGTACCTGACCAAACCCTACGGCCATCGCCACCCGAACGGGCGCACGCACGGGCCGTTCGACGCCGACTCCGTGATCGCGATGCTGGCGGTCGGGGTCGACCCCGACGGGAACGACCTCGATCCACTGATGCCGCGCTACCAGATGGACCCGGACGATTTCGACGCGCTGATCGCGTTCCTCAAGCGCCTCGACAGCGATCTCGATCCGGGCCTGAGCGAGACCGCGGTCCGCATCGGCACCCTGCTGCCGCGGCAGGGCGGCTACGGACCCGTCGGCGAGGCCGTGGAAACCACGATCCGCGCCTATTTCGACGATATCAACGCCGCCGGCGGGATCTTCGGCCGCAAGCTCGAGCTGATCGCTGGCGACTATGTCGGCGATCCGGCGGAGAGCGCCGCGAACGCCCGCCGGCTGATCGAGGACGGCGACAAGGTGTTCGCCGTCCTCAGCCCGTTCACGCTTGGCGTCGAGCGCGACGTCTTCGCCGTGTTCGAGGAGGCCGGCGTGCCGCAGATCGATCCCGTCACCCTGTTCGCCGGGCATGGCGATCTGCCCGCCGAATGGACCTTCTTCCTGCTCTCCGGCCTGCCCGACCAGGCGCGCGCCCTGTTCGAATATTCCGGCCGGCATATCGATCCGACGCCGCGGGCGGCGACGGTGGTGATCCCGCCGGCGGGGATCTACGACGACCTCGCCCATGCTGTCGCCGATCAGGCGATGCGCAGCGGGCGGAAGGCGCCCGCGGTGCTGCGTCTGGCCGCCGACGAGAAGAGCATCGCCCAGGCCGTCACCGAGCTCCGCCAATCCGGGATCGAAGCGCTGTTCTACTTCGGCGACACCAGCGTGCTGGGCCGGCTCGCGGCCATGGCCGCAGCGCGTGACTGGCAGCCGAGGCTGTTTCTCTCCGGCCCCACCGCCGGGCGCGCCGTCTTCGCTTTCCCGGCATCCTTCGACGGCCGGATCCATCTCGCCTACCCGAACCTGCCGGAGGATCAGAGCGAGTCGGGACGCGCGGAGTTCCAGGCGCTGCGGGAGAAGCACGCGCTGTCGCCCGGACATCTGGCCTCGCAGGTGCGGGCGCTGGCGGCGGCGAAGGTGCTGGTCGAGGGGCTGCGGCGGGGCGGCCGAACGGTCACCCGCGCCGGGCTGATGCGGGAGATCGAGAACCTAGACAAGTTCGACACCGGCCAGCTGCCGCCGCTCAGCTTCGGGTCCAACCGGCGGGTCGGTGCGCGCGGCACGCATGTGCTGACGGTCGATCTTGAAGGCGACCGCTTCCGCCCGGACGCGATCTGGGTCGGGATCGACTGACCGGCGGCGCGCGCCGGGCGTCTAGGACAACGCGGGGCAAGCAGAAACGGGACGCGAACTCGCGTCCCGTTTCCGTAAGAAAACCAAGTTTTGAACGGGGTATCGTCCGGCGATACCCGTTGCCGTTCAGCCGCCGACCCCGCCGACGCAGGCGATAGCCGCAGCGACGGCGCCGTTGATGCCGGTGGCATCGTCCAGCTTCGCCTTCGGCGCATTGGCCAAGGCGGTGGCCTTGTCCGAAATGTCCTCGAGCTTGTCGACCGCGTCGCTGTATTTGTCCAGAGCGACCTTGGCGCCGGCTGCCTCCAGCTTGGCGAGCAGGTTGCTCTCATCCATATCTGCATTCTTGCTCAAGAACGTGGCCGCGTCGATTGCCACGCCGACCGCGGCCAGTTCGTATGCGCACTCACCTTGCGCTGCCTGGGCGCTTCCGCCGGTAACCGCGAAACCGAGAGCCAGTCCTACGGCCACAACGGCGCCGCGCGACGATGCGATGATTCCCTTCATCTCGCTATGTCCTCCAATAATCGTATAGCGTTATTGATTTCGTATTCTTTGGTCTCCTGCACAAGACGGACAAACTGATCCGCCTTTGCGCGGAACGCATTATTGCAAAAATCTCTCTATATAGCAATAAAAAAACGCAAAATTTTATTGATCCGCAAATAGTGTCTACGATATTTTGGCAAAATAGAAATATTGATCATTCATATTAACTATTTTTGTTAATATTAACTCTTAATATTAACCTTGAATCTGATTGAGCGGACCTGCAGTTCGGCCATCTCGATCGCACAAGCATCCGTGGTCGCGAATGGTCCGTGGCAAGCCCTGTGGCAAAACCGACCTTCGCTCGGCTCCGTCGATCAAACATGATCACGATATCGCGGCGCCGGGCGCCGGCTAAGACGACACTTCGGCGGACGCGAGGACAGCCGAGCGCGCGGCATTGGCGACATGGGTCTCGGCAGCCATCTGGACCGCGGTGACGTCGCCGGCATCGATCGCCCGGATGAGGTTCTCGATCTCCCTTACACTTTGTTCCTGCCGTTCGCGGCGTGGCCACCGCCGGCGCGCCCGGCTCTCGCGGT
>CAYFYY010000130.1:0-8860 GCA_964347475.1 uncultured Flavobacteriales bacterium
ACGGATTGCAGGGTCTACCTTCAAACGAAATGGTCCGGGCCACGCTCGGCCGGCCGCCGGGCTGGCCCCGGGAGCAGGGGCGCGGATCCGCGCATCCGCGCCCCATGGCGGCGGCCGGCCCTGTACGGCGCCCACTCCCGCATGTGGGAGAGCTTTCCGGCTGCGCCGTTGGTGTCGCCCCCGCCCCAACCTTCGACAGGCTCAGGATGAGGCCCTCCCCCCTTGGCGCGGCCGTGCGTCGCCGCACGCCGCGGCGCGAGGGAGAGGGGCTCGGTCGTCCCGCGTGCGCCGACGAAGCCCCTCTCCCTCGCGCGGCGGCGCTTGGTCGGATGCTCGGTCCGGCCTTGGGGGGAGGGGTTGGGGAGGGGGAGGACGCGCGGATTTGCGGTTCGTGCAAAGGTCTCTAGGGTGAGACCGCTGTCCGGCCGTGGGTTGCCGACTCCTCTCCACCATCCGCATGGCGCCACGGGCCGCGCATCAGAGATACGCGGCCCCGTCCCTTGCGCCATCCCGCCATGCGGGGCGTGTGAACCGGGCTCCGCAAACCCGCAGAAAACCCTTACGCATGGGGTCGTTCCACGCCTGACGGCCGGCCGCTACCCGCCTTCGGCGTCCAGCGCCTCCTGGGCTTCGAGCCACGCCGCCTCGGCGGCCTCGATGTCGCGGGCGAGCGCGCCGGCGCGGCGGTTGAGCGCGGCCACCCGGTCGGCCGGGCCGTCGTACAGCGCGGGGTCGGCGAGCGTCTCGTGCAGCCGCGCCTTCTCGGCGGCGAGCCGCTCCAGCGCCGCTTCGGCGTCCTTCAGCGCCTTGCGCAGATGCGCCGTCGCCTCGCGCGCGGCGGCGCGGCGGCGGCGGTCGTCGGCCCGGCCGGCGGCACCGTTGCCCGCCTTCGACTCGCGCGCCTCGCGGCGCTCCGCCCGCCCGGCCGCGAGCACGGCGCGGCGGTAGTCGGCAAGGTCCCCGTCGTAGGGCGTGCAGGTGCCTCCCGCGACCAGCCACAGCCGGTCGGCGACCAGGTCGACGAGGTGCGAATCGTGGCTGACCAGGAGGACTGCGCCCTCGTAGGCGTTGAGCGCCTGGACCAGCGCCTCGCGGGCGTCGACGTCGAGGTGGTTGGTCGGCTCGTCGAGCAGCAGGAGGTGCGGCGCCTCGCGGGTGATCATGGCGATGAGGAGCCGCGCCTTCTCGCCGCCGGAGAGGTCGGCGATGCGCGTTCCGGCGCGCTCACCGGTAAGGCCGAAGCGGCCGAGATGGGCGCGCACCTTCGCCTCCGGCAGGTCCGGCAGAAGCGCCGCCATGTGGGCGCCCGCAGTCAGCCCGCCAGGCAGCTCCTCGAGCTGGTTCTGCGCGAAGTAGCCCACTTTGAGCTTGCCGGAGCGCACGACCTTGCCGGCCGACGCCTTGAGCCGGCCGGCGAGCAGGCGCAGCAGCGTCGTCTTGCCGTTGCCGTTGGCGCCGAGGAGCGCGATGCGGTCGTCCATGTCGATGCGGAGATTCAGGCGCCGCAGCACCGGCGCGCCGTCGCCGTAGCCGACCGCCGCGGCTTCGAGGGTAAGGATGGGCGGGGCCAGCGGCTCCGGCTGCGGGAAGTCGAAGCTCTCGGTGCGGGCCTCGACCACGGCGGCGATCGGCTCCATGCGGGCCAGCGCCTTGATGCGGCTCTGCGCCTGGCGCGCCTTGGTCGCCTTGTAGCGGAAGCGCTCGATGAACGCCTCGATGCGCTTGCGCTCCGCGGCCTGGCGCCTGGCCAGCGCCGATTGCCGGACCAGGGCCTCGCGCCGGGTGCGCTCGAAGGTATCGTAACCGCCGGAATAATGCGTCAGGGCCCGGCCCTTAAGGTGCAGGATGTCGCCGACGGCGCGGTTGAGGAGATCGCGGTCGTGGCTGACCAGCAGGAGCGTGTTGGGATAGCCGGCAAGGAAGCCCTCGAGCCACAGCGATGCCTCGAGGTCGAGGTGGTTGGTCGGCTCGTCGAGCAGCAGGAGGTCGGGCTCGGCGAACAGCGCCGCGGCGAGGGCGACGCGCATGCGCCAGCCGCCGGAGAATTCGTCCACAGGGCGCGCCTGCGCCGCCTGATCGAAGCCAAGCCCGGCGAGAATGGCGGCGGCGCGCGCCTCGGCCCGGTGCGCGTCGATGTCGGCGAGGCGCTCGTGGATCGCGGCGATGCGCTGCGGTTCGGTCGCGGTCTCGGCCTCTTCGAGGAGGGCCGCGCGCTCGGCATCGGCCGCGAGCACGATCGCAAGCGGCGTGGCGCGGCCGGCCGGCGCGTCCTGTGCGACGGTGCCGATGCGGGCGCCGTTGCGCAGCCGGATCGCGCCCGCATCCGGCGCAAGCTCGCCGGCGATCAGCCGCAGCAGCGTCGACTTGCCGCTGCCGTTGCGGCCGACGAGGCCGGTGCGCGCGCCGGCGGCGAGGCGCGCGCTCGCCCCCTCCAAGAGGGTGTGCCCGGCGATCCGGTATGTCAGGCCGTCGATGGTCAGCATGGCGGCGTGTATAGCACGGGGCGGGGCGCGCTTGCAGCGGCCGATTGCGGGGTTGTCGGCGTGGCCGGGCCCGTCTATAACCCCGCGACCGTATCACCCAAGGCGGGCTCGCCGCCGCGCAAATCCAGGAATTTCACAGGATGGCCAAGGAACGCACGCTTTCGATCATCAAACCCGACGCGACCCGGCGGAATCTCACCGGCCGGATCAACGCCCGCCTCGAGGAGGGCGGCCTGCGCATCGTCGCCCAGAAGCGGCTGTGGCTGACCCGCGGCCAGGCCGAGGCGTTCTACGCGGTGCACAAGGCGCGCCCGTTCTACGACGACCTCTGCACCTTCATGACCTCCGGGCCCGTCGTGGTCCAGGTGCTCGAGGGCGAGAACGCGGTGGTGCGGAACCGCGAGATCATGGGCGCGACCAACCCGGCGGAGGCGGCGGACGGGACGATCCGCAAGGACTTCGCGGAGTCGATCGAGGCCAATTCGGTGCATGGCTCGGATTCGGTCGAGAACGCGGCGATCGAGGTCGCCTTCTTCTTCAGCGCCATCGACATCGTCGGCTGACCCCCGGGAACCGCGGGGCGACCGCGGGCATGACAAAGGGCGCGCCGGGTCGGGCGCGCCCGCATTCGTATTTGGCGTTCACCGGTGCGGCTAGACGAAGATCAGCCCCAGCAGCCCCAGGATGACCAGCGACACCGCGCCGGAGACCAGCATCATCTTCCAGATCTTGTCCCAGGTCCGGAGGTTTTCCTCCGGCGATTTTTCGAAGTCCATCTTGCCGTACGCCATTGCTGCCCTCTTTCGATCCAGGTTCGCGCCCTTGGTAGCCCGCCGCGACGGGTTTGGCAAGTCAGGGCGCATCGGGGTTGCGCAGGGCCGCCGCACCGGCCCCGGCGTCGACGATCGCCCGGTCGCCGTCGACCCTGACCCGTCCCTCGCAGACGAGGCGCAGCGCCATCGGGTAGATTCGGTGCTCCTGCTCGAGGATCCGGGCGGCCAGCGTCTCTTCCGAATCGTCCGGCAGCACCGGCACCGCGGCCTGGGCGATGATTGGGCCGGTATCCATCTCGCTGCGCACGAAATGCACGGTGCAGCCGGCGATCTTGACCCCGGCCTCGAGCGCCCGGCGGTGGGTGTCGAGGCCCTTGAAAGACGGCAGCAGGGCCGGATGGACATTGAGCATGCGGTCGCGCCAGGCGTCGACAAAGCCCGGATCGAGGAGCCGCATGAAGCCGGCAAGGCAGACCAGCTCGGCCCCTGCCTTGCGGATTTCGGCGTCCATCGCCGCATCGAAGGTCGCGCGGTCGGGGAAGTCGCGGTGCGGCAGCACGGCGGTCGCAAGCCCGGCTTCGCGCGCGAAGGCGAGGCCGGCCGCGTCGGCGCGGTTCGAGAGCACGAGGACGATCTCGGCCGGGTAGTCGGGCGCGGCGCAGGCGCGGACCAGCGCCTGCATGTTGGAGCCACGCCCGGAGATCAGGACCGCGACCTTGACGCGACCGGTCACTTCAAATCCTTTACGAATAGGAAGGGCGCATCGATTCGCTCGGCAATGCAGCCGATCTGATACACGGCTTCGCCGGCTTGCGTCAGCGCCTGGGTAACGGCGTCGACCGCCTCGGGATCGACGATTAGCACCATGCCAATGCCACAATTGAAGGTACGGTACATCTCGTAAGGCTCGATGTTGCCTTGGATGCCGAGCCAATGGAACACGCCATGTACTGGCCAAGTGATATCATGGATATGCGCCGCCAGGCCGTCGGGCAGGACCCGCGGGATGTTCTCGACCAGGCCACCGCCGGTGATGTGTGCCATTGCGTTCACGCCGCCAGCACGGATCGCGGCAAGGCAGCCCTTCACATAGATCCGCGTCGGCCAAAGCAGGGCTTCACCCAATGTGTAGCCGGCAGCGAAGGGCGCGGGACTGCCATAATCCAGCTCAAGCTCCGCGACAATCTTGCGGACAAGGGAAAACCCGTTCGAATGCAGGCCCGACGATCCGAGCCCAAGCATGACGTCGCCCACGGCGATGCGGTCGCCGGTCAGGACTGCGCCCCGCTCCACCGCGCCGACGGCGAAGCCTGCGAGATCGTAATCGCCCGTGGCGTACATGCCCGGCATCTCCGCGGTCTCGCCGCCGATCAGCGCGCAGCCGGCCTGGCGGCAGCCTTCGGCGATGCCGGAGACCACTTCGGTCGCGGTGCCGACATCCAGCTTGCCGGTGGCGAAGTAGTCGAGGAAAACCAGCGGTTCGGCGCCCTGTACGACGAGGTCGTTGACGCACATGGCAACGAGGTCGATTCCCACGGTGTCATGGCGGCCCACGGCCAGTGCGACCTTGAGCTTGGTGCCGACGCCGTCGGTCGCAGCCACCAGGATCGGGTCGCGATAGCCGGCGGCGGTCGGGTCGAACAGTCCCCCGAATCCGCCGAGTGCGGCGTCGGCGCCTGGTCGCATCGTGCTGCGGGCGAGCGGGCCGATCGCCTTCACGAGGGCCTCGCCGGCATCGATGTCGACGCCCGCGGCGCGATAATCCAGGCCCTTGGGAGGCGTTTCGGTTGTTATGGTATCCTCGCTGCCGAGCTAGTATAAACGGGCGCCAAAGATACTTGATCCGGTATGGTTTGCAATGACCGATAGAACGAGAGTGGGACGACTTGCGCACACCGGCCTCGCGGTCCTGGCCGTCGCCGCGGTGTTGTGCGGCGGCGCCCGTGCCCAGGACCTGTTCGAGGTGACCGGCCTGCAGATCGATGCGCGTGCCGCCGACGAGCTGCAGGCCAAGCAGGAGGGCATCGCCGAGGCGCAGCAGGAAGCGCTGCAGATCGTGTTCCGGCGGCTGGTTTCCCCCGACGACATCGTGCGCCTGCCGGAGGTCACCTTGGACATGCTGATCGCCATGGTCCGCGACTACGACATCGCCGACGAGAAGTTCGGCGGCGGGCGCTACATCGCCACCCTCTCGGTCCGCTTCGAGCCGATGAAGGTCGCCGAGGTCTTGAAATCGCAGCGCATTCCCTTCGCCATGACGCGCAGCCAGCCGATCGTCGTCCTGCCGGTGATCGACATCGGCACGGCGCGCCGCCTGTGGGACGACCCCAACCCCTGGCGCGAGGCGTGGGAAGGACAGCTGCCGCAGCCGGGGCTGTTCTCGCTGGTCATGCCGATCGGCGACCTGTCGGACGTCGCGGCGGTCAACGTCAACTATGCGCTGGCCGGCGATCCGGTGGGGCTGGAGGAGATCGCCAGCCGCTACCAGGCGGCCGGCACCATGGTGGCGATCGCGTCGATCGGCCGCTCGGGCACCTCAGGCCGGCTGGTCGACGTGACGCTGAGGTTCACCGGCGGCGGCTACGACGGGCGGACGATTGAGCGACGGTATTCCGGCACCGGGAGCCTGCAGACCTTCCTCAACCAGGTGGTCGCCGAGCTGCTGCGCGACCTCGAGGCGGGCTGGAAGGACGAGAACATGCTCGACTTCACCCAGGAAGAACGCATCTCCGTCCTCGTGCCGATCGAGGGACTCGGCGACTGGATCGAAATCCGCGACCGCCTGGGAGCGATGGCGCGTATCCAAGACGTCTCGGTCGCGCGCATGACCCGCGCCGAGGCCGAAGTCGACCTCGTGTATGTCGGCACCACCGAGCAGCTGCGGTCCGCGCTGGCGCTGCAGGGGCTGGAACTCGTGTTCTCGCCCGAGAGCCCGCTGTGGGTGCTGCGCCCGACCGGCCGGCGTTGACGGCATCGCGGCAGCGACCCCGGGGACACAACCCGTGAGCTTCCCTTTGAAGGCTCTCCCGAACCTCATCAGCCTGGCCCGGCTGGTCGCGGTCCCCGTGGTGGTCTGGCTGATCCTCGCCGACCGCATGGCGGTTGCGTTCTGGATCTTCATCGCCGCCGGCGTGTCCGACGCCGTCGACGGCTATCTTGCCAAGCGGCTCAACGCCAAGAGCGTGCTCGGCAGCTATCTCGATCCGCTGGCCGACAAGATGCTGCTCATCGCGATCTACCTGCTGCTCGGGCGCGGCGGTCATATCCCGGTTTGGCTGGTCGTGCTGGTGATCGCCCGCGACGCGGCGCTGCTCGCGGGCTCGCTGCTGGTCGTCCGCAGCGATCGCACCGCGGCGATGCGGCCGCTGCTGATCAGCAAGCTCAACACCAGCCTGCAGATCATCCTGGCGGGCCTGGTCATGGCCCAGCTCGGCCTCGGCTGGCCGCAGATGGGCATCGGCCGCGACATCCTCGTCTATGCCGTCGCGGTGACGACGCTGGTGTCGGGCAGCGCCTATCTGTGGCGCATGCGGACCGGGTCCGTCACCGGCGAGCCGGGAGACGCGGAATGACGGCCCAGCAGCGCGCCTGGTCCTGGGGCATCGGCCTCGCCGCCTTCATCGGCGTGTTCTACCTGCTGCGCGGCGTCATGCTGCCGTTCGTCGCCGGCATGGCGGTCGCCTATTTCCTCGACCCGGCCTGTGACTGGCTGGAACGGCGGGGCGCCTCACGCACGCTGGCGACGGTCACCATAAGCGTTCTCTTCTTTCTGGCCGTGGCGCTCACCCTCGTTGTGGTCGTGCCGCTGGTGTACAGCCAGCTGGTCGACCTGGTGCAGAAATTCCCGGGCTATCTCGCGACGATCCGGGGCAAGTTGGTGCCGCTGATCGCCAGTCTCGAGCCGCTGATCGGCGAGGAGGGCATCGCGCAACTGCGCAGCGTGCTGAGCGATCACGGCGGCGACGCCATCCGCTGGGTCGGGCGGATGCTCGGCGGCCTGCTCACCAGCATCGAAGCTGTTTTCAACCTGATATCGCTGCTGGTCATCACGCCGATCGTCTCGTTCTACCTGCTGCGCGACTGGGACCGACTGGTGGCCAAGGTCGACGGCTGGCTGCCGCGCGCTCATGCCGATACGATTCGCGAGCAGATGTGCAAGATCGACGAGATCCTGGCCGGTTTCGTGCGGGGCCAGGTGACGGTCTGCCTGCTGCTGGGCCTGTTCTATGGCATCGGGCTTACCCTCGTCGGGCTGGAATCCGGGTTCGTGATCGGGTTCGGCACCGGCCTCGTCTCGTTCGTCCCGTATTTCGGGATGCTCATCGGTTTCGCGGTTGGCATCGTCGTGGCCGTCGTGCAGTTCGGCGATCCGCTCTCGATCGGGCTGGTCGCGGCCGTCTTCCTGGTTGGCCAGTTCATCGAGGGCAATTTCGTGACCCCCAATCTGGTCGGCGAGCGGATCGGCCTGCATCCCGTGTGGGTCATCTTCGCGCTGCTCGCGGGCGGCGCCCTGTTCGGCTTCGTCGGGGTCCTGCTGGCGGTGCCGGTCGCCGCGGTGATCGGCGTGCTGATCCGCTTCGCCGTGGACCACTACCTGGACAGCCCGCTCTACCTGCACGACGCACCGGAGGGGTCCAAGTCCGGCAAGGACAAGGGGAACGGCGGGTCGTGAGCGCGCCGGCCCAGCTCCCCCTCGACCTGCCGCACCGGCCGGCCATGGGCGCCGCCGATTTCCTGGTGGCGCCGGGCAACCGCGACGCCGTGGCGCTGCTCGACCGCTGGCCCGGCTGGCCCGGCCCGGCGCTGGTGCTGCACGGGCCGGAAGGCTGCGGCAAGACCCACCTCACGCACGTCTGGCGGGCGCAGAGCGGCGCCGTTTCGGTCGACCGGCGGGCGCTCACCGTCGACGCCGTGCCGGCGCTGCTGGGATCGGCGCGCGCCGCCGTCGTCGAGGATGTCGACCGCGGCGTCGAGGAGCGCGCGCTGCTGCATCTGCATAACGTTCTCGCCGAGGCGGGTGGCCACCTGCTGCTCACCGCGCGGGCCGCGCCCGCTGGCTGGGGGATCGCGCTGCCGGACCTCGCATCGCGGCTCGCCGCGGCGATGAGCGTTGCCGTCGGCGCGCCCGACGACGCCGTGATCGGCGCCGTCCTGGTCAAGCACTTCGCCGACCGGCAGCTCGCGGTGGAGCCCGCCGTCGTCACCTTCCTGCTGGCCCGCATGGAGCGCTCGTTCGCCGCGGCGCAGCGCGTGGTGGCGGCGCTGGATAAGGCGGCGCTGGCCGAGAGACGAAGGATCACCGTGAAGCTGGCCGGCGAGGTGCTGCGCCGGCTCGAGGACCGATGAGACGACAATGAGACAACGGAGAAGGACGTCATGGATCTGGGACTGAAGGGCAGGAAGGCGATCGTCTGCGCCTCCTCGAAGGGGCTGGGCCGGGCCTGCGCGCTGGCGCTCGCGCGCGAGGGCGTCGACGTGGTGATCAATTCGCGCAGTGCCGAGGCGCTGGAGGCGACGGCGGCGGAGATCCGCGATGAGACCGGCGTTATGGTCACGCCCGTCGCCTGCGACGTCACCACCGAGGCGGGCCGGGCCGAGGTGCTG
>CAYFYY010000131.1:0-751 GCA_964347475.1 uncultured Flavobacteriales bacterium
CAGCAGTATGTTGAACAGGTCCGGGTGCGCCTTTTCGATCTCATCCAGCAGCAGCACCGCGTGCGGATGCTGGTCGATGGCGTCGGTCATCAGGCCGCCCTGGTCGAAGCCGACATAGCCCGGCGGCGCCCCGATCAGCCGGCTGACGCTGTGGCGCTCCATGTATTCGGACATGTCGAAACGGTGCAGCTCGATGCCCATGATGCGGGCAAGCTGCCGCGAGACCTCGGTCTTGCCGACGCCGGTCGGGCCCGAGAACAGATAGCAGCCGATCGGCTTCTCCGGCTCGCGCAGGCCGGCGCGGGCCAACTTGATGGCGCTGGACAGGGCGCCGATCGCCTTGTCCTGGCCGAACACGACGGTCTTCAGGTCGCGCTCGAGAGTCTGCAGCGCCTTGGTGTCGTCCTTGGACACCGATTTCGGCGGGATACGGGCGATCTTCGCGACCACCGCCTCGACATCCTTGACCGAGATCGTCTTCTTGCGCCGCGACTCCGGCAGCAGCATCTGCGCCGCGCCGACCTCGTCGATCACATCGATCGCCTTGTCCGGCAGCTTGCGGTCGTGGATGTAGCGCGCCGACAGCTCGACCGAGGCGCGGATCGCGTCCGCCGTATAGCGCACGTTGTGGTGTTTCTCGTAATACGGCTTCAGGCCCTTGAGGATCTTCACCGAATCCGCGACTGTCGGCTCCGCCCCGTCGATCTTCTGGACCCGGCGCACCAGCGCCCGATCCTTCTCGAAGTGGTTG
>CAYFYY010000131.1:847-8786 GCA_964347475.1 uncultured Flavobacteriales bacterium
TCACCGTGTGGATTTCGTCGATGAACAGGACCGCGCCCTCGATGTCGTCGAGCTCGCGCAGCACGGCCTTGAGCCGCTCCTCGAAATCGCCGCGGTAGCGCGTGCCGGCGAGCAGCGCTCCCATGTCGAGGGCGAAGATCGTGGCGCCCTTCAGCACGTCGGGCACCTCCCCATTGACGATGCGGCGCGCCAGGCCCTCGGCGATCGCGGTCTTGCCGACGCCGGGATCGCCGACATAGAGGGGATTGTTCTTCTGGCGGCGGCACAGCACCTGGATCGTCCGCTCGACCTCGTCCTGCCGGCCGATCAAGGGATCGATCCGGCCCCTGGCCGCCTTGCGGTTCAAGTCGACGCAGTAGGCGTCCAGCGCCTCGGTCCCCTTGCGGTTCACCCGCTCGTTGCCGGCGTCCTCGTCCGTCCCCTCGACGCCGCGGGTCTCGCTGAGGCCGGGCACCTTGGCGATGCCGTGGCTGATATAGTTGACGGCATCGAACCGGGTCATGTCCTGCTCCTGCAGGAAATACACCGCGTGGCTCTCACGCTCCGAGAAGATGGCCACCAGCACGTTGGCCCCGGTGACCTCTTCGCGGCCCGACGACTGGACATGGATCATGGCCCGCTGCAGGGCCCGGTTGAATCCCTCCGTCGGGCGCGGGTCCGACATCGAATCGCTGACCAGATAGTCGAGATCGTTGTCCAGATAGTTGGCGAGGTCTTCGCGGAGCTTGTCCAAATCGACGTCGCAGGCGCGCAACACCGCAATCGCGTCCTGATCCTCCGCCAGGGCCAGCAGGAGATGTTCAAGCGTCACGAACTCGTGCCGTCGCTCGCTGGCGAAGTCGATGGCGCGATGGATGGTGTCCTCGAGATTACGCGATGGCACAGCTGTCATTCCTTCTCAAGCGTGCATTGAAGCGGGTGCTGGTGTCGCTGGGAAAAATCCATCACCTGCTTCACCTTGGTCTCGGCGATCTCGTAGGTGTAGACGCCGCAAACGCCGACACCCCGGCGATGCACATGCAGCATGATACGAGTCGCCTCTTCGTTACTCTTACCGAAAAACCTTTCAAGGATATGAACGACGAACTCCATCGGCGTGTAGTCGTCATTGAGTAACAAAACCTTATACATTGACGGCTTCTTCGTCTTCGGCTTGGCCTTGACGACGATGCCCGTGCTGGTCCCGTTGCCGTTGTCCTGATCTCTGTTGGCCATGGCGCGAGCTGGTCGGTTCCTGTCGAAGCCTATACGTTGCCGGTACTCAGATTATATTGGATTCCATGGCACGCAGAAAAGGGGGCGGCACGCCGCGGCGGGCAATTGCTTGAAGAACTGCATCGGCGACTGGCTGCTGTGCATCGAACGAACGCGCCGGCGGCGACCGTATACGGGACCGTTCGCCGAACCGGCGGCCGCTCTGCGAACGCCGTTCCCGCCGGCATGTTCCACTGCCCGGTCTGCGGCGGGCGCTATCGTACCTTTCTGCCATTCGGCCTCGGCCGGCGGCGCCACGCGCTCTGCCCGGGTTGCGGGTCGCTGGAGCGCCATCGCTTCCTCTGGCTGTTTCTGCGGGATACCTGCAGGCTGCCGCGCCGCCGCGCCCGGGTGCTCCATGTCGCACCGGAACCGTGTCTGCGCGATGCGCTGACCGCGAGCCCGGGTCTGCGCTACGTGTCGGTCGACCTGTTCGATCCCGCCGCCGACTCCGCCGCCGACCTGACCGCCCTGCCCTTCGCCACGGGCGCCTTCGATTTCGCGATCTGCAGCCACGTGCTGGAGCATGTCGGCGACGATCGCGCCGCGATGGCCGAGCTGCACCGGGTGCTCGGCCCGGGCGGCCGCGCCGCGGTCATGGTGCCGATCGACATGAAACGCGCCGAGACGTTCGAGGATCCGGCGATCGACAGCGCCGCCGGCCGGCACGAAGCCTTCGGCCACCCGTACCACGTGCGAATCTGCGGCGCCGACTACCCGGGCCGCCTGCGCGACGCCGGTTTCCGCGTGCGCCTGGTGCACAGCGAAAAGCTGTCGCGTCACCGCCGGCGCCGCTGGCGCATCAACAAGACGCTTATCTTCGACTGCCGCAAACCCGGGCACGGCGCCGCCGAATGAAAACGGCCCGGCGTCGTGCCGGGCCGAATTCCATGCAACGCCTTTAAACGTGCGCGGCGGTCACACCGACAGCGGCTTCATCCCTGCTTCGACCGCGGCCGTCATCTGCTTCTGCAGCGGCTCGAACGCTTCGGTTGCGATCTTGAAGGACATCTCGGAAAGCTTGCTGCCCTCGTCGACCGACTTGTCCAGGCTGACGCGGAAGAAATCGCTCTGCAGCTGAACGAACTCGTTGACGGACTTGGCGGCGAGCAGCGCCTTCGCGGCTTCGCTGTTGGCCTCCGCGGTGTGCTGCGCGTACGTGAAGTACTCCCTGCTCAGCGCCTCGGCGCCCTTGGCAAGGATCTCGCCCGACCGCACCAGCGCGGCGAACGCCTCCGTCTGGAACGTGGCGAAATCGCCATAGCTCTGGGTTACGGCGGCCGTCGCCTTTTCGACCTGCTCGGTTGCCGTCTGGGCGACCTGTTCGGTAGCGGTCTGGGCGACCTGTTCGACGGTCTCGGCGACCTGCTCGACGGTCTCGGCGACCTGCTCGACGGTCTCGGGCTTTGGCTTCGGTGCGACCGGCGCCGAGCGCTTCGGCGCGGTCTTGGTGGTCTTGGTCTGGGTGCTCATTGCCTCAAATCCTCTGGTCCTGTGGCGGCGACATGGTCGCCGGATGACTGCAGCTCTCGCGCCGGGGTCAAGCGGCGTGCGATCGCTGATATTGCGCTGCAACATTTACGCGTCCCGGTTGCCCATGTCAAGGGTACTTTTATTGCATTGCACAATTTTTCTTCTGATTCGCGAACGCTGATTTTTCGTTTCGGTGTATGGTATTCCACGTACCAGCTTCGGGCTGGAAATTCGAATCCGATCGCAAGACGCAACTCGTTGCCGAATATAATGCGTTGCAGCAAACAGGGCGGCACGAGGCCGCCCCATTCCAATGCCGGCGCGGCCGTCGCCGCGCTCAGAAGCTGACCGTCAGGCCGACCGCCATCACCGGGTAATACTCGAAGTCCTGGGCATCGGCCTCCATCTGCCGTGCTTCGGCATCGAGATCACCTTGCGGGATGGTTCCGCTGGATTCGGTCAGCGCGACGCTGGGACCGCCCTGGAACAACACGCCGGCAGTAACGAAGAAACTCACAGGCAACATGCCCTGGAACGTGCCGTCATATCCCAGACCGACATAGGGCGCATACTGCTTGTCGAACGTCATGTTTGAGATGATGGTCGCATCCGAGGGAAGCGTGGCCCCGCCGACCTGGGTCCCCGCCGGAACGCTGGCGGTGAAGTCGAACTCGTTCTGGTTATAGTACAGGCCGGCCGACATCACGAAGCCGCCGCCGATCGGCGACAGGCCAAGGGGGTGGAAATCGGCGAGCAAGCCGATCGACCGCATCTTGGCGTCGATGTCGTAGTTGATGCCGCCGAGGTTCTCCCCCAACAGTCCGAAATCGGGCACGTCGAAATCGCCGAGATTGCCGTTCAGGCGAACGACCAGGAAACTGTTGATTTCGGTCGAGACATGGACACCGTAGCCCAGGCTGCTGACCCCCGCCCCGACGGCGATCCCGTCGGCCCGTGCCGGCGCACCCGCCAGCAGCAGACCGGTCAAAATCGGTAGTAACACGAGTATCTTGCGCATCTCTTCCAGGTTCCTTTCAGAGCTCATCGGGCAGGTAAGTACGTCCGCCGAGAATGCGCAGGAACCTGTTAAGATTAGCTAAAGAGGTATGGCGGTGTCGTGCCCTGGCCCGTGCCGCCGCTACTTCGGGGCGACCACCGCGGCGATGGCCGCCGCCGCAAGCCGCGCCTCCGGCGGGTCGGCGCGCGACGTCAGCACGACCGGCACCTTCGCACCCATGACGATGCCCGCCGCGGTGGCGCTCATGAAATACACCATCTGCTTGAACAGGAAGTTGCCGGCCTCGAGGTTGGGCACCACCAGGATATCGGCGGCACCGGCGACCGGGCTGTCGATGCCCTTCAGCCGCGCGGCCTCCGGCGACACCGCGTTGTCGAATCCGAACGGGCCGTCGACGACGGCCCCCGCGATCCCGCCGTTGGCGGCGGCGCGCACCACCTCGGCCGCCTCGACGCTGGACGGCATGGACGGGTTCACCGTCTCGGCGCCGGACAGCAGCGCCACCCTCGGTACGGCCAGCCCGAGGCCGTGCGCCAGCTCGACGGCGTTGCGCACGATGTCGAGCTTCGCGGCCACGTCGGGCTGGATGTTTACCGCGGCATCGGTGATGTGCAGCACCCGGTCGCGGCCCGGCACGGTCATGTGGAAGATATGGCTGACCCGCCGGTCGGTCCGCAGCCCGGCCTCGCGGGCCAGCAGCGCCCGCATCAGCGCGTCCGTGTGCACGTGCCCCTTCATGATCGCCGCCGCCTCGCCGCCGCGGGCCAGCGCCCCCGCCGTCTCGCAGGAGCGCCGCTCGTCGCCGGCGGCAATGACCCGCACCGCGGCGAGATCCCAGCCGATCTCGGCCGCAAGCGCCGCGATCGCGTCCGGGTCGCCGACCAGGACCGGCTCGATGAAACCGGCCTCCGCGGCCCGCCGCGCGCTGTCCATCACCAAGGGATGGCCGGCCCCGGCGACCGCCATCGGGACCCGGCGGTGCGGTCCCGCGAGGTCGCGCAGATAGGCCGGAAACTCGAACGGCAGCCTGCTGAGCATGATATCCCTCCTGTCCCGGCGCTCAACCCAGGACGGTCACGGTTCCTGCCGCCGGATCGACCGAAACCTCGTCGCCGGTGCGCAGCGCGGCGGTGATGTCGGTCTCGAACCGGTCCATGAAGGCGAGTTCGGCCAGCGCCGCGCCCTGCGCCATGATCGGGTTCGCCGCGTTCAGCAGCAGTGCCGCCGGCGCCATGTTGCGCGCCTTCATCTCGTGCAGCATCCAGGCCGTCGCGACCCCGCCCTTCGCGGTGTTCAGCACCAGGATCCGGCCGACGTAAGACTCGCCGCACAGCTTGTGGGCCGGGCGCGAGAACACCCCGGCGATGCGGTCGAGGTCGTAGCGGGCGCTGAAATCGTCCTGCGCGACCAGCGCGATGCCGGTCACCGCCGGCCCGATGCCGACATGGCCCCGGATGACGCGTCCGCTCATCGCGTCATCCGGCCGCTGCACGCCGCATCGATGCAGCGCTCCAGCGGCGCCAGCACCGGCTCGTAGCCGTAGCCGGCGATGATGTTGACCAGCTTCGCCGAGTTCGTCAGCAGGCGCTTCCAGCCGTTCGCCTCGCCGGTCTCGCGCGCGTACATCTGGTAGAAGCACACGCCCTTCAGCACGATGCCGCCGGCCGCCTCGATGGTCGCGGTGAGACCCATGCGGTCGCAGGCCGACTTGACCTCCGGCGAGGTCGCGGCGATCAGCGTGGTCCGGTCGCTGACCGTGCGACCGTCGAGCAGCCGGGCGATCTGCTGCATCTCGACCAGCGACTGCTGGGGCGCCGCGAACACAACGACGTCGACGCCGTCCTCGTGCAGCCCGAACCCCGCATAGAAATCCTCCATGTCGGCGCGGGTGAGCGTAACCGGATCGGGCATCCGGCCGTCGAACACGTCGCCCAGCCGCCGCGCCTCGGGCGTCACGCCCACCATGTGGAACAGCGGGACCGACCCGTAGCTCGCCAGCGCCGCGCCGAAATGCTTGAGCTCGTCGGAGGTCGGCGTGCCGTCGATGCCCTCGAGCACCGGCACGGTCCAGTACGACCCGCAGGCGCGCCCGACGACCCCGCCCAGCGCGCCCCAGTCGCTCAACGTTGCGGGGCGGTCCCTGACGACGAAGCGGTGCGTGCCGCGCCGTCCGCCGTCGAGATGGCAGCCGTAGCGCGGCGCCCGGCCGGTCAGCGCCGCCGCCAGCGCCGCCGGGCCGCCCTCGAAGTTGCTGCGCGCGCCGAGCACGCTGTTGGCATAGATCGTCGAGCCGGTGTCGCCGAAGGCGATATGCTCGCGATAAGCGGGCGGAAGGATGGTCTGGTAGTTGATGCAGGTGTCGGTCATCAGCACGCCCATGGCAACGAAGGCGTCGATGGCCCGCCGCTCCAGCGCCGCCCAAGAGTCGAGCTGCCGGAGCCGCCTGTAGGCGTCGAAGTCGATGCCGCGCGGGTCGGTCACTGTCGGCACGCGGACGCGGCGCTCTTCGTCCGGGAACACGGCCAGCTCCTCGAGCCAGGCGACGCCGGCCTCGCCGAGCGATTCGGTGTCCGCCATCAGGTGGACCTGGCTGATCTCGACGAAGTCCCCGGCATCGAAGAACCGGCCCACGGTCATCTGCTGCTGCAGCGCGCGTTGGCGCGGCGCGCCGAACGCGCCGGCCAGCATGGCCTCTTCGTGGTCCGTCAGCCGCATACCGTTCTCCACCCTGATCACGCCGCCATCCCGCATACCACACCGGCCCCGGCGAACCAAATCCTGGCGCTTTGTCCGTTCAAGTGGAATCGAGTCCGGCCGGCGGCGCGACCTCATACTTCAAGACGGGCCGCCTTTTCGCGGCTCGCACACGCCGCCTGACGGCGTCTGCTCGGCGCGGCGGCCCTCCTCAGCATGAGGACACAGATGGTCGAGCCTCATGCTGAGGAGCGGCGTAGCCGCGTCTCGGAGTATGAGGTCGCGCCACTCCAACCCGCGCCAACATACCTGATATCACACTCTCGGCCCGGTCACCGCGGCCGGCGATGGCCGCTGTGTCGAGAGAAAAAGGCGGACCTTCGGGTCCTCTTGCCGTTGCCGATCGGAAGCGCTCGCACTACGCCGGCTGCTGCGGCCGCATGTCGGCGGGGTCGATCCCGGCGACCACGGTCGGCGCCTTCATGGCGTCGCGGCGGAACGGCTCGCCCAGCTCCTGGTTGATGAGCGCCTCGATGAAGACCGTCTCCTTGTTCTTCATCTGCGCGTCGATCGCCGTCTTCAACGCCTCGGTCAGCTGCTCCATCGTCGCCACCTGCACGCCCCTGACGCCGCAGGCCTCGGCGATCTTCGCGTACTCGACGTCGAGGTCGAGCTCGGTGCCGACGAAGTTGTCGGCATACCACAGCGTCGTGTTGCGCTTTTCCGCGCCCCACTGGTAGTTGCGGAAGATCACCATGGTGATCGCCGGCCACCCGTCGCGCCCGCACGCGGTCATCTCGTTCATCGAGATGCCGAAGGCGCCGTCGCCGGCAAAGCCGATGACCGGCAGATCCGGGCACGCGATCTTGGCGCCGAGGATCGACGGGAAGCCGTAGCCGCAGGGCCCGAACAGGCCCGGCGCGAGATAGCGGCGGCCGTTCTCGAACGTCGGATAGGCGTTGCCGATGGCGCAGTTGTTGCCGATGTCGGACGACATGATGAAGTCCTTGGGCAGCGCCGCCTGGATCGCGCGCCACGCCATGCGCGGCGACATCCTCTCCGGCTCGCGCTTACGCGCGCGCTCGTTCCAGGTGGTGCCCGGGTCGTCGTCCTCGTGGTCCATCGACGCGAGCTGCTGCTGCCAGGCGGAGCGCGTCTGGTGGATCAGCGCCTTGCGCTCCTCGCGGCCGGACTTGCCGGCATCGGCGGACAGCTTGGCGAGCAGGCGCTCGGCGACCAGCCTTGCGTCGCCCTGGATGGCGACGGCGACGTTCTTGGTCAGGCCGATGCGGTCGGCATTGACGTCGACCTGGATCACTCGTGCGTCCTTCGGCCAGTAGTCGATGCCGTAGCCCGGCAGGGTCGAGAACGGGTTCAGCCGCGTGCCGAGGCACAGCACCACGTCGGCCCTGGCGATCAGCTCCATCGCCGCCTTCGAGCCGTTGTAGCCGAGCGGGCCGACCGAGAGCGGGTGCGAGCCCGGGAACGCATCGTTGTGCT
>CAYFYY010000132.1:0-8447 GCA_964347475.1 uncultured Flavobacteriales bacterium
GCAGCGGCGCGCGGCCGAGCTCGTTGTGGCAGAGCGTGCAGGTGCCCTTGCCCTCAACGATCCTGCGACCCAGCGCGACATACTGCTCCATGGTCATCTCGCCGAGGTCGATATGCTCCTCCATGGGCGGCGGCGCCGGCATAATCACCGGGATGCCGTAGTTCGAGTAGGCGGCGAAAAAGGCGATGGTCACCACGCTGAAGGCAATGACTTTTAGGAAATCGGTCATTTCTTCAGGCCCCCGCCGGCGCGGCCCGCCAATATCCCGCGGCATCGGTCTTGCGCCCGCCGAGCGTCGCGATCCAAAACACGAAGATGACCAACGCCATGAACAGCACGGTGCCCATCGAGACGACGTTCGCCGCATAACCGAGAGTCGGTGTAAAGGCGTCCGGCGAGTTATCGCGCACGATATCGACGACATGCCAGTGCTGGCGGATGCCCGAGCGGATGTATCCCATGAGCCCCATCAGCCAAGTGAAGGCCACGGCCAGCAGGAACAGCGCATACTGTGCGCGACCCGGCACTCGGCCCCAGTGCACCGGCCCTACAGGTGTCGACTTGCGGTAGATCGCGTAATCGAGCGCGGTGCTGACGACGATGATGATCAGCGTCGTGATCACCTGCGGGATCGAGGCAGCGACCTTGTAAACGGTGTTTGTGAAGTAGCCGTGGTAGATCCCGAGAATGAAGATGTTGATGATGCCGGCGCTGAACAGCGCTACCTGCACCGCATTCCCCGCCTTGGCCCAGGAAACGGTCGCGACCTTGTTGGCGCGCCGGTAGATGAGGAAACTGACCGCTGTGGTCAGGATCATCAGGTTTACCGCGGTGTTCTTGGCCGGCATGATGCCCAGCGGGCCGAGATATTTGTGGTACGGCCCGCCCAGCGCCTTCAGCTCCTCGTTGGTCAGAACCAGCGTGTGCGGGGTAAACCAGACCAGGAACGAGGCCACGATGACGATCGCAAGGTATTTGACGTAGGGGTTGTAGCGGTGGGCGCCATCGCTGCGTCCCATGCCGCACCACAGGTAATAGTTTGCGGCCAGGAACAGGGTGCCGATCAGCACCGCCTGGATAATGAACAGCCAGGCGAAGATGCCGCCCATCAGGGTGATGCCCATCTGCTGGCTGTAGGCATAGATCTCGGCGGCCAGGTAATAGCCCGCGAACGGCAGGGGCAAGAGGGCCGAGATGGCGATGAAGTTGGCGGTGTAACCCATCCAGTCGTAATGGGCGCGTTCCTCGGATCTGGTCGCGCTGAGGAACTTGTAGGCCGCATAGGCGCCGACGATGGAGCCGCCGAAGGCGACGTTGGCGATCACCCGATGCAGGTTGATCGGGTTCCAAAGGAAGTTGTGGACGGCGGTCCAGGACTCGCCGGTGAACACACCGGCAGCGTCGACACCGGCGGGGCTCATCATGAAGGTGAGCCAGGCGTTGGCGAGGAACATCAGCATCGTGCCAGCTGCGTTGAGCAGCAGGCCGAGCGTCAGATGCACCCATTTGCGGAATCCGCCCTGCAGCCAGTGCCAGCCGTAGTAGTAGAGATAAAGGCACGCGCTCTCGACGAAAAACAGCAGCGCGTAATAGAACATCGACTCCTTGAAGATGCCGGCCAGGTAGCTCATCAGATCGGGGTAGAAGACCATCAGCGAGATCGCCAGCAGGCCGCCCAGAATGGCGGTCAGCGAATAGGCCGTGATGCTGATCTTGATGAACTCATAGGCCATGTCGTCGTAGCGCCGATCGCGAGTCGCCATGCCAATCGCCTCAATGATGAAGACGAAGATCGGCACCGCCAGGACGAAGGCGGCGAACCACAGGTGCAGCTGCGCGAACAGCCACACGGCGACGCGGCTGTTAACGCCGGCGATCTGCGGATAGTCCGCCTCTGTGAGCTGCGGCGGTACGACCGTGCCTAGAGCGACCGCCTCGGCAACCGGTTCGGTCTGCGCCAACGCGTCCGTGCTCCCCAGGGCTGAGAGACCCGCCACCGCGGCGAGGAGCGCGATGCCCGCAACGAGGTATCGAGAGGTCTTCACCATATGCCCGTCCCTTGCCCGATTCCGCGCCTATGGCGAATAGATCACCGTCAGACCCTGCGCGTGCATGATCGCATAGTCCACCGCAAGGAAGGCGAGCGCGAAGGCCAGAAAGGCCACGGCGAAGGGTATGACGTAATCTCTCATGATTCTGTCTCCCGGCGCCTCGGTCACGTGAAAAGAAACCACCAGAACAGAACCGCAAGTGCGACCGCGACGGCACCGAATAGAGCCGGGCCGGCCCAGCCACGGCCATCCTTGTCCGGCGTATTGGCGTTCATGGCGTTCTGTCCCGTCTGCTCTGATGATCCGTCGGATTGACTTGATTGCGTGCAGCCTGTAGTCTTACTGTCATGAAGTTCTCGAAGAAAAACATCGCGAATGGTGTAATCATTGCCGGAGGTGTTATTAACGCCATCGTGATAGTTCTCATCCTTTACTTCTTCGTATTTTAGGACGTCACCACAGTCACAAGGGGGCTCGCGGAGCCCCAGGTGTGTCCGGCTTGTCCGCTATCCTTTCTTGCCCTCGCAGGCGCACAGCTTGCGCAGATGGCCGATCAGCGCATCCACTTCCTCGTCGCCCAGGGTCTTGCCCCAGGGCGGCATCATCGGCGACTTGCTGACCGCTGGCCCGCCGTCGAGGATGACGTTGCGCAGATCGGCATCGGAGAGCTTGTTCATCTCGGCCGCGCTGGTGAAATTGCGCGGGCTGACGGGAAAATCCTTGGTCACGTTGGGGCCGTCGCCCTTGCCCTCCAACCCGTGGCACTGGGCGCAGTAGAACTTATAGACCTTCTCGGCATCCGCCGCGGCGGTGGCGGGCCCGGTGACGAAACCGAGGCAGGCGAAGATGGCTGCAATTGCGGTGAGTCTGGTCATGTCCGGTTCTCCTTGCGCACGTTCAATCGAAGTTCGCCACGTAGGACGCGACATTCTCCATGTCATTCTCGCGAAGAACGCCCACAAAGACGGGCATCATCTTCACCGGCTTGAACACGTCGGGTTTGAGCAGATAGGCATAGATCCAGTCGGGGTTCAGCCGCTTGCCGGCGCCGACCAGGCTCGGGCCCATGCGGCCACCGGCAACGCCCTTCCTGCCCTCGTACTGGTGGCAGCCGCTGCAGGGCATCTTCTTGGTGAAGATCAGCCGCCCCTTGGGGTTGTTCTTCGGCTTGACGACGCCGGCCTGGACCGCGTCGGACGTCAGCGACATCAGGAAATCCGCGACGTTGGCGGCGTCGCCGTCGCCGAGCTTGGGATGGTCGCCGGGATTTTCTTCCGTCAGCGAATTGTACTTCATCGGACGGATCGGCTGCGGGTTCTGCAGCCAGGCCTGCAGCCAGTCCTTCTGGAACTTGCTGCCGGCGTACCAGAGCTCGGGACCCTTCTTGGCCAGCTGATCGTCGATGGTCTTTTCCTTCGCCGGACCGTCGGTGTAATGGCAAGCCACGCAGTCCTGGGCCTTGAAGGCCTCCTCGCCGGCGCCCGCGTCGGCGCCGGCCGTTCCGGATGCTAAGGCCAAGACCATCGCCGCCAGCAGCGTCGCTGTCGCTGATCGAGTCATGTTCGTCTCCTTGCAAGCATTCCCTTGTCAGCTTCTTCCTTGCCGTCTGTGCGTCATCCGCGGCGCGCGAGTCGGGTCATCCAGGCGCCGAGGCCGCCCGTGAATGCGACAGCGATCAGCGCGTAGGCATAAACGCTCACCGGCGTCGGTGCCTCGAGCAGCACGTAGTGCCAGCTCGACAGGCTCATAATGATTCCGTGTTCACCGTTTGACCCGTCCCAGGCGTTGACCGCCATCGGGATGAACTGGCCTTCGACGAACTGCACGTCATTGCGGTCCTCTGTTTGCAGCGGCCGGGTCATCGTGACGGTCCAGCGCCCATCGCCCCATCTAGAGGTCGAGGCGATCTGTTGCTGATCCTCTTGCTGCGCCTTCGGCGGGCGCGACCAACCGCGGGCAATGCCCTCCTCGGACGTGTCGGTATCCGCCTGCCAGGTCCACAGCTGAACCGGTTCGGATGCGCTTCCGCGCATGAAGTGGGGCTTCTTGGTGCCTTCTGGCGCTTTGGTCGGGAATTGCAGCGCCACGGAGTCGCGGAAGGTCTCCAGCGCCCGTGGGATCATATCGTTGGCCTCGACATAGGAGTTGTATCCGCCGACCTGGCGGATCTCCCTCGTTTCCAGCTCCTGGTCCGCGTCATGGGTCGTGTCTTTGAACGGATCGTCCCATTCGAGCCGGAAGACGATCTCGGATTCGTTGGCGATGGCGCGCATCGTGACCAGCTCGATGCTCGGGTTCTGCCACCGCGGCGCGACGACGACTTGGCCGGTCAACCGCACATCCATCGGCTCCGCCCGGCCCCACGTCGCATCGTCCAGCGAATCCGGCAGGGCGCCTTCAATGCGTTGCACCTTGAGCACCTGATGCGTCGTCAATTCATGCTGCAGCGACTTGATGAAGATTGCCATATACCAGCGGTCCTCCTCGCTCAGCGCCTTCACGAAGGACGGCATGGGGGTGCCGCTGATACCGGTGGAAAACCGCATGTAAATGTCTTCGACCTCGATGCCAGCTTTGATCTTCCACGGATGCGTCACGTTGCGAATGCGAATCGGGAAACCCCAGTCGTCTTTGCGGTCGAACGCCTTCTGGCCATTGCCGCGGCCGGTCTTGCCATGGCATTCCCAGCATTTCGCGCGCTCGTACACCTCGCGCCCCCTGGCGATCGACTCTTCGTTGTAGGGCGCCCGATTGGCCGGCAGGCTGACGACCTTGCCGGTGGCCCGCGGATCGAGATCCGGATCCTCGAACTCCGGCGCGAAGGTCATGATATACGCGATCACGGCCCAGCGCTGATGCTCGGTCAGCCCGTTCTTAATCCGCTCGTTGTCGAAGGCCTGCATGCCGGTGCCCGGCAGCCCCCGGCTGACCGTGCGGAACAGATCTTCCGGCAGCGGCAATTCGCCGCTCTGCGTGGTGCGGAACTTGAAGGTGCCCAGCGTGAAGTCGCGTGGTCGTGGATCCATATACGGTGCGGCGGGTCCCTCGCCGTCGCCCAGCAGTCCGTGACAGAAGCTGCAACGACGCACGTAGATGTCCTGTCCCTCGGCGACCAGTTCGTCGGTGATCTCAGGCATCGGTCTTCTCGGCGCGTCGGCGGCGCGTGTTGGGGTGGCCGCTCCGGCGATCAGCAAGCCCACCAGCATCACGCCGGCGGCCAGCCGCCCGCCTCTGAGGAGTTGATTCGAACAAGTGCGCATCGTCCGTCAGCCCCCGTCAGTGCGTTTCCGGAATGCGCGGTGTCTTCTCCGCCAGGTCGTATTCCGCCATGATGATCTTCCAGCGCTCTTCCTCGGTGAGGTTGAGCTTCCACTCCGGCATCGCCGAATCCCAGGGCGTCGCCTCGGTCGGCAGGCCCACACCGCCGTTGGCCACGCGCCAGAAGGTATACCCCTCGACGATGGTCTCGATGGTGCCGTTGTCGGTGAAGTTGATCGGCCGCAACTTGAAGCCGTCCGCCATGGGGCCGTCGCCGGCGACACTGTCGCCGTGGCACGGCCGGCAATTCATCGCATAGAGCGCGCGGCCCTCGAACAGGTTCTTCTCGATCAGCGCCGCCTTTGCGGCCGCGGGGGTGACGGAGTCGCTCTCCAGCTCGGCCAGGAACGTCTTCATCGGCGCGGTGGCGATCGCGGCCAATGGATGTTCCCCGAACTCGTCCGTCCAGGCTTCGAAGTCGGCCTGGACCTGCTGGATGAATTCGACCTCGCCGGCCCTGGCCTGGTCCACAAAGACCCGGACCTCCTCTTCGGTCGGGTTGGCGAAGGGGTTCTTCATCGCCTCGAACTGCTTCGGGAAGTTCGAGGACGGATGCTGGATGCGCAGAGACGACGGCAGTTCTTCTGTGGGAAGCTTGACGTCATACACTTGCCAGCCGATCAGCAGCGGCGCGGCGACAAGCACCAACACAAGCGGCACCTTGCCAAACTCGCCGCGCAGGAAGCGCCAGATCGGCCCCATGAATGCGTCGAGACTGGTGTCGGAAAACGTCACCAGCATGAACAGGGCGATCAGGGTCAGCACCATGTACATCAGCATCAGCGTGCCGGGCACAGGCAGTGGGAAGGGCAGTGCCGTAATCGCGCGCGAGGCGGCGGGGATTCCCCATTTGATCAGCGCGTAAACGACAACCAGCGTAAGGGTGACCGACAGAATTGGGGGAATTCTGAACTTGCCCATGGATCAGCTCCCTTCTTCCGTTGGCGCCTGCTTCTGCAGCATCAGGTAGGACAGCAGGTCCTGGAAATCCTTGACCGTCAACGCCTCGGGAATATCCGAGGGCATCACGCTAACGGTCTTGTCGATCGTGATTTCCTTAATGTCTGCACGGGCGATCGTGACGATGTCGCCGGTGTCCTTGACGATGTCGATCTCATCCGGATCGTCGCGCATCAGAAGGCCAATGGTCTGGCGGCCGTCGTTCTCGACGACGACGCGGGTCTCGTAGCCGTCCGTGATCGTCTTTGCAGGGTTCAGGATCGCCTCCTCGAGGAAGGCAAGCCCCTTCAGGCCGACACCGGTCAGGTCGGGCCCGACCTCCTCGCCCTCGCCGTTGAGGATGTGGCAATAGGAGCAGTTGTCCTCGTAGACGATCTGACCCTCGCCCGGATCGCCCCCGCCGGCCGCGGTGGCGGCTTCGATGCGCCGGAAATAGGCGGCCGAGATCTCGCTCGGGTTTTCCAGCGTCTCCATGTCGAACTCGCCGTCCTGGCTTTGCAGATAGGCAATGACCGCCTTGATCTCGTCGGCATTGAGCGAGATCGGCGGTGCATAGACGACAGCCATTTCGTTTTTGTAGCCATCGACGAGATAGGCGTCGGGCTTGGCCAGGCTCTCGACGAGATAATCGGTCGTCGTGAAATCCTCGCCCGTCTTCTCCGTGCGCTCCCTCGCGCGCTCCTCCGCGCGCGCGCCGATCGCCAGCGGGAACTTCTCGCCGAAGACGCCGAGGTTCGGGCAGCGCACGGCGCTGCCACGATCGCCCAAGCTGTGACAGGTGTAGCAGCGGCCCTTGCCCCAAAAGATTTCCTCGCCGCCTTCCGGGCTGATATCCACTTCACCGAACGCGGTGACGATCTTTTCCCCACCCGTCAGATCGGTGATCGCGTTGCCGACCCACACGAAGGCACCGAGCACAACAAGCAGCAGAGCAAATACCTTGGCGACCGCGCTAAACATGGCCGGCCTCCGGACTTTCAGGCATTCGCTGGGACGCTGTCGCCGTGCTCATTTCGTTTTGCTCCTTCTTCGCAGCGATGCCGCCGAGCCAGAACATGAAGGCTACGCTGACCAGGAACACCAGCACCGCCAGTCCGACCATTTCGGTCATGGTGGCGTTGCTTGGCGTATATCCCCAGGCCGAGGTGTCGCGCATCGCGCCGAAGATGTGCCAGTCGCCGCGCAGGCCGGAGCGGATGAAGCCCATGAGGCCCATATTCATGGTGATGATGAAGGTCAGCAGCAGCAGCGCATACTGGCTGCGCACGCTCATCTTGCCCCACTGCAGGGTGCCTATCTCCTTGGCACCGCGGAACAGGAATATGTCTATGCCGGTTACCAGGATCAGGCAGCTGATGAGCTGCAGGAACTGAGCGACCGCGACGTTGCGCAGAACCGGTGAGGCCTGCTCCATCACAACGAAGCCGTAGACGCCGAGATAGATCACGACATTGAAGGTGGTCACACCAAGATACAGTCCCTGGGCGAGCTTGCCGCGATCGGATAGCGCCAGCAGAACGGCGACGATTGCCGTCGCGCATTCGAAGAGCAGGAGATAACCAATATTCCGCAGGGCCCATGCACGATCGGCCGGCAGATCCAAGTCGCCCGGGTCCATCGTCAGCATGCTTGCCGCGTACTGAGCAACGATCGCAATCGCGGCGAGGCCGGCCAGCGGAATGACGATCTTCGGCAGGTTTCCCTGCTGACTGATCGGCACCAGCGCGCTCTTGTTGCCGCGCCGATACAGAAGGAAACTGAAGAATGTCGAAATGATGATGAGGTTCACCACCGCATTCTTCGCCGGCATCAGGCCAAGAAACTTCAGCGTCGGGTGATACTGGCTGCCGCCCATCTCGCCGACCTCCTGGCCGGTGAGCGGCAGGTTGTGCGGCGTCAGCCAGATCGCGAACGAGACGATCAGCGCGAACAGGATGAACTTGATGAATTTGTAGTAGCGCTCGGCCCCGGGGATGCGGGTCATGCCGCTCCACAGATAGTAGTTGCTGATCAGGAACAGCGAACCGACCAGCATCGCCTGGATGATGAACGTCCAGGAGAAATCGCCGCCCATCATGTTGTTGCCCATGACGGCGCTCGTGGAATAGACCTCGCGAC
>CAYFYY010000133.1:0-8271 GCA_964347475.1 uncultured Flavobacteriales bacterium
GGGATGTCGCGCGCGATCTCGGCATCGAAGGAGACGCCGACGTCGATCAGCGTGCCGTGGTCCAGGCCGCCCAGGTAGAACGAGACGCAGTGGCCCGCGGTCAGGATGATGACACGCTCGTCGTCCTTGGCCAGGAGGCTGCCGGAACAGCGGCCTGAGCTGACGCCGTCAACGAGTTCGTCCTCGCGCGGCGGCCGGAAGCCCGACAGGCTGACCGTGTTGGGATGCTGGCAGCCGACATTGGCCGCAGTGTCGAGGCAGTCCGGCTCGCCGAACGTGATGGCGCGTGCCGCCGGCGGCGCCACGGCGAGCGCCAGGCCCGTGACGGCCAGACACGACAGACATCCGAGAGCCCTGAACAGAATGGTCATCGACCCTTCCTCCCTGTTGTTGCGTGGTGGCAATTCTCCCGTTGCAGGGAATCCTGCGGCGGCCGGTCGCGGCCGGCGCCGTCCTGCGCCGCCATGCCCCGGACGGGGCCGGCATTCGCATGCGTGCAGACGGCAAGCGTCCGCCCAGGCGGGGCCGCTTGTCAAGGCCGATTCCGTGCCTCCGCGGTCGGCGCGGGGCGGGAATTTCGACGCGCTTCGCATTTCACGAACGGCGGTGCAAAGTGACCCGATCGCAGAGATCCATCGGCAGCTACGGAGGACCGGATCATGACGCACGCCCAGCGCATCGTATTCTTCGTCCTGCTGACCGTCGCCGCGGTCGCCGCGGTCTATCTGTTCGTACCGCCGGTCGCGCAGGACCCCGCCTATCACGACTTCGCCGACCGGCGCACGGTCATGGGCATTCCGCAGGTCGGCGACGTCGTCTCCAACCTGCCGTTCGCGCTGGCCGGCCTGGCCGGGCTTGCGGCGCTGTTCCTCGGCTGGTTCGGGGTCCCGCCGGCCGACGCGCGGGTGCGCCTGCCCTACGCCGTGTTCTTCGTCGGCGTGGCGCTGGTCGGCCCGGCCTCGGCCTATTACCACTGGAACCCGAACTCCGAGACCCTGTTCTGGGATCGCGTGTTCCTGACCGTGGCCTTCATGGGGCTGGTCGCCGCCGTCATCGCCGACCGCATCCTCCGCGGCCGGGCATCGGGCTGGATCCTGGCGCTGCTGGTCGGCGCCGGCTTCGCCAGCGTACTGTCGTGGAGCGTCGGCGAGGCGCGAGGCGCCGGCGACCTGCGCGCCTATCTCCTGGTGCAGTTCTACCCGCTGGTCGCGGTCCCTCTGGTGCTGTGGCTGTTCCCCGACGGCTTGCGCGTGAAAGCCCGCTTCATCGCCTGGGCGGTCGGCTGCTACGCCGTGGCCAAGATCGCCGAGCTGTTCGATGCCGAGATCTTCGCCCTGCTCGGCGGCGCCGTCAGCGGCCACACGTTGAAGCACCTGCTCGCCGCCCTCGGCCCGGTCGCCGTCATCGCCATGATGCGAACATGGCCGCGCAGCGTCGCCCACCGCTACACTGCGGACGGCGCGGCGCCGCTGCGGTCCGGCGCGTGACGGGAACGCCGGCGGCGACGCCGCCGGGTTGCACCGGCATTGAACAGGGGCGGTCCGGCCGGACCGCCCCTGTGGCAAATTGCAAGTCGCTAATATTGCACTCTGCTAATATTTGCACTGCCGGATTCCGGTCTTGACGGGGCCGGGCGCAGGGCGCCGGCGACCCCGCATCCCGTCGCAGAACCTATCGGCGGGCGTCGTCCGCGTTGCGGGCCTTGTCGTCCCGGTTGTCGCCCTTGTCGATGGCGTTCTGGTTGCGGTCCTTGCCCTTCTTGCCCTTATCGCCGTTGCCGCCATTGCCGTCGTCGTCCGCGCCCGTGGCATCGTCGCCGCCCGCGCTGGCGCCGCTGTCACCCGCGCCCTGGTCGGGGCCCGCGTCGGAGCGGCCGTCGACACCGGCCGTGTCGCGCGACCGTGCGGTGTCGCGGCCGTCGCGGTTGGCCTCTCCGGGCACCGAAACGTCCATGTCGGGCGCGGTCGCCATGTCGGCAAGTGCCGCCTGTACGCACTCCGACGAGGCGTCGCTGCATGCGGCCATAATGTTGTCGCCGCCCTGCAGGCAACCGCCGAGCGCAAGGATCGCCGGAACAATCACAAAAAACTTCTTCATCGTTCAATCCCCATTTCTGCCGCCGTTTCCATTGGGATCCCGAATCCGTGTCGGAATGATTGGATCCGCTGCCCGGTTCGGGCCACCCACCGACGGGTCACACTTGGGGCTGCAAGAAGCGTGCCAATTTCGAGGTTATATGTAGAGCAGGGAAATACGGCGCGTGCCGTCCGGCCCGCACGGTCGGCACGGTGTCAGCCTGGGTCGTCGCAGGCCGCGCACAATGCCGCAAGGTCGCGCCAGCCGATGCGGGTGTCGGGCATGTCGGCGCCGGCGAACGGGTCGATCCCGGTGCCGTCGGGCTCGCCGCCGAGGCGCCGGTAGAACCGGATTGCCCCGAGATTGGCGTCGTAGACGCGCAGGCAAACCGACGACGCATGCTCGTCCCGCAGGCGCCTCGCCGCGCATCCCATCAGCCGTCGGCCGAGGCCGCTTCCGCGCCAGCGGGCGGCCACGTGCAGGCTGTCGATGACCGCATCGTACCCGGGCTCGCCGCCGCGTGTCACCGCGATGAAGCCGGACGGCACGCCGCCGTGGCGGGCGACGAGCACGAAGCCGGTACCCGGGTCGGCCAGCACCGCGCGCCAGTGGCGCCGCCGTTCCGCGTCGACAGCGCCGTCGAGAAAGGAGTCCGGCAGAATGCCGCGATAGACCTCGCGCCAACTGTCCGCGTGCAGCGCCGCGACGGCGTCGGCGTCGGCGGCGGTGGCCGGGCGGATCAGCGGCGGTTCGGGGCCGGGACGTGACGGCATGCCGGCAGCTTGGCGGTCGGCCTGCCGCCGGGCAAGGAAAAACGCGGCCGGATTTGCGGTGTGGCGCTCAGGGCGCGGCCTGCGGCGCCGCGACCGGCGAGGAAAACCGCTTGTGCTCGAGGAAGGCCAGTACCGCCGCGATCGTCTGCGGCCGGTTCATGACGACGGCGTGCGGCGCGGGCACCCGAACCCAGTCGGTGGCGCCGTCCAGGCGTGTCTCGGCAACGCGCACGATGAGGTCGTCGTCGCCTTCCAGCAGGGGGTTGTAGCCGACTTGGCCGCGGCCGGCCGCGACGATGCCGAAGGGCAGGTCGGGCACGGGCAGGTCGGCGGCGTGCGCCGTGGTCGCGTCGAACAGGCCGCGCCACAGCAGCCAGTTGACCGGCGGCACGTATTGCAGCACGTCGGCCATCGCCGAACCCTGGTTCGGCGGTGCGATCATCACCACCGATTCGACGGCGATGCGGTCGCGCCAGGCGGCGTCGCGCGCCAGCAGCTCGCGCACCAGAAGGCCGCCGAGGCTGTGCGTCACGAAACTTATGCGGCGTACCCCTTCAAGGTCGGCAAGCAACGCCTCCAGGGCATCGGCATTCGCGGCAAGGCCGCGGCGGGTGCTGGGGTAGCCGATCCCCGTCACGTCGTAGCCGGCGTGCTTCAGGGCCTGTTCCAGCCCGCGGAAGCTCGCGCGCGAGCGGCCCAACCCGTGGACCAGCAGCACCAGGTGTTCGCGATGGGGCGCGATGCCGCGCTCAGCGCGAAGGCGCTCGAACGCGGCACGACAGGCGTCATATCGACCCCAGCAGCGGCGGATGTCGCGCGGGTCCAGCAGGCGCGCGTGACCGGTCAGGACGTTTTCCTGAATGCGCCAGCCGCCGTACAGGTAGCGGTCTGCCCACACCTGCCGGCCGCCCAGGGTCGGCAGCGCGACATTCGGCCAGGTCGCGGCCTGATTCGCCATCGCCGCGTCGCTCAACAGCCCGCACAGGGCGAGAAACAGCCCGAACCGCAATCGTGCTGCATGCCGCAATGCTCCATTTTTTCTCAATGAAACCAAAATCGTATCCTTCCCCGGCCGATCATCCGTGTGGGCCGGTAATAAATGAACTATGTTCAATAATTTCCGCCCTGTCAAGCCCTTTGTTATATTGGCGGCTGTGTTTTCGGATGCGGTGAATCGGTCCGGCGGGACCATCCTGTCGAACGGCGTCCCCGTGGAAACCCGGTTTGCTTCGGGTTTCCCGGATGAAACGCGAAGATCGAGTCGGCGGTCTGGACGGTATGGCGGGCGAGCCCGCGCATCAATCCCCGAGGAGGGGCGCCGAGGGCGCCAGATCTGTATGAAACGAGCGTTGGTTTTGACAATGGCTGCTGTGCTGATGGCGGGATGTTCGGTCAAGAAGATGGCGGCCAATGCGGTCGGTGATGCGCTGGCGGACGGTGGCGGCGTGTGGATGTCCGACAATGACCCGCAGCTGATAAAGGAGGCGATCCCGTTCGGCCTGAAAACCAATGAGAGCCTGCTCGAGATCTCGCCCAGGCATCTCGGGCTGCTCGAGGCGACGGCCCAGGGCTTCGCCGCCTACGCGTTCCTTCTGAAGGAGGAGGCCGACCGGGTCGAGGCGCAGGACCTGCAGCGGGCGCGCCGCCTGCGCGGCCGCGCCAGCAACCTCTTCGTGCGCGGCCGCGACTATGCCCTGCGCGGGCTGGAGGTGCGGCATCCCGGTTTCACCGAGAACATCCGGAGCGACCGCGATGCGACCCTGGCACGGACGGAGGTCGCGGATGCCGACCTGCTCTACTGGGCCGGGGCGTCGTGGGCCGGGGCATTGAGCGTCGCCAAGGACAACCTGACCCTGATCGCGGAATTCCCGACCGCCGGGGCCCTGGTCCAGCGTGTCCTCGACCTCGACGACGGCTACGCCGACGGCGCGGCGCACGAGTTCCTGATTTCCTACGAGGCGGCCCGGCCGGGCGGCAGCCTGGACGCGGCCCGGGGCCATTACCAGCGGGCGGTCGATCAGTCTCGCGGCGAGCGGGCCTCGGTTTTCCTGGCGCTCGCCGAATCGGTGTCGGTGGCAGAGCAGGATGTCGCGGAATTCCGGACGCTGCTCGATCGCGCCCGGGCGATCGACCCGGACGACAATCCGGAAACCCGGCTGCTGAACATCATCGCCCAGGAACGGGCGGACTGGCTGGAAACCCAGATCCCGGACCTGTTCCTGGTGGCGCAGTGATCGAAGGGAGCTAGAGTCATGATCCGTCCGGTTCTGTTGGCACTCGGCGTGTTGGCGACCCTGTCGCTGGCAATGCCGGCGGGCGCCGGGACGATCAAGCTCGCCACGATGGCGCCGCGCGGCTCGCCCTGGCACGAGATTCTGCTCGATATGGCAAAGGAATGGGAAGCGGCCGGCGCGGGTCAACTGACGGTGCGGATCTATCCCGGCGGCGTCCTGGGCGACGAGCCCGACCTGATGCGCAAGATGTCGATCGGGCAGCTCGATGCGGCGATGGTGACCACCACGGGTCTCACGCAGGTGGTGCCGGATATCTGGGTCTTCGCCCTGCCAATGATGATCCGGTCCTACGATGAGCTGGATTACGTGCGCGACCGGATCGCGCCCGAGCTTGAGGCGCAGTTCCGAAGACACGGCTTCGTCATCCTCAACTGGGGCGAGGCCGGGTGGGTCCGGTTCTTCTCCAGACGGCGGGTCGAGACCCCCGACGATCTGCGCCGGCTGAAGCTCTTCGTGTGGGCCGGCGAGCCGGTCCTCGAGGACGCCTGGAAGAAGCAGGCCTTCAATATCGTGCCGCTGCCGGCTACCGAGCTGTTCTCCGCCCTGCAATCGGGGATGGTCGACGCCTATTCGACGACGGCGGTGGCCTCCCTGTCCTTCCAGTGGTTCGGGATGGCACCCTTCATGCTCGACCTGAACTGGGCGCCGCTGGTCGGTGCCACGATCATGCGCCTCGAACGCTGGCAGGCGCTTCCCGAACCGGTCCAGCTGAAGATCAAGGCGGCGGCCGACACGGCAGGCCGCCGTTTCCGCGAGCGAACCCGCGCGTTCGAGGCCGACGCCGTGACGGTCATGGAATCGCACGGCTTGACGGTGACCCGCCTGTCGCCGGAGGCTTACGCGCAGTGGGAGAGGGGGGCGCAAGGCGCCCGCGAGATTATCCGCGGCCGTTTCGTATCACCGTCGCTGGCCGATTACACGGAACGGCTGTTGCGCGAATACCGGTCCGGGTTCGCACAATCAGGGCGCAATAATTAACTTTCGATTACAATTTTGCCGCCTATTATTCGGGCATCCTGGATCGACAAGGTGGAACGATCATGACGGTAAGGCTGCTTGCGGCGCTGACGGCGCTGTTTTGGCTGTTCGGCGTCGCCGGGGCTTCGGCGCAGACGATCAAGCTCGGGACACTGGCTCCCAAGGGCTCGCCCTGGTTCGATATCCTGCAGGATATGACGGCCGAATGGAGCACCGCATCGGGCGGTTCGATCAAGGCGCGCATCTATCCCGGCGGCTCGATCGGCGACGAGACGGACATGATCCGCAAGATGCGCATCGGCCAGTTGCAGGGCGCAGTGCTGACCAGCGAGGGCCTCGGCCGCATCGTGCCGGAAATCCGCGTGTTGCAGTTGCCCATGTGGTACCGGTCCGACGAGGAGCTGGACCACGTCCGCGCCGGGCTGACCGGCGAAATCGAGGCGCTGTTCGAAGCGCGCGGCTTCAAGGTGCTAAACTGGGGGGACATCGGCTGGGTCCGGCTGTTCACCCGCTCTCCCGCACCGACGCCGACGGCATTGCAGCCGTTGAAGCTGTTTTGCTGGGCCGGCGATCCGAATATCTGCGATGCGTGGACGAAACAGGGCTTCACGCCGGTGCCGCTGGCCTTCACCGATATCTTCAGCGGTCTTCAGTCGGGCATGATCGACGCCGTGTTCACCGCGCCGGTGCCGGCGCTGTCCTATCAGTGGTTCGGGATGGCCAACCAGATGACCGACGTGCGGATGATCAAGATGATCGGCGCCACCATCATCACCCTGAAGGCCTGGAACAAGATTCCGTCGGACGTTCAGGCACAGGTCCTGGCCTCGGCCGCCGAGGCGGGACGGCGCAGCGAGGAGCGCATCCGGGGGTTCGAGGACGAGTCGATCGAGGTCATGCAGGAATACGGCCTGACCGTGCACCCGCTGAGCGCGGAGCTGCGCACGGTGTGGGAAACCCGGTCCCGCGAGTCCTATCCGGTCCTGCTCGACGGGATCGTGCCGCCCGACCTGGTCGCGCGGGCCGAGCGCCTGCGCAAGGAATTCCGCAGCCGGCGCGCCGGCACGGACTGACATGCCATTGATGCCGGCCCTGCGACGCGTGGCCGGCATCGGCCGGGGCGCCGAATCCGTCGGCGCCGCCGCGGCGATTCTCGCCATGGCGATTCTGCCGGTGGCCGAGATGCTGCTGCGCCCGTTTAGCATCAGCATTTCGGGCTCGCACAGCTTCGTCCAGCACCTGACGCTGTGGGTCGCGTTTCTCGGCGCGACGATCGCGGCCCGCGAACGCCGGCACCTGACCCTGTCCACCGGGCTGAGAATCCTGCCAGACCCCTGGTCCGGCTATGCCGACATGCTGGCGGTCGCTGCGGCAACCGCCGTTTCGGCGGGACTGTTCTGGGCCAGCCTCCAGTTCGTCCGCACGGAATACGCATTACCGCTTGGCGGCCAGGGCATGTGGCTGCCGATCTGGCTCATGGAGACGGTCCTGCCGCTGGCCTTCGCCGTGATGACCGTGCGCTTCATCCTGCAGGCGCCGGGGCCGGCGGGCAAGATCGCCGCACTGGCGGGCATTCCGCTGGCCGCCATTCTCGGCCTGTGGGTGGTGCCTGCGGCGCCGCAGCTGGCCCTGGTTCTGGTGCTGCTGCTGCTGGTCGCGGCGGTCTTTGGGGCGCCGATCTTCGTCGTCATCGGCGGCGCCGCGCTGGCGCTGTTCGTCGGCAGCGAGGTGCCGGTGGCCGCCGTGCCGGTCGAGACCTACCGCATCGTGGTCTCGCCGTCGATCCCTGCGATCCCGCTGTTCACCCTGGCCGGCTACCTGCTGGCCCAGGGCAGGGCGGGCGACCGACTCGTCGACCTGTTCCGGGCCCTGTTCGGCTGGCTGCCCGGCGGACTGCCGATCGTCACGACGCTGGTCTGCGCCTTCTTCACCACGTTCACCGGCGCCTCGGGGGCGACGATCCTGGCCCTCGGCGGCCTGCTGTTGCCGGTGCTCATCCAGAACCGCTATTCGGAGCGGTTCTCCCTCGGCCTGCTGACCGCCACCGGCTCGATCGGCCTCCTGTTCCCGCCAAGCCTGGCGGTGATCCTCTATGCGGTGATCGCCAAGATCCCGATTCCCGACCTGTTCGTCGCCGGCATCGTGCCCGG
>CAYFYY010000134.1:0-8220 GCA_964347475.1 uncultured Flavobacteriales bacterium
GTCTTTGCCGAAAGAGTACATCATCCGGAGTTTTTACACAGCCTCAGCCCGAAGCAGACGATGTGTTTGAAGTCATCGTTGAGCTGACCCGCTCGCTTTCGGGCCGCACGCAGTGCACGAGCTTTAGTGGGCTGCATCCAACTCAGGTTTCGTTCAGGTCAAATCTCAACGCCTACCTCCCTCTGCTTCGAGGATCTCCTCGAGCGCGGCAAGCCGCCGATACCAAGGATGTTATAGATGTTGGAGCTCACAATGTTGCCGAAAGCGACGTCGCCCTGCTTGCGGATGCCGGCCACGACGGAGGTCACCAGCTCGGGCATCGACGTGCCGACCGCCACAATGGTCAGGCCGATCACGGTTTCAGAGATGCCGAAGCCGCTGGCGAGTGAGACCGCACCGTCCACCAGGAACCGACCTCCTATCACGACCAGAACGAGCCCCCCCAACGCGATCAATACAGACATTAGAACAGACTTTGGCGGTGGCGCAGGCGGCGCGAGCGCCGCGTCCGTTTCCTGGAGTGCAAGACTCTTGTCGTAGACCGCGCCATGCCCGGCCGGCGCCGATGACTTTTCCTGCCTGAAGGCGAGATAGATATACGCGATCAGTGCAACGATGAAGAGCGCGCCGACGAAACGGCCGAGCGGCATGGCAAACGCGACAGCCGCAAAAACGACAGCGACGGCCAGCATGAATGTGCCGTCTCGCTTCAACGCTGCCGACGTAACAAGTATCGGACTGATAAGCGCAGCGACGCCGCCGATAAGCAGGACGTTGGCAATGTTCGATCCGACGATGTTGCCGTAAGCAATTCCCGGAGCGTCCGACAAGGCTGCCTGCGCGGACGTAACAAGTTCGGGCGTAGAGGTGCCGAAGCCGACGAGCGTGAGTCCGATGACCAACGGCGAAACGCCGAGCCCCGAAGCGACCTGGACCGCGCCCCGAACAAGGAACTCTCCGCCGGCGATTAGCAGCACCAAACCGCCGATCAGGGGAAGCCAGATTTCAAGCATGCAACCTCCTTTTTCCCATTGGGAACCATGAGTGCCGCTCCGGAGTTCCTCGGCGGAAGCCGTTGCTACGTGCTTTCTGCAAGCTGCTTAGAAAGCGGAGGTCCTCTGGGGTCAACCACCACCATGTCGCGAGAGATCCGCCATAGGCCTTGCAAGCCGGGAATGGATGGAGTGTCCTTTGCTCATGGAGAAACCGATCTCGACAGCCTTCGTTCACCGCCTGCTGTTCATGATTGTAGTGTGGATCGTACTAAGCGGCGTCGATGGCAAGGCGCTCGCGATCGGTGCTGTCGCCGTGCCAGCTGCGACCTCGCTGAGCCTGCACCTCTTGCCGCGACAGCAGTATCTTCACCTGTGGCGGGTTGCACGCCATTTTCCGGTTTTCCTGTTCAGTTCACTGCGCGGGGGCCTCGACGTGGCGCGCCGTGCCCTGTCTCCGGCGATGCCGCTCTCGCCAGGCTGGGTCGAAGTCCCGGCGCAGTTACCCGACGGTGGACGGGTCGCCATGGGAGCGGAACTGTCGCTGATGCCGGGAACTCTCGCGGCGGGGGTGCGCGGCGAGCGTCTCCTCGTCCACCTTTTGGACACGGAGGCGGGATTCGAGAACGCCATACCGCGCGAGGAGGAGGCGATATTGGGAATGATTGTCGATACCTATCGGAGGCGCAATAAATGACGGGCTGGCTTACACTCGCGGCAGCGGTCCTGCTCGCAAGCCTTGCTGCGGCGTTGGCGCGGGTCTGGCGCGGACCGGGGCGCGCGGACCGCATGATGGGCGCGCAACTGGCCGGAACATCCGGCGTTGCAGTCCTCATGCTGCTGGCCCCGGTCGAGGGATGGAACACGCTCGACGTAGCACTCATCCTCGCGCTCTTCGCGGCGCTCGCGGCAGTTGGCTTTGTGAAAGCGGTCAGCGCGGACGGCGCTGGCGATCCCGAGGAGGACGATAAGATTGCCGAGCCCGGGTCGGCACGGGGCAGTGCCAATGAGTGATGTCGCCACGTACGCTTTCACCAGCATCGGGCTCTTCTTCTTTGTCGCAGGTTCTGTCGGTTTCCTGCGCTTTCCGGACATCTTCAGCCGCCTTCACGCGTTGACAAAAGCGGACAACATCGGCCTCGGCTTCATCGCCCTCGGCATCGCCTTTCAGGCACAGACCGCACGAGATGTCGCCTTGATCGTGCTCATCTGGGGGCTGGTGCTGCTGGCGGCCGGAACGGTTACGCAACTCATTGCGCGCGACGCCCTGCGCGACCGGGGAAAGCAATGAGCCTGATACTCGATGCGACGCTCTGTACGCTGATCTTTGCCGTGGCGCTTTGCACGGTGCTGGGCGCAGGCGTGTTCAGGGCGATTGTGTTCTTCATCGTCTACGGGCTTTTGCTCTCGGTGGCCTGGGTGCGCCTTGGCGCTGTGGACGTGGCACTAGCCGAGGCGGCCGTCGGGGCCGGCCTGACGGGGATTCTCTTTCTCGCGGCCTTCGGCAAGCTTACCCGCATCGACGCAGAAGCCGAACCCTCCTCGGGCGGCTTGCACCTGCCGGCCGCGCTCGGCTGCGCCGCGCTCTCCGCGTCCTTGGTATGGGCGTGGTTCCGGCTGCCGCTGCCGGAGCGTCCGGGGCCAGCCCTGGCCGAAGCCCTGCCACGCGCGGGCGTCGAGAACCCTGTGACCGCGGTGCTCCTCAATTTCCGCGCCTGGGATACGCTGCTCGAAAGCATCGTCCTGCTTGCCGCGCTGATCGGGCTCTGGATGCTGACCCGGGACGACGCCTGGCGCGAGCGCCTCGGTCCAACTCAGCACGTGCGGCCCGGCGGCGTGCTCGCGCACTTCGGACGTCTGCTGCCGCCGGTGGGCGTTCTTGTTGGCGCCTACCTCGTTTATGTGGGCGGCGACCGGCCCGGCGGGGCCTTTCAGGGCGGAACCGTGCTTGCAGCGGTCGGACTGGTGGCGGCGCTGGCCGGGTTGATCCGGCCTCCGAGGATCACCGAAGGCCCATTGCGGTGGGCGCTGGTCGTCGGGCCGTTGCTGTTTCTCGCCGTCGGCAGTGCCGGCGCGATACTCGGACTGGGCTTCCTGACGCTGCCTCAACGGATCGCGGGCACCGCTATCCTCATCATCGAGATTGCACTTGCGCTGTCGATCGCCATGATCCTCGCCCTTCTCGTCATCGGCCCACCGGACAGGCGGTCCGGCGAATGACGGCAGCAACCCTCTATGCGCTGACCGGCGCCGCGCTGGTCGGAACCGGGTTTTACGGGCTGATCGAGGCGCGGCATCTCCTTCGCCGGGTCATCGCCTTCAATCTCCTCGGTTCGGGTCTCTTCGTCTTTCTCGGCGCGCTGGGCGCGAGGAGCGGCGAGAACGATCCCCTTCCGCAGGCGCTGATCATCACCGGCATCGTTGTCGCGCTATCGGCGAGCGCATTGGCCGTCGGACTTGTCGTGGTGCACGCGCGGGTATCGGGCCGGGCGGCGCTCTCCGAGGAAGACGAGGTGGCGTGAGCGCCCTCGTTCCAGTCCTCGCCTTGCCGCTTGCGGGCGCGCTCCTGTCGGTCGCACTTGCGGGACGGGCGGGGCACGCCGCGGCGCTGGCCACAATCGCGCTGACGCTCGCTGCATCCATCGGGCTAACGGTATCGGTCGTCTCGCACGGCGTTTTGCGGCTGGAAGTTGGCGGATGGCTCCCCCCCGTGGGCATTGTGCTGGAAGCCGACGGGCTGTCCGTCACGTTCATCCTCATGTCGGCCCTCGTCATGACCGCGGCCGGCCTCTCTGCGCTCCATCTGCTCGCGCCGGAGACGGCCGGGCCTCGCACCGCCTTCGGCTTCTGGCCGCTGATGCTGCTTCTGTGGGCAGCACTCAACACGGTTTTCCTCTCGCGGGACCTATTCAATCTCTATGTGGGCATTGAGCTTCTGAGCCTCGCCGCCATCGGGCTCGTGGCGCTGGAAGGCAAGCCGGCGGCGCTGTCGGCCGCGATACGCTACATGCTTTTCGCGCTGGCCGGATCGCTTCTCTACCTCGCGGGAGTCGTGCTGATCTATGGTGCGCACGGCACGCTCGACATTGGGTTGCTTGGCGACCGGTCGCCTGCCGCGACCGACGGGCTCGCGCTCGCTCTGATGACGGCGGGCCTGATGGCCAAGACCGCGCTTTTTCCCCTGCACGTCTGGCTGCCGCCCGCCCATGCCGGTGCCGTGGCACCCGCGTCGGCCATGCTGTCGGCGCTCGTGCCCAAGGCGTCCTTCGTGATCCTGCTGCGCCTCTGGTTCGACGTCATGCCCGACCGCGGCTCCGATGGAGCCCTGACGCTATTGGCGGCACTCGGAGCGGCCGCTGTGGTCTGGGGCAGTGTCCTTGCGCTGGCGCAAGGCCGGCTGAAGCTCGTCGTCGCCTATTCGACGGTCGCGCAGATCGGATACCTGTTCCTCGTCTTTCCTCTCGCCGGCGGCGCGTCGGCCGAGCAGCCCTGGGCAGCGGGCGCCTGGAACGGCGTCGTCATCCTCGCCGTGAGCCACGGACTGGCCAAGGCCGCGATGTTCCTCGCCGTCGGCCAGTGGATGAGCGTCCGCGGCACCGACCGGCTCGACGAGATGCAGGGTCTTGCAACAGCGATGCCGATGACCGCCTTCGCCTTCGCGCTGTCGTCGATCACGATCGTCGGGCTCCCCCCCTCGGGCGGGTTCACCGCGAAATACCTCGTCATGACATCGGCCTTCGCCGCGGGGCAATGGGTCTGGGCGCTGGTCATGGCGTGCGGCGGCTTGCTGGCAGCGGCCTATCTCTACCGGCCGATCGCGGTGTTTTTCGCGCGGGCCGACGCGCCTGCCCCGGCAGTCCCCTCGCGCGCGCGGCAGGCCATTCCGCTGCTTCTCGCAGCTCTGGCCATCCTTCTCGGTATCGCGTCGGCCGGTCCGTTCGAAGTGCTGGCGATCGGACGGCCGCAATCGGCGGAGGCGGGGCTGTGACCGAACTCCTGCCCATCCTCATCCTCATGACTTCGCTGGTGCCAGCCGCGATTACCTTCTTCTTAGCTCAGGACAGCCACGTTCTGCGCGACGCGCTGAACCTTGGCGGGGCGGTGCTGAAAATGGCGCTGATCGTCGTGATGCTCTTTGCTGTGGCCGGCGGCGCCGCCTACGAGACGCAGATCCCGCTCGCTCCCGGTCTCGTCCTGCTCTTCCGGATCGACGCGCTCGCGCTGCTTTTTTTATCGCTCTCCGCCTCACTCTGGCTGCTGACGACCATCTACGCCATCTCCTATCTCGGCGAGAAGCCCGAGCAGTCGCGGTTCTTCGGATTCTTCAGCCTCTGCGTTTTCGCCACGACCGGCATCGCGCTTTCGGGGTCGCTGATCTCCTTCTTCATCTTTTTCGAACTGCTAACGTTGAGCACCTGGCCGCTCGTCGCGCACAAGCAGGACGCGCCATCGCTCAAGGCGGCGCGGCGTTACCTTCTCTACGCACTGCCCTGCAGCACGGTCCTGCTCGTGGCGATCGTCTGGCTGGAAAGTGCGCAGGGCCCCATCCTGTTCGCTGATCCGCCCGACCTTTCCGCCATCGAGCCCGCGACGCTCAGGACGATTTTCGTACTGTTCATCATCGGCGTTGGCATGAAGGCCGCCATCGTGCCGCTGCATGGCTGGCTTCCCGCGGCGATGGTCGCGCCCGCGCCGGTTTCGGCGCTTCTGCACGCAGTCGCCGTGGTCAAGGCCGGCACGTTCGGTGTGATCCGCGTGCTCTACGACGTCTTCGGCATCGAGCGGATGACGGAGCTCGGCGTCGGCATGCCGCTCGCGGCGCTGGCCTCATTCACGATAATCTGGGCGTCGCTCCGGGCGCTTCAGCAGACCGAGATAAAGAAGCGTCTCGCCTATTCGACGGTCAGCCAGGTCAGCTACATCGTGCTCGGCGCGGCACTCGCCAGCCCCTACGCCGTCATCGGCGGCCTGGCGCATCTGGTGCATCAGGGTCTGATGAAGATCACCCTGTTCTTCTGCGCCGGGATCTACGACGAGCGGGCCGGTGTCCGCGAGATCGAGGGGCTGAACGGGCTTGGCCGCCGCATGCCATGGACGTCGGTCTGCTTTTCGGTCGCCGCGCTTGGCATGATCGGGCTGCCCCCCGTCGCGGGTTTCGTGAGCAAGTTCTACCTCGGGGTCGGAGGGCTGCAGGCAGGAGCGCCGTGGGTTCTGGTGGTCCTCGGCGCCTCCACCGTGCTCAATGCCGCCTATTTCCTGCCGCCCCTCTACCGGCTGTGGTTCTGCGATGCCGAACCCGGAAACACGGCTGACGAGAAAGCTGCGGCGCTCGTCGCGCCTACCGTAATCGCGGCGCTCGCGTCGCTGGCCGCCGGGACGCTGGCCGCCTCCGATCTCAGCCCGCTCAGCTGGGCCACGCTGATCGCCGAACGGAACTATATGCGATGATCCTCTGGAGCGGATCTGTCCTGCTGCTGGCCGCGCTGATCTGGCCGCTGCTGCTTTGTGCGATGACGGCGCTGCCGGCACTGCGCCAAAAGGCCGTGCGGGTCCTCCCGGTCGCTCCCGTTCCGGCACTCTGGCTGGCCATGGCGGGTGGGAACGGCGTGACGGTGTCGCCTGACCTGCTGCTCGGGGTGACACTCGACCTCGATGAAGCAAGACGCCTTCTGCTCGGCATGACCGCCGGGCTCTGGTGCGTTGCCGGCCTTGCGGCGCAACCGATGGCGGGCAAGCCGCACACGGCGATGTTCGCAGGATTCTGGTGCCTCGTCCTGGCCGGAAACCTTGGGGTCTTCCTAGCTCTGGACATCGTGACCTTCTATGTAGCTTTCGCGGCGGTCTCATTGGCCTCCTGGTTCCTGATCATCCACGAGCGCACCGAGAAGGCGCGGCACGCCGCGCGCGTCTACATCGTCATCGCGCTTGTCGGAGAGGTCGCGCTTCTGCTGGGTCTGATCATCGGCGCCCATGCGGCGCAGAGCATGGATATTGCGGAGGTCCGCGCGGCGCTCGGCGCCTCGGAGACTCAGGCAACGGGGATCGTGCTGCTCATAGTGGGTCTGGGCATCAAGGCGGGGCTCGTCCCGCTGCACGTGTGGCTTCCGCTCGCCCATCCGGCCGCTCCGGTGCCGGGCTCGGCGGTGCTGTCCGGTGCCATCGTCAAAGCCGGGCTCTTCGGCCTGATTGTCCTGGTGCCGGAGACCGCCTTCGGCAGCACGCTCATGGGGCTGGGCCTTGTCGGCGCCTTCGGTGCGGCGCTCTGGGGCCTGACTCAAGCGAATCCCAAGGCCGTGTTGGCCTATTCCACGATCAGCCAGATGGGCCTGATGATCACAATGGTGGGCGCAGGCGGCCCGGCGCGCGAGACGGTGCCTTACTTTGCGCTGCACCACGGTCTGGCCAAGGGTGCGTTGTTCCTGCTGGTCGGCGTCATGATGGCCGCGGGCAGCCGCGCGCAGCACATGGCCACGGTCGCCCTCGCGGCGGTCGTTTCCGCCTCCGTGGCCGGGTTTCCCCTGACGGGCGGGGCGCTGGCGAAAGCGGCGGTCAAGGAGGGCCTTACGGACTGGACGGCCCTTGCCCTCAGCCTTAGTTCGGTCGCGACGGCTCTGGTCCTGATATGGTTCCTCGCTCGCCTCCGGGACATCCCGCGCCACGATGAATCAGGGTCATGGGGGTTCCAGGGTTCGTTGCCGATGGTCCTTGCGCTGGCCGCTCTTGTTTTCCCGTGGCTCTTGTGGCGCGACTGGGCCGGTCACGCACTCGAATACGCACTGAAGCCGGAGACCCTGCGCGAGGCCATCTGGCCCATCGTGCTGGCGCTTCCACTTGCGGCCGCAGTTCTCAGATGGCCTCTTCCGCGGACCCTGCCCGGCGACCTGCTGCTCTTCCTTGGTTCATGGCGGACCCGCGGCATCGCGATGCCTCATCCTGACCCGCCGCGAGCCGGAGGACGTGCCACCTGCCGCGCGATGCGGGAAAGGGCAGCAGAGCTTGAGAGTTCGATGGTCCGCTGGCGGCTGACTGGAATCAGCTTGCCGCTTCTCGTGGTCCTGATCTTTGTTCTTGTGCGCTGAAATACGGCTCGCAAAAGCAAGCCATAAGCTGCCGTCCGTGTTGAGCGCAAGGCATGGCTATTTGGACCCATGCTCGCCATTTCTGACTAACTAACGTTAAGTCGGCTTCGTCCCGCTTTGCAGACATTCGTGCGGAGTGCAGCGAATGA
>CAYFYY010000135.1:0-8045 GCA_964347475.1 uncultured Flavobacteriales bacterium
CCGAGGAGATCTCGCAGCAGATCGCCGCCGTCCAGGACCGGACCGGCGGCGCCGTCGCCGCGATCGAGAAGATCCGCTCGATCATCGGCGAGGTCAACGACATCGCGACGACCATCTCCTCGGCGGTCGAGGAGCAGGGCGCCTCGACTCAGGAGATCGCCCGCAGCGTCCAGGAGGCCGCCAGGGGGACGCAGGACGTCAACTCGACCATCGAATCCGTCAACAAGGCGGCGGGCGAGACCGGCGCAGCGGCCAGCCAGGTGCTCAATGCGGCGCAGTCGATGACCCGTCAGGCGGAAAGTCTGCGCGCCGAGGTCGAGCGCTTCCTCGGCGAGGTCCGCGCCGGTTGACGGGGTGCGGCACCGTCCGGATTCTGGCCGCGATCACATAGTTCGCACGGAACCCTCTCGACAGGCCCGCCCCCCGATCAAGTCGGCGGCCTCCGCTCCGCCCACGGGCGCACCGCCTCGAGCGCCGCGCCGATGCGCAGGGCGAGGGGGTCGTCGAAGCGGTCGGTGACGATCTGCAGGCCGATGGGCAGGCCGTCCTCGGTGAATCCCGCCGGCACCGACAGCGCGGGGCACTGGCCCACGCTGTTGAACGGGCAGGTCAGGTCGAGCCCGCGATAGCGGCCGTCATCGTCGATCCAGTCGTAATCGGCGTCGCTGCCGTCGGCAGAAGGGGCCGGCAGCGCCATGGTCGGGCACAGCAGCGCGTCGTGCTCGCGGAACACCTCGGCGAGGCGCAGCCATTGCTCGGTACGGGCGATCTCCAGTCGCTTGAACGACACCGCATCCATGTTCAGACCGGCCTCGAGAAGCGCCACCACATTCGGGTCCAGCCGTTCGCGGTGGGTCTCCAGCTTGTCGGCGAAGAAGGCGGCGAGATAGACCTCCCAGTAGCGCAGCCAGTCCAGCGTTGCCTGTTTCGTCCAGCCAAGATCGATCTCCTCGACGGTGGCGCCTGCCGCGACGAGGGCGGCCGCCGCCTCGCGCACGCAGGCCTCGACCTCGGGCGCGACCGCCATGTAGCCGAGATCGATCGAGAGGGCGAGGCGCAGTCCCTTGACGTCGGCCGGCGGTGGCACCTCGAAGGCGATCGCCGGCGACAATGACAGGATGTCCCGGTCCGCCGGCCCCGAGGCGACCGACAGGAACAGCGCCGCGTCCGCCATGGTGCGGGTCAGCGGCCCGAAATGCGAGATCGTGTCGAACACCGTCGGCAGGATGTCCATCGGGATGCGGCCGAGGCTCGGCTTCATGCCGACGATCCCGCTGAACGAGGCGGGGATGCGGACCGAACCGCCCATGTCGGTACCCTCGGCCAGAGGCACGCAGCCAGCGGCGACCGCGGCGGCCGAGCCGCCGGACGAGCCGCCGGGGGTCTTCTCCGGGTTCCACGGATTGCGTGTAATTCCCCATAACGGGCTGTTCGTGAAGCTGGAATGCGCGAATTCCGGCGTCGTCGTCTTGCCGACCATGATGGCGCCGGCGTCGCGCAGCCGCTCGACGATCAGCGCGTCGTGGTTCGGGATCCAGTCCTCGAACGCGAACGATCCGAGGGTCGTGCGCTTGCCGCGTGTCGGCGTGAAGTCCTTGATGGCGACCGGAACGCCATGCAGCGGGCCCAGCTCGTCGCCGCGCATGACGGCCTCCTCGGCGGCCCGCGCCAGCTCGAGCGCTTCATCCGGAAATACGAAACAGAAGCAGTTGAGGACCGGATTGACGGCCTCGATACGCTGAAGGCTGTTCGCAACGACGTCGACAGGAGATATGTCCTTGCGCCGGATCCGCGCTGCCAGCTCGGTCGCCGGCACGTAGCAAAGCTCGAGGTCGGCCACGATACACTCCCGGGAAGCAACCGGCCGATATTGGATAGGCCGCGTGCCGCCGGTCAAGCCGGCAATCCGCGCCCGCGGCCGAATCAGCTCAACAGGTAGTAATACTCGCCGAGTGCACCGAGGCTGATCACGCCGCATGCCAGCATCGCCTTCTGCAGGAAGGGATGCAGGAACGCGGGCGATTCCGCGGCTGGCTTGCCCGCCCGGCGGCCGGCGCCCAAGGCAGCGCCGAGCAGCGCCAGCGCAACGCCGATGGCCGCGGCATCGGTGGCGCGAAAGGCGAACCCGCCGATGGCGACCGCGATCCCGAGGTTCTCGAAGATGGCAGGCAGGTCCGGCAGGTCGGGCCGCCGCCGTTCCACGATCGCCTGGACGACGGGCACGACGCACAGAATGGCGACCGCCGTCAGGAACAGCGCCATGCTCGTGGTGACGATCAGACCGGTGATTTTCGCCGACAGGGTGATCATGTGCAGTCGTCCTTCCCGGCCGGCCGGCCGATTCGGGTTGTCTTGAGGAATGCGCCCCCGATTGTCCGCTGGGCACCATCGGCTTCGGGCCAAACGTCGCCGACCCGCTCGATCTCCGCGATTGCGCCGTCCCTGCCGGCGCCACCGCGTTCGGCAGCGTGCTGCCTGCATGCCCAGCCTGCAATCCGCCCAAGCACAGCCGGGGAGGCCATGCGGTGCTCGTTCTCGATCTGCGAAAGGTAGGCCGCCGAGATTCCGATTTCCTCGGCCAGCCGCGACTGCGGAATGCTATGGCTGGCACGCAAGGCGCGGATGACCGAACCGCGATGCAACTCCGCCAGCTTGGACGCCGTCTGCGCGCGCTGCTGCGTTTCTCGATGCTGCGCGGCAGCCGTGTCACCTTCACCGAACGCCGCGGGTCCGTCCAGGACGATGGTCCCGGACAGCCAGGAGGCGACCCAACCCCTGGCGTGCACACCGCGATCGGCATCGGTTCCGGCGGGCCATGCCACCTGCCCCACCAGCCCGCACTTCTTCAGCAGGTGGACCGCCCGTGTCAGCCGACGGCGCATGCGGGCACCCCAGCCGCCGCCGCGGCGCTCCCGCTGCGGCAGTTCGCCAATTTCGGCGAGCAGGTCGCGGACCCGGAGATGCAGGGGTCCCGCGCGTTGCGGGCGGCCCCAGATGAGGGCGGCCTTGATGGCCAGCTTCTTTGCCAGAACCGCGCTGCCTCTGTTGGCGCGATGATCGAACTGCAGGACCCGTCGCGGCAGCACCGCAAGCGGCACGGCAACCTCGGTGTGCGCCAATCCGCCGGCCCACAGGCCGGGCCGGATGACCCAGGCGACGTCGCGCCTGCAGCCGCGACCGGCACGGCGGAAATCGGCGGGCACCGATCCGATGATCTCGAACAGCCGGTCGACCGCAGCGCATGCGGCCGAGGCACGCGCGGGAACCTCGAACCGCAGCGCCTGGAGGCGCAGGAGCTCCCTGTCGACGCGTGCGCGCAGCGCCGCACCTTCGGCGCCCCACTGCTCCAATCCCTTGTCGCGCAGGATCGCACGCGCCGTAACCGTGACGGTTTCGCTCGGCGCGATCGGTGATGTGCCACTGTTCACCCGGGCGCAAAGACGGGCGAGAACGGCCAGAAGAACGTCGATCGTGAGCGGCGATATGTCCTCGACACACGCCCATTGCTGGACGAGATTCGGGCGTCGCGCGTCGCCGGCAGTGGCGGCGGGCGCGAGCGAGACGACGATCTCGTCGCCGGCGACACCGGCATGCCGGTATACCGGCCGGCCGTCTTCGTCCCGGCGCCAGCCACCGGACAGCGAACGGGCCCGGCCGCCGCCGTGGAAAAGCGCCGCAATTCCGGCTGCTGCGAGTGGATTGTCGGGGATGCTGCCCCGGTCATCGGGAAAGGCGTTCACCCCCGTACGGGAACGCGCGGTTCCCAAACAGCCACCCTTCATACAAGACTCCCCTGTCTCATTTTGCGAAGCGCCCGGCGGGTTGGTACCCTGACAGTGCAACAGCCGAACGCCCCGGTGTTCTTCTTTGGCGCACCGCACGGACCATATTGCGATCCGTCGGTGTCACGTGCACTTTGCCGCGCCTCGATTCGTCTCCTCGCGGGTGTCGCCCGTGCCTTTTCCCCGGGACGCGACGACCGGAGGAAAACGCCTGATCCAGATCTCGACGATAAAACATAAGCGTATTTTTTTCAATAGTTTATCAAATTTTAGAGACTTTTTCGATTCCACGCGGAACCGATTCGTCTGGCGCCGTATCGTGGTGCGCCGGGAGCGTCGAGAGGGCCGGCGCGTCTGTCCGCGCAGCGGGGCGGATACGGACCCAAAAATGCGCCTGCCTTCGCCGGTGGGCACGGCCCTTCCCGCGCCCCGGCGCCATGCCGCGCCGGTCTCGCCGAACGGCATCGTCTGCAGCCCCGATTCCACCGCAAGGCGATTGAAAATTGCCGAAATCTTGTAATTTTCTTAACGACGGTCTCCGTGTAACGCTCTGGAATAAAACAATCTTAAGATCGTTTTAACTCTGTATGCATCGTGGTATAAAGGTTGACTGCGAACAGTACGGTATCGCCTGTCTTCAACCGGCACGCCGCCGTCTTGGCACGGAATTTGCGCCGCAGCGGCACGTGCGAAGAACAACGAGGGACATGGACTTGACGAGGCTCGTAACCGTTGTAAAGGCCAGCATCGCCGACGAATCGGGGGCGACGATGGTCGAGTATGCGATTCTGGGTGGGCTGACCGCATCGCTCCTGGTGCTCGCTGTCCTGGGCGTATCGGATTTGCTGACGGATGCCTGGGCGTATCTTGCTGCCACGATTCTGGGCGAGACACCGTTCGCGACCTGATCGTCGCGCCGAACACGCTAGAGCGGACCGCGAAATGCGCGGCCAACGACACGTCCGTTGCGAATCCCGGCGCTGGCGCATCGCGCCGGATTGAAACGGACAGCGGGATAGGGTGGCGGGGCCCGGCGCCCCCCGCCCTGTCCCGTTCAACCACCCCGCCGCCCGACGATTGTCCTGCGGCCCCGCCGGGGCCGATTGCCGCGTTGACTTGACGCTGCAGGAATGTTCGACTCGACGCCTGCCTGAACATGTGCGCCGGCAGGAATCGGCGCCGCGGAGGATGCAATATGGCGGAATTCGAACACGTGCGGGCGGCCTGCGACGGTCTCTCCACCGAAGCAATGCTGCGCTATCTGATCACCGAGCGGTTTGCCGGCGCAACCGTCGTCACGGCGTCGCTGCGAGCCCCCAGCATCGTCGTCCTGAAGTTGGTTGCCGACATCGATCCCGCGACGCCGATCGTGTTCTGCCGTCCCGGCGAGCTGTTCGAGGAAAGCGAGAAATACCGCCAGGAAATCGTCGCCCATCTGGGGCTCAAGAGCATCTCGGTCACCGAGGGGGCGAAGTCCGGGGTCCTGCCCGATGCGGCGGACCATTACGAGCGCATGTGGGCCGAGTACAAGGGTGGCCTCGGCCATGTCCACGAGCTCGTCCATCTCAACGAGATCATGGTGCATTACGACTGCTGGATCAGTGCGGTCTATCACCTGCCGGCGCCGCAGACGGCCCTGCGCGTCGACGTCGAGGGACGGCTGATCCGGGTCAACCCGCTGATCGACTGGACGCCACGCGACATCCGCGCCTACATGCGCGAGCACGGGCTGCCGTTCCATCCGCGGGCCAGGAAGCGCGTCGACGCGCGGGCGCCGGAGGACACCCCCTGCCCGCCCACCTATCACTTCTGAGCGGCGGGGCCAGTGTCGCGGCGGTGTGCCGGCGCGAGCCGAAGAACAAATTCCGGATATCGCCCTAGCTGGCGCCGAACTCCTCGCGGCGCGCGGCGATGGCCTCCTTGAGGACCGAATCCTTCATGCTGATCGTCGGGTCGCCGAAGATGACGTTCTTCAGCCAGTCGAAGCCGAGCGTCAGCAGCACGGCATCGTTGGATTTCAGCACCTCGGTCGTCTTCTCCTCGATTTCGTAGATCTCGAGGAAACGCGTTTCGAAGACGAAGCGGCGGAAGGCGTCGACGTCGGTCGACACCATGTAGAACATGCCCTGCGTCCGCGGCGCGATCGCGCGGCCCTGCGGCCCGCCGATCGAGGCCCAGGACGCGGCCTTCATCAGGATGTCGATCCAGCCGGCGTTGACCTGGTCGTACGCATCGCTGCCCTGCTCCTTGTGGAACTGCGACACCGACTGCAGCTTGCTCTCTTCGTGCCCCCTGCAGTGGTTCTCCTTGACGAGGAAATTGAAATTGTCCTTGCCCTCCTGCCCCTTCAGCTTGATCGCAGCAAGGCCGAGCGGGTAGTAGCGGCAGGTGACCGGGCGGTCCTCGTAGACCGTGCAGCCGGCCTCGTCCGCAACGAAGGGGCACGGGCCGGCGCCGTCCTCGCCGGTCATGCGCAGCTTGGCGACCGGCAGGCCCGCCTTCTCCCACTGCGCCTGATAGCAGTAGCGGTCGAGGAACTCGATGGGGCGGATGCCGAAATGGCGGCTCAGCCGCAGCATGTCCATCGGGGTGACGATGACGTCGGCACCGTGGCAGCACTTGTTCCAGCAGGAAATCGCCTTGTGGCAGGAGAAGGCGAACATGTCGCCCGGCTTGAGCTGCACCGGCAGCACCGGGTTGCCGTCCTGGCCGCGCACCCCATCGAAGATGTCGAGGCGCGCCTCTCCCTCGCGGCGGCGTCCCGCCTGCTCGACGGTGGCGCTGGGCTCGTGCTCGGGCGCGACCGGCCCGTCGAATTCGTCCTGACCGTCGGTCTCATCGGCCATGTTCCGCTCTCCACAATACAGCGGCGCACCCACGACACCGCCACCGGCGCCCAGCGACCTCATCCTTCGAGACGCGGCTGCGCCGCTCCTCAGCATGAGGCTCGATGGTCCGTGCCCTCACCCTGAGGAGGGCCGCCGCGCCGAGCAGCCACCGACAGGTGGCGTGTGCGAGCCGCGAATTGCGGCCCGTCTCGAAGGATGAGGTCGCGCCGCTCTCCAAACCTCACCTAACAATAAGCGGAACGGGGCGCCGTTCAAGACGGCGCCCCGGAGTCCCGCTTGTATGCGCGGCTGGCCCTAATGGCCGTGATCGACCAGACCCACCCAGTCCTTCTTCATCATCGTCCACTCGCCGGAGTCGGGATCCATGCGCGAGTTGACGAAACAGTGCCAGTTCTCCTCGTCCAGGTTCGGGAAGTCGGCCCGATAGAAGAAGCCCGGATAACGGGTCTCCTCGCGATAGAGGATATGGCGCAGATGGACCTCGGCGGTGCGGACGCGGTGGTAGTTCTCCCACGCGCGCAGCAGCTCGTGCAGGTCCTTGGCCCGCATGTGCAGGCTGTCCTCGCGCACCATCTCCAGGAGGTGCAGCCCGTGCTCGAGCATCACCTTGTTGGTCTGGTAATAGGTCGAGACGCCCGCGACGTATTCATCCATCAGCTTCTGCAGGCGCATCTGCAGCATCCGCGGCACGATGTAGTGCGGGTTGATGTCCTCGGCCGTGGTCTTGTCCTTGTGCTCGAGGTAGTTGCGCACCGGCCGGTAGATCTCGTCCGTGATGTCCTTGATGTCGGCCTTCAAAGACGCGCTGTATCCCGCGTGGTCCTTGCAGAACTTGACCATCGCCTTGGCGGCGATGCGGCCCTCGGCATGGGAGCCGGACGAGAACTTGTGGCCCGACGCGCCGACGCCGTCGCCGGCGGTGAACAGGCCCTTGACGGTTGTCATGCGGTTGTAGCCCCACTTCCACTCGTCCGGAGAGCTCAGGTCCTCGGGCCCGGACACCCAGATGCCGCAGCAGCCGGAATGGCTGCCCAGAAGATACGGCTCGGTCGGCATCAGCTCGGACACGGTCTCCTCCGGCCGGATATTCATGCCGGCCCAGACCGAGGCCTGGCCGATGCACATGTCGAGGAAGTCCTCCCAGGCCTCGGCCTCGAGGTGCTTGACCTCCTTGGGCGTCATGGTCTCGGCCAGCTTCTTCATGGCCGTGGGCGTGTCCATGAAGATCGGCCCGCGGCCTTCCTTCATCTCCTTGAGCATCAGATGGTTGCGCAGGCAGGTCGGGATCACCGCCGCGGTGTCGTAGGGCGCGAACTCCTTCAGCATGTCGGCGTTCTTGGCCGAATAGTCCTCGCCGAAGGCGTTGGTCGCCTTCGACTTGAACAGCAGGAACCAGGCGCCGACCGGGCCGTAG
>CAYFYY010000136.1:0-7914 GCA_964347475.1 uncultured Flavobacteriales bacterium
AGATCTGCGCCGGTGACGACGCAAGGGGGCCGCGCAGCGCAAGGGGGCCGGATCGGCGATCCGGCGCCCGCTCCCGGGGCCAGCCCGCTGCGCGGCTGCGCGTATGGGCGACAGTTACGTTTGCACCCCCGCCACCTTCGCGGTCGCATCGAGGAACCGCTCGGCGTCGCGGCGGGCCTCCTCGCCCTTGAGCGCGCGAATGCGTCCCGCGCGCAGCGCTGCAACGTCGCCCTGCTTGCGCAGCCAGCGCTGCGGCATGCCGTTGAAGGCGCCGGCGTCGCGGGCGATGGCGTCGGCGTCGAAATTGTCCATGATCTCCGGGTTCGCCTCAACGAACGGCGCGATCATCTCGATGGTGCGCACGGCGCCGAGCGTTTCGATCTGCTGGCGCACTTTCTGCACCGGGTTCGCGTATTCGAAGCGCACCTCGCGCCCCTGAAGGATCGGCGGCGGCACAGGGAAGCGGCCGAGCCGCAGGAGGATCGCGAACACCCGCTCGGCCACCGGCCCGGCATAGTCGTTCTCGAGCCGGCCGAACACCGGGCCGATGGTGCGCACGAACTCCTCCTTGCGCTCGATCACCTCGGTCGCCGTCATCGTCGGCCGGTCGACCGGCAGGTTGAGCACGTTGCGGAAGAAGGCGGCGAAGATCTGCTCGCGCACGTCCTGCTGCATCTCGCGGCCGATCGGGATGTTGCCGGTGATGTCGAGCGTGTCGACCGGCTTGCGCCCGCCGAGCTTGACGGCGCTGCGCGCGTCGTACGTCACGATGCCGCCGGGGAACAGCTGGGCCGATTTGATGAGCCCGTCATTGGGCGCGATGATCGGCGGGTCGACGGCCTTCTGCCCGGCTTTGAGGATGGTCTTGCCCATCTGCTGCAGGGTCAGCGCGTCGGGCAGCGCCAGCATGCCCGGCGAGCGCCCGTAGACCTCCCCCGCCCGCGTATCCCAGCGCGGCACGGCGAGCGGGAACTCGTGGAAGCCGCTCTCGGAGACGATGCGCTCGGCCTTGACGTCGACGACGGTCGAGGCGAAGGGCAGGTTGCGGTTGTCGCGGCGGCGCGGGTCGCGCTCGGCCCGCGGCAGGATCGCGTGGACGAACTCGAATCTCTGGTCCGGCCGGTTGCCGGCGAGCGCCGCGCGCACCGCATCGCCCAGGCGCTCGCGGCCCCAGCGCTGCGCCGCCTGGCGCGCGCTCAAATCGAGCCGGATGAAGGCGGTGTCGATGTCGCCCGCCTCGCTCTCGGCAAGGTACAGGCGGTGCAGCGGGATTGAGCGGAAAGCCAGCCCGTCGAGGGTGCGGTTCTCGCTTATCAAGAGCGCGCCGGTGCCGAAGGCGGCGAGATCCGCGTCGACCTCGCCCGAGCGCTGCACGAAGCCGGCGCGCCGCTCGTAGACCGCGGCGAAGGTGACGGCTTCGGCCCGCTCCAGCCAGTCCTTGACGGCGTCGTCCTCGGCAAGCGCCGGATCCGCCGTGCGGATCGAGAACCAGCGCGTTGTCTTCGGCTTGACCATGCTATCGATGGCGGCGGCGAGGCCGCGCACCGCAAGGAGCGGCGTGCCGTCGAAGATCGCATCGGTGCGTTTCGCGCCGGCTACGTGGGCGCCGGTGAAGTCGGCGCGCTGCGGCAGCATCACCTCGGCGATGTCCTGCCAGTGCGCGTCCCATGTCCGGCGGTCGTCCTTCAGGCGCCGGTAGCGCTCCAGCAGATCGGTGGTCCTGTTGTCCTGCATGTCGTCCTCATAGGTGTCGGCGACCGCGGCGGATGGCAGCCGATTTGCGTCAGCGGGTCTGAGCGGGCGGCGCAGCTGCACCAGAGCTTCGTCCGGTCGTCTGGACGCGGGCTCTCCCCCGCTGAGACGGTGAGTCCCACCCCCACCCTGCCCTCCCCCATCAAGGGGGAGGGGTGTTCTTTGGCATGGCACTCACTTGACCCCCCCTCCCCTGGAGGGAGGGGGCAGGGGGAGGGGGAAGACGAAATCCGCCGGCGAAAGCCGGCTCCGATTCCGTCTTGCCGGATAACGCGCTAGGCCGGGTCGAGGGCCCCGCGACTGACCGGCGCGGGCGCCGTCACCCCTTGCGGGCCGGTGAGGATGGTGTTGCGGAAGCCGAGGCGGCTGAGCGCCATGAGCCGTTCCTTGCGCATTCGTTCGCGCAGCGCGAACTGCGCCTTCGCGTCCTCGTCGGTGAACCGGAACCCGCCGAACCTGCCAAGCGCGCCGAGGGGCCCGAAGCCGCGACCGCCGCCAGCCCCGACGACGCTTTCGGCCAGCCGTCCGTCGGCGAGCCGCAGCCCGGAGCCGGCGAACACGCCCGCCCCGAACTCGGCGACCAGGTCGCCGACCAGGCGGCCGTCCTCGAGCGCCAGCGCGAGGATCCCGGGCGGAAGGCCCCGCTGGCCCCAGAGACGGCCGAAATTACCAGTGCCACCGCCTTCTTGCGTTCGTTCGAAAGCGAAGCCGTCCTTCGGCCCGGTGTTCCGCGGTCTGCTCTTTTCGTGGTCTTCGGGGGCATTTCGATCGCCAGTCGCCATTGTCGTCTCCTGAATGTCCGGTTTGCATCTGCTGTTCCGGCGCCAAGCATGCCGGTCGGGTCATCGCACGAGTACCCGCTCCGACCCGCATCCCCGGAGCCAGGGCGCCGGCTTCGCGGTCGCGTACTATGTCGTGGGACTGCAAGTATCAGACAGTCTGGGCCGCAGGCGCCTGTCGTCTCAAAACGTCGATCACGATCAGACGGCCCATTCCACCGGACGCGACCGCCATCGAAGGGATCAGCTTGGTTTGGCTCTCAGACTTCGGTCTGCGGTCCAAGGTCAGGCCGCAGCCGGTTCGATCTGTCGTCGCGGATCGCCATCCGCCGCGCTGCGCGCCAGAAGCGATAGGCATAGATCGCCAGGGCAGCGCCGGGGAGGATCACGAATGACAGCGGCCATCCACGGCCCACCGCGGCGGCGAACAACACACAGAGCCCGATGTCGATGAAGAACCTTCGGGACAACCGGTCCTGCGCCTCGCCGTCCCCCTCGGCCCCGAGTCGGCGCATTCGTCTCGAGACGTGCCGCAGATAAACCGCGAAGATCGGGACGACCGACACGATCGCCGCGAACAGCGTCCAGAAAAGCAGCACATTGAGGAATTCGAGCTGGCAGATCGGGGCACCGCTTCGATCGTGGATGACGCCGAGAGTGCCGACCGGTCGCGGGTCGCACATCCACCGCCCGCCAAAATCGATATCGATGGAGATCATCAAGCCCAGGAGGGGTATCGCCAGAACGTACGATATCCAGGCCACGCGCAGGAGCGGTGCAAAAAAACGTCGCGCGCCCGAATGAATCGGTGTACGGGGCGTCGCCGCCGAATGGCCGCCTGCCGTGCCTTCCGGGAGTCCTGTCGGTGGTGCTCCACTCGCTGCCATCACGTGCCGTCCTCGTCCGGTGTGCCGTAACTGCGTCGTGGTCTGCGCCGCATCGACGGGTACGCGGTGCTGAACCGTACCGCCGTCGCCCAATATCGCGGCCAGCCCGAGACTCTACCCACAACTGCAGCGGATAATTTGACACTATTAAGGCGCGAAATTGATGTCTTGCGGCAGCGAAGCCGCGGAATCTTCACGAATCCACGGTTTCTCGCGGTAATAGCGCCCGACACGGGCGCCATAATTGCTCACCGCCTCCTTCGCCAGGCTGTTGTAGAGCGTGGCGATCTTCTCGGGCGCGGGATCCTCCAACCGGTCTTCAATGTGCCGGATCAATGTCATGGCAGCCGCGATATTCGTCTCGGAATCATACGGATCCGCGCCTTCGTCCACCAGTTCGCCCCAGAGCTGCGGGTTGACGCCCATGGGAGAAACGGTATCGCCGACCCTGATCAGGTCCGCGGCCGGCTGCAACGGTCCCGCAGCCTGTTCGCGATACATGATGGCTTTGACGAGATCCGGGTCGACGTCACGCTCATCGGCCAGGCGGTCGATCGTCGCGCTGTGCCGGGCGACCGTTGCCCTGGCATATCCCGCGACCAGGGGCGCCTGCAGCGGATCCGTGTCGTCGGCCGCGGGATTGTCCGCAACTTCGAACACCGCATCGACGCCCCAGTTGATGGCATTGATGCGGTCCTGTTCCATGTTGTAGATCGGGCGGCCATCCGCGGTCTGTCTGACCTGCGCCCCGATCAGCTCGTGCATGCCGTCGAGCGAGAAGGCCGGCGTCCGGCGCCGGAACGGCATGAAGGCGCGGTTCTTCTCGTTCCATTCCCAGGCGCTGCGCGTCCCGTCGGTCCCCAGAACATGATAGACTTGCCTGTCTTCGAGCATGCCCCGGTCGATGCTGCCGTCCGGCGTTCTCGGCAATTCCTTCCAGGTAGACGGTATTTTGAAACTCCGGATTTCGGCCAGTTTCAGCCAATTCCCAACCGCCTCCGTCTTGTTGCGTTGCGCCTCGCCCGGGGACGGTGGCACATGCGCGATACCGGATCCGTCTTCCTCTTTGTCATCGGACCCGGCTTCGTCCGCTTGCGGCTTGCCCCCTTTCGGCTTGTCGTCCTCCGGCCCGGTCGGAAGCGCCAGGTCCCGCGGCTCGAGCTCCGTCGCCCCGGTGTCGGCGCCTTCCGCACCTTCAGACGCCGCCGCGCGACCCGGTTCCGCGCCCACCGCCCCGCTCTCCCCCGGCGCCGGCACCAGCGCATCAGCCTTGCGGTCGTAGACAACGCGCTGGATGCGGCCGTCGGTCACAAGACGGTACAGCTGCTTGTCCTCGAGGCGGCTCTTATCGAGGGCACCTCGGGCCAGCGGCAGCGGGAGCTCGCGCGCCCCGGAGTCCCTGACGCCCTCTGTCGCCATGCCGCGGGCCAGTGCCCGGGTGAGGACCGGATCGTCGGCGTGTTCCAGCAGACCGGCCGTGTCCGGCGCGATGCGGCCGGCAAGCTCCCGCGCCAGCGCGTCGAAGGCGTCGCCGTAACGCCGCCGCAGCGCGCCGATGCGGGCGAGCCGCTCCGGCGGCGACAGCCCCTCCAGCTCCGCCGCCAGCGCATCGCGCGCCGCCTCGGTGAGCAGCCGCGGCGTCTCGCCCATGGCGCGCTGCACCCGCTCGCGCAGCGCCAGCGCCCGGCGGAAGTCCGCTTCGGCCCGCGCCATCTCCGGGGTGCCGGGGGCGGCGGACGCCAGCGCGTCCTCGGCCGCGGCGAAGGCCTCGGCCACCGTCTCGTCCCGCATCGCCCAGCCGGCCGGGTCGGCAGCCCGCTCGGCCAGGACCTCGTCGCGCGCGGCCCTGCGGGTCCTGCGGTCGGATTGTCGGTTGTCCGGGTCGCGCGGGCCACCGCCTTGCGGACCGGCGCCGGCGGCCGTGCCCCCGATGTCCGCCGCGATCTCCTCTGCGGTCATGAATGCGTAGGTCCGGCGCGCGGCATGATGCGCCTCGGCCGCCGCGACCTCGTCGCGGAACGCGGCGAGCGCGTCCGGATCGAGGACGGCCTCGGCCGACGCTTCGGCCGCCGGGTCGCCGCGCCCGGTCTTGCGGATCCGCTCCAGATGCTCCGTCATGTGCAGGTCGAACCGCTGGCGCTGCGTGCGGGCCCGCTGCCGCTCCGCGGCCGCGGCCACGGCGACGGCATTCCGCGCTTGCCGGATCAGCCGTGCGGTCAGCGCCGCATCGTTGCCGAGCGCCTCGTCGAGCTCGCCGCTCTCCAGCGACGCCAGCGCCAGCCCCGGGTCGCGCGCGATCGTGCCCTCGACCAGGGCGAGGTGCGCCTGCCGGACCCAGGCCTTCGTCATCGCCTCGATGTGCCCGGGCCCCAGTCCGGCCAGTCGTGCCGACTCGGTGATCGTATCGGCGCCTTTCTTGAGCAGCGCGGCCAGCATCGCCCGATCGCGATGCACGGCCTCCGCATAGGTGTCGAGCGCTGCCGCCAGCTTGCCGTTCAGGGGGGCCGCAAGCGCCCCGCTGCGGCGCTGCGCCAGGCGCTGCACGAGCACCTCCCGGTGTGCCTGGGCGAGGGCCTGCCGGCGCTGGCGGAGGGCGGGATCGTCCGATTGTGCGAGCAGGGACTCTATCGCCGCATCGAAATAGGCGAGCGCCCGTGCCGGCCGTTGTTCGGGATCGCTGTCCAGCGACGCCTGCTGGAGCGCATCGGCGCGCGTCACCGCAAGGCGCGCGTCGTCGTTGGCGTGGTCCAGGACCGCCCGGACGTCATCCGCGGCTTCCCTGGCCGCGTCGTCCTGCCCGCCCGGAAGATCCGCTCCCGGGACAGGGACGGCCTCGTCGCGCGGTTCGCCGTGTTCGCCGTCCGATGCCGCGCGGCGCATCCCTTCGACGGCCCGTTTGCGCGCGGCGTGGCGGGCGAGGTCGTCGCCGAACCCGGCGACGGCGCCGCCGAGACGCGTCAGCGCGCGGCCGGGGGCGGCAAGCTCGGTCCCGAGGCCGGAGATCGGGCCGGGCGCGGCGGCACGGCTGTCGTAGACGGGAATGCGTGGCATGCGGGAAATCCTGTGTCGTGGTCGTGCGCGGCGGCCTACCAGCCGCAGAATTCGGCGCCGACGGCGTTGTGGGCGTCGATCTGGATGCGCGTTCCTTCGGAATCGCGGCGGCTCGCGGCGATCGGTTCCGCCACCAGGCAGAAGGGCGGCCCGGCGTCAGTCGCGGTCGAACCGGCGCAGCCGCTCACGGCCAGCGCCGCGCCGAACAGCACGGCGAATCTCGTCGGCTTTCCTGGCATCAAGGATGGCCCGTCTTCGCGCCGCGGCCCGTTCCTCGATCCGGCCCAGGCGGGTGGCGCCCCGGCGGCCCAGCCACAGGGCAAAGGCCGCCAGGGCGACGGCGCCGAGGACGAGCAAGGCTGCGGTCATTCGCCGCCGATCGCGGTCGCGGTCACGAAGCGCAGGACGATGTTCACGACGGCCATGACGGCGGCGACGATCTCGGCCTGCACCTCGGGGCTGAGATCGACCGGCAGGTCGATGCCGAACACCATCGCCATCGTCGCAACGAAGGCGACGATGTTGGCCCAGATCGTCTTGGAGGCATACCAGGGTTTGGAGTCCATCATCGGGGTCCTTTCTCGGGAAGACGGCCCCGCGCGGGCGGGGCGGTGGGTGTAAGTCGGCGGGCCTAGAGGATTGTCCGGTCATTTGGACGCGGGCGTCCCCCGTTGCGGCGGTGAGTTTCACCCCCACCCTGCCCTCCCCCATCAAGGGGGAGGGGAAATTTCTTTGTCGCGGCAACAACTTACCCCCTCCCTTGGTGGGAGGGGGCAGGGGGAGGGGGACAACGAAATCTGCCGGCAAAGCCGGCTCCGATTCCGTCTAACCGGATAACGCGTTAAGCGGCGGCGGCGTCACAGCGCCGGCGGCGGCGCGTCCGCGTCCATCCAGTCCGCGCCGCTGGCGAGGGCGCAGACCGCGCCGTCGGGCAGCACCAGCAGGACGGTCCAGCTGCCGGTCTCGGGGTTGCGCCACAGCTGCACCAGCGCGCCGCCGGCGACGCCCTGGCCGGCCACGGACTCGCCGTGGTCGTGGCGCAGCAGGTTCGGCAAGACATCGGGCGCGGAACAGGGCACGCGCAGGGCGCGCGGGAACAGCTGCGCCGCTGCCGGCGCGGCCATGAAAAAAGCCGCCACGAGGGCGGCGAGGGTGGGGAGCGGTCTCATGCGAAGTCTCCTGTTGAAGTCTCCTGGGGCGTTAGCCGTTAAGGTGGAATCGGTTCCGGGCCGCAGCGCGACCTCATACTTCGAGACGGCGCTCTGCGCCTCCTCAGCATGAGGACACAATCATCGGAGCCTCATGCTGAGGAGGGCCGCGAGGCCCGTCCCGAAGTATGAGGTCGCGTCGATTTTGCCGAGCCCAGCCTGACGGATTTCGCGCTACGGCGCGCCGTGGCGCTCGCGCTCCAGGTAGGTGACGCGGTCGTCGATCCGGCCGATCAC
>CAYFYY010000137.1:0-7898 GCA_964347475.1 uncultured Flavobacteriales bacterium
CACCCGCGACGGCGAGGAGAAGTGGACCCACGCGATCGCCCGGCCGCGCCGCCAGCCGGACGGCTCTGTGCTGTGGGACGGCGTGATCCTCGATGCGACGCGGATCAAGCAGACCGAGCTGGAGCTGCGCAAGGCGCGCGAGGCGGCCGAGGCGATGAGCCGGAACTACCGGCAGGTGCTCGACATGCTGCGCTCCGCCAACGACCGTTTCGCCTCGCTGGCGACGACCATCCCGGGCGTCGTCTACCAGCGTCGCGTCACGCCCGACGGCGACATCCGCTACACCTATATCAGCGAGGGCGCGCAGGACCTGTTCGGTGTCTCGCCGGACGAGATCCTGGCCGATCCAAACGCGCTGTTCGACTGCCACGGGCCGGAATACCGCACCACCTTCCGCGAACGGCTGCTCGAGGCCTCGCGTGAGCTTTCCCTGTGGGACGTGCAGGCCCAGATCATCACCCGCGACGGCGAGGAGAAGTGGACCCACGCGATCGCCCGGCCGCGCCGCCAGTCCGACGGCTCGGTGTTGTGGGACGGCGTGATCCTGGATGCGACCTGGATCAAGAAGGCGGAGCTGGAGTTGAAGAAGGCGAAGGATCTGGCCGAATCGTCGAGTCGCGCGAAAAGCCTGTTTCTCGCCCAGGTGGGCCACGAGCTGCGCACCCCGCTCAACGCCGTGCTCGGTTTCGCCGACGTGCTGCAGAGCGAGGTCTTCGGGCCCTTGGGCAGCGACAAATATCGCGACTACGCCGCCCACATACACGACAGCGGCACGCAGCTGCTCACCGTCATCAACAACATCCTCGAGTTCACCAAGTGCGGCACCGGTGCGCTGCAGCTGGCCGAAGACCGGGTCAACGTTGCCCGGCTCCTCGAGGCGGTGGCGCGGCAGGCCCGGCCGATCGCCGAGAGTGCCGGCGTTGCGCTCACGACGGCGACGGACCCCGACCTGTCGGACCTGCTCGCCGACCGCTGCAAGCTGCACGAGATCCTCACCCACCTGCTGTCAAATGCGGTGAAGTTCACCCCGCAGCACGGCTCGGTGCATATGTCGGCGACGCGGTCCGACGACGGCGACATCGTCATCAAGGTCAAGGACACCGGCATCGGCATCGCGCCGGAGGACATGCCCAAATTGATGGAGCCGTTCGGCCAGGCTGACTGCGACCTCAACCGGCAGTATGACGGCATGGGCCTCGGCATCCCGCTGGCGGCCAATCTGGCCAAGCTGCACGGCGGCCGGCTGACGGCGGAGAGCGAGGTCGGGCTCGGCACCATGGTCACCGTGACCTTCCCGCACAGCCGCACCTGCATGGACCACGACGGGCCTCCGCTGCCGCGCCAACGGCGGCTGACCGCGGTCAACGACTAGAGCGTCATTCTGCGCCGCATCGCGGCGCCTCCGCGCTCCTCCCGGAATAAAACGACGCGGGAATTGTACTGCGAGCATTGCACAAACTCTGTCCGGGAGACATCGAATGGGAAGGATCTTCATCATGGCGGCGGCCGGCCTGCTCGCCGCCGGTGCCGCACAGGCACAGACCAACGTCCACTTCAAGGCGCATCTTGACGGGTTCAACGCCGCGGGCGGGGCGGTCGCCACCAATGCCGCGGGGCAGGCACAGTTCGAGGTGATCGACGGCGGCACCGCGGTGCGCTACCGCATCAACGTCGCCGGCATCGAGAACCTGTTCATGGCACACATCCACGTGGCCTCGGCCCCGGTCGCGGTCACCGACCCGGCCGGGCCAATCGCCTTCTGGTTCGTGCCGAGCACCCCGCCGGCGCCGCCGGCCGCCGGGGTCAACGTCTCGGAGATGCTGCAGGGCAACCTCGGCTCCGGTTTGATCATGTCGAATGCCCAGCTGGTCGGCGTCCTTACCCCCGATCCCGGCAACCCGGAGGGCACCGGCATCAGCGGCCTGATCCGCGCCATGGAGGAAGGGCGAGCCAGTGTCGTCGTGCACACCAACGCCTTCGGCGATCCCAATTTCCCGCCGGGCGGCGCCGGCAACTCGCCGCCGGGCGAGCTCCGCGGCACCATCGAATAAGTCCATGGCCGGCGTGCGCCCCGAGATGCGCGCCGGCCGCCTGGCCGGGGGCGGTCCCGCCGGGACCGGGCGGCCGACATGACCACCGACAACTGCACCGCTACGTTCAGGGAGGAACCAATCGCAATGACTGACAACAGGAAGACCGCCGGCCGCGCCGCGCGGATCGCGATGCTGCCGCTGTTTCTGGCAGCCTTCGCCGTTGCCGCGACCGCGGCCGGCGCCGTCGAGATGTCGTTTTACGGCAACCAGCATTTCCGCCTGAAGTCGCCGGGCGGCAAGGTGATCCTGATCAATCCGTGGATCACCGGCAACAAGGACTTCCCGCACGCGATCGACTTCTACAAGAAGGGCGAGGTCGATCTCATCCTCGCGACCTCCGGGCATGGTGACGACCAGGGCCAGGCGGTCGACATCGCGGCGAATACCGGCGCCACCATCTTCGCGCCGGCCGAGCTCGGCGCCTGGATGGCGGACGAGGTCGAGAAGAAGGGCGGCAAGAAGGGCCAGGTGTACCGCGGCGCGGTCAGCGGCCGCTACCAGCTCGGCGACATCACGGTGCAGATGCTGCACGCCCTGCACGGCACCGGCATCAGCGCCGCGGACGGGCGCTACGGCGGCGTCGCGGCCGGCTACCTGATCACCTTCGAGGACGGGCTGAAGGTGCTGATGGCCGGCAGCACGGGACTCACCCTCGATCTGCAGCTGTTCGGCATGCGCTACCAGCCGCACGTCGTCATGGTGCCGATTGCCGGGCGGTTCATGATGCATCCCGACGACGCCGCCTTCGCGACCAAGCTCCTGATGACCGACAACCCGAACCTGAAGACCGCGATCCCGCAGCACCACCGCGTCAACGGCCGGCCCGGCTGGATGGGCACGCCCGAGGAATACGCGGCCGAGGTCAAGAAGCTCGGGCTCGACGTCACCGTGCTCAGCCCCGAAATCGGCAAGACCTACACGCTGACCAAGTAGGGCGTCCCGCGCCCGGTCCCCCGCCCGGCCGCCCGGCGATACGCGATATCGTCGGGCGGCCGAAGGCGCGGGGGCGATCCGCGCCGTCACTGCGAGCCGCAGGCGAAACACTCCAGGTGCCGCGAGGGGTCTGGATTGCCGTGTCGCCCTCATCCTTGTCTGTCGGAGGACGCGCCTCGCAACGACGCGCATACGTCGTTGAACGTTGCAGGTGCGGGCCGGCGAGGGTGGAGCGGCCCCCGCCCCGCCCGCTCACACGACGATCTTCTCCGGGATGCGCTGCGGGCGGGCGTCCATGTAGGTGATGCCGCTGGCGTTGACGCCGAGGTTGACCATCAATTTCGCGAGCTCGATCGAGGCGGTGTAGCCCTCCAGCACCGGCACGTCCCAGCCGCGCGCGCGCAGGCCCTCCTGGATGTGCGGCTTGAGGAAGAACACCATCGAGCAGCCCAGCGTGATGACCTCGGCGCCGTCCTCGAGGATCGCCTTCTCCGCCTGGTCGACGGCGCGCTCGACGGCGACCGAGTACTCGCCCTTCTCGGCGAGCCGGCACTGCGCGGTCAGCGTGTCCGGGTCGGTATCGCCGGGCCGCGGCAGGCTGTAGCCGATGTTGCGGATCGAGCGGCAGCGCCGCTCCAGCTGGTGCTTGCGCACGAGGTCCCGGTAGTAGACGTTGTGCACGCCCTCGATGTCGATGATCGAGAAGCCGTCGCCGAGCATGGTCGCAAGGTACATCTGCGAGAACGCGTTGGCCGTCACCACGACGCCGTGCTTGCGTCCGATCTCGCGCGATTCCAGGAACCCCGGCTCGCCGCCGCCGAGCAGGATCACCGCGTTGTACTTGCCGGATTCGCAGGCCTCGCGGACGAGGCCCATGCGCGCCACCGCGGCGTGGGCGAACTCCTCGCGCGTCTCGACCGACCAGTTGCCGTAGGGCGGCTCGGCGCCGGGATGCAGCTCCCAGTCGACGTCGGCGAGGTGCGGCAGCACGAACTCGCTGTTCAAGAGCCGCCGCTCGCGCGCCAGCTCCGCCGGTTCGGAATAGGCCGGCACGGTGTACTGCTCCGGGTCCGGCAGGCGGAACGGGGGGATCAGCAGGAATCGGTACTTCGCGGTCTCGGGCATGGGCCTCCCTCCTTCGTGTCTGGCGTCGGCGCGGGAGTGTACCCGAAAACGCCGCGCCCGCCAGCCCCCGCTGATCTGCGCCACGGCGCGGCCGCGCCTCGGCAGTGAACGATCGGCATCACAGCCGGGGGTTGCCGAAGGGGGTGTGGCCGCTATCTCGTCATTCGGGGCATTGCGCGGCAGCGCCGCTAGCCCCTATGTCGGCAATGGTTTTCCGCGCGAAGTGCGGGCATAATCATTGCTGCACGAACAATTCATCCAATACGCGTCTGGATTAAGGAAAGGGGAGACAGACATGACACGACGGACTGGAATTGCAGTGGCAGCGGGCCTCGCGCTCATGGGCGTCGCGGGTCCGGCCGCGGCCGGCGGTGTGGTTCCGGCCGAAGGCACCTTCGCGGTCACGATCGATTTCGGCACGCTGACGCTGGCACCGGTTGGTGCCAATTGCGCGCTGGAGGTCGAGGGCATTGTCGACTTCGCGGGCACACTCGAAGGAATCGCGCGCGCCAGGACGCGGGCCCTCTTGCTTGCACCCTGCGACCAGGTCGCGGTGACCCCGCCGGGCACGTTCAAGGACGTGTTCAGCTCGGCGATGGAGTTCACCGGCACAGCGAACGGCGAACCGGCGCTCGGCGACATCACCTATCGCGGCATCACCAAGGTCGGCGGCGACATCGACGCCACGATGCAGCTGTCCAGCGGGATGACAGGCGTCCTCAAGGTGCAGGCGATCGTCGCGGTCGGCGGCACCTATACCGGATTCGTCAAAACCGAGTAGGCCGGCGCGGGTGGCGGCGGCACGGGTGACCGCCGCCGTCCCGTCCGGCGCGCGGAAATGACGGCGCTGGTCCCACGGCCGGGGCCGGGCTGGCGCGAAATCCGTCAAGTTGGGCTCGGCCATATCGGCGCGACCCCATGCTTCGAGACGGCTGCTTTCTCGCGGCTCGCGCACGCCGCCTTTGCGGCGGCTGCTCGGCGCGGCGGGCCTCCTCAGCATGAGGCTCCGACGTTTGTGCCCTCATGCTGAGGAGGCTGCGAATCAGCCGTCTCGACGCATGAGGTCGCGCTGCCGTCCGGAACCGATTCCATGTGACCGGGCGATGCGCTAGTGCGGCACGATCTCGTAGACCCGGATCGCGGCGGTGAACGGGTTGTCGCGGGCGATCCGCTCGGCCTCCTCGAGGCTCTCGGCCGTAATGATCGAGTAGCCGGTGATCGAGTCGCCCCGCATCGGAAGATCCCGCGCGCCGTCACGGCCGATCTCGCGCGCGCCGCCGTGGAAGCCGCCGTGCTCCACGGTCCGGTCCGCCACCGCGTCGAACCATTTACCCCACGCCGCCATGATCTCCGGCGTCGGCGTCTCGAACCCGTAGTGCAGCAGCATGTAGCGTTTCACTCCGCCCTCCTTCCCGCTGGCGTCGGCGCGCCGGCACCGGGCCCGCCGGGCGGCGGTCGCCGCGCCGATCGCCGGCATGCGCCTCGTGCGGGAACGTTAGCCGATTCCCGCTGTCCGCTGAAGCGATATGAAACGGCGCGGAAGACCGCTTCTTGCGGGATATGCCGGCCTGCCCTTCCAAGTGCCCGGCTTCTCTGCCATACTCCATTTGACATAACCCTTTCGTTGGGATGCTCGCGGAGGCCAAACCGATGAACGACGACCACGCCAGGGCGCAAATGCGCACCGTGTGGGAATCCGCGGCGCCGGGCTGGGCCAAGTGGGAAAGCGTGCTGGCGGCGGGGCTGGTCGATGTCACCGACGCCATGCTGGACATGGCCGCGGTCGGCCCGGGCATGCGGGTGCTCGATCTCGCCTGCGGCGCCGGCAGCCAGAGCCTGCGGGCGGCGGCGCGCGTCGGCGCGCACGGCCGTGTCCTGGCCAGCGACATCTCGGCAACCATGCTGGCGCATGTTCGGCAAGCCGCGGACCGCGACGGGCTCGGCAACATCGAGACGCTCGAATGCGCGGCGGAGGACCTGCCGGCACCGCCGGACCCGTTCGATGCCGCCATCTGCCGCTTCGGCCTGATGCTGTTCGCCGCCCCGGACGCGGCCCTGAAGGCGGTGCGGCGCGCCCTCAAACCCGGGGCGCGCTTCGCGGCGCTGGTCTTCACCACGCCGGCCGGCAACCCGTTCATGGCCGAGCCGATGCGGATCCTGCTGCGCCACGCCGGAAAGCAGCCCCCGGCCCCGGGCCGGCCGGGCATCTTCGCGCTCGGCGGCCCCGGCGTGTTCGAAGGCCTGCTCGCCGACGCGGGCTTCAGCGACGTCGAGACCCGGGTCGTCGGCGCGACGATCCCGCTGGCGTCGGCCGCCCAGGCGCTGGAGATGATGCAGGAGGCCTTCGGCGTCTACCGGGCGGTGGTGGCCGACCTCGGCGCGGCGGAGCGCGCGGCGGCGTGGGCGGAGGTCGGCGCGTGCCTGCAGCAGTTCGAGACCGGTGCGGGGTTCCGGTTCACGCCGGAATTCCTGCTCGGCGCCGGCACCAGGTCCGGGTGACGGGCGCTGCCCGCCCTGCGCCTGAGCCGCGGTCTCGCGCGGCGGCCCGGCGGCGGCGTCCTAGAACTGGGTTTCCAGCTTCTCCACGCAGGCGCTGGCGACGCTGCGGTTGGGATCGCTCGAGCCCGGTATGGTGGCCCAGCCGGCGCTCATGAGCAAATTGGTGCGCTCATAGTTGCTGTTGGTCTGCCTCAGCTCGGCCAGCGTCGCCGCGGACTGCGGATCCTGCTTCAACTGCGCAAGGCAGATCGGCACCAGCGCGGCGACGACTTCCATCCGCGCCTGGTCGGCGGCCATCTTGTCGGCCGCCCGTGTGGTCATCCAGCCGCCCCAGGTGAAGCCGACGATGGCCAGCGCGATGGCGCCGCCGGCGGCGCCGTACAGCGCCGGTCTTACCCATTCAGGAATTCTCATGTGATTTTCCTTGGTTCAGGGCAGAACGATTCCGCCCTTTAATATTTTTCCAGTATAGACCGAGACGAAAAAAAATAACAGTAGAATATTTTTCGTATTTTTACACCCATGTTATTTTTTTTCAGTCTACTGATAACGCAGGATTTATTGATTTTTCTTAAGAAAAACCATGCCGGGCGTGCCGCGCCGGACTCGCCGGACTCGCCGACCCTCCGCCCGCCTTGTCCTCCCGCCCCGCCAGTGCCTTCAGCAGCCGTGCGCCGCGCGCGAGCAGCGCCCCGGCACGGGCCCGCTCGGCGCGGGCCGCGGCGCCCCACCAGCCGTGCGTCTCGGCGTTGCGGTTGCCGGGCGGCGCGCCGGAGCCCGAGGCCCCGCCATGCATGCGGCAGCGCGCCCTGCCGCGCACCGCGGGCCCGCGGCAGGGCGCACCGGACCTCGTGCGCGCGCCGCAGCGCCGGGCGCGATGGAACGGCGGGATCCAGGCGGCGGGGGCGGTGTCCGGGGCCGTCACCGGGCGTGGTCCTTTCGGGCCGTCAGCCGCCGGTCATCCGAATTCGCCGTCATCGCGGGCTGCAGGCGACGCCATCCGGTCTCCCGAACCAGGTGGCTCGCCGCGGCGCGGCGGGGCGCGCGGGCGCCTGGCGTCTCTCGTTCACGCGGTGCAGTGCCGTCTCCGCCATGATCGCCCCTGCCGCCGGCCCGCCGCCATGTTCGTGTTTCGTTCGCATCCAATCTATGGATTGCAGGGTCTGCCTTCAAGTTGCATCGGCGCCCGGATGCGCCCCGCATGGCGGGATGGCGGCAGGGATCGGGCTTCGGATTTCACATCCGAAG
>CAYFYY010000138.1:0-7715 GCA_964347475.1 uncultured Flavobacteriales bacterium
GAGGGGTCGGGGAGGGGGATAACGCGCCATCCGCCGGTTCGCGCAATGATCTCCGGAATACGCGAACCAACGCTGGAGCTTTTGCCTGAAGAGAATCGCCGCGCCGGGCAACCGCCCCGGACGCCGGGCCCCCTCACTCCGCGGCGCTGGCGAGACGGCGGAGGAAAGAGCTCATGCCCTGCTGCGCGGCACGCGAGGCCGCCTGCCGCCGGTACAGACGGCATTCGCACGCGAACAGGACCCGCAGCTCGTCGATGCGCATGTCCCGGCCGGTGATGTGGTGCGGCACGGCGCGGGCGGCGCGCCAGTCGCGATGGAGAGCTCGGCACAGGGCCCTGGTCGCGGCCGGGTCGTGCGGGCGGGCGAGGGCATTGCGGATCGCGTCCCCGCTGCCCGGGAAGGTCCAGTAGGCGAGGGCGCGGCCGTCGCGCACATAGGCATCGGCCCGCCGGCGCAGCCGGGCCCGCATGGCGCGCCGGCCGGCGGCGGCGGCCTCGTCGAAGATGTCCTGCAACCTTCCATGCGTGGACCGCACCGGGCATTGCTCCTGTCGCGTGGCCCGGACAATCTACAAGATAAATTGTAAATCCGCAACGAGGACGGGAAAGCGGCCGCGCCGCCCGGCCGGCGCTTCAGTCCGCCCAGTAGGCCCCGAGGACGCGGTGCAGGCTGGCCAGGTCGCGGCGCCTGACGACGATCTCGCGCCGCGGGTTGAACTGCAGCAGCACGATCTCCTTCGCGTTCATGCGCACCAGCTGCTTGATCATGGCCACGTGCTCGCGGTTCTCGGAGACCTTGACGCACAGCACGTCGTTGCCCGGCCGCACCGGCCGCCGCGGATGCACGAGCAGGAGGTCGCCCTGCCGGTAGCGCGGCTCCATGCTGTCGTTGACCACGTACATGGCGAAGGCGTCGGGCACGTTCTCCAGGATCGACGGCCGCTCCCGCCATTCGATGGGGTCGTAGCTGATCACCATGCTGCCGTGCGGGCCGCCCTGGGCACTGGCAAAGACCGGCAGGTCCTTGCGGCCGAGCGGCTCCTGCCGGATCGGGTAGGCCTGGCGCGCCGGGCCGGCCCCGCGGCCCAGCGATGCGGGGGCGACGCCCAGCGTCTCGGCCAGCGCGACGATGTAGCGCGGATCGCGCACCCTGCCGTCCTCGAGCTGCTGGATCGCCTGCGGGGTGACGCCGATGCGGCGCGCCAGCTCTGACTGCGACAGCCCCAGCGCCTCGCGCAACTGCCTGATGGTTTCCGGATCCACCGCCATGTCTCCTTCCTACCGCATTCGCCCCCCAAGGTCTACAAAAAAACTTGTTGCCGGATGCAAATTCAGATTGTAACTTTTCTTGTACGGACTGGTTGCGGAGCATGGACCGTGTTCCCGTATTCCTCACCGTCCTTCTTACCGGGGCTCCGGCTCCGTTCCCGCTTTCGAGACCGGTTGTTCGGTGCCGGGAGTCGTGGCGCCACACACGGCGCAACCGGGGATCGCGGAAGCACAAAGGAACAAAACAGGAACGATGTGAATCCATGGCAGACGGCAACAGGTACCGCGGCTGGTCGCGGACGGAGGAGGCGAAGCTGGCCGAGCTGCTGGCGCAGAACGTGCCGCGGGGCGAGATCGCCGCCCGGCTGGACCGCTCGCCGGCCGCCGTCGCGGCGCGGATCTCCCGGCTCGGCGTCGCGGCGGACGGGCGCCGCCGTTTCACGGCCGCGGAGGACCGCGTCATCCGCGAGGCCCGTGCCGCCGGCACCACCTATGCGGCGATCGCCCGCCGGCTCGGCCGCAGCGAGGGGGCGGTCAAGTGCCGCGCGCGCTGGCTCGGCATCGCGGGCCGCCGCGAGGCCCGCACGGCGGCCGGCACGCCGGCGCCGCGCCGGTGCCTGGTGCATGGCGGGCGGTTCCAGCCGGCGCACCGGCACGAGTTCGTCTGCCCGGCCTGCAAGGAGGGCGAGGAGTGGCAGGCGGGAAACTGGATGGGCTGAACGGGCGAAGGCGGGAGGGACGATGAGCCGCAACCGACGCAGGACAAAGGCACAGACCGTAGCGCAGGCGGCCAACGACCCGGTGCCGCGCGAGCGCTGGCGGCACGGCGACGAGACGCTCACCGAGGCGACCGAGGAGGCCGGCGGACGCCGCACCGTGGTGCTGACCCAGGACGCGCTGGACCGCTATTACCGGCGCGGCCATCTCGCGCCCGCCGCGGCGGAGAACCAGCGGCTCTACGATGCCGGGGTGCGGCTGCGCGGCGATTTCCACCGCGCCGGGCTGACCCCGGACGTGGTGGCCCGCTACAGCGACCTCGTCTCCGGCGGCTCGGTGCAGGGGTTCCTTGCCGTGCGCGAGGATTCCTACCGCCGCTGGCGCGCCGCGATCCGCGCCGTCGGCCCGATCGCCGCCAACGAGGTCGTCGCCGTGTGCTGCCTCGGCGAGCCGGTCGGCAAGGGCGCGCGCATGGAGATCCTGCGGAGAGGCCTCGCCGTGCTGGCGGCGCATTACGGGTATTGATCGCCGGGCTTGAAGGTAGACCCTGCAATCCGTAGAATTGCCATCGTCACAGCAATGCGCCCGGCCGGACCCGCCGGGCGTTTTTCTTTGGCAGGGTCGCCAGCGGCCCGGCGGATTCGCAACCGGGCCGTACCGAGGGTCCCTTCAGGATTGGTCGAAACCGGCACCGAGCGACCTCATGCTTCGAGACGCCCGTGTCAGGGCTCCTCAGCATGAGGCTCCGATGCTTGTGCCCTCATCCTCGAGATCTTTGCACGAAACAGGATTTCGTCATCGCGAGGCTGCGCAGCAGCCGCGGCGATCCAGAAAAACGCCCGTTTCCGCGACATCCTGGATTGCCGCGTCGGCCTTCGGCCTCCTCGCAATGACGGTTTGGCGTTCCGTGCAAAGGTCTCCATCCTGAGGAGCGGTGAAGCCGCGTCTCGATGGGTGAGGCCGCGCCGCCGGCGCACGCGCGAATCCAGTCAACCTCGAAATGCATCAACTGCACACAGGACACATCGCATGCCACCACGGACCAAGCGCACCAAGGCGCGCGAGAAGCGGTTCCTGGCCGCGCTCGCCCGCGGCGTGAGCATCGCCGCCGCCGCCGCCGAGGCGGGATTCTCCTATGGGTTCGCCTACAAGTGGCGCGACGCCGATCCCGACTTCGCCGCACGCTGGCAGGAGGCCTACGAGCAGGGCACCGATACGCTGGAGGACGAGGCGCGGCGCCGCGCCGTCGATGGCGTCGAGACGCCGGTCTTTTACGGCGGCAACAAGGTCGGCGACATCCGCAGATATTCCGATCGGCTGCTGATGTTCCTGCTGCGCGGGCGGCGGCCGGAAAGGTACCGCGAGCGCCTGGTGAGGGATCTTGCAGATGCGGGCTTCGGCCCGGCGGGGATTTCGTATGACGGACTATCCGACCTTGAATTCGATCAAAGACTTGTTGCCCTCGCTCTCCGCCTCGCAGAGATCGAGGCTGGAGCGTCGGCTGCGCGCGGCAACCGGGCCCTGGCTGCCCCTGATCGACACCGACAGCCCACAGACGCCGACGCCCCAGGCGCAGGCGCTGGCGAGCCCGGCGGATGAGCTGTTCTACGGCGGCGCGGCCGGCGGCGGCAAGACCGACCTCTTGATCGGCGCGGCGCTGACGCAGCACAGGCGCGCCATCGTCTTCCGGCGCGAGTTCAAGCAGGTCAAGGCGCTCGAGGACCGGGTCCAGGAGATCCTCGGCAGCCGCGCCGGCTACAGCGGCCAGGCCCATCGCTGGCGCCTGCCCGGCGGCCGGCTGCTCGAGTTCGGCGCCTGCCAGCACCCGGGCGACGAGACGGCCTATCAGGGAAGGCCGCACGACCTGAAGGCGTTCGACGAGATCACCCACTTCCTTGAGTCCCAGTACCGCTACCTTTCCACCTGGCTGCGCACCACGCATCCGGGCCAGCGCTGCCGCATCATCGCCGCCGGCAACCCGCCGACCACGTCGGACGGAGACTGGGTGATCCGCCACTGGGGCCCGTGGCTCGACGGGGCGCACCCGCGTCCGGCGCGGCCCGGCGAGCTGCGCTGGTACGCATCGCTCGACGGACGGGACGTCGAGGTCGAGGACGGCACGCCGTTCGACTGGCGCGGCGAGACGATCCGGCCGAAGAGCCGCAGCTTCATCCCGAGCCGCGTCGAGGACAACCCGTACCTGATGGCGACCGGCTACAAGGCGACGCTGCAGGCGCTGCCGGAGCCGCTGCGCGGCCGCATGCTGAAAGGCTCGTTCGCGGCCGGGCGCGAGGACGACCCGTGGCAGGTGATCCCCACGGAATGGGTGAAGGCGGCGCAGGAACGCTGGAAGACCCGGCCGAAACCGAAGACGCCGATGACGACGCTGGGCGTGGACCCGGCGCGCGGCGGGCGCGACGAGACGGTGCTGATGCCGCGGCACGGCGACTGGTTCGGCGAGCCCGTCGCGCGGCCCGGCACGGAGACGCCGGACGGGCCTTCCGTCGCGGCGCTGGCGGTGGCGATGATGCGCGATGGCGCCTGCGTCGTGGTCGACGTGATCGGCGTCGGCGGCAGCGTCTACGACCATCTGCACGGCAACGGTGTTGCCTGCATGGCGTTCAACGCGGCGGAGCGGAGCGAGGGGCGGGACCGATCCGGTTCGCTCGGCTTCGTCAACAAGCGCGCCGAATGGTGGTGGCGCCTGCGCGAGGCGCTGGACCCGGCTTACGGCGAGGAGCTTTGCCTGCCGGCGGACCCGCGGCTGCGCGCCGATCTGTGCGCGCCGCGCTGGCGCCTTGCCCCGCGCGGCATCCGGGTCGAATCGAAGGAGGAGATCGCGGCACGAATCGGCCGCAGCCCCGACCGCGGCGATGCCGCGGTGTATGCGCTGTGCGACGAGGCGGTGCGTGACGCTGCGCGGGCCGGGCCGGGGTTCAGGGTGGATAAGGACTACAACCCGCATCGGTGGTGAGTGAAACCCGGTAAACGCAGCCCGCCGCGGTCCTGCCTTCGAACAGGCCAATCGAGATTATGCTGCTGCGTGTGCGATCCTCGTTACCGCCGTATACCAGTCCGATTATGCAATTCTCTTGCTGTTTGAGCCGACGGCCGAAGACCGGTCATCGGCGCCACCACCGGCCGACGGTTGACCGCCACGGTACCGCACCTTCACGGTAACTTCGTTTTCCTGGTGATTCCATGCCGGATCGGCGCCTATAACATTCGGCATGCCATCTATCCGGCCCTTCCGCGTCGACGTTCCGGACGAAACCCTGGCGCAGATCCGTGCGCGCGTCGCCGCCTATCCCTGGCACGAGATGCCCGACGAAGGCGGCTGGGAATACGGCACCAACCTCGATTACATGAAGGAACTCTGCGCCTACTGGGTCGAGGCGTTCGACTGGCGCAGCCAGGAAGCCGCGATCAACCGCTTCTCCCACTTCGTCGCCCCGGTCGACGGGCTCGACATCCATTTCATCCACGAGAAGGGCAGCGGCCCGACGCCGATGCCGCTGCTGATCAGCCATGGCTGGCCGGGCACGATCGTCGAGTTCCTGGACATCATCGAGCCGCTCGCCCATCCGGAACGCTTCGGCGGCAAGGCCGAGGACGCCTTCGACGTCGTCGCGCCTTCGCTGCCCGGCTTCGGGTTTTCGGGGCGGCCGCCGCGCCCCTGGGGCCCGCGCCGGATGGCCGACGCGTTCGCATCGCTGATGACCGACGTGCTGGGCTATGACGGCTATCTTGCCCAGGGCGGCGACTGGGGCGCCGCGATCTCGAGCTGGCTCGGCCTCGAACACGCGCCGGCCTGCCGGGCGATCCACATCAACCTGCTGACGATGCGCCACCGCGACGGCCCGCAGACGCCGGAGGAGAAGTCCTGGGCGAAACGGTTCGAGCGCGAGCAGGAGATGGAGGAGGGATACCGGACCCAGCAGGCGACCAAGCCGCAGACCCTGAGCTATGCGATGATGGACAGCCCGGTCGGCGTCGCCGCCTGGATCATCGAGAAGTTCAACTCCTGGTCCGACACGGTCGGCGACGACATCGAGAGCGCCCATAGCAGGGACGTTCTGCTGACCAACATCATGGTCTACATCGTGACACGGACCTTCAACACGGCGTCGTGGATCTACTATGGCCGGCGCGGGGAAGGGGGCCGCACCCTGTCGGCGGAAGGCAGGCAGCGGGTCGAGGTCCCCACGGCCTGCGCCGTGTTCCCGGCGGAGATGCTGTCCTGGCCGCCGCGCTCCTACGTGGAGCGCCTGTACAACGTCCAGCGCTGGACGGAGATGCCCCGTGGTGGCCATTTCGCCGCCCTTGAGGAACCCGACCTTTTGATCGGCGATATCCGCGCCTTTGCGCGCAGCCTGCGTTAGCGCCGTGGCCCGTGCGTTCGTGCCGCCGCCGTGATCCGGTGGCACGGCCACGGCATCGCCGAGCCAAGTGAGGCACTGTGTTGCTCCCGGCGGCCAGCGGCCGCGGCGATTTCACGCGGTCGAAATCGGTCGCAAAATGGCGCCGCCGCGGATATGCTCCGCGGCGCCTGGAACCCACGATTTCGGAAGTGAGGAATTGACGATCCTTCAAGGCAATGACGGTGCCGTCCCGTCCGAGGTGGCGGCGCGCGCGTGGCTGATGCTGTTCCTGGCCTGGACGGTCGCGCTGGTCGCGACCCTCGCCGTCCTGTTCATCGGCGAGATCATGGGCCAGGCGCCCTGCGTCCTGTGCTGGTACCAGCGCGCGTTCATGTTCCCGCTCGCCGTCGTGCTCGGCGTCGCGTGCTTCCGCTCGGATCCCGATATCTGGCGCTACGGGCTGCCGCTGGCCGCGATCGGCGGGGCGTTCGCGGCCTACCACACGCTGCTCGTCGCCGGCGTCATTCCGACGCCGCTCGTGCCCTGCGGCGAGGGCATCTCGTGCACCAGCGAGGACATGATGATCTTCCGCGTGGTGCCGATCCCGCTGCTCTCGACCGGCGCCTTCGCCGCCATCGCCGTCCTTTTGCTGCTTGCCCGAGAAAGGCCCCGATCATGACAAGACGCACCCTGGTCGCGTTCACCGCCGTTGCCGCCGTCGCGGCGTTCGCCATCGCCGCCCTCATCTACGAACGCCACGTCGAGCGGGAGGCCGCCGCGAGCTTACGCGCGGCAACGCTGGTCCGGCCGCACTCGCCGGTGTTCGGGCCCGAGGCCGCGCCGGTGACGATCGTCGAGTTCTTCGATCCGTCCTGCGGCACCTGCCGTTCCTTCCACCCCGTGGTCAAGGACATCCTGCGCCAGTATCCGGAGACGGTACGGGTGGTGGTGCGCTACGTCGCCTTCCACCAGGGATCGGACCAGGTGGTGCGGATGCTCGAGGCCGCGCGGCTGCAGGGCAAGCTGGAGCCGGCCCTGGAATCGGTGCTGGCGGCGCAGCCGCAATGGTCGTCGCACGGCGGCCGGCCGCCCGACATCGCCAGGGCCTGGCAGGCCGCGGCGGCGTCCGGCATCGACGTTGCCCGGGCGCGGCGCGACATGTCGCGGCCGGACATCGCCGAAATCCTGAGCCAGGACATGGCCGACGCCGCGGCGATCGGCGTGACCAAGACGCCGACCTTCTTCGTCAACGGACGGCCGCTGCCGTCCTTCGGCGTCAACCAGCTGCTCGCCCTGGTCGACGAAGAGGTGGCGCTCGCCCGCAAGTCGGCGGGCGGCTAGCGCCCGGCGCGACGCCGGCCGGCGCCGG
>CAYFYY010000139.1:0-506 GCA_964347475.1 uncultured Flavobacteriales bacterium
TTGCTGCCGCGGAGGCCGGCTGCTCGGTAGCAAAGCCCAACCTCGAAGAGCTTGAATTGGTCAACAACTCGTCGAAACTTGCCGAAAACTCCAAACCCAAACCCAAAGAGAAGATCGACAGTCCTCCCTGCAAGGCGGATTACCTGATCTTCGAAGACTATTGGAAGGGCGAGAACAAGAGCGAGGTGGTTCCGAATGCCCACCACTTGATCCCCGGAAATGCTGCTCTGGGGGCAAGCAAGTTGTTGACAAGAGACCGCTCGTAGAAGACAAGGCCGGCGAGATCGTTTGGACGGTTCACAACAAGAAGATCGACCGGCACTACAAACCTGTCACGGACGAATACGTTTACGGAATATTCTACGACAAGTTCGACATTAACCTGCGCCTGAATAACATCTGGCTACCCAGCCACTGCGCTATTGCCGATTGGACAGCGGTCAAGCGCAAGTCCGCGTGGCACATGAATCAGAATCCCGAAAAAGACAAACCGATTCCCTTCGAAG
>CAYFYY010000139.1:653-7458 GCA_964347475.1 uncultured Flavobacteriales bacterium
ATACACAATTTCACGATTCGCATGGGACTTACTCGAAAGAAGTCATCAAACAACTGAAGAAAATTGACGCCAAGCTTTCAGATTGGGCGAAGGAATGCCTGAAACATCCCAATACCAAGAGCAAGAAGGGTCACTATCCCGCACCAACGAGTCTGATTATAGCGCTCAAGAAACTTACGAGTCTCATCAGCAACAAGCTGGATATTGCGAAGACGTTCCCGGAGCATCCCTGGTATACGTCCAAGCTCGCACTAAAGGTATCCGACAAATACTGGGATTGAGCCAGGACGTGACCGCGCTGAGCATTATTATCGGTCCTAGCCGGTTTCATTAGGAGTCAAAGATGGCATCCCAACCCAGGCGCAAGGCTCGACGAAAGCCACTGTACGATACGAACTACTTTGTCTTTACAACGTCATATGATGATGACGATCTCGGCCGGATTTCGACCGAGCCGCAACTTCCCTCTGAAATCGACAACTGGTGGGTCGGAAAGCGACTTGAGATCCAACCCTCGACCCCTCTTGTCTACCAAATTGACGAGGACGACGAGGGCACGCTGGTCCCCTTTTTCGAGGAACTGGACGCCCCGCTGATGAGCGAGCCGCTCATCGAAGTTCTGCGGAGCGCCGGAGTCGACAATTTGGACACCTACGACGCTGTGATCAGAGAGACTCGCACCGGGCGGGAGCACCGCGGATACAAAGCGGTAAATATAGTCGGCCTTGTGAAAGCGGCAGACGAGTCGTCTAATACAGAGGATCTAGGTCTTGGCGATGACGACGGCCTGATCGCCACTTGGTTTGAGGACCTCGTCGTCTCCGAGGCGAGGGCCAGAGGCTTGCTGTTGTTTCGGCTCGCCGAGAGCGTGTCAACGATCTTGATCCATAAGCGCGTCAAAGAACAGATCGAGTCCGCGTCGATCCCGGGGGTAGAGCATCTCGTGTTCATTCATCCGGCACGTTGGAGCGGCTAGTGCCGCAATTGCAGACGTAAGTTTTTCGGTTATTGCGCCAGGGCGTCGATTCACGGCGTCGAAGTAAACGCCGAAACAAAAGCGTCAGCCGTCCGCAAGGCGCGGTGGATGGGACGGTAGTATCATAGTTATTCCACACTTTTAGCTTGGGGCCGCTGGCCGAGCCGCTCTTCACGACTAATTCAGTTGCACCGAACCACCCTTTATGCGGTTCGCGCCCGTTGAGCGGCTCAACACGTACTCGCCACGGATCAGCACCTTCCCCGCCCGTGTCAGCGTGATGCTTGCCTTGCCGCACTGAAGGACCACCTCCTTGTCGGCGCTAATCACCACGCGCTCGCCGTCCAGCTGCGCCTCGTCGGGCCGCTCCGGCGCGTCGACGCGCAAAACCGTCTCGGCCGCCTCTGCGGCCGGCGGGCTGTCGAGCAGGCCGAGCAGGATCGGCTTGTCCTCGTCGCCATCCTCGAACCCGGCAATCGCCCGCAACCCCTTGCAATCGGACCAGTTCGGCGGATTCTGCATCCACACCACGCGGGCCGGGCGCGCCTTGCGCCGCGCCGCGCCCCAGCGCAGCAGCGGCCGGCCGTCCCTGTCCGCCCCCGCGATCACGGCGACGATGAGGCCCGACGGCGCGCCCGCGATCTCGCCCTGAAGATCGAGCCTGGTGACCATCTCGTTCATTTGACTGTCCTCCCACGGGCTGCGGCGCAGAACCCTTGCCGCCGACTGCTAGTTCTGCAGGATCTTGCTGCCCTTCATGATGATGTCGCTCGACGCCTTGGCGTTGATCTTGCCCGAGGCCTTGATGCTGACGTTCTTGCCGTCGATCGTGATGTCGCCGTTCTTCTTCATGGTGATCGTGGCGCTGCCGGTCTGCAGCACGATTTCGTCGCCGGCCTGGACCAGGAGCCGCTTGCCGACCTGCAGCATGTCATCCTTGCCGACGCTGTGCGTCCGGTTGTCGCCGATGTCGACCGTCTCGTCCTTGGCGACCTTTTCGGTTCGGTTCTGCCCGATCGTGATCTTCTCGTCCTTGCCGACGGTTTCGGTGCGGTTCTCGCCGATCGAGATGGTTTCGTCCTTGCCGACGCTTTCGGCGCGGTTCTCGCCGATCGAGATGGTCTCGTCCTTGCCGACATCCTCGGTCCGGTTGTTGCCGATGCTCGTCGTCTCGTCATTGCCGACGCTCTTGGAGCGGTCGTGCCCGACGGACAGGCTCTGGTCGTTGTTGATCTCGACGCCCTGATCGCCGGGATCCTTCTTGTCGAACCCGACCTTGAGCGTGTCGTTGTTCTCGACAACGCGGTTCATGTCCTTCTCGGCGTGGACGTAGATCTCCTCCTCGCCCTTCTTGTCCTCGAAGCGAATCTCGTTGAAGTTGTCGCCGGTGCCCTTCTTGGTGCTGCGCGACTTGATGCCGGACTGGGTCATGTTGTCCGGCAGGGCGTAGGGCACCGTGCTCTCGGCATTGTACACGCGCCCCGTGATGATCGGCCGGTCCGGATCGCCTTCGAGGAAGTCGACGATCACTTCCTGGCCGATGCGCGGGATGTGGACGGCGCCCCAGTTCTTGCCGGCCCATGGATACGACACGCGAATCCAGCACGACGAGTTCTCGTCGTCCTTGCCCTTGCGATCCCAGTGGAACTGGACCTTCACGCGGCCGTAGTCGTCGGTATGGATTTCCTCGCCCGACGGGCCGACGACGATCGCCGTCTGCGGGCCCTGGACGATCGGCTTCGGGGTTATCCGGGGCGCGCGGTACGGCGTCTTGCTGTCGAGCGCGACGATGCTGCACTGGCTGTCCGACTCGCCGCTGCCCATGCCCGCCATATAGGCCTCGGAGCTCAGCTCGCTGGTCGACGAAACCACCAGGTATTCGCGGTTCTGGTCGTCGCGGGGAAAGCCGTCCAGCTTGAACAGCCCGCCCGCAAACAGGCCCGCCGCGTTGCCGCTGCCGTACCCGCGTTCGTGCTGGCTTTGCAGTTCCTCCAGGCGGATGCGCGCATAGGTCTCTCCGTCACCGGTCTCGACGTACTCGCCCGGATAATCGTAGACCTCGAATTCCTTCTGTGCGTGGTCCAGCGGATTGTTGTTGCGCGTCTCCAGATCGGCGCTCGGCTTTTCGAAGTCGAAATCGCGGAGGCTGTATTTTCCGGGTTGCACCTGCTTGGCAACCGACCATGCCGACAGGTGATCGCGCTCCCGATGGCTGCCCTCGATCGGCGGGTAGTAAGGAACGGTCTCGAACCCCGGGATCGGGTCGTGGGCACTGACCGAATCGGACAGGACGAGGGTGTGTTTTCCGTCCTCGTGCTTGAAGTAATAGTAGATACCTTCCTGCTCCATCAGCCGGCTGACGAAGTTGAAATCCGTCTCGCGGTACTGCACGCAGTATTCCCAGGTCCGGTAACTGCCGCTCAGGCGCTTCTCGAAATCGGAGAACCCGTCGTCCTGGAACACCTGCTCGATGATCTCGGGTACGGTCTTTCCCTGGAAGATGCGGCAGTCGGCGCGGCGCGTCAGCAGCCACAGCCAGGGCCGCAGGGTGGCCCGATAGCGTGAGAATTCCCGCAGCCCGCCCTCGTACGAAAACTGGCTGACATACCCGTTGAAATACCGGGTCTTGCGTTCCGCTGGAAGATCGAGCCGCACGGTCATGAGCTGCCCGACCACGTCGTCCAGCTCGATATCGTGATCCTTGCTCAGCAGCTCGAGGTCGAATTCGAAGGGATGGCTGAGTCGCTCGCTCGCGCTCATGGCACGGAACAGCAACACGTCCTTACCGAGTGGACTTGAGACCTCGAACAGCCGGTCCGCCTGCGTGGCCTCCACCGTCGCCATCGCGCGTTCCCCTGCTCCCTGTTTTGCTGCGATTTTATCGCAATAAGCGAAGCATGCATAGGCAAATAAGCGAGTTTTCCGGCCCATCGGCGCGGTTTGGCGCACCGTATCCGCCGTTCCCGTGCTAGGATTGGCAAGGGCAGGCGCGAGGAGGACCGGGACATGAATGGACGGCTCGAGTTCGAGTTTCACGTGCCAAAACCGACTGACAGGCCGCGACCGGTGAAAGCGGAAGGCGAAGCATTCCGCATCCTGATCGTGGGCGATTTCAGAGGTCCGGAAGCACGGCGGGCGGCGCCCTCCCTTGCCGACCGTCCGGTGGTGGCGGTCGATATCGACAATTTCGAACAGACCCTCGCGCGGCTCGCGCCCAGCATTGCGATCACCACGGATGCCCCGGGCGGAGAGGGGGCGGAGCTCGTCTTCACCGAAATGGATGATTTCCATCCCGACACGATTTTCGCGAAGCTCGAGCTCTTCGCCGACCTGCGGCGGCTGCGCGAGGACCTGCAAGACTCCAGTCGCTTCGAGGCGGCGGCGGCAGAACTGACGAGCGTCACCGCGCACGCTGGCGAACCCGGTACGGTCGAGCACGGCGACCAGAAGATCCCTGCCGAAGACACCGGTGCGATGATCGAGCGGCTGCTCGGCGGTCGTCCCGTAACCGCGGATAGCAAGCCAACCTCCCGCGGCGCGGACCACGCGACGCGTTTGATCGAACGGCTTGTCGAACCGGAGATCGAGCGCGGCGCCGATCCGGACCGCCAACGTCTGCTCGTCGCAGCGGTCGACAGCGCCATCGCAGAGCGCATGCGCAGCGTGCTGCACGATCCCGCTTTTCAGGAACTGGAATCGGCCTGGCGGGGTCTTTGGTGGCTGGTCAGCAGCCTTGAGACCGGGGCCGACCTGCAGATCCATATGCTGGACGCCGGCCGCGACGAGCTGGCCGCAGACCTTGAGCACGCCGACGACGGCATCGAGACCACCGCGATCTACCGCAAACTGGTCGGCGGCGACGCCGATACGCCGGGCGGCTCGGCCTGGTCTTTGCTGGTCGGGCTTGACCGCTTCGGCATCGCCGAATCGGATCTGCGCCTGCTCGCCGCACTGGGTGCCATCGGCGCGCATGCCGGCGGTCCGTTCGTCGCCGAGGGCAAACCGTCCCTGCTCGGCGCCGACGACATCGCCGCGCAGCCCGACCCGGCGGACTGGTCAGCGCCCGAGGCGGAGACGGAGGAACGCTGGCTGGCCTTGCGGAGGGCATCGGTCGCGCCATGGCTCGGCCTTGCCCTGCCACGTGTCCTGCTGCGTCGTCCGTACGGCAGCCGCAGCGACCCCGTCGAGGCCTTCGCGTTCGAGGAGGTGCTGTCCGCAGACGATCACGAATCATGTCTGTGGGGCAGTCCGGCCCTCGCTTGCGCATTGCTTATGGGCCGGTCATTCCTCGAGACCGGCTGGAACATGGCGCCCGGCGATCCGCTCGACCTCGACGACCTGCCCGCCGTCACCCTGTCCGAAAACGGCGAACCCCGGCTCATGCCCTGCGCGGAGGCGCTGCTGAGCCACCGCACCGCTGATGCAATGATGGCGCGTGGCCTGATGCCGGTGCTGAGCCACCGCAACCGAAACGCGATCCGCTTCACGCGGATGCAATCGATTGCCGATCCACCGGCCGCGTTGTCCGGTCCGTGGCGCTGACGCGGTCTACCTGTTGGCGGCGTTCCTGCGCGCGACGACCACCAGCCCGGCGACCGGCCTGCCGCTCTCGTTGCGCAGGACGGCCTCGCCGATCGACAAGGGCGTCAGCCCGGCTTCGGCGAGGGTCTTGCGGACATAGGGTTCGGTGTGGCTGTAACGGCCATGCGGATGCAGGAAGAACCCGTTCGCGGGGACTCCGGCATCGGCTTCGAACTTCTCCAGCGTGAAAACGAGGACCCCGTCGCTGCGTAGCGCGCCGGCGGCCGCCTCCGCGATAGGCCCAAGCACCCCGAAATAGCACAGCGTGTCAGCCGAGACGATGATGTCGAAGCCGGCCGGCTGGCAGCCAAGGAATTCCGTCAGCTCAACCGCGATCAGCTCGTCATAGACGTCGCGTCCGGTCGCCTTGGCGATCATCGCCGGTGACAGGTCGACACCGACGAGGCGCCGCGCATAGGGCGCGAGCAGCGGGCCGCACAATCCGGTGCCGCATCCGGCGTCGAGCACGTCGCGACTTCCGTCCGCCTCCCCCAGTATCTCGGCCAGCGCCCCTGCCACCAGTTCCGGCGCGCGATACTTCAGTCGCTCAAGCACCTTATCGAAGCTGGCGGAGAATCCATCGAAGGTCTGCCGGACGAAATCGTCGGAGGCGCGCTCCGGTATGGCCGCATCGCCAGTGCCCGCGAGCATGTGGCGCGGGATGGGGTCGTCCGGCGCATGCTCCAGCCAGCGCCGGTAGAGCGCCGCCGCCTCCCCGATCTGGCCGCACAGGTAATAGTGGCGGGTCAGCTTGCGATAGGTCTCCCGATGGAACGGCATCAACTCGATGGCCTTCAGGTAGGTCGCCACCGCCTCGTCGTTGCGGCCCAGTTTGCGCAAGACGACGGCGAGGTTGTGCAGCGTCTCCACCTTATCGGGGACAAGGTCGAGCGCGTGCCGGTAGGTGGTCATTGCCTCCTCGAATCGGCCTTGTTCCTTCAGCGTGATGCCGAGATTGTTATGGCTGTCGACGTGATCCGGCTGCAGTGCGATCGCCTCCCGGTAAGCCGCCTCGGCCGCCTCAAGCCGGCCGCATTCCGACAGCACATTGCCGAGATTGTTGCGCATGCCGGCATCATTGGGCAGCGCCGCCACGGCGCGTTCGATCAGCAAGATCCCTTCGTCACTGCGGCCAAGCTGGTGATTGAGCACGCCGAGGAAATGCAGCGCGTCCGGCTGGTCGGGAGCGGCCTTCAGGATGGTTCGGTAGAGCCCTTCCGCTTCCACGAAATGGCTTTCCTTGTGCAG
>CAYFYY010000140.1:0-7421 GCA_964347475.1 uncultured Flavobacteriales bacterium
CGGGTGCTGGTGTGCCGCCATTCGCAGGCCGACCTTGCGACGACGACCAACATCCTGGTCACCGATCTTGCGTCGACCTGCATCGAGCCGTTCACGCCGGCCGAGTTCGATATCGACGGCAACCGCACGAAACGGGCGTCCGCCGTCTGCCGCACCAGCGAGATCACGGCGGCGGAGTTTTTGTCGCTCAAGGGCAAGATGGACGCGAGCAATCCGAACGCGCTCACCCCCGAGGAGTTCCTGGGCGGCACCGCCCCTTACCGCACCGACCTGTATGCCACCCGCGGCACGCTGTTGACCCATGCCCAGAACATCGAGCTGTTCCGGAAGCTCGGCGCCAAGTTCACGCCGGAGCTGAAGGCGCCCAGCGTTGCGATGCCCTTCCAAGGCGCTTACACGCAGGAGGACTACGTCCAGCAGATGATCGACGCGTACATCGCGGCCGGCATTCCGCCGGAGGATGTGTGGGCCCAGTCCTTCAACCCCGCCGACGTATTGTACTGGATCGCCAACGAGCCGGCATTCGGCCGACAGGCGGTGTTCCTCGACGGCCGCTACGACCTCACGCCGCCGATCGACCCGAACGATCCGTCGACCTTCGTGCCGAGCATGGCGGAGCTGGCGGCGGCCGGCGTCAAGATCATCGCGCCGCCGATGTGGATGCTGGTCACGCTCGACGCCGGCGGCCGGATCGTGCCCTCGGCCTATACCGCTTCTGCGAAGGCGGCCGGGCTCGACATCATCACCTGGACGCTGGAACGATCCGGCCCGCTCGCCGGCGGCGGCGGCTTCTACTACCAGTCGGTGAGCGATGCCATCGACAATGACGGCGACATGCTGACCATGCTTGACGTGCTGGCCCGCGACGTCGGGGTGCTCGGCGTGTTCTCCGACTGGCCCGCGACCGTGACCTACTATGCGAACTGCATGGGGCTGAAATAGCCGGCGGTCAGTCGTCGGTCTCGCCGTCCTCGTAGAGGGCGCCGCGGCCGATGCGGTCGAGGCACAGCTCCGCCGTCCAGGGCAGCATCAGGGAGCCGCAGCGGCTGTCGCGATAGATCCGCTCCAACGGCAGGGACTTCAGCATCGACTGGCCGCCGCAGGTGCGGATGGCGAGTTGCGCCAGTTCGTTGGCGTTCTCCATCACCGTGTACTGCGCGGCCCAGGCGCGCAGCAGCTGGTCCTTCGCAGGATTCGGTCCGGCCTCGCTTATCGTCTGGAACCACAGCGCCCTGGTCTGCTCCAGCATGATGCGCATCTCGGCGACCGCGATCTGCTTGGTCGGGTACATGCGCCGCTTCACCGCCCCGGCCCCCGGCTCCTCGCCGCGCAGGTAGCGGACGGCGACGTCATAGGCCGCCTGGGCGAGGCCCATATAGGTCGGCGACAGCGTCGCGAACATGTGCGGCCAGCGCGACGCCGCCTGGAAATAGACGCCGCGCGGCATCAGCGCCTCGCCCTCCGGCACGAACACGTCGTCGAAGACGAGGGTGCGCGAGACGGTGCCGCGCATGCCCAAGGGGTCCCAGTCGCCGGTCACGCGCACCCCCTCGGCGTCTGACGGGATGGCGAGATAGAGGGTATGCCGCCGACTCGGTTTCCGCCCCTCGTGGAGCTCGGTGCACAGCGCGCCATAATAGTCCGCGTGGCCCGACAGCGAGGCGAAGATCTTCTTGCCGTTGACGATCCACCCGCCGTCCGTTGGGCGCGCCTCGGTGGCGAACGCGACCTGGCCGGCGGCGGCCGCGCCCCCCTCGGAGAACGGCTGCGCATAGATCGCGCCGTCCTCGAGGATGCGCCGGTAATGGACCGCCCGCCTAGCGTTGTGCGCCGCCCGCGCGTCCTCCGACAGCTCGAGATCGTCGATGAGGGCGCCGCTCCACAGGCAGGAGGCGACGTGCATGTTGAAGGTCAGCGCGGTCGAGCCGCAGTAGCGGCCGATCTCCGCCGCGACGAGGCAGTAGGTCAGGAAATCCGCGCCGACGCCGCCGTATTCTCGCGGGATGCAGATGCCCATCAGCCCCGCGTCGTGCAGGTCGCGGTAGTTCTCGGTCGGGAAGCTGGCATCGCGGTCATACTGCGCGGCGCGCGCCGCGAATTTCTCCCGGCCGAGGCGGCGGGCGAGGGCCGCGAGATCCGCCTGGTCCGCCGTCAGCCGGAAGGCGGCCGGGTCGATCAGCGGCGCGTCGGGCGCGGCGTTGACGGTCATGCGGCGCCTGCCTCATGCGCGGCGGCGACACCGTCGAGGAAACCGCCGACGGCGGCGCGGAATGCTGCGGGGCGCTCGAAATGGGCGAGGTGGCCGGCGCCGGCGATGATCTGGAACTCCGCCCCCGGGATTCGCGCCGCCATCCGCTCCATCATGCGCGGCGGCGCGTTGTCGTCCGCGGCGCCGGCCAGCACCAGCACGGGAACGGCCAGGTCGGGCAGCGCATCGCGGCGATCGAAAGTGACGAGGCATTGCATGGCCGCGCAGTACGTGTCTTCCGGCACCCGCGCCATGGCGGCGGTGGCGCGGGCGACGCCGTCCGGATCGGGCGCATCGCCGACAAGCCCGGCGACGATCGACGGCGCCAGCTCCGCCATTGTGCGGCCGGCGTCGAGCGGCGCCAGCCGCGCCGCAAGGAAGTCCCGTTGCCAGTCGCCGTCCGGCTTGCCGAAGGCCGGGCTGGTGGCATACAGCACGAGGCTGGCGACGCGTGCTGGAAACGTTGCCGCGAATTCCTGCGCCACCATGCCGCCGATCGAATGGCCGACGAGGTGGGCGCGGCTGATGTCGAGTGCGTCGAGCAAGGCTTCCAGCGCGTCGGCCAGCGCCGGGAAGTTCATCTCGGCGAGGGGAGGGGAGGCGCCGTAGCCCGGCATGTCCAAGGCGATGGCGCGGTAGTCTCCGGCGAGCGCCTCCAGCTCCGCCCGCCAGCTCTCCGCATCGCCGCCGATGCCGTGCAGGAACACGACGGCGGGCCCGGCGCCGCGCTCGATATGGTGCGGTACCGCGCTCACGCGAGCTCCCCCTGGAGTGCGCCGTCGCGCACCACCGCCGCGCCGTCGAGCGCCACCGTGCAGCCGCGCATCGGCAGGTCGAAATGGCCCAGCGTGTGGCGCCCCGCGGTCTCGTTGGCGCCGGTCGAGTAGAGAAAACTGCCGGCCACGGCGCGCAGCTCGGTACCGTTGGTATCGCGCTTGTCGTACATCTCCAGCGCCTCCCAGCGCGCCGCGGGGTTCATGCCCCAGCCGACATGCGAGACGCCGTAGGCCTCGCGGTCGCCCCAGGCGGCGAAATAGTCGCGCATCAGCATCGCGTCCGGGCCGTCTCCTGCGACATCGGTCACGTAGTCGGCCTCGACGGTCAGCGTCACCGGGGTTGCCAGGTAGCGCTTGAAGGTCAGGTTTGCATCGCCCGGCGCCAGCACCAGCCGGCCGTTGACCGCGCCGGCCTTCGGGAAGCACAGCACCAGGCCGCCCGGCCAGTGGGCGACCGATCCCGGCTTGGCGCACCAGCCCCAGACGCCCGCGGGCAGTGCCCCATCGACGTCGACCACCAGGTCGGTGCCGGCCGCCGAGGCCACGCGCATCTCCTTCGCCGCTTTCAGCATCCGGTAGGCCGCCTTGACCTTCGGCTCCAGCGCCGGGTCGGGGACCAGCCGCTCCAGCGCCTCGGGATGCTCGTTGCTGACCATCAGCAGGCGCGCCCCGCCTTTGAGGATCGCCGGCAGCTCCGGTGCGTGCAGCATGCCCTCGACGGTGAGGTCCGCGACCATCGTCGAGGCCGCGCAGGCGGCGATCACCGGCGCGAGCCCCTGCACCGCGTCGGACGCCCCGGTCGAGCGCACGGCGACCGGGGCGCGCTGCCGCGGCGTCGGCACGGTGACGTGAAACGCCCGCGCGCCGATCCGGTGCAGCGCGAGCTCGGCCAGTTGCACGTTGACCGCCCGCGACTGCGTTTCCGACAGAATCGCGACCGCATCGCCGGGCCGAAGCGCGCACAGCTCGAAGACGCGCCGGAACGCGTCGATCCACTTGCCCTCGATGCGGCCGTCCCCCACCGCGCGCCTCCCTGTCTGGTCGCCCGACAGCATGCCGGGATGCGACGCGGTTGGGAAGAGGGTGTACGGTGTCCGGAGCCGCCATTGGCGGAAGCGCTGTATCTTTGGTGATTGGGGGAGACGCAGGCTTACCCTCGAGGCCATCCTTCGACAGGTTCAGGATGAGGAGTGGGTGGGCAGAAGAATGCTACTGCAGTTCGTCGATTCCTCCAATTATGCCTCATCCTGAGCCTGTCGAAGGATGAGCGGGAAGGGAACGCACGATCAGGAAAGACCCACGGCCTTCCGCCATAAGACGGCGTTCTCGCAGTCGGGGTCGAGCGGCTTCGTGAAATCGTGGGTGAATGGCTCGATGATCCAGCTTTCGGGGCCGGGGCAGCCGACGCCGGTCCAGCGGGTCAGAAAATCCTCGAAATCGTCGCCAAGTGCGTAGCAATGCGAAGTTTCGTTCCCATCATGGCTGAGATAGACCACGGGCTCGCGGCCGGGCGTCGAGACGTCCACGGCCAGGAAATCACCGTTTGCCATGGTGAAAAACGCGACCTTGTTTTCCCAAGTGACCGTCTCCTCCGGAATTTCCCAACTCGCAACAACATCGTCAGCCCATTCGCGTCGTTCCAGCTCGGAGTCGACCATGTCGTCCAGCGAATAGTCGATTCCTCCCCAGGTCGCCTCTTCCACATGCTGGGGAAGTCGGAAACCATCGGGAAGACTCCACTCCACGTGTAGGCCGCGTGCGAAGGTCAGGAAAGAATTCCGCATCATGGGCGGCAGAGCAACCCCAAGTTTCTCTTCGACCCTCGCAACCTCGGCCTCGGACGCCGGTTCATCGACGATCAATTCGTCGGTCTCCCCGCCCAAACGCTTGACTGCGTCCAACTGTGCCTGCCATTGCCTTTCGAGTTCTTCCCGATTCACCGTGCTTCCCTCCATTAAATGGGTTGTGCATGCCGACGCGGTTAGCAGGACAAAGAGCTATAGCCGTTATCGCACTCGAATTTACCCGATCTTCAGCTCGGCGAAGAAGTCGTTGCCCTTGTCGTCGATGACGATGAAGGCGGGGAAGTCCGCGACCTCGATGCGCCAGATCGCCTCCATGCCGAGCTCCGGGTACTCGATGCATTCCACCTTTTTGATGCAGTCCTGGGCGAGGCGCGCTGCCGGGCCGCCGATCGAGCCGAGATAGAAGCCGCCGTGCTTCTTGCAGGCCTCGCGCACGACCGCGGAGCGGTTCCCCTTGGCCAGCATGACCATCGAGCCGCCGGCGGCCTGGAACTGGTCGACGAAGCTGTCCATGCGCCCGGCCGTGGTCGGCCCGAACGAGCCCGAGGCATAGCCCTCCGGCTTCTTAGCCGGTCCCGCGTAGTACACGGGGCTTTCCTTGAAATAGTCGGGCAGGGGCTCGCCGGCCTCGAGCCGCGTGCGCAGCTTCGCGTGCGCGAGGTCGCGGGCGACGATCAGGGGGCCGGTCAGCGACAGCCGCGTCTTCACCGGGTGTTTGGTGAGCTCCGCCAGCACCTCCTGCATCGGCCGGTTGAGGTCGATCCTGACGACCCGGTCCGACAGGCTCGCCTCGTCGATCTCCGGCATGTATTTCGCGGGGTTGGTCTCCAGCTGCTCGAGGAAGATGCCGGCCTTCGTAATCTTGCCCACCGCCTGCCTGTCGGCCGAGCAGGAGACGCCGATGCCGATCGGCAGGCTCGCGCCGTGGCGCGGCAGGCGGACCACCCGCACGTCGTGGCAGAAATACTTGCCGCCGAACTGGGCGCCGATGCCCGTCTGCTGCGAGAGCTTGTGCACCTTGGCCTCCATGTCGAGGTCGCGGAAGGCGTGGCCGGCCTCGGAGCCCTTGGTCGGCAGCCCGTCAAGATAGCGGGTCGAGGCGAGCTTGACCGTCTTCATCGTAAGTTCCGCGCTGGTGCCGCCGATCACCACGGCGAGGTGGTAGGGCGGGCAGGCGGCGGTGCCGAGGGTGCGGATCTTCTCGTCGAGGAAGGCCAACATGCGGTCCTCGGTCAAGAGCGCCGGCGTCGCCTGGTAGAGAAAACTCTTGTTGGCCGAGCCGCCGCCCTTGGCGATGAACAGGAACTTGTAGGCATCCTCGCCCTCGGCGTAGATCTCGACCTGTGCCGGCAGGTTGTCGCCGGTGTTGCGCTCCTCGAACATCGAGACCGGGGCGAGCTGGCTGTAGCGCAGGTTCTTCTTCAGGTACGCATCGCCCGCCCCGGCCGCCAGCGTCGCCTCGTCGCCGCCCGCCGTCCACACGCGCCGGCCCTTCTTTCCCATGACGATCGCGGTGCCGGTGTCCTGGCACATCGGCAGCACGCCGCCGGCCGCGATGTTGGCGTTCTTCAGGAAGTCGTAGGCAACGAACCGGTCGTTTGGCGAGGCCTCCGGATCCTCGAGGATGTTTGCCAGCTGCTGCAGGTGCCCCGGCCGCAGGAAGTGGTTGATGTCCATGAACGCCTGCTCCGAGAGCAGCCGCAGCCCCTCGGCGTCGATTTTCAGCACCTCCTCGCCCTCGAACGTCGCGACCGAGACGTGGTCCCCGGTCAGCTTGCGGTACGGGGTGTCGTCCGCCATCGGGGGAAACAGGGCCTTGCTCTCGTTCGCCATCTGTCCGGTCCTCGCTGTCGTCGGTGCCCGGCAGGGATAACGCCGCGCGCCGGCCCGCGTCCAGCCAATTTCGCCTGCGCTGCCGTAGACAGGGGAGCGACCTCATACTTCGAGACGCGGCTACGCCGCTCCTCAGCATGAGGCTCAATCCTCTGTGCCCTCACCCTGAGGAGGGCCGAAGGCCCGTCTCGAAGGGTGAGGTTGCTCGGTGCCGGCTCCGTATCTTGCTGCCGCCGTCTGCGTTCACTAACGTAGCGCCCGGAAGCAACCCGCCATAAGGATCCCCCATGCCGCTGCCGAGCATCCTGCAAGGGCGCCTGCGCCTTCCCGTCATCGCCGCGCCGATGTTCCTGGTCTCGGGGCCGGAGCTGGTGATCGAATGCTGCCGGGCCGGCGTGGTCGGCACCGTGCCGGCGGCCAACGCCCGGCCGGCCGCCGCCTTCGAGGCCTGGGTCGAGCGGATCGAGGCGGCGCTGGCCGCCGCGCCGGACGCTGCGCCCTGGGGCGCCAACATCTCGGTGCGCCGCGGCAACGAGCGACTGGAGGCCGATCTCGACATCTGCGTCCGCCACCGGGTCCCGGTGGTCATCACCATCCTCGGCAAGCCGGACCGCGTCGTCGAGGCGGTGCACGGCTACGGTGGCATCGTGCTGCACGACGCGGCGACCGAGCGCCACGCCCGCAACGCGATCGCCGCCGGGGTCGACGGCATCATCGCGCTCTCCGGCGGGGCCGGCGGCCATACCGGCTGGCAGAACC
>CAYFYY010000141.1:0-4974 GCA_964347475.1 uncultured Flavobacteriales bacterium
GGCAAGACCGAGGTCTACTTCGAGGTGGTCGCCGCGGCCCTCGCCGCATCCCGCCAGGTTCTGGTGCTGGTGCCCGAGATCGCGCTGACCAGTCAGTGGCTGGCGCGCTTCGCGGAGCGCTTCGGGGCGGCGCCCGACGTCTGGCACTCGGATCTGTCCCGCGGTACGCGGCGGCGCTGCTGGCGGCGCGTCGCCGAGGGCACGGCGCGGGTCGTCGTCGGGGCACGGTCGGCCCTGTTCCTGCCGTTCCCGAAGCTCGGCGCGATCGTCGTCGACGAGGAGCACGACGCCTCCTACAAGCAGGAGGACGGGGTGATCTACCATGCCCGCGACATGGCCGTGGTGCGGGGACGGATCGAGGCGATCCCGGTCGTGCTGGCCTCGGCGACGCCGGCGCTGGAGACCGTCAACAACTACGAGCTGGGCCGTTACCGCCGGCTCCAGCTGCCGGCCCGGCACGGCGCCGCCGAACTACCCCGTGTCGAGCTCCTCGACATGCGCCGCGATCCGCCGTCGCGGCAGCGCTGGCTGTCCGCCCCGCTGGCGGCCGCGCTCGGCGAGACGCTGGCGGCCGGCGAACAGGCGCTCCTGTTCCTGAACCGCCGCGGCTATGCGCCGCTCACCCTGTGCCGCGCCTGCGGCCACCGCCTGCAGTGCCCGAACTGCACCGCCTGGCTGGTCGAGCACCGGCTCACCGGGCAGCTGCAATGCCACCACTGCGGCTATGCGGCGGCGCTGCCGTCGCTGTGTCCGGACTGCGGGGCCGAAGACCGCCTTGCGGCCTGCGGGCCCGGCGTCGAGCGCCTCGCCGAGGAGGTCATGGCCCTGTTCCCGGACCGCCGGCTTGCGGTGATGACCAGCGATACGGTGCGCGGGCCGGCGGCCGCCGCGGCCTTCGTCGAGGCGATCGGCAGGCGCGACGTCGACATCATCGTCGGCACGCAGATCGTCGCCAAGGGACACCATTTCCCGATGCTCACCCTGGTCGGCGTCATCGATGCCGACCTCGGCCTCGTCGGCGGCGATCTGCGCGCGGCCGAGCGCACCTTCCAGCTGCTGCACCAGGTCGCCGGACGGGCCGGCCGCGCCGACCGGCCGGGCCGGGTGCTGCTGCAGACGTATCATCCGGACCATGCGGTGATGCAGGCGCTGGCCGACGGCGCCCGCGACCGTTTCCTTGCCGCCGAGGCGGAGATGCGGCGGCAGGGCGGCTGGCCCCCGTTCGGCCGCCTCGCGGCGCTGATCGTCTCGGGCCGCAACGAGGGCGAGGTGGACAAGGTTGCAGGTGCCCTCGGACGAGCCGCCCCGCACGCGGCGAACATTCGAGTCCTTGGCCCGGCGCCGGCGCCGCTCGCCATGCTGCGCGGCCGCCACCGCCGCCGGCTGCTGCTGAAGGCCGCTCGCTCCGTCGACGTCCAGGCGGCGCTGCGCCGCTGGCTTGCATCGGTGCGCTGGCCTGGCGGCGTGCGCGTGCAGGTCGACGTGGACCCATACAGCTTTCTTTAAGGCTGCCGCGCAATACTGGGCCATGGGGGGTGGCCAATGACCTACGACCTGCGCGGCGCCAGTTTCGAGGCGTTCCTGGATTTCCTGTTCGATCACCCGGTCGCGGCCCAGCACCGCGAAGAGAACTGGTGGAAAGAACCGGGCAAGGAGGTGCCAATCGAGTCGGCATGGTACGACGACCTGGGCAGAAATCCGTGGACGCAGAGCTCCCACGATCCTGAACTGACCGCCGAGTTCTACATTCGCCTTTTCGAGGAGCCGCGAGTCCTGTTGGATCGGTATTCGCGCAGCCAGATCGCGCAGGGCTTCGCACTGATCCCAGGCTTTCCGAATCTTGAATTTCCGATGGGCCTGGGGCGTCTCTTCGTCGAAGAACAGGTCCCACTGGGAAAACGACTGTCTGTGGCGCGCGCACTGGGTCCCTTGTACAACGATCTTTTTGCGCCGGAAGATTTCGACTCGGCGGCCTGGAGTTTGTGGGGAGGACTGGTAATGGGATTCAATTCGGCGATCGAATTGCATGCCGCAAATCTCGGCGCCAGTGAGGAAATCCGGCCGTTGCGGCAGGCGATGTTTGAAGTCCTGGCCGGTTTGCTGGATCATTCCGACCCCAACATGGCCGGTTTCGCCATCTGTCAGCTCGGTTATCTCGATCACCCCGATACGGCTCCAGCCATCCGGCATTGCCTGGCCAAACGTGACGATTTGAGCAAAGAAGATGTCGAGCTCGCGCAGCGCGTCATCGAGTTCTTCGAAAACGAGTTGTTCAAATCCTGATTGCTGGCTGAATGGCAGCCGCGTGCAGGTCGACGTGGACCCATACAGTTTCCTGTGATTCAATCGCGGTCGCCAAAATCGCAGACGAAGGGCGGAAATTATGGTCGAGGACACGCTGGTTATCAGGAGTCTGAAGGCCCGTCCCGTGAACGTGCCGATGGCGCGGCCGCTGGCCACGGCGGGCGGATCGGTGACGACGGCGCCGCTGGTCCTGGTCGATCTGGAGACCGACCGCGGGGTGACCGGCTCGGCCTATGTGTTCTGCTACACGCCGCTGGCGCTGCGACCGGTCGCCGGGCTGGTCGAAAACCTCGGTGACGCGCTGGAGGGCGAACCGCTGGCCCCTTCCCTGCTGATGGAGGGGATGCAGGCGCGCTTCCGCCTGCTCGGCCTGCAGGGCCTCGCCATGTTGGCGGCCTCGGCGCTCGATATGGCGGCCTGGGACGCGCTGGCGAAATCGCATGACCTCTCGCTTTGCCGTCTGCTGGGCGGTGCGCCCGCGCCCGTCCCCGCCTACAACAGCAAGGGGCTCGGCCTGATCGGCCTCGATCGCGTGCCCGACGAGGCGCGCGCACTGGTCGATGAGGGCTTTTCCGCGATCAAGCTGCGCCTCGGCTATCCGCGCCTCGCCGACGACGTCGCGGTGGCGGAGGCAGTGCGCGCGGCGGCCGGCGATAGGATCCGCATCATGACCGACTACAACCAGGCGCTCGATCCGGCCGAGGCCGAACGGCGCGCCCGGGCGCTCGGCCATCTCGGCCTCGACTGGATCGAGGAGCCGGTCCGGTTCGACGATTACGCCGGCTGCGCGCGGGTCCGCGAGGGCTCGCCCGTGCCGATCCAGATCGGCGAGAACGCATGGGGCGTGCACGACATGCAGAAGGCGCTGGAGGCCGGCGCGTGCGACCTGTTCATGCCGGACGCGGGCAAGATCGGCGGCGTTTCCGGCTGGCTGCGCGCCGCCGGGCTGGCGGAGCCGCGCGGCCTCAACCTATCGTCGCACCTGTACCCCGAAATCAGCGCCCATTTGCTGGCGGTGACGCCGACCCGCCACTGGCTGGAATTCGTCGACTGGGCACAGCCGGTCCTCAAGCACAAGCTGCCGGTGGTCGACGGCCACGTCACCGCGCCGGACATTCCGGGTGTCGGGATCGAGTGGGACGAGGAGGCGGTGGCGCGCTACGCGGCCTGAGCGCGGGGAATGGCGGCCGTTTGAACGGCCCCGGTGGCCAATCGCCGCGCCACCCGGATGGCCTGCCAGAGTCGGCTTGCCACCCATTGAGGCTTGTGTTAAAGACGGCGCGCCGCGGACGGGCGGGCCCGGTGGCGCAGCATCGAACGGTTCGGCATCGCCCGCCGACATGGCGGGATCGACAGGGATTTCAGGGAGTTTGGGTTGGCAGGCAAGGCAAGTGAGTCCGGACTGGCCGGCCGCTATGCTGCGGCGCTGTACGAACTGGCCGACGAAGGCAAGGCGCTCGATACGGTGGCCGAGGATCTGACCGCATTGCAGGCGGCGCTGGACTCCAGTGAGGACATGCGACGCCTCGTCCGCAGCCCGGTGATCGACCGGGATGCGCAGTGGAAGGCGATGTCGGCGCTGCTCAAGAAGATGGGCGCGCACGAGCTGACCCGGAAGTTCCTTGGCGTCGTCACTGCGAACCGCCGGCTGTTCGCACTGTCCGGCATCGTCCGGGCCTATCTGGCGGAACTCGCGGCGCGCCGCGGCGAAGTCACCGCGGACGTCGTCACGGCCCACCCGCTGACCGACTCCCAGGCCAAGGCCCTGGAAGCCGAGCTCAAGAAGGCGGTCGGCGGCAAGGTCGCCATCGCCGCGCGGGTCGATCCGTCGATCCTCGGCGGCCTCGTCGTCAAGGTCGGCAGCCGCATGGTCGATTCTTCGCTGCGCACCCAGCTGCAGAAGCTCAAAACGGTAATGAAAGGGGCAGGTTGATGGAAATCCGGGCTGCCGAAATTTCCAACATCATCAAGGAACAGATCGCGGGTTTCGGGACCGAGGCGGAAGTCGCCGAGGTCGGTCAGGTGATCTCGGTCGGCGACGGCGTGGCGCGCATCTACGGGCTCGACCAGGTCCAGGCCGGCGAGATGGTGGAGTTCCCCGGCGGCATCAAGGGCATGGCGCTGAACCTCGAGACCGATAATGTCGGTGTCGTGATCTTCGGCGACGACCGCGACATCAAGGAAGGCGACATCGTCAAGCGGACCGGCGCCATCGTCGACGTGCCGGTGGGCAAGGGCCTGCTGGGTCGTGTCGTCGACGCGCTCGGCAACCCGATCGATGGCAAGGGCCCGATCGCCGGCGCCGACCGGCGTCGCGTCGAGGTCAAGGCCCCCGGCATCATTCCGCGCAGATCGGTGCACGAGCCGATGCAGAGCGGCCTGAAGGCGGTCGACAGCCTGGTGCCGATCGGCCGCGGCCAGCGCGAACTGATCATCGGCGACCGCCAGACCGGCAAGACGGCGGTCGCCATCGACACGTTCATCAACCAGAAGACGATCAACAAGAGCGACGACGAATCGAAGAAGCTGTATTGCATCTATGTCGCGGTCGGGCAGAAACGCTCGACCGTTGCGCAGATCGTCAAGACGCTGGAAGACAACGGGGCCCTCGAGTACTCGATCGTCGTCGCGGCGACCGCGTCCGAGCCCGCGCCGCTGCAGTTCCTGGCG
>CAYFYY010000141.1:4986-7321 GCA_964347475.1 uncultured Flavobacteriales bacterium
ACGGGCTGCACGATGGGCGAATATTTCCGCGACAACGGCATGCATGCGGTCATCGTCTACGACGACCTCTCCAAGCAGGCCGTCGCCTATCGCCAGATGTCGCTGCTGCTGCGCCGCCCGCCGGGCCGCGAGGCCTATCCCGGCGACGTGTTCTATCTCCATTCGCGCCTGCTCGAGCGTGCGGCGAAGATGAACGAGGACCACGGCAGCGGTTCGCTGACCGCGCTCCCCGTCATCGAAACCCAGGCCGGCGACGTGTCCGCCTATATCCCGACCAACGTGATCTCGATCACCGACGGGCAGATCTTCCTCGAGACCGAGCTGTTCTATTCCGGCATCCGCCCGGCCATCAACGTCGGCCTGTCGGTCAGCCGCGTGGGGTCGGCGGCCCAGGTCAAGGCGATGAAGCAGGTTGCCGGCACCATCAAGCTGGAGCTTGCCCAGTACCGTGAGATGGCGGCCTTCGCGCAGTTCGCTTCGGACCTCGACGCGGCGACCCAGCGCCTGCTCAACCGCGGCGCACGGTTGACCGAGGTCCTCAAGCAGGACCAGTACAGCCCGCTGCCGGTCGAAGAGCAGGTAATCTCGATCTTCGCCGGCGTGCGCGGCTATCTCGACCCGATCGCCGTGAGCGACGTCACCCGGTTCGAGCGCGGGCTGCTCGACGAGATCCGGGCCAAGGGGCAGGAAATCCTTGCGGCGATCCGCACCGAGCAGGCGATCTCGGACCAAACCGACGAGAAGCTGACCGCATTCATCGACGCCTACGCGAAAACCTTCGCCTGAGCGGCGGGGCTGCACCGGGCGCTGGATAACGAAAGGCGGGATCGGACGCCATGCCGAGTCTCAAGGATCTCAAGATCCGGATCAACAGCGTCAAGTCGACGCGCAAGATCACGTCGGCCATGAAGATGGTGGCCGCGGCGAAGCTGCGCCGCGCCCAGGAGCAGGCCGAGGCGGCGCGCCCCTATGCGGAGCGCATGGAACGGGTGCTGGGGTCGCTGGCGGCGGCCGCCGAGGGCCGGCCCGGGGCGCCACCGATGCTGGCCGGGACCGGCAGGGACGACGTCCACCTGCTGATCGTCGCAACGGCGGACCGGGGGCTGTGTGGCGCCTTCAACTCGTCGATCGTGCGTGCCGCCCGCGCGCGCATCCGCAGCCTCGTCGAGGCCGACAAGACGGTGAAGATCCTGTGCGTCGGCAAGAAGGGCCGCGATCAGCTGCGCCGCGAGCATGGCAACCGGATCATCGCGACGATGACGGATATCGGCAAACCCACCTTGTCCTTCGCGCATGTCGAATCGGTCGCCGACCGGGTGACGCTGATGTTCGAGGCCGGCGAGTTCGACGTCTGCACCGTGATCTACAACCGGTTCAAGTCGGCGATGACCCAGATCGTCACCCAGCAGCAGCTGATTCCGTTCGCGCCGCCGGAGGCGCGGGGCGAGGAACAGGCCGCCAACGCCGCCAGCACGCTCTACGAGTACGAGCCGGAGGAGTCGGTCATCCTCGATGCGCTGCTGCCCAAGAACATCTGCGTCCAGTTGTACCGGGCGCTGCTGGAGAACGCCGCCAGCGAGCAGGGTGCGCGCATGACCGCGATGGACAGCGCGACCCGCAACGCCGGCGACATGATCGACAACCTGACGATCCAGTACAACCGCGCGCGCCAGGCCGCGATCACCAAGGAACTCATCGAGATCATTTCGGGCGCCGAGGCGTTGTAGCCGGACCGGCGTCCGACAATCAGCGGATAGGAGCATAACCAGATGGCGAAGAACATTGTCGGCACGGTTTCCCAGGTCCTGGGCGCGGTCGTCGACGTCCGTTTCGAGGGCGACCTGCCGCCGATCTTGAATGCGCTGCATGTCGACAACCAGGGCCAGAGGCTGGTGCTGGAAGTCGCCCAGCATCTCGGCGAGTCGATGTGCCGCACGGTGGCAATGGATTCGACGGAAGGCCTGGTGCGCGGCCAGGAGGTGACCGATACCGGCAGCCCGATCACCGTGCCGGTCGGCCCCGAGACGCTGGGGCGGATCATGAACGTGGTCGGCGAGCCGGTCGACGAGCGCGGCCCGGTCAAGACCAAGACGAAGTATCCGATCCACCGCCCGGCGCCGGAATTCGTCAACCAGTCGACCGAGGCCGAGATCCTGGTGACCGGCATCAAGGTCGTCGACCTGCTGGCGCCCTATGCCAAGGGCGGCAAGATCGGCCTGTTCGGCGGCGCCGGCGTCGGCAAGACCGTCATCATCATGGAGCTGATCAACAACGTGGCCCTCAAGCACGGGGGCTACTCGGTGTTCGTCGGCTCGGGGGCGCGCACCCGCGAGGG
>CAYFYY010000142.1:0-7129 GCA_964347475.1 uncultured Flavobacteriales bacterium
CGTCAACCAGTGGCTCAAGAAGGCGGTGCTGCTGTCGTTCCGGCTCAACGACATGGCGCCGATCGCGGGCGGTCCGGGCGACGCCGCCTGGTGGGACAAGGTGCCGTCGAAATTCGCCGGCTGGGGCGAGAACCGCTTCCGTGCCGCCGGCTTCCGCGCCGTGCCGAACTGCGTCGTGCGGCGCTCCGCCTATATCGCGCCGGGCGTCGTCTTGATGCCGAGCTTCGTCAACCTCGGCGCCTATGTCGATTCCGGCACCATGGTCGACACCTGGGCTACCGTGGGGTCCTGCGCCCAGATAGGCAAGAACTGCCACATCTCCGGTGGCGACGGCATCGGCGGGGTGCTGGAGCCCTTGCAGGCCGGGCCGGTGATCATCGAGGACAACTGCTTCATCGGCGCCCGCGCCGAGGTCGCCGAGGGCGTCATCGTCGAGGAGGGCTCGGTGCTGTCGATGGGCGTGTATCTCGGCGCTTCGACCCGGATCGTCGACCGCACCACGGGCGAGGTCTTCATGGGCCGCGTGCCGGCCTACTCGGTGGTCGTCTCCGGCACCATGCCCGGCAAGCCGCTGCCCGACGGCTCGCCGGGCCCGGGCCTGTACTGCGCGGTGATCGTCAAGCGCGTCGACGAGCGCACCCGGTCCAAGACCTCGATCAACGATTTGCTGCGGGACTAGGGCGGTGACCCGGCGCCGGTGCGATCTCACCCTTCGAGACGGCGCTCCGCGCCTCCTCAGGGTGAGGGTACAAATGGTGGCGCCTCACCCTGAAGAGGGCCGGAGGCCCGTCTCCAAGGGGGAGGTTGCTCGGCGCCCATGATCGACCCGGTCCAACTCACCCAGGAGCTGATCCACTGCCCCAGCGTAACGCCGGCCGACGGCGGGGCGCTCGACCTGCTGCAGGGCGTCCTCGAAGGGCTCGGGTTCACCTGCCAGCGGCTGAACTTCTCGGAGCAGGGCACGCCGGACGTCGACAACCTCTATGCGCGCATCGGCGAGGACGCACCGAATCTGTGCTTCGCCGGCCACACCGACGTGGTGCCGACCGGCCCGCAGGAGCGCTGGAGCGCGGCGCCGTTCTCGGGCGAGCTGCGCGACGGCGCGGTCTGGGGCCGCGGCGCCGCCGACATGAAGGGCGCGATCGCCTGCTTCGTTGCCGCCGCGGCGCGCCGTCTCGCGAAGGGCCGGCCGGCCGGCTCGATCAGCCTTCTGATCACCGGCGACGAGGAGGGCCCGGCGATCAACGGCACGGTCAAGGTGCTGCGCTGGCTCGAGGCGCGCGGCGAAATGCTCGACGCCTGCATCACCGGCGAGCCGACCAACCCCGAGGTGCTCGGCGAGATGATCAAGATCGGCCGCCGCGGCAGCCTCAACGCGGTGCTGACGGTGCACGGCACGCAGGGGCATTCGGCCTATCCGCACCTCGCCGATAACGCCGCGCACCGGCTGGTGCGCATGCTCGACGCGCTGATCGCGGCGCCGCTCGACGAGGGCTCGACGCACTTCCAGCCGTCGACGCTCGCGGTCACCGGCATCGAATCCGGCGGCGAGGCGACCAACGTGATTCCCGGCACGGCCCGCGCCGCCTTCAACGTCCGCTTCAACGACCTGCACACGTCCGACGGTGTGAGCGACCTGCTCCGCACCCGGCTCGACGCCGCCGCCGACGGCGCGGCGTACGACCTGGAGGTTTCGGTCAGCGGCGAGTCCTTTTACACGCCGCCGGGCCCGCTCAGCGACCTCGTCGGCGATGCCGTGCAAGCGGTCACCGGCCGCAGGCCGGCGCTGAGCACGACCGGCGGCACCTCCGATTCCCGGTTCATCAAGGATTACTGCCCGGTGCTCGATTTCGGCCTCGTCGGGCAGACCATGCACAAGATCGACGAGCACGTGGCGATCGCCGATCTCGAGGCGCTCACCGCCATCTACGAGGCGGTGCTGGAGCGGTATTTCGCAGCCTGATCCGCAGCGCCGCCGTTAGCGGACGGGTAACCGTTGCGCCGTATCATGGCGCCATCCTCCACAGCATCCGGCGGAGAGGATCGCGGCGTGGCCAGCCCCATCAGACTGGACGACATGACGACCGGCGTATTCGTCGCCTGGCGCCTGTTCCTGTGGGACGACAAGGCGGTGGCGCTGATCGACGACAGCCGCGGCGGGGCGCTGAAATCGTTCTGGTGCGCGGCCCTCATCCTGCCGGCGCTGTTCGCGATCTGGGCGCTGCAGCATGCAACCCCGACCAATGCCCCGGGCAATTTCGGCGTCCTCGTGGAAAAGGCGGGCCTGGCCAGGACGCTCGCCGGCCTCGCCGTCTTCTATGTCATCCACTGGACCGCCTGGCCGGTGCTGATGCACGGCATCGCCACGTTCCTCGACAGCAGCCGGTACTTCTTCCGTTACCTCGCGGCCTACAACTGGTCGGCGGTCGTCATCGTGATGCTGCACATGCTGTATGCCGTCGTCGATTACTCCGGGATCGCCTCGAAGCAGGTCATGGTGCTGTTCTCGTTCACGATTCTGACCGTGATGTGGGCCTATCACTGGTTCATCCTGCGCAAGGCCCTCGACGTCAACGGCGGTTTCGCGGCCGTCCTCGTCGCCGCGGAGTTCATCCTCTCCGTGCTCATCGAGATCGCCAGCACCGCGACCATCACCTGACCGGCGATCGCCCGGGCGGCGCGGCGCCGGTGCCAAGGCAGCGGGACGGCGGCCCGCCAGATGCGGAAATTCGGCGCCCGTTAGCGGGTTGGTAACGATTTCCCTATAGGATTGCGCCAAATCGACAGAACAAACCGGACCGGGACACCTAATCGTGGCGTACATCATCACCGTCGAGGAAGCGACCCGCGGCATCTTCGCCGCGTGGTACATGTTCCTTCGCGACAAGCGCGCGGCGCAGCTTTTCGACAACACCTACATGGCTGCGGTCAAGTCCTACTGGGCCGCCCTGATCGTCCTGCCGCTGTACATGCTCGGCACCACGATCGAGTTCCTCAATCCGTCGGAAGACGTGCGAAACTTTGCCACACTGGCCGCCGAGGCCGGCCTGTTCAACGCGACCGTGGCCGAGTTCTGCATCTTCGTGCTGTGCTGGTTCGTGGCCTGGCCGCTGGTGCTCGACCGCATCACGCCGTATCTGGACGAGGCGTGCGACAGGAACTTCTTCCGCTATATCGCCGCCTACAACTGGATGCGGGTGACCTATGTGCTGGTCGGCCTGCTGTTCGTCGCCCTGCATTACGCCGGCTTGATCCCCGCCGCGTCGGCCGCGCCGGTGGCGCTGACGGTCCTCGTCGTCCTGTGGAGCTACCACTGGTTCGTGATGCGCCATGCGCTGGGCATTAACGGCGGCTACGCGGCGCTGCTGGTTGCGGCCGAGTTCAGCTTCGTGACCACGATCAAGGCGCTGATCCTGGCGACGGCACTCTAGGACAGCCAAGCCGTCCATACCGGGGCCCGGCGGCGGTGTGCGCCGGGCCTTCGCTTGTCCCGCACCATCGTGGTACCATGCCCCGTCCGCAATCGACGGAAGCGCCTGACCATGGCCACCGACGCACCGGCCTCGCCGCGGATCGCCAATCTCTCATGGGGCCGCATCGAGACCGCCGACGGGCGGACGTTCCGGGACGCCAAGCTGTGGCCCGGCGGCGGCCGCGAATGGGACTGGGCGGAGACCGGCACGCACCACGTGCCTGGCATCCAGCCGGCCGACGTCGCCGAGCTGCTGGAGCACGGCGCCACGACCGTGGTGCTGTCGCGCGGCATCTGGGAGCGGCTGCAGACCTGCCCGGAGACCCTCGACCTCTTGGCCCGCACGGGCATCGCCGTCGAAATCCTGCAGACCGAAAAGGCCGTCGCGCGCTACAACGAGCTGGCGGAAGAGAGCCCGGTCGGCGGCCTGTTCCATTCGACCTGCTGACCGCCTCCGTATGCGCGCGATTGCGGCGCGACCTCGCCCTTTGAGGCGGGCGCACGCCTGCTCGCGCTGCTGGAGGTTCTGCCACAGTCGGCGCGTCGGCGCGTTCTCCCCCTCCCCAACCCCTCCCCCATGGCCCTACCGGGCGTCGTCGCAGCCATCCGCGCAGGGGAGAGGGGCTCTTCATCCCGCCTGTGCCGGCGGGGCCCCTCTCCCTCGCGCGAGCGCTCGAAGGTGTCCGCAATCGTCCCATGGGGGAGGGGTTGGGGAGGGGGTGGACCGACCGGTGGCGGTGGGAAAAGGAGATCATCGGGAGGCGGTCAATACGGCCTGAAGTCAGAGCGACCCTTCAGTACTCGATGCGCGTCAGGTACAGGCCCTCGGGCGGCGCCGTCGCGCCGGCGGCGGCGCGGTCGCGGCAATCGAGGGCCCTGCGGACGTCGTCGCGGGCCCACTTGCCCTCTCCCACCAGCCTCAGCGTGCCGGCGAGGATGCGGATCTGGTTGTGCAGGAACGAGCGCGCGGCGGCGGTGATGTGGATCTCCTCGGCCATGCGGCTGACGGCGAGCGCGTCCAGCGTCTTGACCGGCGAGTCGGCCTGGCATTCGGCGGCGCGGAAGCTGGAGAAATCGTGATTTCCGACGAGGACCTGCGCGGCCTCGTGCATCGCGCCGGCGTCGAGCGGCACCGCGACGTGCCAGACCCGGCCGGTGTCGAGCGCCGGCGGCGCCCGGCGGTTGAGGATTCGGTACAGGTAGTGCCGGCCGGTGGCCGAAAAGCGCGCGTGAAAGTCGGCCGCCGCCGCCTCGGCCGCCAGCACCACGACGGGGTGCGGCCGGCAGTGGTAGTTCAGCGCATCGCGCACGGTCAGCGCGTCGGTTTCCTTCTGAAGGTCGAAATGGGCGACCTGGCCCAGCGCGTGCACGCCGCTGTCGGTACGCCCCGCGGCGAACAGGGTGACGTGCTCCTGGGCGAAGCCGGCGACCGCCTCCTCCAGCACCTGCTGTACCGACAGGCCGTTCTCCTGGCGCTGCCAGCCGACGAAGCCGGCGCCGTCATACTCCAGGGTGATCTTCCAGCGGGTCATGCCAGCACGGTGCCGCGCGGCACCGAGCGGCCACGCAGGAAGGATTCCGCGGCCATCGCGGTCTTGCCTGCGAGCTGCAGGCCGAGGATGCGCAGCGCGCCCTCGCCGCAGGCCACGGTCAGCCGGCTGTCGAGCACGGTGCCCGGCAGCCCGTCGCCGGCCCTGGCCTCGGCCGACAGCACCCGGACCCGCTCGCCGTCGAGCTCGAACCAGGCGCCGGGATAGGGCGAGAACGCGTCCACCTGGCGCTCCAGCTCGGCGGCCGGGCGGCTCCAGTCGATGCGGGTCTCCGCCTTGTCGATCTTGGCGGCGTAGGTCACGCCGTGCTCCGGCTGCTTGGTCTCGGTGAGCGCGCCGGCCTCGAGCCGGTCGAGCGCCTCGACGATCAGCCGCGCGCCCAGCGTGGCGAGGGCATCATGGAGCTCGCCGGCATCGGTGTCGCGGCCGATCCGAATGCGCTCCTGCAGCAGCATCGGGCCGGTATCCAGCCCCTCGTCCATGCGCATGATGGTGACGCCCGTCTCGGCGTCACCGGCGAGGATCGCCCGCTGGATCGGAGCCGCCCCGCGCCAGCGCGGCAGCAGCGAGGCGTGGATGTTGAAGCAGCCGTGCCGCGGCGCCGCGAGGACCGGTTCCGGCAGGATCAGCCCGTAGGCGACGACCACGGCGAGGTCGAGGTCGAGCGCCGCGAACTCGGCCTGTTCCGCCTCGTCGCGCAGGCTCTGCGGATGGCGCACCGGCAGGTCGTTCAGCGCCGCGAAGGCGTGCACGACCGAGATCCGCGCCCGCTTGCCGCGGCCCGCCGGGCGCGGCGGCTGGGTGTAGACGCAGGCGATCTCGTGCCCGGCCTCGACCAGCGCGGCCAGCGCGGGCACCGCGAATTCCGGCGTGCCCATGAAGGCGATCCGAAAGGTCATGGCGAACGGGTGGTCATGTTCATGCTATTCCTTCACTCACGCCTCATCCTGGAGACATTTACACGGATCTCCTTTCCCAGCGTCGCGGGTCGGGCCACCCCCTCCCCGACACCTCCCCCTTTGGCGGGGCCATGCGTCGTCCCTGCCCTCGGAGCAAGGGAGAGGGGTTCGTTGTTCCGCCCGTGCCGATAAAGCCCCTCTCCCTCGCGCCGACGCCGGAAAGTGCGGGCAATCCTCCCACGGGGGGAGGGGTTGGGGAGGGGGCCGGCGCTCGGGCGTTCGAGTTCGCGCAACGGTCACCATCCTTCGACAGGCTTAGGATGAGGCACGCGTGGAGGGGCGTAAAGGAAAACACAACGCCCGAGGGGAAAGGCCTTATTCCGCGGCCAGCGTTCCCAGCTTCTTGGCCTTGCGCAGCTTGCGCAGGATCATGTTGCGTTTCAGGGCCGAGACGTGGTCGACGAACAGGATGCCGTCGAGGTGGTCCATCTCGTGCTGCAGGCAGACCGCGAGCACGCCGTCGGCCTCGATTTCCCGCGTCTTGCTGCGCTCGTCGAGATAGCGCACCGCGACGCGCGCCGGGCGCACGACCTCGGCGTAATGCTCGGGCAGCGACAGGCAGCCCTCGTCCCAGGACTTCAGCTCCTCGGAGGTTGCGATCAGCTCCGGGTTGGCGAGCTTGAGCGGCTGCGGCTTCTCGTCCGGCTTGGCGGTGTCGATGACGATCACCCGCTTGTGCACGCCGACCTGCGGCGCCGCGAGGCCGATGCCCGGCGCCGCGTACATCGTCTCCAGCATGTCGTCCATCAGCCGCGCCACCTGCGCGTCGACCGTCTCGACGGGCGCGCAGGTCAGCTTCAGGCGCGGGTCGGGCGCAACGATGATCGGCAGGATCGCCATGGCTCGGGCCGGTCTCCCCAGGGTTTGCCGCGAAAGTCCGAAAGACAGGTATGGTGGAACGCGCCGGACGTCAAGGCAACCGGATTCACGGGCGCGCCGCGGTGCCCGCGCGTTGTCCGCTAAATTGGGCTCGACCGTGTCGGCGCGACCTCATACTTCGAGATGGGCCGCCTTTTCGCGGCTCGCACACGCCGCCTGCTCGGCGCGGCGGCCCTCCTCAGCATGAGGCTCCGATGCCTGTGCGCTCATGCTGAGGAGGCTGCGAAGCAGCCGTCTCGAAGGATGAGGTCGCGATGCCGCCCGGAACC
>CAYFYY010000143.1:0-2272 GCA_964347475.1 uncultured Flavobacteriales bacterium
CACAAGCGGTACTGGCCGATCTTCGAGCGGGCGCAGGCGCTGGACGTGCCGATCTACCTCCACCCCGCCTATCCCCACCCGGACGTGCTGGCGGCCTATTACAGGGATTACCTGGACGACTACCCGACGCTCGCCACCGCCGGCTGGGGCTTCACCGTGGAGGCCGCGACCCAGGGCGTCCGCATGGTGCTGTCCGGCGTGTTCGACGCCTATCCGGAGCTCAAGATCATCCTCGGCCATCTCGGCGAATCGCTGCCGTTCTCGCTGTGGCGCATCGACCATGCGCTGTCGCGCAAGGAGAATGTCGGCGGCCGCTCGTTCCGCGAGACCTTCCGCGAGCATTTCCACATCACGACGAGCGGCAACTTCTCCAACCCCGCCCTGCTGTGCAGCGTGATGGAGATGGGCGTCGAGCGGATCATGTTCTCGGTCGACTACCCGTTCGTCGCCAACAAGCCCGGCGTCGACTGGACCGACACGATCCCGCTGTGCACCGAGGACAAGGAGAAGATCCTCAACGGCAACGTCACGCGGCTGCTGAAGCTGTAGCGGGGGCCGGCCGGTCGCGCTTGCCGCACCGCTGCTCCGCGTTGGCGGCGTCGCACCGCGTGAGCTCTCGGTCTTCGATGGGCCTCCGCCCGTGCCGTCAGCTTCGGTCCGGGAAATTGAGCGCCCGCGCATTGAGATAGGCGCGCTCGGAAATGTCGATCCACATGTGACTGTTCTCGCGGAATTTCATATAGCCGTCGTAGACGCGCCGCGTGAACGGATCACTGGTGCCGATTTCCGTGACCACTTCGCTGCTCATCTTCCCGAAGGCCTTCAGAATGCTGTCGTCGAACTTGCGCAGCTGCACGCCGTATTCTTTGACGAGACGCGGCAGCAAATTCGCGTTCTGACCATCGTTGTAGGCACGCTGCCAAGTGCAGAACGCCGTCGCGGCGGTTTCGATCAGTTTCTGTTCCTCGGAATTCAAACTTTTCCAGAACTTCCCGTTGATGCCAAGGCACAGTACTGTCGCGGGTTCATGGAAGCCGGGGTAGTAGTAGTACTTCCCCACCCTATGAAGTCCGAAGCTGAAGTCCTGGCGGGGTCCGATCCACTCCGCCGCGTCGAGCGCACCTGACTTCATGGCCGGGACGATATCGGGCGCGGACAGGTTCACCACCACCGCGCCGAGCCGCCGAACGACTTCTCCGCCCAGTCCCGGCATTCGCATGCGCAGCCCCTTGAAATCTTCGATCGACGTCATCTCCTTGTTGTACCAGCCGCCCATCTGCACCCCGCTGCTGCCGGCAAGCAGCGGCTTGATGTCGAAGTTCGCGCTCAACTCGTCCCACAGCGCTTGGCCGCGGCCCTCGTAAATCCAGGCGTAGGTCTCCGGCGCATTCAGCCCATAGGGCACGGTCGTGAAGAAATTGAACGCCGGCGAGCGGTCCTGCCAGTAGTAGTCGGCGGACCAGTACATCTCCGCCACCCCTTGAGAGACCGCATCGAAAACCTCGAAACCGCCCACCAGCTCGCCAGCGCCGAAGACCTTGACCTTGAAGCGTCCGCTGGTCGCCCCCCTCGATGAGGCGAGCCAACAGGTCGGATGTAGGATCGATCGGCCAGCTGAGTACGAGTTTGAGTTCCCGGATTCCCTGCGAAATGGCGGGAGCAGGAAAGGACGAAGCCGCTGCGACGGCGCCTGTCGCAGCGAGGAAGGCCCTCCGTTTCATGGCCGCACCTGCCGATGTGTCCGCCACGGCCGCTAGTCCCGGTCCAGTGGACCTTCTTGGGCCGTTCGGAAATCTGTGTCTTGAGATCGAGATCACGATAGCACAAACTGAGTCAGCGGCGTAACGGGATTCGCACATCTCGGGACAGTGCCCGGCCCCGTTACTGACCGCACCTTCGGAAAGCGATGACCGCGCAAGGCATAGGAACGCAACAGCCGTTCTGGCGCCTCGGAATCCGGGTAAGCCTGTGTCGGGCGTCGCCCCTCAGCCCGTCGTCATCGGGCTCGTACAGCGATATCTGGGAGCCCTGTTCCCGGCACGCCATCTCACGTGCCGTACGGGAACTTCAGGGCCCGGGCATTCAAGTAGGCGCGCTGCGATATGTCGGTCCACGCAAGGCTGGCGTTGCGGAATTTCATATAGCTGTCGTAGACGCGTTTCGTGAACGGGTCGCTGGAACCGAAATCCGCAACCAACTCTCCACTGACTTTGCCGAGAGTCCGCAGGATTTCGTCATCAAATTTGCGAAGCTGAACACCATGCTCTTTGAG
>CAYFYY010000143.1:2282-7117 GCA_964347475.1 uncultured Flavobacteriales bacterium
CTAGCGGCGTGGGGACCGGCGAAGGTAACTCTGAACGGCGTGCTCTTTGAGAAGAATCGGCAGCGCCTCCATCTGCCGAAGGTGCCGGTGCATCAGGCCATAGATCGGTCCCCCCGCCAGGGCCGCCTCGATCGACTTCCGCTCCGCACTGGCCAGGCTGTCCCAAACCGTTTTGTTGATCGCGAACGACTGCAGATTGCCCGGTTCGTGAATGCCGGGGTAGTAATAGTACTTGGCCGCAGTGTGCAGTCCGAGCAGCATATCCCAGTCGGGGCCGACCCACTCAGCGGCATCGAGGGCACCCGATTTCAGGGCTTGGACGATTTCGCCGGCCGGCAGGTTTATTACGGTCGCCCCCATCCGACGCATGAGTTCTCCACCCAGTCCTGGCATGCGAAGGCGCAAGCCCTTGAAATCCTCTACCGACTTAATCTCCTTGTTGTACCAGCCGCCCATCTGATTCTCGCCGATATCCGAGGGAAACGGCTTCAGATTGTACTTGGCGCTGAGTTCATCCCAGAGTTCCTGGCCGCCGCCCCAATGGATCCAGGAATACATCTCGATCGCCGTCAGCCCATAGGGAACGGTCGTAAAGAAGGTGAACGCCGGCGAGCGATCCTGCCAATAATACTCATTCCCGACATACATATCGGCCAGGCCTTCCGACACCGCGTCGAAAATTTCGAAGGACCCGACCAGTTCGCCGGCAGTGAAGAGCTTTACCTGCAGGCGCCCGCCGGAAATGTCGGTGATCGACTGCGCAAGCATCTCGACCTGGGGAACCTTGAGATAGGCTGAAACAAGCTTGAGTTCCCGGATTCCCTGTGAAATGGCGGGAGCGGGAAAGGACGAAGCCGCGGCGGCGGCGCCCGTCGCAGCGAGGAAGGCCCTCCGTTTCATGGCCGCACCTCCCGATGTGTCCGCCACGGCCGCTAGTCCCGGTCCAGTGGACCTTCTTGGGCCGTTCGGAAATCTGTGTCTTGAGATCGAGATCACGATAGCACAAACTGAGTCAGCGGCGTAACGGGATTCGCACATCTCGGGACAGTGCCCGGCCCCGTTACTGACCGCACCTTCGGAAAGCGATGACCGCGCAAGGCATAGGAACGCAACAGCCGTTCTGGCGCCTCGGAATCCGGGGACGCCTGTTGCTGGCGTTTTTCGGCATCAGCGGCTTTGCCGTGCTGGCGGCAGCCGCGGCCATGTATTCGTTCCTCTCGGTCGGTACCGTCTTGGAGCGGATCACCCAGCAGCGCGTTCCCTCGGCGTTGGCCGCGCTGGAACTCTCCCGTCAGGCCGAGCGCATCGTTGCGGCCGCGCCCGCCCTGCTGGCCGTGCAAACCGAAGACCAGCATAAGCGGCAATCGCATACAATCGCCGTCGAAGTCGGAATACTTGATATTCTTCTGTCCGAGTTGAAGGGCAGCACGCTTGACAGCGACGTGATTCAGGAGTTGGACGCTGCGACCGTGCAATTGCGCAACAACCTCCAGTCGCTCGACCTCCTTGTCGCGGAAAACCTCACACTCGGGGAACAGAAGAAAGATGTCCTAGATGATCTTTTCGCGACCAATCAGGCCGCTCAGCGGCTCTTGGCACCGTGGGTCCTTGTCACAGAGTCCCGGATATCTCAGTTGCAGGATCTGCTTGGCGACCGCGAGATTGGGGCAGACCAGCAGGTTTCCGGACTCATGGATCTGGTCGAGGCAAATCGTGCCAGGGAACAACTGCGGCAGGGTCAACTCGAAGCCGCGGTCATCAACGACATGCTGCTGCAGGCAGCGGCCGCCGAGGAAACCGACCGGCTGTCCGTCATCGAGTTCCGGCTGCGCAAAAGTATAGATGTGCTGAAGGGTCTTTCATCCGATTTCGAACCGAAACTGAAGACCTTGGTCCTTGCGCAGACGCACTCGTTCCGCGATCTGGCGGAGGGGTCGGGCAGCCTGCCGGCATTGCGCAAGAGGGAGCTCGAACTTGGGGCCGCTGGGCAACAGCTCCTGTGGCAAAATGCCGAACTGGCGCGTCGTCTGACAATGGCGGTCGATGGCTTGACCCGCGCCGCAAAAAGCGAGATCGACGCTGCGAATCTTGAAACACGCTCCACCCTTCAGGCGAGCTCCGCGGTGCTCCTGGTCGTCATCGCGCTCAGCGTGCTCAGCTCGATTCTGATCGTCTGGCTCTATGTCGGGCGCAACCTCATTGCGCGGCTGACCGCGCTCAGCAACAGCATGTTGGCCATTGCCAAGGGCGACCTGCACGCGACGATACCGCCCGAGGCCGGTGACGAGGTCGGGCGCATGGCGTTGGCACTCGGCGTCTTTCGCGATACCGCGGTTGAGGTCGAAGAGAAGAATCTGCGCCAGGTCGCCGAGGCACGACAACGATTGATCGACGCGATCGAGAGCATTTCCGAGGGCTTTGCCTTCTATGACGCGGAGGATCGCCTCGTTTTGTCAAACCGCCGGTATCGCGACCTGCTTTATCCCGGAATGGAAGACGCGGTGGAAGCCGGCATGCCGTTTTCTACAATCATCCGCAATGCCGCCGAGCGCGGCCTGGTCCGCGACGCCGAGGGCCGCATTGACGAATGGATCGACGAGCGGTTGAGACGGCACCACGAACCAGGCGGCAGTTTTGTTCAGCGCCGTGGTGACGGCCGCTGGATTGCCATTACCGAGCACAAGATCTCTGAAGGCGGCACCGTGGCGATCTATACCGACATTACGGAGCAGAAACAGTCAGAGCTCGCGCTTCTCGAGGAAAAACGCCGGACGGAGGAAGCCAATGAACAGGTAATCGAGAAAAACCGTACGCTGGAATCCCTGTCGGCAAAGTTGTCGAAATACCTGTCGCCACAGGTCTATTCTTCGATCTTCAGCGGACAAAAGACTGTTGAGATCACAGCCAGCCGGAAAAAGCTCACCGTATTCTTCTCCGATATCGCCGATTTCACAGAGACCACCGAGAGCTTGGAGCCGGAAGAACTCACAGGCCTGCTCAATAGTTACCTGACAGAAATGTCGAAGATTGCGCTCGCAAACGGTGCCACCATCGACAAGTATATCGGCGACGCCATGATGCTTTTCTTCGGCGATCCGGACACGCTGGGCGTCAAGGAGGATGCAATCGCGTGCGTCGAGATGGCGATCGCCATGCAGCGAAAAATGCGGGAACTTCAGGCGGCCTGGCGCGACAGAGGACTCGACAATCCCATAGAATTACGCGTCGGGATAAGCACCGGATACTGCACCGTCGGCAACTTCGGAAGTGAAGACAGGATGGACTACACGATCATCGGCAACGAAGTGAACCTGGCTGCGCGCTTGCAGGCCCATGCCGAGCTCGGCGGGATTCTTTTGGCTCACGAGACCTACGCGCTGGTCAAGGACGCGGTAACGGCTGAGGAGGGGACGCCAATAAGGCTCAAGGGCTTTGCCCAGCCCGTGCGAAATTACAAGGTCGTTGATATTTATGATGATTTGGCCGCGGAGCGACGGATCGTCCGTCGCGAGGGTGACGGCATGCGGCTTTACGTGGATTTGAACAAGCATGATAAGGCTACCGCCATCAGGGCAATCGAGGAATTCCTGTCGGATATAAAGCGCTGACGCTTGGTCACGACATGCGCGGCATATCGTCTTTTCGACGGCACTGTCCCCCATCTGACCATGCGGTTGCGGAAGCAGGCATTTCAACCGGATCGGTGAAATGTCTCCTACTGGTTGATAGCAATGGTTTCGCGCCGTCGCCCACACTTTCGAATTGCTTACGCTGGGCCGGCTCCGAGCGGCAGGCCCCGACCTCCGCGCTCCATAATTACCCCCTTGTCGCCATCTTCTGCGCCTCAACGCCCTTGCGCCCCTTTCCATGCGTTCTCATGCGCCCGGTGCTCCGCCGCGTTCCACTCGTGCCGGGTGCCCGCGCCGATGAAGGCCACAAAGGCCTCGCAGCCGTCGCGGTGTTCATAAGACCCGTGCGGCTCGTCTCAGCCGAACACGTCTTCGCCGGGACGCGGGTCCCTGCCGTCGACGCACATGTGGCCCTTGAGCACTACGATCGAATGCCGGTTTTTGCGGCGGTACCGCGGCTTTCAGCGGGGTGTGTGCGGCCGACTGGTCGTGTCCAGACTGTCTCGCACGTCGTGCTTGGCGCTGGCCGCTGCTCCGGTCCGGCGATGACCGTATCTGTGCAGTACAAGGATATCAGGGACAGCCCAGCCACGCCTTCGCTTCATCCAGGTCGCGGAAGATTCGCACAGCGGGAACATTCTTCTCCGTCAACGTCTGGTACATGCGCGCCATGCCATACACAACGTCTTCCGAGGCAACGATCGCCAGTTTGTAACCCTTCAGAAGTTCCGAGTCTTTGGAGTCCTGCGTCACAAATCTGCCAACGCCCTCGGCGGTAACCGCCAGTTCGCCAACTTCACGGGCGTCGGAAAGCTCCACCATGCCCGACTTGAAGTTCGGATCCGATGTCAGTCGCTTCTTATGATCAAGCAGTTCGTCGTCGGTCAGGACCCCGCGTATGGTCGTGAATACGACGTTCCGCTCGCGGTCAATTGAGTATGTTATCGGCATCTCGAGACGCCAAAGACAAGCCGTGAATTTCAATCTCCTGAGCGCTCCGAAATTAGCGCATTTCAGTCTTTCGGGCTACCAAGATGCCGCATGAACGCATCTTTGCCCGGCTTCCCCTCACCGACCTACCAAATCGCTCGTTCGTTGCACCATTTAAATCGATTTCGGCGCGCGTGCGTGTCGCTTCATACCGCGATCTTCAGCAGCCGTGCGGCATTGAGGCCGCCGACAGCGGCGCGGTCGTCGTCGCTGATT
>CAYFYY010000144.1:0-6998 GCA_964347475.1 uncultured Flavobacteriales bacterium
ATCGTCCGCCGCATGGCCGACCGGGTCTGCGTGATGACCGACGGCGAGGTCGTCGAGCAGGGCGACACCGAAACGATCTTCGATGCCCCGCAGCACGACTACACGAAGCACCTCCTGGCGGCCGAGCCGAAGGGGCGCAAGACGCCGGGCGCCAAGGACGCCGCCGTCGTCGTCTCCGGCGGCGACGTCAAGGTCTGGTTCCCGATCAAGAAGGGCGTGTTCCGGCGCACCGCCGACTACATCCGCGCCGTCGACGGCGTCTCGCTGACGGTGCGCGAGGGCCACACGGTCGGCGTCGTCGGCGAGTCCGGCTCGGGCAAGACGACGCTCGGCATGGCGCTCTTGCGGCTGGAGCGCAGCACCGGCGCCATCGCCTTCGACGGCCGCGAGATCCAGGGCCTGCGCGCGCGCGACATACGGCCGCTCAGGCGCGAGATGCAGGTGGTGTTCCAGGACCCTTACGGCTCCTTGAGCCCGCGCATGTCGATCTCCGAGATCGTCGCCGAGGGCCTGGTCGTGCACGGCATCGGCGACCGCAGGGAGCGTGACGAGCGGGTCGTCGAGGCGCTGCGCGAGGTCGGGGTCGACCCGGACTGGCGGCACCGCTACCCGCACGAGTTCTCGGGCGGCCAGCGCCAGCGCATCGCCATCGCCCGGGCGCTGGTGCTCAAGCCACGCTTCATCGTGCTGGACGAGCCGACCTCGGCGCTGGACATGTCGGTGCAGGCGCAGATCGTCGACCTCTTGCGCGACATCCAGGAAAAGCACCGCCTCGCCTACCTGTTCATCAGCCACGACCTCAAGGTCGTGCGGGCGCTCGCCGACGAGGTGATCGTGCTGAGAGCCGGCAAGGTCGTCGAGCAGGGCCCGGCCGAGGCGATCTTCGAGGACCCGAAGGACCCCTACACCAGGGCGCTGATGGCCGCGGCCTTCGAGATGAAGGCGGTGGAGACCGGCGTCGTCAGCATGTAGCGGCGGCTCCCCGTGGCGCTGATCTTCTACTCGCCGATCAACCCCGCCGACGTCTGGGAGGCGGCGCTCAAGAAGCACCTGCCCGACCTCGACTTCCGGCGCTGGGAGGCGCCGGGCGATCCCGCGGAGATCGACATGGCGCTGTGCTGGAAGCCGCCCGCCGGCGGGCTCGCGACGTTCCCGAACCTTGCGGTGATCTTCTCGCTCGCCGCCGGCATCGACAGCCTGACCGCCGATCCCGACCTGCCGGACGTGCCGATCGTGCGCATGGTCGAGCCGTCGCTGACCGCCGGGGTCGCCGAATACGTCCTCCTGCACGTCCTGCGCCACCACAAGGACCAGCGCCGCTTCGAGGCACAGCAGCAGGCGCGGCTGTGGCAGGAACACTTCGCACCGCCGGCGGCGACGCGAAGGGTCGGGATCATGGGGCTCGGCGCGATCGGGGCCGAGGCCGCGCGCATGCTCGTCGCCGTCGGCTTCGCCGTCGCCGGCTGGTCGCGCACGCAGAAGCGGATCGACGGCGTCGAGTCGTTCCACGGCGCCGATCAGCTGGACGCCTTCCTCGCCGGCACCGACATCCTCGTCTGCCTGCTGCCGAAGACACGTGCGACCGACGGCATCCTCAACGCCGCCCTGTTCGAGAATCTGCCGCGCGGCGCCAGCCTGATCAACGCCGGCCGCGGCGACCAGCTGGTCGAGGACGACCTCCTGGCGGCGCTCGACTCCGGCCGGCTTTCCGGGGCGACGCTGGACGTCTTCGGCACCGAGCCGCTGCCCGAGGACCACCCGTTCTGGCGTCATCCGAAGATCACCGTCACCCCGCATTCCGCCGGCGATCCCTTCCCCGACGTCGCGGCGAAGATCGTCGCCGAGAACATAGGACGCTTCCAACGCGGCGAGCCCCTGCCCCACCTGTACGACCCCAGGGCGGGGTATTGAGCGGGCCGGCCGGCGGGACCCGGCACTGGTCCGGTCGTGATCGCCGCGTCCCCGAATCGCCGGGATGTGGGGTCCGCGCCACGCCGCACACCGGTTCCGCTGTGGTGCGCTGATCGGAGGCCGCGCGCGACCCCTGCCGGTCATGGCGGGTCAAGCCCGATCACGTGCCGGGTCATTTTGTTGTCGAGGACAGGCGCTCACCCGTTCGGCCGTCACTGTGAGCCAAGTTGCGCCATTCGTTGTCACATGATTTGGATCAATGACGGCTCGCGTCATCCGCGCTGTTGTTAGCACATCCATTCGGTTCCTCCGGCCAATGCCATTTCGATCCAGGGTGGCAGAATGACAACCAGCAGTGGCACGTCACCGAAGCGCTTCATCGGTCTCGATGTCGGGGCGGAGACGATCAAGGCGGTCGAGCTCACCCGTCGGGATGGGGTCCTGCAGCGCACCCGCAACGAGTTGGTCGAACACCGCAAGGCACCGGGCCCGGCGCTCGTCAGGCTTCTCGAGGGCTGGGAGTGGGACGGCCTCGCCGGCGCGGCGGCCTGCGGTCGTCTCAGTCGCGAGCTCGATTTGCAGCGCATCCCGATCAAGCAGGCCCAGGCATCGGCGCTGCGCTGGTTGCGGGGCGACCGGGCGGGCACCGTGGTCTCGATCGGCAGTCACGGCTTTTCGGTGCTGGAACTGCGCGAGAGCGGAGCCGAAGTGTTTCGCGAGAATGCCCGCTGTTCTCAGGGGACCGGCAATTTCCTGCGCCAGCTCGTGGAACGCTTCGATCTCGGCATCGGCGAGGCGAGCGCCCTGGTCGAGGGCGAAACCGAGCCCGCCGCCCTGTCCGGGCGCTGTCCGGTGATCCTGAAGACCGACATGACGCACCTCGCCAACAAGGGCGAGAGCTGCTCGCGCATCCTCGCAGGCCTGTATGACGCGGTCTGCGAGAACGTGCAGGTCCTGATCAAGCCGCGCCTGAGCCCGTCGGAGGTCATGCTGGTCGGCGGGGTGAGCCGCTCGCGCCGGATCAGGGACAACTTTCGGGCCTTCCTCGGGCGGCACGGCATGAGCCTCGTCGAGATCGACGAAGAGGACGCGCTCTTCTTCGAGGCCCTCGGCTGTGCGTTGATGGCCGCCGAGCGTCCCGGGGCGCTGCCGGCTCTCGATGCGATCATGTCGCCGCAGACGGCGCACCATCTGGAGACGGTCCCGGCCCTTTCCGATGCCCTCGCCAGGGTCCGGCGCATGACGCGCAAGACGGACCCGTCCGTGGCCGAGGACTGCTCCGGCGGGCTGATCCTCGGCTTCGACATCGGCTCCACGGGCTCCAAGGTCGTGGCGCTTGCATGCGGCAGGCAAGAGGTCGTCTGGGAAACCTACGTGAACACCAACGGCCAGCCGGTGGCGGCGGCCCAGGCCCTGATGACACGGTTCGTCGACAGCCCGGCCGGCGCCTTCCCGGTGGTCGCCTTCGGCGCGACCGGCAGCGGCCGCGAGATCGTCGGCTCTCTGCTCTCCACCTGCTACGGCCCCGAGAGCGTCTACATCCTCAACGAGATCGTCGCCCATGCCGAGGGCGCGCTCCATTACGATCCGCGCGTCGACACGATCTTCGAGATCGGCGGGCAGGACGCCAAATTCGCCCGCCTGGCCAACGGCCGGGTCGTCGACGCCGCGATGAACGAGGCCTGCAGCGCGGGAACCGGCTCGTTCATCGAGGAACAGGGACGGAAGTTCTCGTCGATCGAGAACGTCGTCCAGCTGGGCGAGGTCGCCCTCGGCGCCGATTGCGGCGTCTCCCTCGGCCAGCACTGTTCGGTCTTCATGGCCGAGGTGATCGACGATGCCGTGGCCGCCGGTGTCGCGACGGAGGCGATCATCGCCGGGATCTACGACTCGATCACCCAGAACTACCTCAACCGCGTCAAGGGCCGTCGCTCGGTGGGGGACGTGGTGTTCTGCCAGGGCATGCCCTTCGCGGCCGACGCCCTGGCGGCCGCGGTCGCGCGGCAAACCGGCGTCGAGGTCGTCGTTCCGCCCAGCCCGGGGACCGTGGGCGCACTGGGCATCGCGCTGCTCGCGGCCCGGAACGTGAGCTGGCGGGACCGGCCGTCGCACGACCTCCAGCGCTTCCTGAGCGCCAAGGTCGCGTGCAAGGACACGTTCATCTGCAAGTCGAACAAGTTCTGCGGCGGCTCCGGGAACCGTTGCCGCATCGATCGCATCACGACCGTCGTGGACGCGCAGCGGCAGCGCTTCACATGGGGCGGAAACTGCTCGCTGTGGGACCAGGGCACGGGCCGCGTCAAGCTCCCCGACATGGCCCCCGATCCCTTCCGCGCCCGCGAGGAGATGATCCAGGAGCTTGCCGCGAGACTGGCCCGGCGCGGCGGCGGCAAGCGGGTCGCGCTCAGCGACGAATTCATGCTGAAGGGCCTGTTCCCGTTCTTCGCCACCTTCCTGCATGAGCTGGGCTTCGAGATCGAGCTTCCCGACAGGGCCGGCCAGCGGGCATTGAAGCGCGGCATCGAGGCGGCCAACGTCCCCTACTGCGCGCCGATGCAGCTTTACCAGGGGCTGTTCAGCACGATGGCGGAGCGCGAGCCGGACTACATCTTCGTGCCCATGCTGCGCGAGGTGCCGCGAGTGGCGGGCGAGGACCATTCGGTGGTCTGTCCCATAGCCCAGGCGAGTCCCGACCTGTTGCGCTGGACGCTGGACGAGCCGAATGGCGGCAAGCTGATCTCGCCGGTGGTGGATATCGGCGAGGGGCGGCTGGATTCGCCGAAGTTCCTGGAAAGTTGCCGCGCCATGGCGCGCGCCTTCGGCGTCAACGGCGGCGCGTGGCGCACGGCGTACAAGCGCGCGCGCCGCGAGCAGCTGGACTTCGAGGCACGCTGCATCGCGCTGGGTCGGGAGGCGCTGCGATTCGCCGAGGAGCACGGCATCGTGGCGGTCGTCGTGCTGGGCCGCCCCTATACGATCTACAACAAGGTGCTGAACTCCAACGTGCCGGCCATCCTGCGCGAGCAGGGCGCGCTGGCGATCCCGGTGGACTGCTATCCGGTCTCGCCGGAGGTGCCGATGATCGACGGCATCTACTGGGGCTACAGCCAACGCAATCTGCGCGCCGTCTGGCAGGCGCGCCGCACGCCGGGCGTCTACACCTTGTGGTGCAGCAACTATTCCTGCGGCCCCGACAGCTTCAACCTGCATTTCTACGGCGACATGATGGGCGGGAAGCCCTACGCGGTCATCGAGACCGACGGCCACGCGGGGGACGCCGGCACCAAGACCCGCGTCGAGGCCTTTCTGCACTGCGTCGCCGAGGATTTCGCGGCCGAAAGCCGGCCCGAAGCGCCGTCCGCCGTGTGGCCGGACCGGATCGGCCTGGCGGACGTCCGCGGCGACCGCCGGCACGTGCTGATCCCGCGCATGGGCCCGAACGCCGAGGCCCTGGCCGCCGTGCTGCGGGGCGCCGGACTGAACGCCGAGGCGCTGCCCATCCCCGATCGGGCAAGCACGCGGATCGGGCGCCGCTACACCTCGGGGAAGGAATGCCTGCCGATGTCCGTCACCCTCGGCAGCCTGCTGCACCGCCTCGAGCGTGAGCGCGACAGCGACACGCGCTTCGCCTACCTCTTGACGAGCGCGGACGGGCCCTGCCGTTTCGGCTGTTACCGCATCCTGCACAAGGCGGTGCTGCAACAGCTGGGCTGGGACGGGCGCATCCGCATCTGGTCGCCCGGCGAGGAGGAATATCTCGAGGGACTGCCGCCCGGGATGGCGGCGCTGGCGGTGACCGGGATCGTCGCCGTGGACATGCTCCTGGAGGGTCTCTACGACACAAGGCCGCGCGAAAGCCGGCGGGGTGCGGCGCAGGCCGTATACGATGACGGCGTGCGCGCCCTGATCCGCCGGATCGAAGCCGTCGACCAGGGCCGCCTGAGCCTGTCCGCGGTCCTGTGGGAGGTCTCCTCGGGGCGTTTGTTCGGCTGCGCCGACATCCTGAAGGAGGCGGCCCGCCGGTATGCCGCGGTCGCGACGGCGCGCGAGGTGCCCACCGTGATGCTGGTCGGCGAGATCTACGTGCGGGCCGATCCCTTCGCCAACGACTTCATCGTCGACAAGCTCGAGCGTCGCGGTCTGCGGGTGCGCTTTGCCCCGATCTCGGAATGGCTGGAGTACGCGGACTGGGTCAACAGCGCCGAGAAGGGCGTGAACGGAGCGGGCAACCGGCTGAGCCGGCGGATCTCGGCGCGCATCCAGAACCATGCCTACCGGGTGATGGCGCACGAGCTCGGCTGGCCCGAGCGCACCCGCGTGCTCGACAGCATCGAGGCCGCGGCGCCCTATATCCGCAGGGACCTGCTCGGCGAGGCGGTCCTTTCCGTCGGCGGGCCGGTGCACGAGTGGCGCCACGGGCTCATCGACGGCGTGGTCAATGTCGGCCCCCTCGAGTGCATGCCGAGCAAGATCGCCGAGGCGCAGCTGTTCTGCGTCGGCGAGCGCGAGGGCCTGCCGTCGCTGTCCCTCTCCTATAACGGCGACCCGGCCGATCCCGAGGTGATCGACACCTTCGCCTTCGAGATCCACCGACGCTTCCGCATGAAGCACCGCCCGACCGCCCGGCCCGTGCGGCAGCGGACCCGGGCCCGCCGGCCGCCGGCCGAGCCGGTGGCCTGACCCGAACCCGGACGCAGGCGGCCGGGCCCCCTGGTTGCCAACCCGCCTGTCATAGCTCTGTCAAAGGTGAGTCGCCCCCTCACCCTCCTTCGCGACGCCGCCCTCATCCTGAGCCTGCCGAAGGACGCGGCTCCTCAGGATGGGGCCCTCTTCCACCAAGGGAGAGGGCTTATACGGTGCCGCCTCAAAAAACCCTTTCCTCACCGTGGGAGAGGGCAGGGTGAGGGGATCCGGCGAAGCCGGCAAATTCGTCCGTGCAAACGTCTCGCCGCCGCCGCCGCGGCAGGCTATGTCGGGGCCGGACCCTCAGCCCTTCCCGCCACGGGCTTCCGCTGCAAACCCCGAAGCGGAAGGAACGCCCGGCGGTGTCGGATCACAGCCTTCGGCCCGGATCGGACATCGCGATG
>CAYFYY010000145.1:0-1924 GCA_964347475.1 uncultured Flavobacteriales bacterium
TCGTCATGGGCGCGGGCGTGGCCGGGCTGCAGGCGATCGCCACGGCACGGCGCCTCGGCGCGGTGGTTTCGGCGACCGACGTGCGGCCCGCTGCGAAGGAGCAGGTGGAGAGCCTGGGCGGCACGTTCGTTGCCGTCGAGGACGAGGAGTTCAAGCAGGCTGAGACCGCGGGCGGCTATGCCAAGGAGATGAGCCCCGAATACCAGAAGAAGCAGGCGGCCCTCATCGCCGAGACGATCAAGAAACAGGACATGGTGATCACCACCGCTCTGATCCCTGGGCGCCCCGCCCCCAAGCTGATCTCTGCGGAGATGGTCAAGACCATGAAACCGGGCGCCGTGATCGTCGACCTTGCGGTCGAGCAGGGCGGCAACTGCGAGCTGTCGGAGTTCGACAGCGTCGTGCAGAAGCATGGCGTGACCATCGTCGGCCATGCCAACGTGCCCGGCCGGCTGGCGGAAAGCGCGAGCAACCTGTTCGCCCGCAACATCCTCAGCTTCATGAGCCTGCTGGTCGACAGCGAGACCAAGGCAATGAAGATCGACACCGAGGACGAGATCATCGCCGGCACGCTGGTCACCCGCGACGGCAAGGTCGTGCACAAGGACGTCAAGGCCGAGGAGCCCAGGCCCGCCAAGGCCGCCGCTGGCGCCAAGAAGACCGCTGGCGCCAAGAAGGCCGGTGGCGCCAAGAAGCGAGCGGCCGCGGCCAAGAAGGCCAGCACCGGCAAGACCAAGGCGAAGAAGGAGTAGACCGCCATGGCGAGCGATAAATTGACCGAAGGCCTGCAGCGGCTGTCAGAGAGCGCCGCCGACGTGGCCAACCAGGCCGACGCGCTGGTTGCGCAGGCTGCCGCCCTTGCGGCCCCGGCGGCCCCGGCCGCAACGAGCGGTTCGACATTCATCATGCTGTTCACGATCTTCGTGCTGGCCGTGTTCGTCGGTTACTACGTGGTCTGGAACGTGACCCCGGCGCTGCACTCGCCGCTGATGAGCGTGACCAACGCGATCTCCTCGGTGATCATCGTCGGCGCCCTGATCGCCGCCGGGCCGGCGGATTGGCACCTCAGCAAGGTGTTCGGAGTCATCGCCGTGGCGCTGGCCTCGGTGAACATCTTTGGCGGCTTCATCGTCACGCAGCGCATGCTGCAGATGTTCAAGAAGAAGAAGTAACGGAAGGGTGCGAAGATCATGACCCAGAACACTGCCGCCTTCCTTTATCTGATCTCCAGCGTGCTGTTCGTGCTGGCGCTGCGCGGCTTGTCGTCGCCGACCACGGCCCGTCAGGGCAACCTGTTCGGCATCGTCGGCATGATCATCGCGGTCGCGACGACGCTGGCCATGCCGAGCGTGCTGAGCTACACGTGGATCGCGGTGGCCGTGCTGCTGGGCGGCGTCGCTGGCACAGTCATCGCATTGCGCATCCAGATGACGGCGCTGCCGCAGCTGGTCGCCGCGTTCCACAGCCTTGTCGGTCTTGCCGCCGTGTTCGTCGCCGGCGCCGCCTTCTACGCGCCCGAGGCCTACGGGCTCGGCACGCGCGGCGCCATCCCGGCGGGCAGCCTCATCGAGATGAGCCTCGGCACCGCCATCGGCGCCATCACCTTCTCCGGTTCGGTGATCGCCTTCGGCAAGCTGCAGGGCCTGATAACCGGCAAGCCGCTGGTCTTCTTCGGGCAGCATTTCGTGAACCTCGCGCTCGGCATCCTGCTGGTGGCGCTCATAGTTTGGTTCGCGACCGACCAGCCCAGCCTCGCCTTCTGGCTGATCGTGGCGATCTCGCTGCTACTGGGCGTCCTTTTGATCGTCCCGATCGGCGGCGCCGACATGCCGGTCGTCATCTCGATGCTGAACAGCTATTCGGGCTGGGCCGCCTGCGGCATCGGCTTAACGCTGGGCAATCCGGCGCTGATCATCACCGGCGC
>CAYFYY010000145.1:2061-6962 GCA_964347475.1 uncultured Flavobacteriales bacterium
GTGCAAGGGCATGAATCGCTCGTTCTTCAGCGTCATCCTCGGCGGCTTCGGCGGCGAGACCGACGCCGCGGCGATGGACCTCGGCGACCGCACCGTCAAATCCGGCAGCGCCGCCGACGCCTCCTTCATCATGGAGAACGCCGCCAGTGTCATCATCGTGCCGGGCTACGGCATGGCGGTGGCGCAGGCCCAGCACGCGCTGCGCGAGATGGCCGATCTCCTGAAGTCGAGAGGCGTGAGCGTGCGCTATGCGATCCATCCGGTGGCCGGTCGCATGCCCGGGCACATGAACGTGCTGCTGGCCGAGGCCAACGTCCCGTACGACGAGGTGCTCGAGCTCGAGGAGATCAATCGCGACTTCCCCTCGACCGACGTCTCCTTCGTCATCGGCGCCAACGACGTCACCAACCCGTCGGCCAAGACCGACACGTCGAGCCCGATTTACGGCATGCCGATCCTCGACGTGGAGCGGTCCGGCACGGTGCTGTTCGTCAAGCGCTCTCTGGCCTCGGGATATGCCGGCGTCGACAATCCGCTGTTCTACCGGGACAACACGATGATGCTGTTCGGCGACGCCAAGCAGATGTGCGAGGACATCATCAAGGCGCTCGAATAGGCGCCAGCAACATCGCCGCTCCCATCGCGAGAGCGGACGAGATGAAACGGGGCCGGTGCGGCCCCGTTTTTTCGTCCGTACCAGATGCCGACAATGTATCTAAAATTTTAGATAATAGAATTTTAAATATTAACAGGTGAGTTATTGTAATAACTACGTTTTTTTTCGAATTATGCGGTGCATGGTTAAACGTTTCTTAGAACTCTCACGATATATTCGAATATGAGTAGTAATAGGGGAATCGAACGCAGAAAGAAATTCGTCCCATCACAGCGTCAGGGGAAGGAGAAAGCCGGAAACACGGAGCGTATGGCGAGCTCCGGAAAGGATGTTAGAGATGAAGCGTTCGATAGTGATGTTGGGTGGTCTCGCGATCGCGTCGCTCTTGATCGCCCCCGCCAGCGCGCAGCAGGCGGTGTGCGGCGATCGCAACGAAATCGTCTCGCGGCTGGAAAGCGGCTATCAGGAATCCAATTCTGGAATCGGCCTGTCTGCGACCGGCGGCCTGATCGAACTGTACACCTCGGAAAAGGGGACCTGGACACTCATGCTGACGCAGCCGAACGGCGTTAGCTGCCTGATCGCGGCAGGCGACAACTGGGAACACGTCGATCGGCCGAAGACGGCGTCGCAGCCGATCTACTGAACCGGATTATTTACCGTCCGGCCACGGCCGGGTTGATATTATGCAGTCGGGGGGCGAACTTCGCCCCCCTATTTCTTTCCCGGCACTTCCCGAACGATGCGCGCCGACGCGGCGCACGGCCTGACGTCTGGCGGTACCATCACGGCAGATGAATCTCGGCATGCGGATAGAAGGCGTGGAACGCGAATGCGAAATCGACGAAATAGGGCACGTCCTGCCAGACGCCGTCACGCTTGCGCCGGACCAGGATGTTGCCGACGTCGTCGCCCGACGGGATCCACCCCGCGCCGAGCGCCGAATTCTGCCCCGGCTCCCACGTCAGCACCGTGCCGTCCGGCAGCGCGATTTCGCCGCGCGCCCTCAGCAGCCCGAGGCTCCAGGCCTGTGTGCGGTCCGACAGCGACACCACACGCGCGAGCGGGGCGATTCCTTCGGGCATCTCGCCGGCATAGAGGAACGGCTGGGGGCTGCTGTCGTAGCCCTCGTACGGATTGCGTCCATAGGCGCGCAGTCCGGGCATGGCCGGTACGAGGACCTCGCCGTCCGGCGCACGCGCGCGGAACCGGGCCCAGGATTCGAGGCGTGACGGCAGCACGTCGAGCACCGTGCCGTTCAACTCGCCGACGATCGCGGCACCGAGGAACTGCTGCCACCAGCTCTCGGTCTGGCGGTCGTACATCACGAGGTCGGAATTGCGCAGCATGCCTGTGGTTCCGAAATCGAGCACCCGCGCATCGACGCGCCGATCGAACACCATGGCCGCGTTGCACAACGGGCAGAAAGTGACGGCGACCGGCACGCCGCCGACGCTGTCGTTGACGATCTCGTGCCAGATCAGGATGCGCAGCGGATAGGCCCTGGCAACGCCGTTGACGACGACTCCGATCACCGGCTCGGTATCGCTGAGGTCCGTGGCCTCCGACACCGGAATGAATTTCGGATTGTCGATTGGCGGGATGCCGTCCTTCGGTGGGCCGCCGGAGATGATTTCGTCGAGCGGTACCGACGCCTTGGAGAAGTCCGTGTCCGGCCACGCGGCACGACGATGCTCCGGTACGGCCAGAGCGACGCCGGCGGCCGCCGCAAGCGCCAGGACCACGATGAAACCCTTGGTCCGTGTCATGACGGCAGTGTCGCCCGCAACGACACTCCCGGGCAATTCACGCCTGCGTGTCCTCACGCATCCGTTATTGGCGGCGCGCGGCCGACGGTGAGGTCCGGCACCGTGCCATGCCAGCGCTCGACCTCGACGAGCGCGCTGCCGGCCACCGGACCCTGGGCCAGGCGGGACGTGCCGGCATCGCGCGTCAGCACGTTGGGATTGCCGTGCCGGTCGAGCGTGCCAATCCGGCCGGGTTCGACGGGGTCGTACCAGGCGCCGGTCGCCATGGCGACCACGCGCGGCCGCACCGCATCTGTGATCTTCGCACCGGCAAGGCAGGCGCCGCGCGCGTTGTACAGGCGCACGACGTCGCCGTCCGCGATGCCCCGTGCCGCGGCATCGTCGGGATGGAGCCACACCGGCTCGCGGCCGCCGATCTTCTGCTCCCGGCTGACTCGGCCGTTGTCCATTTGACTGTGCAGCCGCGTCGACGGCTGGTTGGAAACCAGATGCAGGGGAAACCCTTGCGCGGCTGCGGCGCCGAGCCACTCGGCGGGCGCACGCCATACCGGATGGCCCGGGCAGTCGTCGTAGCCGAACGCCTCGATCGCCGGCGAGAAGATCTCGATCCGTCCCGACGGCGTCCGCAGTGGCGCCTGCTTCGGATCGAGCCGAAACTTCTCGAACAGCACGTAGGGACGCGCCGGCGGTTCGAACTCGTGCTGGCCGGCCTCCCAGAAGGTGTCGAAATCGGGCATCTCCAGGTCGTAATGGGCCGCCTGCTGCCGCGCCACGTCATAGATATGCCGGAGCCAGCCCATCTCGTCGCGCCCCTCGGTGAACGCCTCGCCGAACCCGAGGCGATGCGCCAGATCGCCGAAGATGCGGAAATCGTCGCGCGCGCCCGCGACGGGGTCGATGGCGCGGCGCATGGCGATCACGAACCGGTCGAGCGACGAGGCCGCGATGTCGTTGCGTTCCAGCGGCGTCGTCGCCGGCAACACGATATCGGCGTGGCGCGCCGTTGCCGTCCACCAGGGCTCATGGACGACGATCGTCTCGGGTCGCCGCCACGCGGCGATCAGGCGGTTGAGATCCTGGTGGTGATGGAATGGATTGCCGCCCGCCCAATAAACAAGCCGGATGTCCGGGTAGGTCAGCCGCTGCCCGTTGAAGTCGATCGTTGCGCCGGGCTTCAGCAACATGTCCGCGATGCGTGCCACCGGTATGTCGATGCCGGCCGGTCTTCGCCCCGCCGGCATGCGCGGCACCGGCGCCTTGCGGCGCGGATTGCCCATGCCGTTCACCGCACCATACCCGAAGCCGAAGCCGCCCCCCGGAAGTCCGATCTGGCCAAGCAGCGCGGTCAGCACGACCGTCATCCAGTACGCCTGTTCGCCGTATTCGGCGCGCTGCAGCGACCAGCTCGAGGTGACGAAGGTGCGCATCGCAGCCATTCGCCGGGCAAGGTCGCGGATCGTATCGGCCTCCAGGCCGGACAGCCGGGCCGCCCAGTCCGCATCCTTGGGCTGGCCATCGACGTCGCCCAGAAGATAGGGACGGAACGCATCGAACCCCACGGTGTAGCGGGCCAGGAAGGCCGTGTCGTGCAGCCCTTCCGCAACCAGCGTGTGGGCGAGGCCCAGCATGATCGCGGTATCGCTGCCGGGTCGCGGCGCCAGCCACTCCGCATCGAGGAAGTCGGCGGCGTCGCCGCGCAGCGGGCTGATCGAGACGAAGCGGACGCCGGCGTCACGGGCGCGCCGCAACCAGCGCGCCGCCGTGTGTTCGCCCGTGCCGCCGGATTCGACCTGGGTATTCTTCAGCGGCACGCCACCGAACATGACCATCAGGCGCGTCGCCTCGACGATGCTCTGCCAGCTGGTGCCGGGGCCGCTGACCGGCTGCAGCGTGCCGACGATGTGCGGCATGACGATCATGCCCGCGGCATAGGAATAGTTCGTGACCTGTCCGGTGAAACCGCCGGCGCCATTCAGGAATCGGTGCAGCAGGGTGCGTGCGTGGTGCAGCCGCCCGGCACTGGCCCAGCCGTATGAGCCGCCGAAGATCGCCGCACTGCCATGGGTGTCGCGGACCCGCGCCACCTCGCCTGCCACGAGGTCGAGCGCCGTCTCCCAGTCGACCGGCACGAACGGCTCGGCGCCGCGTCCCGCCCTGTCGCCGGCGGGCCCGTTCTGCAGGTACCCGGCGCGTACGTAGGGCCGGTCGATGCGGCTCGCATCGTACAGGGCGTCGGGGATCGAGCGCAGGATCGGCGACGGATCGGGATCGTCGGCGAACGGCCGCACGCCGACGACGCGCCTGTCCCGCATCTCCGGCGTGAACGCGCCCCAATGCGTCGCCGATCCCGTGTACGGTGTCCGTGAACCCGTCGCCATGCCCCCGCCTCGTGTAGCCGTCCCGCTGGCCGGTCATATCACAGCCCGGCGGGTCGGGTCACGGCCTGGTGTTCCGGCGGCTGTTCAGGCGGTGCGGATCTGTCCGAGGAAGCGCTCGACCGCCTCGCGCAGTTCGCG
>CAYFYY010000146.1:0-6903 GCA_964347475.1 uncultured Flavobacteriales bacterium
GCACGCTGATCGACGTCGGCGTCTCCTTCGATGCCGAGATCGCGCGCGACATCCCCGCCATCTCCGCCACCAGCTGGTCGCCGCGGCAATACGTGCTCGGCGCGCGGCCGGTGCTCGCGCAGGACTATGGGCCACAGGGCCTGAACGCCTTCAACCTGCAGTTCGACTATGGCGTCGTGGTGCTGCCGCTGTCCGGCGGCGCGCTGGTCACCCATGGCGGCGCGATCGTCGATCTGTCGGGCATCGAGCCGGTCACCCTGCCGCATCCGCAGTTCCTGCGCTCGATCGCCAATGTGCGCGACCCGGCGCTGTTCACCGTCGTTGGATACGGCATCGGCGAGGCGCACAAGCGGCCGCGCGCGGGCGGCAATGCGGGCGGCGCGGTCAACGACGTCTCCAAGCTCGGCGTGCGCTGGACGACCACCGGCACCGCCTTCATCACCTTCATGGGCCAGGACCTGAACCTGATGATGGGCTCGCAGAACCCGGCCCGCGACCATACCGGCAGCTGCAGCGGCGATTCCGGCGGCCCGCTGTTCTACGACGACGGCGGCGTCGAGCTGCAGGTCGCGATCACCAGCTCGGGCGATGCCATCTGCCGCGCCACCGGCGTCACGGTGCGCACCGATACGCCGCAGATCCAGGCGTTCCTCGGCTGCGTGCTGGCGGCCCCGACGGTGGACGAGATCGGGCTGTGCGGCTGCACCGCGGTCGACCGCCAGGGCGAGTGCCCGAAACCGTGACCTGCGGCGTGCCGCGTTATGCGGGCTCGGGCACGCTGCCGGCCTCGGATACCGCGCCCGCCGCGGCCGTCCCGTGCTCATCGACGATGCCGGACCATGCCTTTTCGATCTCCGGCACCAGGGCCTCGAAGGCCTTGCGTTCGGTGGCGACGCGCAGCTCGTCCACGGCATCGCGGCTGCCCCAGACGCTGGCGTAGCGGCTCTCGCGGGCGCTCGCCTCGGCGAGGCCGTAGAGGAATTCCGTGCGCACGTCGAAGAAGGCGGCCGACGCCGTGGTCGTCACCGCGACCTCCTTGTTCGGCAACAGGCCGAGCGCGATGACGTTGACGGGGCCGAAATGCTGGGCGCCGACCCGGAACGAGGTATCGAACGTGTAGACCAGCAGGATATCGGCCTTGAGGCGCGCCGCCGCGGTGCGCAGAGCGTTCAGCGAGTCGAGCTCGACCGGCAGCAGGATGCGGTTGAGCGGCCCGAACCCGGCCACCCCCGGCATCGCCGCCATGCGCGCAAAACTCTCGTCGCTTTCCACGTCGCGCGTCGTCACCACGCTGTAGCGCCCGGTGCCGAAGCCGGTGCCGGTTTGCGAGGCATAGCCCGGCGCCTGCACCCGCGCCACCGCGATCCTGGCCGGGAACCATGCAGTCGGCTCGATCTTAAGGAATTCGTTGATGGCGACCCCGGCCGCCCGGGCCGGCGCGACCGCAGCGCCCGGTGCGGTCGTCGACGGCGCGGCGATGTCGGGCTCGGCCAGCTCGACCAGCTTAACGCTGCCGCCCGGTGTCGTATAGCTGGCGCAGCCCGCCAGCACGAGGCCGAGGACTGCCGGCAAGGCGGCAGTGCTGAAAAGACGCAAAGTTCTGGAAAACATGTCGTTACCCCCCGTGATTGAGACATCGAGGGGAACCTGTCTACGCCCCGAATGCGACCCGCTCGCGGCGCTTGCGGGGCCGGGGTGCGACGCTTCCGGCAAAGTGCTGCCGTATTTGCGGCGGGCGGCATGCCAAACGCCGCCCTTCAAAGAACGATATCCCGCCTCACGCCGCGCCGGCGGCGCCGTTGGCGGCGAGGCGCTCGACCGCGGGGTAGTCGGTCTTGCCGCTGCCCAGCACCGGGATCGCATCGACCGTCACCACGCTGCGCGGCACCGCCAGCTCGGTGCCGCCGTTGACCTGCACATGGGCGAGGATGACGTCGCGGCGGGCGCGCATGGCGTCGGTCACCAGGATGATCCGCTCGCCCTTGCGGCCGTCCGGCAGGGCGACCGCCGCGTGCCGGTTGTCCGGCCACAACGCGGCGGCCTGCGCCTCGACCGCGGTCAGCGAGACCATCTCGCCGGCGACCTTGGCGAAGCGCCGGGCGCGGCCGACGATCGTCATGTACCCGTCATCGTCGATGTAGACGATGTCGCCGGTGTCGTGCCAGCCGTCCGGGGGCGGCTTCAGCACCCCGGGTTCGTCCGGTGTCAGATAGCCGAGCATGACGTTGGGGCCGGAAACCTCGAGCCGCGCGCCGTCGACGATGCCGGGGATCGGCACCAGCCGGTGCTTGATGCCGGGCAGCAGGCGGCCGACGGTGCCGGCGCGATAGTGCATCGGCGTGTTGGTGGCGATCACCGGCGACGTCTCGGTGGTGCCGTAGCCCTCGAAGATGCGCAGGCCGAACCGGTTGGCCCAGACGCGCCGCGTCTCGTCGCGCACCTTCTCGGCCCCGGCGAAGACGTAGCGCACGCTGTAGAAGTCGTAGGCGTGCGCCGCGTTGGCATAGCCGCACAGGAAGGTGTCGGTGCCGAACAGGATGGTGGCGTTGCGGTCGTACACCAGCTCCGGCACGACGCGGTAGTGCAGCGGGTTCGGGTACAGGAACACGCGCACGCCCGACAGCAGCGGCAGCAGCAGCCCGCCGGTCAGCCCGAAGGCGTGGAAGGTCGGCAGCGCGTTGAACACCGTGTCGGTGGGGTTGAAGTCGATGCGCGCCGACAGCTGGTGGCGGTTGGCCTCGAGGTTCTCGTGGCTCAGCACCACGCCCTTCGGCTGTCCCTCGGAGCCCGAGGTAAACAGCACGACGGCCGGGTCATGCGGCGTGCAGCGCCGGGTGCAGCGTCGGTGGAGCCAGCCGGCGAGCGGCACCGCCATCAGCCCGACGAGCATCGACAGCCGCCCGATCCTGCGGCGGTAATCCTCGAGCCAGACGATCTTCACCTCTACTTTAAGCGCCTTGACGACATCGCGCAGCCCGGCGGCGCGCACGAACTGGCGCGAGGTGACGACGGTGTCGACCTCGGCCGCCCGGCACGCCGTCAGCATCGCCGCCGCGCCCGCCGTGTAGTTGAGCATCGCCGGCACGCGGCCGAAGGCCTGCATGCCGAAGAAGGCGATCGCGCCGGCGTTGGTATTGGGCATCATCAGCCCGATCCTGGCACCGCAGCGGGCGAGCCGGGACAGATACCAGCCGAGCAGCAGGCTCGACGCCACCAGCCGCGTGTAGGTCAGCGGCTCGCGCTCGATGTCCTCGAGCACCACCGCATCGCCGCCATGGTGGTGGTGGGCGTCGAGCAGGGCCGCGAACAGCGACTGGCGGCGGAACCCGGTCTGGAAGATGGTCTCGCTCATCACGTCGTACAGCCAGTCGGCCAGCGCGTCGCGCCGCCTGCGCCCCTTGAGCCCGTTGGCCAGCTCGATGTGCCGCGGCTCGAGGATGGTCATCGTGATCTTCGGGAACCAGCGCAGCCGGACCTTGCCCTGCAGCCGCGAGAACACCGAGTACTTGGCGCCGGAGATGCGCAGCGGCAGGATCGTCGCATCGGCCATGTCGGCGATCGCGCCGGGGCCTTCGTAGACCTTCATCAGCGAGCCGGTGACGGTGATCCGACCTTCCGGGAAAATCACGCAGGGCTGGCCGTCCTTGACCGCCTGCACCAGTTTCTTGGCCGCCATCGGGTTGGTCGGGTCGATCGGCAGCAGGTCGAACAGCAGGAAGGCCGGACGCACCCACCAGCGCCTGGCGATGAAGCTGTTGATCGCGAAGACCGGCCGACCGGGCAGGAAGCAGGTGATCAACACGCCGTCGAGGAACGAGGTGTGGTTGGCGACGACCACGACGCGCGGCCCGGCCCTGGCCACGTTCTGGGCACCGTGCACCTCGACCCCGTAGAGCCAGCGCAGCAGGAATCGGCCGATGCCCTTGGCCACCTCCTCCGGCAACAGGAGGGTGATGTAGACCGCCGCCACCATGTTGCCGAGGGAGAGCGTCAGGAAGACGTCGACGACCGAGAAGCTGGCCGACAGCATCGCTGCCGAGACGCCGGCCGCGACCACCATGAAGGCGGCGTTCATGATGTTGTTGGCGGCGATGTTGCGGGCCCGGTGCGCCTCGGCGCTCCGTGCCTGCATGATGGCATAGAGCGGCACGATGAACAGGCCGCCGCACACGGCGATCATCACCAGCGTTCCGAGGATCCAGAGGTTGATCGCCGACGCAAGGAAACCCTCGATGCCGATGCGGGCCGCCGCATCGGCTGGCGGAAGGTCGCGCACCAGGTAATGCAGGACGAGGCCGAACAGCGCCATGCCGAGGGCGCCGAACGGCACGTAGCGGGCGCTGACCTCGCCCTTGAGCCAGCGGTTGCAGAGCAGCGAGCCGACGCCGATGCCGACCGAGAAGGCGAGCAGGAACAGGTTCACCACCGACTCGTCGCCGCCCAGCAGGTCCTTGCCGAGGGACGGGAACTGCGCGAGGAACACGGCGCCCACCGCCCAGAACCAGGAGATCCCGACGATCGAGCGGAACACCGGGACGTTGCCCTTGGCATGGCGCAGGATCGACCAGGTCTCGCCGAGGATGTTGGGGTTGAGCTTCAGGTCCGGTGCGGCCGGCCCCGCCTTCGGGATGAACAGGCTGGCGCCGGCGCCGACCGCGGCGATCGTCACCAGCGAAGCGGAGACGAGGTGCAGGCCGTTCTCGCCGTTGATCAGCACCCCGCCGAACATCGTGCCGAGGAGGATCGCAAGGAACGTTCCCGTCTCGACCAGGGCATTGCCGCCGACCAGCTCGTCCTCCGCCAGGTGGTCGGGCAGGATGCCGTATTTGAGCGGCCCGAAGAAGGCGGACTGGGTGCCCATCAGGAACAGAATGGCCAGCAGCAGCCAGACATCGCCGACGAAGAAGGCAACGGCGGCCGAGCCCATGACAACGATCTCGAACAGCTTGACGTAGAAGATCAGGCGCGATTTCTCGAACCGGTCGGCCATCTGCCCGGCGATCGCCGAGAACAGGAAGAACGGCAGGATGAAGATGCCGGCCGAAGCGGTGACCACGACCCGCGAGTCGATCTGCGCGGCGTAGGTCGCGTTGAACGTGACCAGCAGGACCAGCGCGAAGCGGTAGGCGTTGTCGTTGAACGCGCCGAGGAACTGCGTTGTGAACAGCGGCAGGAACCGCCGGCTGCGCAGGAGATGGAACTGGCCGTGGTCGCTCAACGTCGAGTCTCCTTGCCGTCGCCCGCCCCGGTGCGCGCCGCCTAGACGAATCCGATCAGCGCATCCAGCGTGGCGTCCGGTTGCTCGGCCATGATCATATGGCCGCACCGGTTAAGAATTATCGTATCGGCGGCGTGAAAAGCATCGGCCAGCGCTTTTCCGCCCTTGAGCGGGGTCATGAAATCGCTGTCGGCGAGGATCAGCCGCACCGGGCAGATCACCTTCGCCGCGGACTCGAGGCCGCTCTTGTAGGCGGCGCAGGCGGCAAGGTCGGTGTGCAGCACGCCGGCCGGCCCGTGCGCCAGCAGCTCGACACCGGAGCCGACCATCCACATGCCGGGCGCCTGGTCGCGGCCGAGCTGCGCCGGCCGGCTGAAGCCCCAGAAGCAGATCGCCTCGTAGGCCGCGCGGTCGTTCGCCTCGGCCGCCGCCAGGAGGTCCGGATGCACCGGCATCGCCGCCGCCGCGCCGACCAGGGCCAGCGCCCGCACCCTGTCGGGGTGCCGCGCCGCGCATTCCAGCGCCACCAACGAGCCCATCGAATGACCAACCAAGGCAGCCTCCTCCAGCCCTGCGGTATCGATCGAAGCCGCCAGCCAGTCGCCCATCGCCGGGATCGAGGTGAGCGGCGGGCCTTCGGACTTGCCGTGGCCGGGCAGGTCGACCGCCAGCACGGCGTAACCGTGATGCGCGAAGTAGCGGGTCTGCAGCGCCCACACCGTGCGGTCCAGCCCGGCTCCGTGAACGAAGATCACCGCCGGAAGCGCCGGATCGAAGTCCCGGCCCCCGGTCGCCGCGTGGACGCGCCTGCCGTCGACCGTCAGCTCCATGGCTTACCTCCGGTTTGGATATCCGTGCGGTGGGAAATATCACCTCCACCCAAGCCTTCCGCCAACAAGGGGAACTCTGCGGCACGAAGGAGGTTTCCCTCGCACTTCGAGACCGCTGCTGTCGCAGCCTCCTCAGCATGAGGAAGATCTCGAGTATCCTCACCCTGAGGAGGCGCGAAGCGCCGTCTCGAAGGGCCCCTGCCCACCTTCTCAGAGGCACCGAAGAGGGCGGCGGACCGGAGGGGACGAACCCGACTCGGGAAAAACTCGTACATTGCCTCTCCTCCCCCTAGCCCTTCTTGGAGGCGCGCAGCGCCTGGGCGAGGTCGTCGATGATGTCCTGCGGGTCCTCGAGGCCGACCGAGAGGCGGATCAGCTCCTCGCCGACGCCGGCCGCCTTCAGTTGCTCGGCGGTCATCTGCTGGTGGGTCGTGCTCGCCGGGTGGATCACCAGGGTCTTGGCGTCGCCGACATTGGCAAGGTGCGAGGCCAGCGCGCAGGATTCGATGAAGCGGGCGCCGGCGGCGCGGCCGCCCCTGATGCCGAAGCTGACGATCGAGCCGGCGCCGCGCGGCAGCAGCTCCTTCGCCAAGGCATGGTCCTGGTGGCTCGCCAGGTCGGGATGCAGTACCCAGTCGACAGCGTCGTGACCCTCGAGGAACTCGAGCACCTTCGCCGTGTTCGCCATGTGACGCTGCATGCGCAGCGGCAGGGTCTCCAGCCCCTGCAGGATGTAGAAGGCGTTCTGCGGGCTCATCACCCCGCCGAAATCGCGCAGCCCTTCCGCCCGCGCCCGCATGGCGAAGGCGCCGGGGCCGAACTCCTCGGCGAAGTCGATGCCGTGATAGCCGTCGT
>CAYFYY010000147.1:0-344 GCA_964347475.1 uncultured Flavobacteriales bacterium
ATGACCATCCCCAACGCCCCCGGCGCCTTCGATTTCGACCTCGGCGAGACGGCCGACATGCTGCGCGCCCAGGTGGCCAATTTCGCCGCCGACGAGATCGCGCCGCGGGCCGAGGCGATCGACCGCTCCAACGACTTCCCGATGGATCTGTGGCCGAAGATGGGGGCGATGGGGCTTTTGGGCGTCACCGTCGAGGAGGAATACGGCGGCGCCGGCATGGGCTATCTCGAGCATGTCGTGGCGATGGAGGAGATCAGCCGCGCCTCGGCCAGCGTCGGCCTGTCCTACGGCGCGCACTCGAACCTCTGCGTCAACCAGATCCGCCGCAACGGCAGCGAGGAGCA
>CAYFYY010000147.1:390-6773 GCA_964347475.1 uncultured Flavobacteriales bacterium
GCGCCGAGAAGAAGGGCGACCGGTATGTGCTCAACGGCACCAAGATGTGGATCACCAACGGGCCGGACGCCGACGTTCTGGTGGTCTACGCCAAGACCGACCCGGAGGCGGGATCGCACGGCATCACCGCCTTCCTTATCGAGAAGGGCTTCAAGGGGTTTTCCACGGCGCAGAAGCTCGACAAGCTCGGCATGCGCGGCTCCAACACCTCAGAGCTCGTGTTCACCGACTGCGAGGTGCCGGCGGAGAACGTGCTCGCCGCGGGGCCGCTCGGCATCATGCAGGCCTGCATGGACGTGGTCGTCCCCTATGTGCACGAGCGCAAGCAGTTCGGAAAGCCGATCGGCGAGTTCCAGCTGATGCAGGGCAAGCTTGCCGACATGTACACGACGATGAACGCATCGAAGGCCTACGTCTATGCCGTGGCGAAGGCCTGTGACCGCGGCGAGGCCACGCGCAAGGATGCCGCCGGCGCGATCCTCTACGCCGCCGAGAAGGCGACCTGGATGGCGCTCGAGGCGATCCAGGCGCTGGGCGGCATGGGCTACGTCAACGAGAGCCCGACCGGCCGCCTCTTGCGCGACGCCAAGCTCTACGAGATCGGCGCCGGGACGTCCGAGATCCGCCGCATGCTGATCGGCCGCGAGCTGTTCGAAGAGACGGTATAGGTATGATAGTTTATAATGTATTATTGACAGATTAATATAGATATATTAGATATCAACAATCATACCCATTTATCGTCGAACCGGGGATGGAGGTTGATATGGCAAAGGTGTTAAGCGTCAACCAGAAACGTCGAATGGGTGAAGTGGCGCAAAACGAGCCAACCAAGTCCGCTGCCATACGTGCGCTCTGGCGTGCCGGTTTCGAGCGCGCGGATATAGCCCGGTATCTCGAAATTCGTTACCAGCACGTCAGAAACGTGATCGAACGGGCGAAATCGACTGAAGCTGGCCCGGCAAATGGACTCCGGGAAAAGGAGCAAACCGAATTCGCGGGGCAGACCAAGGCGTACCGGATCAGGGCGCTCGACGCCCAGGGCATGAGCCGGGCCGATATCGCAAGGGAACTGGGCATAAGTTATCAGCACGTATACAACACGCTGAAGCACGCGCCCAACAGGCCCGAAACTGTGACAGTCGGCCCCGACGGGCGGATCGTTATCCCCGTGCGATATCGGCGGGCACTCCAGATCGAACCTGGCGACGAGGTCCGGCTGACGGTGGAGAATGGAGAGTTGCGTGTGATCGGCAGGAAAGCCGCGATTGAGCAAGCGCAGGCATTGGTGCGCAAGTTCGTGCCGGAAGGAACGAGTCTTGCCGATGAGTTGATCGCGGAACGGCGCGCAGAGGCGGCGAGGGAAGACGGGGCGGGCTGATGGCGGTGCTAGATGCCTCGGCGGTCTTGGCGCTGCTCAACAACGAACCAGGCGTGGCGAAAGTCGCTGCGGCGCTGAACGGTGCCTCGATCTCCGCCGTGAACGTTGCCGAGGTCGGCGCCAAGCTCTCAGACTACGGCATGAAACAAAAGGACATCGAGACAGCTCTTCGAAATCTTTCGCTGGGTGTGGTGCCGTTGGACGAAGCGGGGGCCCTGGCGTCAGCGGCGCTGCGCGCATCGACGCGCGGAAACGGTTTGTCCCTGGGGGATCGATGTTGCCTTGCGCTGGGTCAAGCACTCGGCAAACCGGTGCTCACTGCGGATCGGCAATGGAAAAAACTCCGCCTTGGCATAACGGTAAACGCGATCAGATAAGGCTTGGTCAACGGGTGCGACCGCGATTTGCTTTGTCCGGAGATCAGCGCGGATCCCGTTTCAGGTATTCGTTGATCGCAGCCACCGCCTCGCGGTCGAACGCGCTCTTCGTCCCGAAATTATACGTTTCGCAGACTTCGAGATAGCCGCGCACGTGGTTGTGGTCCCAGGCTTCGCGGTTGAAGCTGGCCTCGTCGGGCGAGAAATAGCGTTCGGTCTCGCGGATCAGGACGCCGGCGAATTCCCGGCCGCTCATCGCCTCTTCGACTCTCTTCTTCATCTCCTCGTCGATCCAGGCGCCGCCGCTGCCGCCACACCATGCCTCCAGCATGCAGAAGATCCCCAGCTTGATCGCGTTCCCGTCGCGCCAGCCGTTGAGGCGGGCGAAACCGGGCAGCACCTCGTGCTGGATGATGACGTCGTGCTCCAGGTCGGTTTCGGTCACGTAACGCCGGATCGTGTCGTAACAGCAGGGGTCCAGCGTAATCAGCGCCTTCAGCGCGTGCGAGAGCGCCACCGTTTTGTCGTTCATGTAATAGTTCCGGTGCTTCGCGGACAACGGCACCTTGTCCATCCACATATGCAGCAGCCGCTCGATGGCGTCCCGGGCCTCCGGCGCAGTCGCCGCGACATGGGCGAAGAACTCGTCCTCGCCCATGCGCCGTTCCTCCGGCGTGCCGTCGGCGAGCACGAAGGTCGGGCAGAACCGGTAACCGCAGACGAGTTCGTACGGGTCGTGGGCGATCATTTCGGTCAGGGCCTCGATGGCGGCGACGCAGGACGGCGCGGAGAGGTCGGACAGCGCAACCGGCGCCTCCTGGATCCGTGCCTCGAACGCCTTCTTGCGCGCCTCCAGCGCCTCATCGTCGGACCGATACTTCAGGGGCGGCTTTAATTCATAGCCGTCGTCTTTCTTGCGAATCCATACCTCCCCGTCCTCTCCGGCGGCACCGGCCTGCGCGACAATTGCCTCCGGCCGCACGTAGATGTAGCCGGATTTGCTGCCCTTTTGATCCAGTGCGTCGATCCTGAGCCGGCTATCTGGACGCATCTCGATCCCGAAGCCCAGATGTCGTTCCGTCGCCTGCGGCGATGGCGACCAGATCCGCTCAACGATACAGCGCGGCGACAACGTTCCGTCCAGCGATACGCGACGCAGAAACCCTGCTGAGAACAAAACCCAGAAAGCCTGTCCGTCCAACTCCCAGGCCATCCCGCGAACCTCGTCGCGTAGGAAGGAGAGTGCCTGGCTCAGAATGGTCGTTTGGCGCTTTGCCTCTTCATCTGCCAGCGAACGATCGATTTCCAGCGAGCCATCCCAATCCGACGGGTCGAATTTATCCATCAGTTGGAGGCGGCGCGACAGGTGGTCGGCAACGACCTCGCTCTCGATTTCGAGGCTGTCCAGACTCCAGATTTCGAGCGGAACGCCATAGGCCCGGTCGTCGCCATCCGCGCCAATCGGGATTCTGCGGCCACCTACAGAAATAACCCGCCTGCCTTTTGGGCAGATGTAACTGCCGCGATACGACCCAGGCGAAGGCTTGCCGTCGAACCTTTCGGCACTTGCCGCGTCGCCTTCGAACGTCACGACATAGCTGACGTGGACCGGCCCCTCGACGAAGCCGCCCGTAATCAGGGCCCCGTCGTGACGTTCGTACATCGGCTTTGCGCGTTCGAACGCCCTGTCCTCGATCACAAGCATCTCGCCCAGATCGTATCCGCTCAAGATGGTCAGAGCCTTTGTTCCGTCCTCGCGCTCCCCGATTACGGAAATCCAGCCACCGGCGGACGCGAGGTGAAGCGCGCTATTGTAGCCGACCTGCCTTTGGCCGACGCAGCTTCGGGAATTCGCGTCATAGAGTCTCAGTTCCTTCGATGACACCGCGAGGATCCGGTCGTCGCCGACGATGTGGCATTCCTTCAGGTCATCCGCGCGGAAGGGCAGAAACATCCAGTCTTCGGTGCCGTCTCCATAGCTGACCCTCAACGCACCGCTGATGGCGTAACCGAATTTCTCGACCTCGATCTTGCCTGGCGGCAGTGGCGCCGGCGCCTCCGGCTTTCCGACCGGCGGTTCCGCCGGAGCGGTCGCCGCGGTCTTTTTCGCCGACGCCTTGGATGCCGCGAGAAACGCTTCTTTGCGGGCCTCGGCCGCCTTGTCGGCTCCGGTAAGTCTGGCGGCCCTTGCCCGGTCGATACTTTCCAGTACCTCAGCGATCCTGGCCTCGCTCCCCGGAATGAATCCGGACCGCAAATCGGAAACGAAGATTTCGCCCGGCCGTGGCCGCAAAATCGTCGCGGTCAGTCGCTGGAACAGACCACCTTTCAAACTGAATTTCGCTGGATCGAAGTGCAGTACGCCCTGCTGGTCGACGTACTGCATGACCTCCGCGATCTCCATCAGCCGAATCGAGTGCCGGGTCATGATCCGCAAGCTCGAGTCCGGCAGAACCTCGAGGCTGGCGGGGACCTGTTTCATTTTGAACTTGATCGGCCACCATCGGCTGTTGCCCAGGACCGGCGGCGTTGCAATTCTCTGCACGACATAGCGCGGCGAGACCACACCATCCCGCGTCACGCGGCGCAGGTAGCCCGCGCCGAACAGGACCCAGAACGCAGAGCCGTCCAGCTCCCAGGCGATGTCGTAAACACTCCGGCAGATGAAGTACCTGCGGATAGACGCCGGATCGTCCGCGTCGTAACCATCCCCGTCTTTATCAGACCGATATGTCAGTTTGCCATCCCATACCGCCGGACTGACCGCTGCGGTTATCCGCTCCCACTTTTCCCGCCATTTGTCGCCTCGTTTCAGACGGTCCTGCCCGGCGTAGTCCGGCGCGAACTCCTTGGGCGCCCGATCCACGACGACCGTTTCTTCGACCTGCAGCGTGGCCAGGTTCCAGATCTTCAGGGGAATCCCGTACAGCGTCCGGCCGCCAGTCTGCTCGATCGGTACGGACTCGGCCCCGACGGTGACGACGCGCCGCCCGGCCCGGTCGCTGTATCCGCCGCTCGAATACAGGCCTTGCGGGACACAGGTTCCGGGCCGCTCCTCCACGACCGCCTCACCCGCGTCGAAGGTGACGATCCACGTCGCTTGTTCCGGGCCGGCCAACGTGCCGAGGATGATCGCGCCGTCGTCTCTTTCGTAAAAGGAGGATGCGGCACCGAGCCGGTCGTCCGAGACCCTGGCAACCTGCGTGAAATCACTGCCCCTGACAATGGTGACGTAATTCGCTCCGGGGGTATTGCGCCCGAATTTGTCCCGATGGTGGAGGACGATGTGGTTTCCGGTTCGTGTAACGAAACCCCACCATGCGTCGAACTGGATGCGCCGAACGCTGACCCGGTTGTCGGCGTCGAACGCCGCGGCGTCCAACGTTCGGAGCCCACCGCCGCGATAAACCCAGAATGTATTGGTGCCTGTTATGAAAACGCGCTCACAGGGCGCGCCGACTTCAAAGGGCCAGAATATCCAGTCGTCGCGGCCGTCGCGGTAGCTGACCCGCAATGCGCCGCCGCCGAACTTCTCCACCTCGATCATTTCGCCTGGGTCCCCTCCGGCTCGCCCGAGCATGCACCTTGGCAGGAAAGACATAACCAAACCCTAACGCAGCCGCGGGTTGCCGCGCCCGTCTTTGCGGTCTGTAACCTTTCGCTGCGCGCGTATAAGATACCGACCCGATCTGTCGACTCGCCGCGCGTCGGCGGTGCCGCCGCCGTCGAGAATCTGCGCTCCCCTTTGATGGGCGAGGGGATCGGCGTGAAGCGCGGCCCGCAGCCGGATTTGTCCGCCCGCACTGGGGAACAGGCGCGGCGAGGACGCCCGATGGCAAAATACTGCAATGGCGGCGGCGAGGAACTGGAGGGACGTATTGAATGACGTACAAGGCCAAATCCGCGATCGATGCGCAGACCGTCGAAGCGCATGTCGGCTCCGGCTATCCCAGGCCGTTCGATGCCGACTGCGCGGGGCGTGAGAAGCGGCGGCTGGGAGACGCGTTTGGGCTCACGCAGTTCGGCGTCAATCTGGTGCGCCTCTCGCCCGGGCAGTGGTCGTCTCAGCGCCACTGGCACAGCCGCGAGGACGAGTTCGCGATGGTGCTGGAGGGCGAGCTGGTCCTCGTCACCGATGACGGCGAGCAGGTCGTCGGACCCGGCATGGTGATGGGTTTCAAGGCCGGCGTTGCGGACGGGCATCATATGGTCAACCGCTCCGACCGCGACGCGGTCTATCTCGAGGTCGGCACCCGCGACCCGCTGGACGAATGCGACTACCCGGACATCGACATGCGGGTGCGGATCGTCGACGGCGAGGACCGATTCGTGCACAAGGACGGCACGCCCTATGAGGACTGAGCGCCATATTCCTCCTTCCCAACCCCTCCCCCGCACGCGGGAGTGGGGCTTGATGGTGCCGGCTCCAAAGATGAAGCCTCTCCCGCCACGGGCGGGGGAGGGCAGGGAGGGGGTGGTTGGCGCCGCCGCCACCCGGCTTGACATCGATGCATCCAACGTTCGAACCGAAGGACTTATGACATGACCGCCAACGGCAAGGATCCCATCGTCATCGCGTCCGCCGCCCGCACGCCGATGGGCGGCTTCCAGGGCGAGCTCGCGCC
>CAYFYY010000148.1:0-6671 GCA_964347475.1 uncultured Flavobacteriales bacterium
GAAGAGCGTCAACGATACGTGACTAATGTTGAGGAGCGGCGCAGCCGCGTCTCGAAGTATGAGGTCATTCCGGCCTGACCGCCATGCTGCGCTGGGTACCCGCGCTGACGTTGCTCCTGTTCCTCGGCCCGGTGGCGGCTGGCCTGATCGGCACGATCCTGCCCGCCTTCGGCATCCTGCCGGCACTGGGTGGCACGGAGCCCAGCCTCGCGCCGTGGCGGCGCCTGTTCGCGGAACCGGGTCTGGGGACGTCGCTGCGGCTGACGCTCTCCACCGGTTTCGCCGCCACCACTGTCTCGCTGATGCTGGTGCTGACGTTCCTTGCCACCTGTCACGGCACGCGGCCGGTGGCGGTGGTGCGGCGCCTGCTGGCACCGCTGCTGGCGGTGCCCCATGTCGCGGTCGCCATCGGCTTCGCCTTCCTGGCATCGCCCAGCGGCTGGGCGGCGCGCGCAATCTCGCCCTGGCTGACCGGCTGGGAGCGGCCCCCGGACATCGCCACCGCGCCGGACCCGTACGGCATCGCCTTGGTCTGCGGGCTGGTGCTCAAGGAGGTGCCGTTCCTGCTGCTGATGACACTCGCGGCGCTCGGCCAGGTGCCGGCAGGCCGCACCCTTGCGGTCGCGCGCTCGCTCGGCTACGGACCGGCCACCGCCTGGTTCAAGACGGTGCTGCCGCTGGTTTGGCCGCAGATCCGGCTGCCGGTCTATGCCGTGCTCGCCTATTCGCTTTCGGTCGTCGACATGGCGCTGGTGCTGGCGCCGGGCGCGCCGCCGCCGCTTGCGCCGCGGGTCCTGCGCTGGTTCAGCGACCCGGACCTGTCGCGCCAGTTCGTCGGCGCCGCCGGCGCGGCGCTGCAATTCGCGCTTGTGGTCGGTGCGATCACCCTGTTCCACGGGGCGGAGCGGCTGGTCGCCGGCCTCGGACGCCGATGGATCGCCGCCGGAGGGCGCGGCCAAGGCGCACATGGCGGGAGCCTCGCCGCGACCGGCTCGATGGGGCTTGTGTTCGGCATCGGCCTGCTCGGCATGACCGGCATGGCGCTGTGGTCGGTGGCGCGGCGCTGGCGCTGGCCGGACGCGCTCCCCTCTGAGTGGAGCGCGGGCAACTGGACCCGTCAGGCCGCGGCGCTGGCATGGCCGGGCTGGACCACAGTGTCGGTGGCGGGGGCCGCGGCGCTGATCGCCATCGCGCTGGTCCTCGGCTGCCTGGAGAACGAACAGCGCCGCCACGTCACCCCCGGTGCGCGGGCCCTGTGGCTGATCTACGCACCCTTGCTGGCGCCGCAGATCGGATTCCTGTTCGGCGTCCAGGTGCTGCTCGTCGCGGCCGGGCTGGACGGGCGCTGGGCGGCGCTGGTCTGGAGTCATCTCCTGTTCGTGCTGCCCTATGTGTTCCTTGCGCTGGCCGGGCCGTGGCGCCGTCTGGACGAGCGCTACGCGCGCACCGCGGTGTGCCTCGGCGCACCCCCGGACCGCGTGTTCTGGCGCGTGAAATTGCCCATGCTGCTGCGCCCTGTGCTGTTCGCGCTCGCCGTCGGGTTCGCGGTCAGCGTCGGCGAGTACCTGCCGACGGTCTTCGCCGGGGGCGGCCGGTACGCGACGCTGACCACGGAGGCGGTCAGCCTTGCGGCCGGCGGCGACCGGCGGGTGATCGGCGTCTATGCGTTCCTGCAGGCGCTGCTGCCGTGGCTCGGCTTCACCCTGGCCATCGCGGTTCCGGCGTGGCTCTATCGCGACCGCCGCAACATGAAGGCATTCACCGTATGAGCGGCGCGGGCAGCCTGGTCCTCGCCGGCGTTACCGTCGTTCTCGGCGAAGCGGCGCTGATCGACGGCCTCGAGCTTGTCGTCGCGCCGGGCGAGATCGTGACCGTCATGGGGCCGAGCGGCTCCGGCAAGTCGACGCTGCTGGCCTGGTTGTGCGGTTCCGCCGACCCGGTCTTCCGCATCACCGGGCGGGCGACGCTCGACGGTGTCGACATCACCGGCCTGCCGCCCGAGGCACGGCGGGTCGGCATCCTGTTCCAGGACGACCTGCTGTTCCCGCACCTGTCGGTCGGCGGCAACCTCGCCTTCGGGCTGCCGCCCGGGCTTGGCCGGGCCGAGCGCGCGCGGCGCATCGAGGCGGCGCTGGAGGAGGCGGAGCTGGCAGGTTTCGCCGAGCGCGACCCGGCCACCCTGTCCGGCGGCCAGCGCGCCCGAATCGCGCTGATGCGCACGCTGCTGGCGGAGCCCAAGGCGCTGTTGCTGGACGAGCCGTTCTCGCGGCTCGACGCGGCGCTGCGCGACCGCATCCGCCGCTTCGTCTTCGGCCACGCCACGGAACGCGGCCTGCCGGTGCTGCTGGTTACCCACGATCCCGCCGACGCGCGCGCCGCCGCCGGTCCGGTGGTCGAGATCCGCTGAGACTGCCGGGCGGCGCGTCATTGGAGACAATCGGATACATCGTATGGGCACCGAAAATCGCGTCTTTTTGATGTTGACTGTATATTAGATCATGCTTATATATCGCGCGAACGGCCCCCTCCGGCCCCGCACCTGCGAGAGGACGCACACATCATGAGCATCGACCGCATCGTCATCGCCTTCACCGGCACCGCAATCCTTGCCAGCCTTGCGCTGTCGCAGCTGCATTCGGTGTACTGGCTGTACCTGACCGCCTTCGTCGGCGCCAACCTGCTGCAGGCCGCCTTCACCCGGTTCTGCCCGCTGGCGCTGATCCTCAGGAAGGCGGGCAGCCGCCCGGGCGCCGCCTTCGAGTGAACCGGCCGGCATCGCCCGTTCGATGCCCTAATTACGCCGGAATCCGGACGTAGGGTTCGGCGGCCAGGACGCATGACGGGCCCAACGGCATCGCGTGACCGCACCGGGGGGTGGCCCCCGCGCCCCTGGCGACAACGACCCATCCGCCCGTTACGGCTGGACATTTCGCGACAGCGGCATACATTGTCGCTGCCGCTTCCGGCCAGGGCAGGGCAGCAAGAGGATCACGCGATGTACGAAGCCACCACCGACGGCATCAAGGTCACCGTCCGCCCCGTCTATCTCGAGGAACAGTCCGAGCCCGCCGACGATCACTATGTCTGGGCCTACCACATCCGCATCGAGAATCTCGGCACGCGCCGGGTGCAGCTTCTGAACCGGCACTGGACCATCACCGATGCCCTGGGCCGCGTCCAGGAAGTCCGGGGTCCCGGCGTGGTCGGCGAGCAGCCGGTGCTGGACCCCGGCGAAGCGTTCGAATACACCAGCGGCACCCCCCTGTCGACGCCGTCCGGCGTGATGGTCGGCACCTACGAGATGGAGGGCCCGGAAGGCCAGGTATTCGACGTTGCCGTGCCCGCCTTCTCCCTCGACAGCCCGCACGAGGCGCATCAGATCCACTGAGCCCCGCGGCGGCGCCGCGCGGATAGCGCTGGCGCAGCCGGCGCGGCCGTGATATAGCGGCTGCCTGCAACCGGAACCGGAGCACTTCACGTGGCCCAGAGACGATGCCTGCGACGACGAGGGTTCGGCCGCGCCTCCGCGCGCCAGCCCCTCGCCCTGCCGCCGTCCGGGACGCGTATGCGGGACAGCTGATCCCCCGCGGCCCTGCGGCGGCGCAACCCACCAGTTCCGTCGCAGGATCACCGCCATGCAGATCATCGCGCAGACAGACCACCACGCGGCCGCCATCGAGCGGCTGCTCGACCTGACCTTCGGGCTCGACCGGCACGAGAAGACCGTCTACCGCCTGCGCGACGGCATCGCGCCGGCCCCGGGCCTGTCCTTCGTCATCGAGAACGGCGACGGACTCGCCGCGACGCTGCGCTTCTGGCCGGTGGCGCTGCCGGACGGCAGGGCGGCGCTGCTGCTGGGGCCGATCGCGGTGCGGCCGGACCTTGCCGGCAAGGGCTATGGCCGCGCGCTGATGCGGCACGGCATAGAGGTGGCACGGGCCCGGGGCTGGCCCGCCATCCTGCTGGTCGGCGACGAGCCCTATTACGGCCGGCTGGGATTTACCCGCGCGGCTGCGGCGCGGCTCGAGCTGCCCGGTCCGGTCGACGCGGCCCGGTTCCTCGCCCTCGAATTGGTCCCCGGCGCGCTGGACGGCGTGGAGGGCGTGGTCGGGCGGGCCGGACCGGGTGCCGCGGCGCGAACGGTGGGGGGCTGAAGGCGCGGAGACGTCTACGGCCGGGCCCGGCGCTCCACAGCACTGGGAAATTCGCCGCTTCATTGATCTACCTCATGGAGCGCTGCAGCCCATCATTTTCATGATCCGGGACAACAGGGGGCTCTGGGGACGCATGGCTCGGAACCTGTCGAAGAACATCGACCGAGCCGCGCGAAAGTCCGGGCAAGGACATGCCCGGGACGTTCAGGACAGGCATTCATCGCCAGTCGTAAGGGGATCCGGGTAGATGCGGCTCCGCCAACAGGCAGTTCCAGCGCGTAGATAATCCCGGCCGGGCCATCTGCCCGGGAGCCGCAGGCGCTCGAATCCATGATCCGTATCGTTGCATCCGGCAAGGCCAGGCGGGGCGTGCCGGCGGCGCGCGAACGGCCATATCATGACAGGAGAAGGCAATGTTCAGAAATCTGACGATTACCGCATTGGCGGCGCTCGTCGCCGTCTGGACGGGACAGGCGCTTGCTCAGGAAACCCTGGAGAATATCGATTCGCCGGCGCGCGGCAGAATCGGCTTGCTCGAGCAAAGGGTGGCCGACCTCGAAACACAAACAACCCGTCTCGCCGCGCAGCTTGCGGAAGCCAACACGACCATCGCCGAACTCGGTACGCGCTTGGCCGATGCGGAGGCGGCCGTCGCCGCGCTGCAGGGTAGCCCGATCTTCGTCCTGGCCGAGTACGTCGCAAGCCTCGCCGACTGCATCTCCGTCGATACCGTGCTGCGGGACATCAACCGCGACGGCATCGACGACCAGTTGCCGCGGGTCCTGGTCGAGGGCTGCAACGTGCAGATCGTCGACGGCACGGGCAGCACGGTCACCAACGGGCTCGGCCCGCTGCCGAGCGGCCTCGGCAACCTGATCGTCGGCTACGACGAGGCCTGGCCGGAGGACAACCCGGCGCTCGGCTATCTCAAGCGCTGCTCGGTCGGCTCGCTCAACAACAACCAGACCGATAACCAGGCCGGTTGCGAGGCGGCCGGCGGGGTCTGGGCGCTGAACCACAAGAACGGCGCCCACAATTTGGTCGTCGGCGTCAACAACCGCTACTCGCAGACCGGCGGCGTCGTTTTCGGCCTCGGCAACACCGTCAACAACCTGCTGGCGACCGTCACCGGCGGCGACCAGAACACGGCGAGCGGCAACCTGTCGAGCATCAGCGGCGGCTTCGACAGCACCGCCAGCGGGCAGTTCTCCAGCGTCAGCGGCGGCAACGGCAACAAGGCGACGGAGTACTCCGCGAGCGTCAGTGGCGGCCTCTACAACAACGCGACCGCCATGTATGCCAGTGTCAGCGGTGGCCGCAACAATAACGCCAGCGGCCAGTTCTCGAGCGTCAGCGGCGGTTGGAGCCGCGCGGCCGGCGGCGAGTATGACTGGGCTGCGGGGGCGCTTCTTGAAGACAACTGACAAGATATAAAGTGACGAACCACGTTCGAGGCCGGGAGGCGCCACGGGCCTTCCCGGCCCGATCAATTCGGGCCACGCGGCGCGTCGTCCGGTGCACGTAAGACTCTCCGCGGCCCGTGTTGTTGCGTAAGACGGATCGCCACCCGTCCGACAAGGCCGTTGACTCCCGCCGCCCGTTGCCCTTGAGTCAAAGAGTAACCATGGCGTGGCCAGGGCTGCGCAGGGTTACCGAATAGCAGAAGCCGCCGGGATACCAAGACATGAACGGCGGCGTCAAGGACGGTGGGCGCGGCATCGGTAAGGCGGTGCGCGGCGGCCGGCCGAATCCGCATTACAGGGAGGAACCAATGCGACTCGTTACCTTCATCGCCGGCGCGCTGGCCGGGCTGGGACTCGTCCAGCCGGCCGCGGCGCAGGACAAGCTCAATATCGCCTGGGGCGGTTCGAACCCCGGCGGCGTCATGTATTACATGGTCGGCACCGCCGGCACGATCATTTCCGAGAAACTGCCGCAGTACAACATCACCCAGGTGACGACGGGCGGCTCGACCGAGAACGCCAAGCGCATCATCAAGGGCGAGCTCGACATGGGCATCGTCTACGGCGCCCACGTGTTTATGGCGCAGAAGCCGGAAGGCCCGTTCGAGGGTGGCGCCAAGGGCACCATGTTCCGCGGCGTCGCCAAGGCCTACAAGGGCCCGACCTATTTCGTGACGCTGCCGGGCAGCGGCATCACCAAGATCTCCGACCTTGCGGGCAAGAAGGTGGCGCTCGGCCCGCCGGGCTCCGGCACCGTCTTCAACTGCTCCAACATCATGCGGGCGACCGGCATGCTCGACAAGATCGATGCCAGCATGATGACCTTCGCCGACGCCGGACGGGCGCTCGGCAACGGGCAGATCGACGCGCTGTGCCAGTCCTCGGCGCCGGCCGCGGCGGTCAAGGAGCTGGCCGAGACCAAGGGTGCCGTGGTGCTGCCGTACAGCGGCGATGAGATGGCGGCGATCACGACCACCTATCCGTTCTACGTGCCGGACACCATGCCCTCGACCACCTACAAGGGCGTGCCCGACGTCGACCTGCCGTACCTGAC
>CAYFYY010000149.1:0-6664 GCA_964347475.1 uncultured Flavobacteriales bacterium
CCCCGCACTATAGACCCGGAGCGTGACCACCAGCCGCGATTACGGCCATGTCCCCCGAATCACCCCAAATCTATAATCTATGCGGCGTAGTAGCCCTTCTCAAATACAATTATGCTCTCGACCGGCGATTCTGGATTTTCATGGGCGTCCGGGCAATACGCACCAATTCCAAGAAATTTTGATATTATAGTATCAATGTCAACTTCACAGTTCTTATCTTTATTCATTATCATTGCAGCCAATTCTTTAAAAGATATCCTCAACAAGCTCTTACCTTCAAATATGGGCTCGGCTGGCGAGCCAAATTCAATGGCGGCGACGACATACGGCTCTCTATAGTTTATAAATACACCCAAATCACGAAAATGGTCGCATGGGTAATTGGCTGCCGGCGTCCTTTTGAAACTCACGAAATCCCCTCCTAGACAGTTCCTGGCCTGTATCCGCGTCATTCCGAGCTTTATGGGCCCTGCGCCCACAAACGGATCGATTTCAAACAACATTCTAAAACTCTAATGTTCGCGTATAGTCGCGCACTTGGTCGATTGCGTCATCATACTTGTCACCGAACTTGTACTATCTGGGGACATACTATCTGGGGACACAATACTTAATTCCCTGCCGCGATGTCCGTCTTCTGCGGCTTTCGGCCCGGCTTACCTTTCCTTAGGGGCCGGCCCAGCCTGGCCTCCAGGCGTTCGACGAAGCTCTCGTCACCGAGCGGCCGGCCGGTACGCTCATGCGCGCGGATCGCCTCGAGCGCGTCCCGCTCCAGCCCGCCGGCAAGGAACGCCTTCCAGTCGCCGACGATCTCCAGCAGCGGCGCCACCGCCACCAGCCCGTCATCCTCGCCCTTCAGGTGGGCCCGCGCGCTCGACCAGCGCCACTGCCGCGCCGTCTTCACGAGCCCGGCCCGCACCGGGTTCAACTCCACATACCGCGCCGCCGCCAGCAGGTGCCGCTCGTCCATCACGAAGCTCGCGAACCGCCCCTGCCAGAGATAGCCGCGCCAGCCCTCGCGGACGTTGACGCGCCGCGTGTAGCGCCGGTGCGCCTCGCCGAGCGCCGCCCGCAGCCCTCCTTCGTCCGACGGCACCAGGATCAGGTGCACGTGGTTCGGCATCAGGCAATAGGCCCAGACGGCGACCCCGGCGCCCCGGCAGTGTTCCGCCACGAGCGCCTTGTAGGCCGCGTAATCCGCGTCCGAAAAGAATACCTCCTGGCGCCGGTTGCCCCGCTGCGTTACGTGATGCGGCAGCCCCGGCGCCACCACGCGCGCCAGCCTCGCCATGCCTCGGATGGTGCCCCGAGCGCGGGAAAGACATCAAGAATTAAGTATTGTGTCCCCAGATATGTCCCCAGATATGTCGCATGTTCCTGAGATGCCCGGGCGCTCGCCCCGCATATGCGAACGGCGCCGGGGGCCGGCGCCGGGCTTGGTTGATCGGGGGCGGCCGTGCCGCCGCTTTACGTCAGTCTAAGAATCCGTCCGCGGCAGCCAGGGGATCTTGCCGACCTGGATGCCCTCGTCGGCGAGCTCCTCGGCCTCGTCGTCGCTGGCCTCGCCGTAGATGTTGCGCTCGCCCGCCTCGCCGTAGTGGATCTTGCGCGCCTCCTCGGCGAAGTCCGGGCCGACATAGTCGCAGGTCTCCTCGACCTGGCGGCGCAGCTCCGCGAGCGCGCGGCGCATCTCGGCCGAGCGGGCGTGGGCATAGGTGCGGCCGGGCCTGTTCGTTGCACCCCCCGCGCTGGCCGCCGGCGCCGCCGCCTCGGACGCGCCCTCGCGCGCAGCCGCGGCCCTGGTGGCGCCCTTCGCGATGCGCGGGGCCATCGGCGCCTTGCGCACGGCGGTATCGCCGCAGTCCGGGCAGGTGATCGCCCCGGACGCGGCCTGTTCGTCATAGGCGGCGCTGTCCCTGAACCAGGCCTCGAAGACGTGGTCGCCGGAACAGCTGAGCCGATAGAGGATCATCGCCGTTTGCGCCTTGTCGTATCCGCCGGGCGGCCGCCGCGCCGCACCGGCCCATCCCGGTCATGTGGCGCCGCCCGGTGTCGCTTGCAAGGATAGCAGATCGCGCCGGCCGAGGGAAACCGAACCGGGCGCTGCGGGCGGTCCGCGAAGCCGACACAAAATGCCGTCAGAGCGTCTTTCGGCAATATGGAATCGCAGCTGGCCCGTGCCTGCCCCCTCCCCAACCCCTCCCCCACGGTACCGCCATGCGTCCTCGTGGCCATCCGCGCAAGGGAGAGGGGCTTTAGCGGTGCAAGCGAAACGACGACGAGCCCCTCTCCCTGGCGCAGACTTCGGAACGTCAGGGCAATCCTCCCATGGGGGGAGGGGTTGGGGAGGGGGTCGAACGCGCGCCTTGACGGGGAAAATCCGCGCGAAGATGAAGGGACGAGGCGCTAGCCGGCGGGCTCGTTGTCCGGCCCGGCGCGACCGTCGCAGAGGCGGTCGGCGACCAGGATTGCGGCCGCGGCGACGGCAAGGCCGGCCGGCGCGTCGATCAGGTAGTGCCAGCGCGAGACGACGGATTCGATCAGGAGGAACAGGAGGATGAGGAGGAACGGCCAGCGCACGACGAGGCGGCTTTTGTGCATGTACCAGGTCATCACCGCGGCGTGCGCGATGTGCAGCGACGGCATCGCCGCCAGCGCGCCGGTGAAGTACTCCGAGCCGTTGGCCGCGATCCACGGCGCGCCCTCTGCGACGACCGTGCCGTAGACCCGCCACATGCCGGCCTGGGCCTGCGTTGCCGCTGCGTTCATGCCGTCCTCGAACAGGAACGGGCCGACCGCCGGTGCGATCAGGTAGGACAGCCCGCCGAGGATCAGCACCAGCATGATGCCGAGCACGAAATGCGGGTAGTGGCGGTCGCGCGAGACCGCCAGCACGGCGAAGGAGACGACGAACATCAGGACGAAGCCGAGCTGGTAGAGGTGGTCGAACCACACCCAGCCTTCCGGCGCGAGGCCGCGCAGCGCACGGAACACCGCGATGACTGGCTCGAGCCAGCGGTCGGTCGCCATATAGGCGGCATCGAAGCGCGCCGGGTTGATCAGCGGCACCCACATTTTCAGGTTGAAGTGGAAGTACATGGTCAGGATCACGGCGACGAACACGGTCGCATCGACCGCCGCCGCGCGGCCGACCGGCGCCAGGGCGAGGCGCCGCGTTGCCGCCATGTTGACCGCGCGCGCCAGCGCGTAGCCGAGGAAGCCGAGCAGCACCGGCACCCCGGCGTTGAGGCCCAGCGCCAGGCTGATCCGCTCGGTCGGCGCCGCCAACGGCACGCCGATCAGCCAGCCGAGCGCCGTGACCACGAGGCCGAAGCCGGCACACAGGGCGAGCGCCGCCTTGAGCCAGCGCGGCGTCCGGCGTGCGACGTCGACGAGCCGCGCCGGCGCGGCGCTGCGGATCTGGGAGAGCTCGGCCATGCGTTCCGTTACGCGGTTGCTTGCGCTGACGCGGAGATTAGGCCGGTTTGCTTAAGGAATGATGGACAGGCGCGGCGCGGCCGGTCACACTTCCGGCATCGGCCCACCGATCCGCACGAGCACATGTCCGCACGCGAAGCCCCGTCCGACCGCGAGTTGCGCCACGCCGGCGCCGTCGACCCCTCGCCCTGGGTCGTGCGCTTCGCGCCGCTCGCGCCGAAAGGCGGCCTTGTGCTCGACCTCGCCTGCGGCACCGGGCGGCACGGCAGGCATTTCCTGTCCCGCGGGCACGAGGTCGTGTTCCTCGACCGCGACGTCTCGCTGGTCGCCGACCTTGCCGGCGAGAAGCGCGCCGAGATCGTCGAGGCCGACCTCGAGACCGGCGCCGGGCTGCCGCTCGGCGGCCGCCGCTTCGCCGCGATAATCGTCACCAACTATCTGTGGCGGCCGCTCCTGCCGGCGCTGGCTGCCGCGGTGGCGCACGGCGGCGTGCTGATCTACGAGACCTTCGGGCTGGGCAACGAGGCGTACAGCCGGCCGCGCAACCCGGACCACCTCTTGCGCCCGGGCGAGCTGATCGCGGCCTTCGGCGATGCGCTGCAGATCGTCGCCTACGAATGCGGGTTGCGCTACGACCCCAAACCGCGCGTCATCCAGCGCATCGCCGCGGTCAGGAGCGACGCGCCGGTGCCGATCGAGCCGGCGTAGAGCCGACCGCCACTCCAATTCGTCATTGCGAGCCGCAGGCGAAGCAATCCAGCTACGTCGTCTCTGGATTGCCACGGCGCTGCGCGCCTCGCAATGACGGCCGTATGGCGTTGAAAATCGGGAATTCGGCCTGCGCCGCGCCGGCCTATCTCACGCCACCTTGCCGTGGCAGTGCTTGTACTTGCGTCCCGAGCCGCAGGGGCACGGGGTGTTGCGCTGGACCTTGCCCCAGGTCGCCGGATCGTTCGGGTCGCGGCCGGCCGCGGCCCTGGCCCGCGTCTGGACCGGCATGCCGCCACCGCCGGCGGCGCGCTGCGGCTGGGCACCGCCCAGCGCCGGATCCGCACGCGACTCCTGGGCCCGGGCGAGCGCCGCCGCGCGCTGCCTGGCGATCTGCTCCTCCTGCGCCTCCGAGCGGATCTGGATGTGGGCAAGGTACTGCGTCACCGTCTCGCGCAGCGAGATCAGCAGGTCCTGGAACAGCGCGAAGGCCTCCTGCTTGTACTCGTTCAGCGGGTCGCGCTGGCCGTAGGCGCGCAGCCCGATGCCCTGGCGCAAATGGTCGAGCTGCAAGAGGTGGTCCTTCCAGCTCTGGTCGAGGATCTGCAGGAGCAGCGTCTTCTCCGCGTAGCGCATCAGGTCGGGGCCGTAGGTCGCCGCCTTCTCGGCCATCTTGGCGTCGATCGCCTTCATGATGCGTTCGGCGATCTCCTGGTCGGCAATCCCCTCTTCCTTGGCCCAGTCGGCGACCGGCAGATCGAGCCCGAACACGCGCTGGCATTCCTCGTGCAGCGAGTCGACCTGCCATTCCTCGGAATAGGCGTGCGACGGGATGCAGCGGGCGACGATCTCCTCGACCGTCTCATGGCGCATGGCGACGATGTCCTCGTGCACGTCCTCGGCCCGCATCAGCTCCTTGCGCTGGGCGAAGATCTCCTTGCGCTGGTCGTTCATGACGTCGTCGTACTTGAGCAGCTGCTTGCGGATCTCGAAGTTGCGCGCCTCGACCTTCTGCTGCGCCTTTTCCAGCGCCTTGTTGAGCCAGCGATGGGCCAGCGCTTCGCCGTCCGGCATGCTCTTCTCCATCAGCGCCCGGGCCACGCTCTCCGATCCGAAGATCCGCATCAGGTCGTCGTCCATGCTGACGAAGAACTTGGAGGCGCCCGGGTCGCCCTGGCGACCGGCGCGGCCGCGCAGCTGGTTGTCGATGCGCCGCGATTCGTGTCGTTCGGTGCCGAGCACGAAAAGCCCGCCGGCCTCGAGCACGACCTTCTTCTTGGCCGCGATGTCGGCCTTGATCTGCTCGGTCTTCTTCGCCCGGGCCGCCCCGTCCTCGATGCCCTCCAGCTCCTTCCAAAGGCGCATCTCGAGGTTGCCGCCAAGCTGGATGTCGGTGCCGCGGCCGGCCATGTTGGTGGCGATGGTGACGGCGCCGGGCACGCCGGCCTCTGCGATGATGAATGCCTCCTTCTCGTGATGGCGGGCGTTGAGCACGTTGTGCTTGATCTTCTGTTTCTTCAGCATCGCCGCATATGCCTCGGACTTCTCGATGCTCACCGTGCCGACCAGCACCGGCTGCTTGCGCTTGTGGCATTCGACGATCTGCTCGATGATCGCTTTGTGCTTTTCGTCGCCCTTCCGGTAGATCTCGTCGTCCATGTCGTCGCGGATCATCGGCCGGTTGGTCGGGATCTCGACAACTTCGAGCCCGTAGATCTCCATGAACTCGCCCGCCTCGGTCATCGCCGTGCCGGTCATGCCGGCAAGCTTGGGATAGAGCCGGAAATAGTTCTGGAAGGTGATCGAGGCCAGCGTCTGGTTCTCATTCTGGATGGTGACGCCCTCCTTGGCCTCGATCGCCTGGTGCAGCCCGTCGGAGTAGCGTCGGCCCTCCATCATGCGGCCGGTGAACTCGTCGATGATGACGACCTTGTCGTCCTTGACGATGTAGTCGACGTCGCGGGTGAAGCTCTTGTGCGCCTTCAACGCCTGGTTGGCGTGGTGCACGAGGCTGACGTTCTGCAGGTCGTAGAGGCCGCCCTCCTTGAGCAGCCCGGTGCCGGCCAGCAGCTCCTCCATATGGGCCTGGCCGTCCTCGGTCAGCGACACCGTCCGCTGCTTTTCGTCCCTTTCGTAATCCCCCTCGCCCAGCTTCGGGATCAGGGCGTTGACCCGGCGGTACAGTTCGGACGAATCCTCGGCCTGGCCGGAGATGATCAGCGGCGTCCGCGCCTCGTCGATCAGGATCGAGTCGACCTCGTCGACGATCGCGTAGTTGAACTCGCGCTGCACCATATCCTGCAGGCGGAACTTCATGTTGTCGCGCAGGTAGTCGAAGCCGAGCTCGTTGTTGGTGCCGTAGGTGACGTCGCAGGCATAGGCCTCGCGACGCTGGTCGTCAGTCAGCTCGTGGACGATGCAGCCGACGGTCAGCCCGAGGAACTCGTAGATCTGGCCCATCCAGGTCGAGTCGCGACGGGCAAGGGAGTCGTTGACCGTAACCACGTGCACACCCTTG
>CAYFYY010000150.1:0-5059 GCA_964347475.1 uncultured Flavobacteriales bacterium
AAGCTGAATGTCGTCGGTTCGATCCCGATCGCCCGCTCCATTTTCCCAGCTTTCGGGTGCGGTCCGGTCAATCGCCGATCTTGACCTCGCGCTCCGGCGATTCGTCGTCGGGCGGGCCGTAGCGGACGGTCGCCACCGCGCCGGACAGCAGGCGGCTCGCCTGCATCGTGGGGCGCACCGCCTCGAACAGGTGATCGGCGTCGGGGCCGTACATGTAGATGCAGCCCTCGCTGCCGTCGGCTTCGATCTCGTGGCCGTCGTATTCGCCGGCGCGCGCCGCATCGATGGCCGACTTCAGTTCGTACTCCAGCTCGTAGAGCGGGCTCAAATCGGTCGAGCCGTAACGGAACCGCACGATGACGGCGTGCGAATCCTCGTCGAATTCGTTGAGGCGCGGCGGTCCGCCGAGCAGCTTCGAGATCAGACCCATTTCCCAGTGCCCTCCTTAGCCGTTGCCGATTTCTATGTCGGGGGAATACGTCTAGTCCTTGATGCCGTCGCGAATCGCCCTGGCGCGCGCCGCCATCTCGCGGGCTCGGCTGTCCTCGCCCGCCTTGCGCAGCAGCTTGGCGAAGTTCTCGAGGCTCTTGATCAGGTCGGGATGGTCGGTGCCGAGCCGCGCCTCGCGGATCTCCAGCGCCCGCTCGACCAGCCGCACCGCGTCGCGGTCGTTGCCCTGCGCCTGGAACACCGAGGCCATGCGGCCCAGCGTCGTCGCGATATAGGGATGGTCGGGCTCGAGCGTTTTCTCCTGGACCTCGAGCGCCCGCTTGTAGGCCGCCAGCGCGCCCTCGTAGCGGCCGCAGTCGTCCAGCAGCCCGCCGAGGTTGACCAGCACGTCGGCCAGCTCGGGGCGGGCGTCGTTGGCGGTCTTCTCCATGATCCCGAGGGCCCGCCGGTACAGCTTCTCCGCCTCCTCGTAATCGCTCATGTCGTGCAGCGCGATGGCGAGGTTGTTCAGCGTCGCCGCCAGCTCCGGATGGTCGGAGCCGAGCCGTTTCTCCTGGATCGCGATGGCGCGCTCGTACAGCGGGATCGCATCGTTGCTGCGCTCCCACGAGCGGAACAGCTCGGCCAGGCTGTTGAGGATGCTCGCGGCCTCGGCGCTCTGCGGCCCGTACGCCGCCTCCATGATGCCGAGCGCGCGCTCGTACAGCGGCAGCGCCGCCTCGCACTCGCCGTAGGCGTCGTAGAGCGCCGCGAGGTTGCTGAGCGAGGCCGCCAGCTGCAGGCTGTCGTCGCCGTTCTCGGCGGCCTGGATCGAGGCCCTGAGCTCCATTTCGGCCTGGATGTCGTCGCCGGCGTCGAGCGCCGCCTGCGCCGCGCTCATATGGCCCTGCCAGCCGGCCTCTTTCGCCTGGACTGCCGTCATTCCAATACCTCCATGGCCGCAGTTTAGGTCGCAAAAGTGACGGGAAGGTAAACAAAACACCAAAGAATGGGGCGGCCGGGACGGCGGATTTGCCGCTGGAACCGGCGCCGCCGCATCGGCTAGCATGCGCCCGCAGGGCCGGACAGGGAGCATGCGACATGCGGCTGACGACCACCACCATCGGCGCCTTTCCGAAGCCGGACTACGTGCCGATCAGCGACTGGTTCCAGGGCCCCGAGGGGCCCGATACGATGGACCCGACTTCGGGCTATGCGGCGCAGATGAGCCGCGCCGGGGGCGAAGCGGAGGCGCTGTTCGCGCGCGCCGCCGAAGACGTGATCGCCGCCCAGGTCGCGGCCGGAATCGACATCCCGACCGACGGCGAGGTGCGGCGCGAGAACTACATCCATTACCACTGCCGGCACCTCGACGGCATCGATTTTGCGACCCTGACCGAAAAGGAGCTGCGCGGCGGCGCCTACGCCGCTTCGCTGCCGACGATCACCGGCCCGATCCGGGCCCGCGAGCGGTTCCTGGTCCACGACTGGCGGGTCGCGCAAGCCTTCACCGAATTGCCCGTGAAGGTGACCATACCGGGGCCGATGACCATCGCCGACACGGTGGCGAACGCGTTCTACGACGACGAGGCACGCCTCGGCGCCGACCTCGCCGCGGCGGTCAACGCGGAGCTGCTCGCCCTCGCCGCGTCCGGCTGCCGCCACATCCAGATCGACGAGCCGGTGTTCGCGCGCAAGCCGGAGCAGGCGCTGGCCTGGGGCTTCGAGAACCTGGAACGGTGCTTTCACGGCGCGCCCGACGGCGTGGTGCGCACCGTCCACATGTGCTGCGGCTATCCCGACCGGCTCGACAACCCGGACTATCCCAAGGCCGACCGCACCGCTTATCTCAGCCTCGCCGACGCCATCGAGGACTCGTCGATCGCCGCGGTCTCGCTGGAGGACGCGCACCGCCACAACGACTTGTCGCTGCTGGAGTGGTTCCGCAGCACGACGGTGATCCTCGGCGCGGTTGCGGTGGCGAAGAGCCGCATCGAGCCGGCCGACGAGATCCGCGCGAGACTGCGCGCCGCGCTCGACCACATCGATGCCGACCGCCTCATCGCCGCGCCGGACTGCGGGCTCGGACTCCTGGGACGTGAGCTTGCCACCGCCAAGCTTGCCAACCTGTGCGCCGCCGCGCATGACCTCTAGGAACAGACGCGGTGCCCCGCTGTTCTCGGTCGCGGGCCTCAGACGGGCTGGCATCGAGGTGCCGGACTTCGCGCTTGCCGCCGGCGAGGCGCTGGCGGTCAGCGGTCCGTCCGGCTCCGGCAAGAGCCTGTTCCTGCGCGCGCTCGCCGACCTAGACCCGAACGAGGGCACGCTGAGCGTGGACGGCGCGGACCGCAACGCCATGCCGGCACCAAGCTGGCGCCGGCGCGTGACCTACGTGCCGGCCGAGTCCGGCTGGTGGGCGGAGCGGGTGCGCGACCATTTCGAGGACTGGGACGCGGCGGCGCCGTCGGCCGAGCGCATCGGCATCCCGGCGGCGGCCGGCGACTGGCCGGTCGCACGCCTGTCGACGGGGGAACGCCAGCGCCTCGCGCTCTTGCGCGCGCTGGTCCAGGGCGCCGAGGTGCTGCTGCTCGACGAGCCGACCTCGGGCCTCGACGTCGAGGTGACCTGGGCCGTCGAGGCGCGGCTGCGCGAGTTCCTCGCCGACGGCGGCGCCCTGATCCTGGTCACCCACGACCCGGCGCAGGCGCGGCGATTCGCCAAGCGGGCGCTGCGCTTCGCCAAGGGCGTCGCGCGCGAGGAGACGCGGGACTAGACATGCCGCTGATCGCCCTCGACTACTGGGATCTCGGCCTCGCGGCGACGCTGCTGCTGGTCAATGCCGGGCTGTCGATCTGGCTGCAGCTCGGCCTCGCCCGCGACACCCTGGTCGCGGCCCTGCGCATGGTCGTCCAGCTCGGCCTCATGGGCCTCGTGCTCAAGGTGCTGTTCACCCTGGTCTCGCCGTGGCTGACGGCGCTGTTCGCGCTGCTCATGGTGCTGTTCGCCGGACGCGAGGCGATGGCGCGGCAGGAGCGGCGGCTTGCCGGCTGGTGGGGCTACGGCGTCGGCACCGCGGCGATGCTGGCGGCGGCCGCGGTGGTCACCGTGTTCGCACTGACAACGCAGGTCCAGCCGGAGCCGTGGTACGACCCGCGCTACGCGATCCCGCTGCTCGGCATGATCCTCGGCAACACGATGACGGGCGTCGCCCTCGGTCTGCACACGCTGACCACGACGGCGAGCCGCGAGAAGGCGGCGATCGAGGCCCAGCTCATGCTCGGCCGGCCGCGCCGCGCGGCGTTTCGCCCGGTGGTGGCGGCGGCGCTGCGCACGGCGCTGATGCCGATCGTGAACTCCATGGCGGCGACCGGTCTCGTCGCCCTGCCCGGGATGATGACCGGGCAGATCCTGTCCGGCGTCGACCCGGTCGAGGCGGTCAAGTACCAGACCCTGATCATGTTCCTCATTGCCGGCGGCACCGGCTTCGGCGCTCTCACCGCCGTGCTCGCCGGCGCCGCCCGGCTGACCGACGCGCGGCACAGGCTGTGGCTCGACCGGTTGGCGGCGAGGAAGGGGTGAGGGGCGGGGGTGGGCGCGGCGTTGAACGTCCGCGCGATCACGTGTTTAAGTACACGCAACAGATAAGCACTGCGTGCATAACAGGGAGGAACTTGCCATGCGGATGAGATTGCTCGCCGCCGCCGTGCTCGTTGCCGGCGGCCTTCTTTCCGGCTGCGCGTTCGGAGACCGGCAGGCCGCGCTCGAATATCCGCCCGCCGCGGACCAGGGCGCGACGGACGCGAATGCGGCCGAGGTACCGGCGGCGCCGGCATCGCGGGGCACGGTGCATGTCGGCGATTTCGAGGACATCCGGCCGGACAGGACGATCGTCGGCAACGTGCGCAACGGCTTCGGCATGAAGACCGCGAAGGTGATCCCGCAACGCGGCGTGTCGGCCTGGGTCCGCGATGCCCTGGCCTGGGAGCTCGATGCGGCCGGATACACGGTCGTCGACGGGGCGACGGCGCCCGCCGGCGCAGCGGCGCTGTCCGGCGACGTCCTGCGCGCCTATTGCGACATGTACTTCACCTATGACGGCCAGGTCGTGCTGCGCATCGAGGCGCGGAAGGACGGGCAGGTGCTGCTGAACCGCTCCTATTCGGGCAGCGGCTCCGTGGGCATCGCCTGGGCCGGCACCGGCGACAGTTTCTCGGAATCGCTGGGACTGGCCCTGCAGGAGGCGCTGCGCCAGTTCGTCGCCGACCTCGGCAGCCAGGACATCTGACCGGCCGGCGCGCCGGCAGTCGGGGCCGGCGCCCGCGAAAGCGACGGATGGGCAGGGGGCGACGGATGGGAGATAAGTATACTGTCCCCGGAACTGCTGCCCCCGGAACTGCTGTCCCCGGAACTGCCCCAGAGCCGGGTCGATCGAACTATCCCCAGCCAACGAGTCCATTTTATAGGATGGAGTTACAAGAGATCGGCAATAGGGGGTATCCCTACTATAGGCGAATATATGTAGATCAATAACCATGGCGATAAAAATAAAGAAAGTTGGCGATTTATTTACGGCGGAAATAACGCCGCCGCACGGAAGGGGAATTCTTTGGAAATCAGGGAAACCCATGGA
>CAYFYY010000150.1:5069-6147 GCA_964347475.1 uncultured Flavobacteriales bacterium
CGGAACTCCTGTCCCCGGAACTCAGTCGGCCTCATCCACATGAACGGCCGCGTCTACGACCCGGTCATCGGCCGCTTTACCAGCGCTGACCCGACCGTGCAAGCGCCCGCCAACACCCAGAGCTACAACCGTTATACCTATGTCTTCAACAACCCGCTGTCCTACACGGATCCGAGCGGGTTCTGGTCGCTGAAGAACCTCCTCGGCGAGATCGCCAAGCCCTTCCGCGCGCTGTTCCGCGCCATACGCAAGCTGCTCCCGGCGATCGTACAAATCGTGATCCCGATCGTGGCGTGCATCGGCTCAGGCACGACGTGCGCGATGATCGCGGGAACAATTACCTCCGGTGTGATGACGCTGGCCCAGGGCGGAAATCTCACGGACGCGCTGTCCGCTGCGGCGATAACCGCGGCTTCCATGTATGCGTTCTCATACTTGCACGACTGGAAACCCGAGAAATGGCTCCACAAGGTGGGCAAGGTCGTCGCTCACGGCACAGTCGGCGGAGTCGAAAGCGTCTTGAGGCGCGGCAAGTTCTGGGCTGGATTCCTCTCGGCCGGTTTCGTTCAGGGGCTTACGCAAACGGGAGTATTCAAGAAACTCGGACTTGAAGAAACGCAAGAGGAATTCCACCAGCGCCTAGTATCCGGCGAGGGTATGGACCTAAGTCTCCGCATCAAAAATGCCGTCGTCGCGGCGGTGGTCGGCGGGTCCGCCGCGGTGCTCGCCGGCGGCAAGTTCGCCAACGGCGCGATCACCGGCGCGTTCTCGCGGCTGTACAATGATTTCTACCTTGGCGGGAGGCGCGTCGAAGTCAAAGTCACGTTGGATCCGAATGACCCGTCATCCGATTTTGACCAGTATATTCCGACTAATAGCGTCAATTCACCTGGCCGGGTAACGCCCTGGGTTTTGAACCGGCAACTCAATGGGGACGGCACTTTGACCATCAAAATCCCAGATTTTTATTTGGTGCGGTTGGCGAATAACGGTAAGGGGGTCGTATTTTACCCGCCGAGTTCGGTACCGGGTACAAAATCGGAGAATTGGGGGATAATTAGAGCCGCGGAGGGAGACA
>CAYFYY010000150.1:6157-6567 GCA_964347475.1 uncultured Flavobacteriales bacterium
ATAGACTATCCGGTTGGCTATGCTCGATTCTACAACATGGTTGGGCAGCCCGTTAGTCCGTATTCATTGCAAACCGGTACTAACGCTCAGACGCATTATAGCATGCCGTTCGATGTGCGTCTGAAGTTACTGACAATAGGTCCATAGCACATCGCTGCTGAGCGCCGTATGGAATATCTATCGAACGTCGACATACGAGAACTTGAATTCTTGGTTGGCGATTCCGTCAATTTAATCACAATTGGCAAATATGAGATCCGTTTCAGCCTCTGGAGTTTATGGCTGATTACTGTGTATTCAAGAATCGAATATGAAGATAGCGGCGGTGAAGTTTGGATCACGGAGGCGGAAGGCCCCAAATCTCCTTGTCGATTCACGGATGTATTTGAGAAGAAGATCGAGCGTGTATA
>CAYFYY010000151.1:0-6548 GCA_964347475.1 uncultured Flavobacteriales bacterium
CGGCGTGGACGAGGCGAAGCTACGCGAACGTCTCGATGCGGCCGCTTCGGGGTCCAGGTGAACAGAGCGTGGGGCCGTGATTTCGCCGGCCAGACGGAGGGCGACACGATGTCTGCCTGTGCGACGGCATTTCGCCGCAACATCGCAACACTGTTTGGTCTTGCGACCGCAATGACGCTTGCAGCGGGACCCGCGGTTGCCATCGAGCCGCAGGCGGTGGCCGATGCGCTCGAGCCCAGCATCGTCCACGTCTTTGCCGTTGGTCCACTGGATCGGGCCGTTTCCGGGACCGGCTTCGTGGTCAGTCGCAGCGGCCACGTGGCAACCAACTTCCACATCATCGCGCCGCATGTCGAGCGGGACTGGAAGATCCTCGTTGCGGCCAGCGGCGCGCCTCCCGACGAGCGGCTGCCCGCGACGCTGATCGCGGCGTTTCCGGGCGAAGACCTTGCCGTGTTGCAGGTCGAAGGACTGGGCCGGCCGCCGGTGCGGCTGAGCGAGATCGACGCCGATCATCCGGCCAAGGGCGCGTCGCTGTTCGCCATCGGATTTGCCGGCGCGGGGGACAGGCTCGGCGCCGTGCACGAGACGAGTTTCACGACGGGTATCGTAAGCCGGGTGTTCGCGGGCGCCTGGTCGGAGGATGGACCGCGGATCCGGATCATCCAGCACTCGGCGCCAACCAACCCGGGAAACAGCGGCGGGCCGATCGCGAACGCGTGCGGCCAGGTGGTCGGCGTCAATTCCCAGCGCGAGATGGCGATCCTTCTGGGTCCCCTCGGCATTCCGATCATAACCGATGTCATCCAGGGTGTTTTCTTTGCGTCGCACGTCTCGGTGCTGACCGCGAAGCTCAAGGAACTCGAGATCTCCTACCTTGGTTCACGCAAGGCGTGCAGGGTATTTCTCGGTGTGGCGTCGACCAATTTCGCGTGGTTCGCCAGCATTGCCGCGGTCCTGGGACTTGGGCTCGTTACCGCGCTGATCGTGTTCAGGCCACGGTCCGTGGTCCAGGTGTGCGTACGATGTGGCTGCGCGGCAAGAGACTGCGCCAAGGCTCTCGCGCGCGCGATCCGAAAGGAGCGATAAGAATGCGAATCCTTGTCTCATGTACCCGTTGCGGAGAAGCAACTTATCCCGCGCCTTCTTCTTCGTTTCCCACTGAGCCCACATGCCGGCGTAACTCCGGGGACCGGTCAGGGGGCCTCAGCCGTTCACAGCCTAACGCAGAATCCGCTCGTTCGCTTCGCAGTTCAGGGCCGCGGCTCCCAGGTGCAGGTCATAGGCCGAACCAGAACTTTGATCACCGCTCACGACGAGGCCACATAGAAAACCTCCTTGACCTTCCTAAGAGTGGAAGGTTTACGGTCTCAACCAAGGAATGCGATCAAAGCGACTCGTGCGTCAGTGAGGCGTCGATTCCGTTTGCAGCCCGCTGATGACGCTCGAAAAAGGCGGCAGGGGACGTGGCTGCGACCAAGGAGTCCCAAATTGCCAATCGATCCGGTGTGCTCGCGCGAGGTGGATCTTAGATCCGCCCATTCGATGAAGATAGTCGACGGACGTGCGCTCTATTTTTGCTGCGCCGTCTGCGCGGAGACGTTCGCGGCACAGCCGCAGAGCTACAAGGTGGGCGCGCAAATGCGGCTGACGATTGGCGTCATGGGCTCGGCGGCGGACGACGAACCTGAAGAAGGACGGCATGCCGCATACAGCCTCGGCAAGGCCGTCGCGGATCAGGGATTCATCCTGATCACCGGTGCCTGCTCCGGTCTGCCGTACGAGGCCGCCCGGGGCGCCAGAGATGCGGGGGGACAATCGGTCGGCATTTCGCCCGCTCTCAGCCTGCATGAACACCTCTACGAATATCTGTCTCCGGCCGATGTTTTCGACGTGCTGGTCTACACTGGAAGCGGCTTGATGGGCCGCGAGGTGACCAATATCCGCTCCAGCGACATGGTGGTGATTCTGGGGGGCCAGTCAGGAACCCTGGGTGAATTCGCCATCGCCTACGATGAGGGCAAGCTGATCGGTGTGCTTCATGGCACCGGCGGAATTACCGACCAGATCGCAAGGATAACGGCGACGTTTCACAAGGTTACCGGCGCCCGCGTCATCTATAGCCGTGATCCGGAAGAACTCGTAGCGCGTCTTCGGGAAACCTATGAAACAAGGCATTTCCGGCGCCCGTCCTGCTTCTGTGATGCGGTGGCGGCGTCCGGCAGGTAATGGGACATGCTCGCCCTCGTCCATCGGCAGCTCCGCTTCGAATCCGGTCGTACCATTTTCATGGTCCTGGCGATCGCCGCGGTTATTGCCGAGATCCTGATCCTCGAAGGGTTCCTGGCAGGGCTTTATGAACAGCTTCGGACAGCAGTGCTGAACAGGGGCGGCGACCTCGTCGTCACCCAGGCCGGGATCTCCAATTTCATCGGCGCACGTTCCATCCTGCCCCAAGTCTCGCGCCTCCAGGTGGAGGAGATCGAGGGCGTCAAAGTCGCTCATCCCCTGACCGGGATCTCGGCGATCTACGAGCGTGACGGACGCCGGACCCCGATCATTATTCTGGTATACGATACGGCCGGCGGTCCGACGGATATCATCGCGGTCGACGTTGCGCCCGCCGACCGCGGCATCGTCATCGACCGCGCCATTGCCACAAAATACGACCTGTCGCCGGGCGATCCGATCCGCATTTCCGACTTCGAGTTCACCGTGTCGGGGGTCTCGACGAACAGTTCGGCGTTCCTGACGCCGTTCGCGTTCATCACCTACGACGACCTCATCGATTTCTATTTCGAGTCCGATGTCGCCACGGACATCGCGACGTTCCCGCTGCTGAGTTTTCTCTTGGTGGAAGTGGAGTCGGGCGCCGATCCGAATCTGGTCGCCGCCCGGATCGAGGAACGCATCGAGGCCGCTGACGTGTTTCTTCCGGACACGCTGGCGCTGCGGGACGAGAATCTTGGGCGGGAGATGATGGGCCCGATCCTCGGGCTGTTGCTGGTCGTAAGCTACGGCATCGGCGTCGTGATCGTCAGCATGTTCATGTTCGCCGCAGTGCGCAGCCGGCTGCGCAATCTCGGCGTGCTGAAGGCCCTCGGGTTCAAGCATCGGGCCCTGGGGACGACCGTCGTTCTGGAGGCGGTCTCCCTGACCCTGCTGGCACTGCCCATCGCCATTCTGCTGGCGACCGTCATCGCGGGAATCGTGGAGAGCATAGCGCCTGTCTACCTGATCCTTGCTACCGAACCCGCCGCTATTGGCCGGACCGCGGCGGCCTGCCTTGCATTCGCCGTGCTGGGGGCGTTCGTGCCGGTGCGGGCGATCGCCAACATCGATCCGGCGATCGTGTTCAGGAGTTGAGCGTTGCTTCGGTGGACCTTGAAAAACCTGATCCATGAGCCCCTGCACCTGCTTGCGAGTGTCGGCGCCGTGGGTGGCGCCTTCGTACTGGTGATCTTCTTCGAAGCGGTGTTCGCAGGTGAGTCGAGACAGATCGTCGCCTACCTTCGCCACAGCGACGCCGATGTATGGGTCATGCAGAAGGGCGTGTCCAACATGCATATGGCGACCTCCTTCGTCTGGGACTGGAAAGCCGACAGCGTTGGCGAGGTCGACGGCGTCGCCAAGGTCACGCCAATTCTCTACCTCAATACCGTTATGCGTGCCGGCGGCCGCAACTGGTTCTCATTCATCGTCGGCCTCGAGGAGGGAGACGCCCGGGCCGGTCCCTGGACCGCCGTGGACGGCAAGAGCCTGCCAGGTCGCGGCGAGGTGATCGTGCCATCGGTTCTGGCCCGACTGGCCGGGCTGCGAATCGGCGACGACATCTCGATCGCGGGTCGTCGGTTCAGCATTGTCGGCCTCTCCGAGGAGACATTTTCCATGGCCAATTCCGTTGCGTTCGTCGCGCTGTCGGACCTCGCCGAGATCATGTCGACCTTCGGCACGATGAGCTATTTCCTGGTCGATGCGATGCCCGGTGTGGACCGGGAGGCTCTCGCCGAGCGAATCCGCAACGAGGTCGACAAAGTCAACGCCGTGCCGGTCGAGGACTTCATCGACTACGACTGGGAACTGGCGATGCAGATGGGGCTGGAGATCATCGGACTGATGACCGCTATCGGCGGCGCGCTCGCCATCCTGCTTACGGGATTCATCGTCTTTTCCCACATCTCGCGTCGCGAGCGCGAACTCGCAGTCATGAAGGCGGTCGGCGTGCCGAACCACGAAATCCTGTGGAGCGTATTGGTCCAGACCTCGTGGATCGCCTTGCTGGGCTTTCTCCTGGCGGTATCGCTCATACTTGTCGCGATACCACTGACCGCAACCTTCGTCCCGCAGGTGACCCTGGAGATCACCGGCCCTGCCCTGCTGAGAGTCGGCCTCTGCGCGCTGTTCGTAACACTCGTCGCCACGATCATCCCGCTTCGCAGAGTGATGCGCGTCGATCCGGCGACAGCATTCGAGGCCTGATATCGAGATGTCGAAACCGATCCTTCATGCAAAGCATCTGGTGAAGACCTTCGGCAGCGGCCACACAGCCGTCCGCGCCGTCAACGACGTTTCGCTCGACGTTTCGCGGGGCGAGCTCGTGATGATCATGGGACCGTCGGGCTCGGGAAAGACGACGCTCGTCTCGATGCTCGGCGCGCTTCTGCGCCCAACTTCCGGCCGCATCACGATCGAGGGCGCCGAAATCACGGCGCTCGGCGAAGATCAGCTCGCCGGGGTGCGGGCCCGCCAGATCGGCTTCATCTTCCAGTCGTTCAACCTGCTGGAGGCGCTGTCCGTCAAAGAGAACATTCTGTTTCCCGCGCACCTTCTAAAAGGCGGCGTCGGCGCGGCGCGGTCCCGCGGCGACGCGCTCATGGAGCGGCTCAACCTGACGCATCGGCAAGATGCCCTGCCACGCACGCTGTCCGGCGGCGAGAAGCAGCGCGTCGCGATCGCGCGGGCTCTGATCAACCGGCCTCAAATCATCTTTGCCGATGAGCCGACCGGCAATCTCGATTCGAAAAGCGGGCAGGAAGTCATGATGGTCCTGCACGACGTCGCGCGCGACGACGATTGTGCCGTTGTGCTGGTGACGCACGACCCCAGGGTCGAGGACGTCGCCGACCGGATCCTGTGGCTGGAGGACGGGGCACTGCGCGACCGGAAGTCCGACCAGCATTCCTGGGTCAGGGACCCTGTCTGCGGCATGCGCGTCGACGAGTGGACAGCAACCCTCTTCGCCGAGCACGACGACCGCCGTTACGTCTTCTGCTCACAGCGTTGCGTGGAGCGGTTTGAGGCCGACCCGGATAAGTATGTCAATAAAACGCACGAGCCGAACGGTTCGGCTTGACATTGTCGGCGAGAGCGGCGGAGTACGAAAGGAGTACGATAATGACGCGCAACGGATCGATCCTTGTTCTGGCGGTCCTGCTCGCAGCGACGGGGGTCGCCGGCGCCGCCGAGGACCCGGTGACAAAGGGCGAGGCCATTGCCCGAGAGGCCGACCGCCGCGATCGTGGCTACGGCGATAGTCGAGCGGTCCTGGTCATGATCCTTGAAGATCGCAAGGGCCGGACCCAGGAACGCCGCCTGCGCATCCAGACTCTCGAGGCCCCGCGGGAAGACGAAGGCGAGAAGTCGCTGGTAGTCTTCGACGAACCGCGCGATATCAAGGGCACGGCGCTGCTCAGCTATGCGCATATTCTGGAACCGGATGACCAATGGCTCTATCTGCCGGCCCTGAAGCGCGTCAAGCGCATTTCGTCGATCAACAAGTCCGGGTCGTTCGTCGGCAGCGAGTTCGCCTATGAGGACATCACAGGCCAGGAGCTCGGCAAATACGGCTACAGGTGGCTTCGGGACGAAGATTGCGGCGACCTCGACTGTTTCGTCGTGGAGCGTCGGCCGCGCTATGAAAATTCCGGCTATGCCCGCCTCATCACCTGGTATGACAAGGCCGAATACCGAATCCAGCGCGTCGACTATTACGATCTTAAGGACAGATTCCTCAAGACCCTGACCTTCGGCGAGTACCGGCAATATCAGGGGAAATTCTGGCGACCGCATCGGCTGGTCATGGAGAGCGAGCGAACCGGCAAGACCACCCGTCTCGTATACGAGAACTATGAATTTCAAACGGGCCTGAACGAGAACGATTTCAGTCAGTCAAGCCTCAAGAGAGCACGTTGAGAAGGGGCCGTCCGCGTGACCGCCGTCCTGAAATTCCTTTCCCATGCGTTGCTGGTTCTGGCGGCGGTGGCATACCCGCTGAGCGACAAGGGGGCCGTTGCGCAAGAATGGGATATGTCCGGCTGGGTCGCGGGGGAGGTGCGGATTTTTCCGGTCGAACCCGCCTACCCGAACCAGAATGACGCCGTCCTTTCTCCCTCCGTCGCCCTTGAGCCCGAGTTCGTCTACGAGTGGAACGATGGCAGCGACCGGTTCACGGTCGTGCCCTTCGCACGGCTGGACGCGCATGACCGGAACCGCACGCACTGGGACCTGCGTGAGGCCAACTGGCTTCACATCGGTGATCGCTGGGACCT
>CAYFYY010000152.1:0-6346 GCA_964347475.1 uncultured Flavobacteriales bacterium
TCAAGCTGGAAAAAGTGACGGTCGACATGCTCGGGCGGGCGAAGCGCGTGATCCTGAGCAAGGACGAGACCACCCTGGTCGAAGGGGCGGGCGACAGGACCGGCATCGCGGCGCGCTGCACACAGATCCGCCGACAGATCGAGGACACGACGTCCGACTACGACAAGGAGAAGCTGCAGGAGCGTCTGGCCAAGCTGGCCGGCGGCGTTGCGGTGATCCGGGTCGGCGGCGCCACCGAGGTCGACGTCAAGGAACGCAAGGACCGCGTCGAGGATGCGATGCACGCAACGCGTGCCGCGGTCGAAGAGGGCATCCTGCCGGGCGGCGGCGTCGCCCTGCTCTACGCGGCCTCGGCTCTGGACGGTCTGAACCCGGCGAATGCGGACCAGCAGGTCGGCGTCGACATCGTGCGCCGCGCGCTCAACATGCCAGCGCGCCTGATCGTCGAGAACGCGGGGCTCGACGCCTCGATCATTCTCGGCAAGCTCCTGGACCGGAACGAGCGCGATGCCGGCTTCGATGCCCAGACCGGCCAGTATGTCGACATGCTCGAAGCCGGAATCATCGACCCGACAAAGGTCGTCCGCATTGCCCTGCAGGATGCGGCGTCGGTCGCCGGCCTCTTGATCACCACCGAGGCGATGGTTGCGGAGCACCCGAAGAAGGAGGAGCACGCCCCGCAGATGCCCGAAATGGCCTACTGAATTCGGCGGCAGCCTCCACTTCGCCCCAGCCAGGGCACAAATGCCTGGTCGTGCACGAGCAGGTGGTTGGCGAGCCAGACGCAGAGGTAATGGTGGACATCCCGCCGCGCGACGGCGGTGTCGCCCCCGGAACGGTGCGTGGCGATGACCCCGTCCAGCCAGCTGCGGAACGCCGCATGGTATTTCCGATGCTCTTCGAGATCCGGGTAGTCGACGATCTCGAGGAGGCCCTCCTCGGTCCGGAAATGCGTCTCGGCATAGTGGCTGAGCCCGTCCAGCACCTCCGCCAGATCGGCCTTGCCGTCGAGCCGGTTGACCAACTCGATCAGTTGCCTGTGCTGGCTGTCCAGCTCTTCATTACCGACGCTGTACGCGTCCTTCCACACCATGAGCGCCATGGGCCGCCTCGCCGCTTCCCTCTCGCTTGGCCCGCCCGGCGCACAGGCGCCTTTCGGCGGCGCCTGTCCGTTTGTTTTTTGTTTGAGTAGCACGAACCCACGACCCGGGACAATCGCCTGCGATACCGGCGATCGGCCGGGGCCGATCTCAGGACCTATGCCGCAGCGCCCCTGTTCGCCATCGCCTGGCTGACCTTGGTGGCGAGGTCCGTCTTGCGGAATGGCTTCTGCAGCAGCACGACGCCGTCATCGAGACGCCCGTGATGCAGGATCGAGTTGAGCGTGTAGCCGGACATATAGAGGACCCCGAGTTCCGGGCGGCGCGCCGTCAGCGCCTCGGCCGTCTCGCGCCCACTCAGCTCGCCTTTCAACACCACATCGGTGACCAGCAGGGCGATCGGCCCAGTCGATTCCGCCAGTTCCAGCGCGGTCTCGCCGTCCGGCGCCGCCAGCACCGAATAGCCCAGTCCCTTGAGCAGCGTGACCGTGACCTCGCGGACATCGGGGTCGTCCTCGACCACGAGGACCGTCTCGCCGTCGCCCTTGGCTTCGGCGCCGTTCGCCGCCGGCGCCGGCCGCGCGCCAACAGCCTTCGTGATGCGCGGCAGGTACAGGCGCACACCGGTTCCGCGGTTGGCCGCGCTCTCGATCGTCACGTATCCGCCCGACTGCTTGCAGAAGCCGAAGATCATCGACAGGCCGAGCCCGGTCCCCTTGCCCACCTCCTTGGTCGTGAAGAACGGTTCGAAGGCGCGCTCGCGGACATCCTCGGGCATGCCGGAACCGGTATCGGTCACCGCGAGCATGACGTATTGCCCTGCGCCGACGTCGCCCGAGCGAACCGGGGCATCCAGTTCATCCAGTTCGATGTTGCCTGTTTCGATCGTCAGCCGGCCGCCGTCGGGCATGGCGTCGCGCGCATTCACCGCGAGGTTCAGCAGTGCCGCCTCGAGCTGCCCCGGATCGGCACAGGACTCCCACAGCCCGTCCGCGAGTACGGTCTCGACCTCGATGGTCTCGCCAAGCGTGCGGCGCAGCATCTCCATCATGTCCGAGACGAGCGCGTTGAAATCCACGGCCTGCGGGGCCAGCGGCTGCTGGCGCGAATTCGCGAGGAGCCGCTGGGTGAGCTCGGCACCGCGCTCCGCCGCGCGCATGACCGTTGCGGCGCGGGCCTCGCGCTCATCGTCGACGGGCAGTTCGTTGATGAGGAATTCGAGATTGCCGATGATCACCGCGAGCAGATTGTTGAAATCGTGCGCTACGCCGCCTGTGAGCTGGCCGACCGCCTCCATCTTCTGGGCCTGGCGGAGCTGTTGCTCGATTTCGAGGCGATCGGTGATGTCGTGCACATCGGCAAAGAACAGAGGCGAGTCCTCTCCGGCGACCAGCTGCAGCAGCACGTCCACGGAGTACTCGGAGCCGTCCTTGCGGCGATGGATGGTGGTGAAACGTGCTTCCGAGCTGCGGCCGGCACGCAGTGGCGCCAGCAGCGCCTCGAACGCAGCGCGGGTCATTTCGGGCTTGATATCGAGCGGTGTCTTTTGCTTCAACTCTTCGAGCGTGAAACCGAGGTTCTCGCGCGCCCCGCGATTGACGTCGACAAACTTCAGGGTTTCGGCATCGAACAGGTAGATCTCGTTCGCCGCGCCCTCGACGATCCGGCCGAGCTGGTTTTTCGCCGCCTCGGCGCGCTTGCGCTCATGAATGTCGAGATGGGTGCCGGTAACCCGCAGCGGCGCGCCGGTCGTTGTCCGCTCGACGACCTTGCCGCGGCCGAGGATCCAGCGCCAGTCCCCGGTCTTGGTCCGCAGGCGGAATTCCGCCTCGTAGAACGGAGTCTTGCCGTTCAGATGTTCCTCGAAGCAGGCGATCGCATTCGCGGCATCGGCCGGGTGCAGCAACCTCTCCCAGGTCTTCGCGTACGGTTCGAGCTCCGATGGATCGTAACCCAGCATCTCCGCCCAGCGCCGGTTGTAGACCGTATGGCCGGTATCGCACGCCCAGTCCCACAAGCCGAGGTCGCCGCCATCGAGCGCCAGCTGGAGCCGCTCACGACTCAGGTCGAGAAGCCGGCCGGCCTCCGCGCGCTCGGCCAGGGTTGCTGCAAGCAGCAGGTTGGCCGTCGCCATGACGATCAGAAATATCTGCAGCGCAATCAGCCCTTCGCCGACACTGTGAATGCCACCGCCCGTATTTCCCTCGTACCACAGTGCGACTGCCGCAAGGGCAAAGGACGCCAGGGTCGCCGCACGCAGCCCGAAGCGCATGGTGATCCACAGCAGCAGTAGGAAGGGCAGATAGCTATATGTGGCGAGCGGAGTTCCCTCGAGATTCTCATGCGTGAAGACGAATTGCGTCACGAGGAAGAGCGCCGCAAAGTAAGCGGTCAATTCGGCCCATTTCTGCGGCGCCATCGACGCCAAGAAACCGTGCAGCCTGGCACCCCAAACGACGATGAGCGGCGTGACCACCAGCACGCCCAGGCCGTCCGCAACGCCCCACCAGAACCAGGACTGCAGAGCTTCGCTGCCAAACCAGGCCTGGACGGTCAGCGCGGGGAGGATCGCGGCGCCGGCCGGCACGGCGATGCCACCCCATAACAGCAACGCGATGACATCGCCGCGTTTTTCGAAGGTCGGCGGTCCGTTTCGGAAGCGGCAGATAAGCCAGGCGGCAACCGCGGCCTCCGTGGTCAGTACGACGGCAAAAACCGTGGCGGGAACAAGCGGCAGCGCGCCGGTCGTCAATTCGGCGACAAAATCCAGGATGCCGAGCACAGCCGCGACGACCCACCACTGCGACCGCGGCGACAGCAGGAAGGCAGCGAGAAACACCCCGTTCGCCGGCCAGATCAGGGCCGTGCCGTCGGGCTGGACGAGGAACAGGAGGGCGCCGTGGGCGGCCGCCGCATAGAGAACGCCGAACACGGCAAGCCGCAAGTAATCCCTGCCGCGCCAGCCCGAACGGGGCATTGCTGCTGTCTCGGTCATGCGCTCCGCGTCCAAGCAAACCCGTTGTTATCCTGAAGCGCCGACACCGCCGGTGCAACTTTTTGTTTCTTCATGACTTTCTGAATACTCGTGGAAATTGCGTGACTGGCAGGCGACTGGGACCCGGACGGCGTGCCGATGAACCGGCTGGATTTCGACTGTCGCCGCAATTCATGGTTAATTCGTTAAAATGGCAACGCAAAAAGGAATTTCGCGCATACTGCGAACCGCATATTGCGGCACCGGTTGACGGGCAGTCTCGCCGCGTCGGCCTGACGGATGCGCCGGAGCGACCATCGAGCCGTTCCAGGATCGCCGCCGCGCCGCAAACCCGACACTCACCGTCGCCGGTCTAGCCTCGAGGTGCCCGCGATGCTGTGGAAAATCCGACCGGATCGGGAGCTGACGTGGCGTGCGGCAGGCTGGTTGCGTCAGCGTGCCGCTTGACGAAGCAGTCTGCGAAACGAGCCCATGCTTTAGGCTTTTCCGCGGATTTCAGCGACGTCAGCCAGCGTCGTCAGACAATCCCTCGAACCCGTCGGTCTTCGGCCCGACGACGACGCGGCCGCCATGCACGGGACGGGCTCCCTGGAGAGGCCGGTTCGGATTTCCTGGAACAAATCCGTCTGCAAAGGCACGCCGCGCCATCCGGTGCGCAACCGGCCGGTCAAGACGGTTCGCGCGGGGGCGGGAACGAACGACCGAAACGCTCAGCGTCCCTTCTGCTTGAACTGCGCGTAGATGCGGGAAGGGGCGGCGTCGAAGTACTTGAACAGCGCCGGGCAGAGCCAGCCTTCCATGTCGAGAGCGGCGGCGTAGTACCAGTTGCCCTCGTGCTCCTCGCGCCGCCATTCCAGCGCCAGCTGATGGCCGGGGAACGGCTTGTCGGAGAAGACGAGCGTAAATCCGTCCGCCGCGCCCGGGATTGCCTCGACCATCCGGTCGATCACCGCATCGGCACCCGAGACAAACGGCTCCTGCACGAGGCCGGCCGTCTCATCGTCGAACACCCACATGCCCTCGGAACGGTACGGATGGATCACGCGGAGTGAATTCATGCCGAGGTCCCTCCAATCTGGCACCCGATCATTCTCTCAACCTTGCGACATTGGGCCGGCCCAGCCTGGCGGGAGCCCGCCCGGCCTGCGCGGATCTGGATGAAGACACCGCGAACCGAGACTACACCATTTCTGCCGGGGCCACTTCATCAATTTGGCCATACGCATGCCCCCGCGCCGCAATCCCGACACTGGCCGTCGCGGCTCTGCTAGCCTCGACTTGGCCGCGATGCTGTGGATAATCCGTCGGTAATAACGACCGTTCGATAGGGCGGCTGAAGCCCGTTTGGCAGTCGGGTGCAATGGATCGAGGAGGCCTGGGCGATGAAGGACACGGCGCGGGTTGTGGTCATCGGGGGCGGCGTGGTCGGCGTCGCGACGCTCTACCACCTGGCCAAGAAGGGCTGGACGGACTCGATCCTCCTGGAGCGGACCGAGCTGACGGCGGGGTCGACCTGGCACGCGGCCGGGCTCTTGCCGCTGTTCAACATGTCGTATTCCGTCGGGCAGATCCACAAATACTCGGTGCGGTTCTACCAGGAACTGGAGAAGGAAACCGGTCAGCCGGTCGGCTTCTCCCAGGTCGGCAATCTGCGCCTTGCCACCAACCGGGATCGCATGGACGAGTACCACCACTACGCCGGCACCGCGCGCACCATCGGCGTCGAGGTGGAGTTCAAGACGCCCGAGGAGATCGAGGCGATGGTGCCGTTCGCTAATATCGACGGCCTTGTCGGGGCGATCTATCACCCGGAAGACGGCTATATCCAGCCGGCGGACCTGACCATGGCGCTGGCCAAGGGGGCGCGCGACATGGGCGCGACGATCCACCAGCACACCCCGGTGACCGCGATCGAGCGCAAGGCGTCGGGCGAGTGGCTGGTCCGGACCGAGAAGGGCGACATAAGCTGCGAGCATGTGGTCAGCGCCACCGGCAACTACGCCCGGCAGACCGGCCGCATGGTCGGGCTCGACGTGCCGGTGATCCCGGTCGAGCACCAGTTCATCGTCACGGAGCCGCATCCGCTGCTGCAAGAGCGCAAGAAGAACGGCGAGCGCGAGATGCCGGTGTTCCGCGAATCCGACGCCTCCTACTACATGCGCGAGGAGCGCCAGGGCCTGATCCTCGGCCCCTACGAGAAGGGCGCGCCGGCCTGCTTCGTCGACGGCGTGACGCCGGGCTTCGAGAAGGA
>CAYFYY010000153.1:0-3707 GCA_964347475.1 uncultured Flavobacteriales bacterium
GCCGAACATGTTGGCGAGCGGCACCATCGCGGTAATCACCTGGGCGTTGCCGCGCGCATGGGTGCCTTGCGGCTGGCCGCGGCGGCTGCTGAGGTCGCCAATCACGTCGCCCATGTATTCCTCAGGCGTGACGACCTCGACCTTCATCATCGGCTCAAGCAAGACCGCGCCGGCCTTGTCCATCGCCTCGCGGAACGCGGCGCGCGCTGCGATTTCGAACGCAAGCACAGATGAGTCGACGTCGTGGTAGCCGCCTTCGACCAGCGTCACCTTGAAGTCGATCACCGGGAAGCCAGCCAGCACGCCGCTCTCCCGCGCCGAATCCAGCCCCTTCTGGACGCCCGGGATGTATTCCTTGGGCACGGCGCCGCCGACGATCTTGCTTTCGAACTGGAACCCTTCGCCCGGTTTCAGCGGCTCGAACTCGAGGATCACCCGCGCGAACTGGCCGGATCCGCCGGTCTGCTTCTTGTGCGTGTAGTCGATCCGTGTCGGCTTGGTGAAGGTCTCGCGATAGGCGACCTGCGGCGCGCCGATATTGGCGTCGACCTTGAATTCGCGCTTCATGCGATCGACGATGATGTCGAGGTGTAGCTCGCCCATGCCCTTGATGATGGTCTGGCCACTCTCGACGTCCGACGACACGCGGAAGCTCGGATCCTCCGCCGCCAGGCGCTGCAGGGCCTGAGACATCTTCTCCTGATCGGCCTTGGTCTTGGGCTCGACTGCGATTTCGATGACCGGGTCCGGGAACTCCATGCGTTCCAGGACGATGCGCTTGTTCGGATCGCACAGGGTGTCGCCGGTCGTCGTCCCTTTCAGCCCGCATAGCGCGACGATGTCGCCGGCACGCGCTTCCTTGATGTCCTCGCGATGGTTCGCGTGCATCAGCAGCATGCGGCCGATCCGCTCGCGGCTGTCCTTGACCGTGTTCGTCACCGAGGCACCGCTTTCCAGGACGCCCGAATAGACGCGTACAAAGGTCAGCGAGCCGACGAACGGGTCGTTCATGATCTTGAAGGCGAGCGCCGAGAACGGCTCGTCGTCCGACGGCATGCGCTTCATCTCGGTCTCGCCGTCGACGCTGACACCGCGCACCGCGCCGACATCCGTCGGCGACGGCAGGAAATCAACCACCGCGTCGAGCAGCGGCTGCACACCTTTGTTCTTGAAGGCGCTGCCGAGGAAGACCGGCACGATCTTGTTGCCCACGGTGCCTTTGCGGATGCAGCTCTTCAGCATCGTCTGGTCCGGCTCGTTGCCCTCGAGGTACGCCTCCATCGCCGCATCGTCGTGCTCAACTGCGAGCTCGACCAGCTTCTCGTGATATTCGGCCGCCTGGTCTGCCAGGGCAGCCGGAATGTCCTCCTCCACAAACTCGGCGCCCAGCGTCTCGTCCTTCCAGCGGATCGCCTTCATCTTGACGAGGTCGACGACGCCGACGAAATCCGCCTCCGCCCCGATCGGCAGCTGCATGACCACGGGCACCGCGCCGAGGCGCTCGACCATCATGTCAACGCAGCGGAAGAAATCGGCGCCCACACGGTCCATCTTGTTGACGAAGCAGATACGCGGCACGCGATACTTGTCGGCTTGCCGCCACACGGTCTCTGACTGCGGCTCGACGCCGGCGACGCTGTCGAAAACCGCGACCGCGCCGTCGAGCACGCGCAGCGACCGCTCGACCTCGATCGTGAAGTCGACGTGGCCCGGCGTATCGATGATGTTGACCCGGTGATCGCGCCAGAACGCAGTTGTTGCCGCGGACGTAATGGTGATGCCGCGTTCCTGCTCCTGTTCCATCCAGTCCATCGTGGCGCTGCCGTGGTGGACCTCGCCGAGCTTGTGCGAACGCCCTGTATAGTAGAGCACACGCTCGGTCGTCGTGGTCTTGCCGGCGTCGATATGCGCCATGATGCCGATATTGCGATAACGCTCGATGGGCGTTTTGCGTGCCATGATCGATCTCTTCGAATTCTTGTTCTGCTACCAGCGGTAATGCGAGAAGGCACGGTTGGCTTCGGCCATCCGGTGCGTGTCCTCGCGCTTTTTCACGGCGGCGCCGCGGTTGTTGGCGGCATCCATGAGTTCGGCGGACAGCCGCTCGACCATAGTGTTCTCCGACCGCCCGCGCGCCGTGCTGATCAGCCAGCGGAACGCCAGCGCCTGGGCCCGGCCCGCACGCACGTCGACCGGCACCTGGTAGGTGGCGCCGCCGACCCGTCGTGACCGGACCTCGATCTGCGGCTTCACGTTCTCGAGCGCGTCATGGAACATCTTCACTGGATCCCCGCCGGTCCGTTTCGCGATCAGATCGAAAGCACCGTAGACGATGCCCTCAGCCACAGATTTCTTGCCATCCAGCATAACGCTGTTGACGAACTTGCCGACCACCACGTCGCCAAACTTGGCATCTGGCAGGACCTCTCGCTTATCGGCTGCGCGACGTCTGGACATCGTCGATCCCCCGCCTCTTACTTCGGCCGCTTGGCGCCGTATTTCGAACGGCGCTGGCGGCGATCCTTGACGCCCTGAGTGTCCAGGGTCCCGCGAATCATGTGATAACGAACGCCCGGCAGGTCCTTGACGCGCCCGCCGCGGATGAGGACGACCGAATGCTCCTGAAGGTTATGCCCCTCGCCAGGGATGTAGCTCGTCACCTCGAAGCCGTTGGTCAGGCGCACGCGCGCCACCTTGCGAAGCGCCGAGTTGGGCTTCTTCGGCGTGGTCGTGTAGACGCGGGTGCACACGCCGCGCTTCTGCGGGCATGCCTCGAGCGCCGGTACCTTGTTGTGGGTCGGCGGTATCTTGCGCGGCTTCCGGATCAACTGGTTGATCGTCGGCATTCTGTCTCGTCCTCAACTCGTTCCATCCCGGTGGCCCACCGCACGCAAGAACGCGGCCGCGCGATGCGCCAAACCGTCGGACGCGAGGACCAGGCCGTCGCTTCCCACGGTCGATCTACCGGGCAGCCGGACCGTCCGGCTTATGTCAGTTCCAAGGGTCCTTGGGCGCTGCGTCTAGGTCGCGGCCTTATTCTTCCGGCTCGACGCCTACCGCCAGCCCCCTGAAAGCGGGCGCATACTATTCACGCCCCCTTGTGCCGTCAAGCACTAGATTGCGTTTAATTCCGCTGTTTTCAAGGACACGGCTAAGGGCTGCGGTGGGCGGTCCCAAGAGCCCGGAACCGCCCCGCCCAGAGATCATGCCGCGTCGGACTCGTCGCCTTTCTCGCCGCTCTCTTCGGCCGGAACCGCATCACCACCGTCTGCCGGCAACGCTGCTTCCTGAGCCGCCGTCACCTGACGGTCGCGCTCGGTCGCGATCATGCGGAAGCGGTTCATCGCCGCGCCCGTGCCGGCCGGGATGAGGCGACCGACGATGACGTTTTCCTTGAGGCCCTCGAGCGTATCCGTACGGCCCGACACGGCGGCCTCGGTCAGCACGCGCGTCGTTTCCTGGAACGATGCGGCCGAGATGAACGACTTGGTCTGTAGCGACGCCTTGGTGATGCCCTGCAGCACCGGGAGGCCGCGCGCCGCGAGCCCGCCCTCGGCGACGGTCTGATCGTTGACCGCGTCGAACTCCTCACGGTCGATCTGCTCGCCGGCGAGCAGGATCGTATCGCCCGGATCCTCGACTTCCACCTTCTGAAGCATCTGGCGGACGATCACCTCGATATGCTTGTCGTTGATCTTCACGCCCTG
>CAYFYY010000153.1:3717-6323 GCA_964347475.1 uncultured Flavobacteriales bacterium
GTAGACGTCCTGGATCTCCTTGACCAGATAGGCGGCCAGCGCCTCGACTCCCAACACCTGCAGGATGTCGTGTGGCACCGGGTTGCCGTCCATCAGGAGGTCGCCAACCTGTACATAGTCCCCCTCCTGGACACTGATGTGCTTGCCCTTCGGGATCAGGTACTCGACAGGTTCCTTGTCCCCCTCGGAGGGGACGACGACGATGCGCCGCTTGGTCTTGTAGTCCTTGCCGAACTCGACGCGGCCCTCGGATTCGCTGATGATCGCGTAATCCTTCGGCTTGCGGGCCTCGAACAGCTCCGCCACCCGCGGCAGGCCACCGGTGATGTCGCGTGTCTTGCTCGATTCCCGCGGGATGCGGGCGAGCACATCGCCGGCCTTCACCTCGGCCCCGTTCTCGACCGACAGGATCGCGTCCACCGACATGAAGTAGCGGGCCTCGAGACCGTTCGCGAGAGTCACGACCTTGCCCTTCTTGTCGCGCAGGGTGATGCGCGGCTTGAGGTCGGCGCCCCGCGGCTGCTGCTTCCAGTCGACCACCTTCTTGCTAGAGATACCCGTGGTCTCGTCGGTGGTCTCTCGCATCGACAGGCCTTCGACGAGGTCGACGTAGTGAGCCACACCCTCCTTCTCGGTGATGATGGGGATCGTATACGGATCCCATTCGACGAGCCGTTGGCCACGCTTGACCTTCGCGCCGTCATCGGCCAGCAGGCGCGCACCATACGGCACCCGGTGCCGGGCCCGCTCGCGCTTCTGCTCGTCCTTGACGACGACCTCGCAGTTGCGGCCCATCACGACCGGCGTGCCGGTCGAATCGACGACCACGTTGCGATTCTGGACTTCGACCGTGCCCTCGATGGTGGACTCGACCGACGATTGCTCGGCACCGCGCTGCGCGGCGCCACCGATGTGGAAGGTCCGCATGGTCAGCTGCGTTCCCGGCTCGCCGATCGACTGGGCCGCGATGACGCCGACGGCCTCACCGATATTGACGGTGGTGCCGCGCGCAAGGTCGCGCCCATAGCAGACGCCGCAGATCCCGCGCGGCGCTTCGCAGGTCAGCGCCGACCGGATCTTCACCGCGTCCAGTCCGGCACGCTCGATTTCAACGACCTTTTCCTCGTCGATCAACTGGCCGGCCTTGACGATGGTGCCGCCCTCCAGCGGATCCACCACGTCGACCGCAGCGCTGCGACCGAGGATGCGCTCCGACAGCTCTTCGATGACCTCGCCGCCCTCGACCACGGCCTTCATCTCCAAGCCACGCAGCGTCCCGCAATCCTCCTGCACGACGATGCAGTCCTGCGCGACGTCGACGAGACGCCGCGTCAGATAGCCCGAGTTCGCCGTCTTCAGCGCGGTATCGGCGAGGCCCTTGCGGGCACCGTGGGTCGAGTTGAAGTACTCGAGGACCGTCAGCCCCTCCTTGAAGTTGGAGATGATCGGCGTTTCGATGATCTCGCCCGACGGCTTGGCCATGAGGCCGCGCATGCCGGCAAGCTGCTTGATCTGTGCCGCCGAGCCACGGGCACCGGAATGCGCCATGATGTAGACCGAGTTGAGCTGGCCCTCCTCGTCCGACGCCTTCATGACCTTCATCATTTCGTCGGCGACGCTGTCGGTGCAGTCGGACCAGACGTCAATCACCTTGTTGTATTTCTCGCCCTGCGTGATCAGGCCGTCGAGATACTGCTGCTCGTACTCCTTGACCGCGGACTGGGCCTTGGCGATCAGCTTCTCCTTGGCCTCGGGGATGACGAGATCGTCCTTGCCGAACGAGATTCCGGCCGTGCAGGCCCGGCCGAAGCCCATGGTCATCAGCCGGTCGGCGAAGATCACGGTCTCCTTCTGGCCGCAGTGACGGTAGACGACGTCGATGACGTTCGAGATGTCCTTCTTGGTCAGCAGCCGATTGACCAGCTCGAACGGCACGCGCGGGTGGCGCGGCAGGATTTCCGACAACAGCAGACGGCCCGGCGTCGTCTCGACGCGGAGCGTCTTTGGCTTGCCGTCGGCGTCGACGGTCTCGTAGCGCGCCGTGATCTTGGCGTGCAGGTTCACGACCCCCTGGTCGAGCGCGTACTGGACTTCGCCGATATTGGCGAACGACATGCCCTCGCCGGCGACGCCGTCGCGCTCGATGGTCAGGTAGTAAAGGCCGAGCACGATGTCCTGCGACGGTACGATGATAGGCTTGCCATTGGCCGGCGACAGGATGTTGTTGGTCGACATCATCAGGACGCGGGCCTCGAGCTGGGCTTCCAGCGACAGCGGAACGTGCACCGCCATCTGGTCGCCGTCGAAATCGGCGTTGAAGGCGGTGCAGACCAGCGGATGCAGCTGGATCGCCTTGCCCTCGATCAGCTTCGGCTCGAAGGCCTGGATGCCGAGCCGGTGGAGCGTCGGCGCCCGGTTGAGCAGCACCGGATGCTCCCGGATCACCTCCTCGAGGATGTCCCAGACCTCCGGACGCTCCTTCTCGACCATGCGTTTGGCCGCCTTGATGGTCGACGCCATGCCGTACAGTTCGAGCTTTGAGTAAATGAACGGCTTGAACAGCTCCAGCGCCATCTTCTTCGGCAGGCCGCACTGGTGCAGCTTGA
>CAYFYY010000154.1:0-6209 GCA_964347475.1 uncultured Flavobacteriales bacterium
CGCGCAGGTCGATGAACATCAGGTTGCCGTGGTCGCGCTTGCGGTGGACCCAGCCCGACAGGCGGACCGCCCGGCCGGCATCGTCGAGGCGCAGCGCCCCGCAGGTATGGGTGCGGTACTCGTGCATCTGGAACCCGGATCGCAGTGCTGAATTCGCCCGGCAAAGGCCACGGTTTGCCCCGCCTTGTCAAGGGAGGGGTTGCATCGGAGCTTTTGCTTATCGGCGCAGGCATGGTAACACTGCGTCCGATTGTCGCGCATGCGGCGTCAGCCCGCTCCCCCACCCGGCTGTCGGGGCCGGGCGGCCGGGTGGGGGAGCGGGGCGGAACCGCAGCGGCGTGACGCCGAGCGAGTGTGAGCCGATGCCAGCCCCACCGATCACCGACAGCGCGCGCCTGGCCGAGTTGTGCGCCCGCCTGTCCGGCGCGGACTACGTCACCGTCGATACCGAATTCATGCGCGAGAACACGTTCTGGCCGCAGCTGTGCCTGGTCCAGCTGGCCGGGCCGAAGGACGCGGCGGCGATCGATGCCCTGGCCCCGAATATCGATCTTGCCCCGCTTTACGAGCTGCTGGCCGACGCGCGTATCCTCAAGGTGTTCCACGCCGGCCGCCAGGACCTGGAGATCTTCTACCACCGCATGGGACAAGTGCCGCACCCGGTATTCGACACCCAGCTCGCCGCCATGGTCTGCGGCTTCGGCGACCAGGTGTCGTACGAGAACCTGCTCGCCAAGACCATCGGCGTGACCGTCGACAAGGCCTCGCGCTTTACCGACTGGTCGCGCCGGCCGCTCAGCGACCGCCAGCTCGACTACGCGATGGACGACGTCATCCATTTGCGCCCCGTGTACGAGAAGCTGGCGGCGCGCATGAAGCGGACCGGCCGTGCGCACTGGCTCGACGAGGAGATGGCGGTGCTCACCGCACCGGAGACGTACCGCGTCGACCCCGACGAGGCATGGCGCCGCATCAAGGGCCGCCGCGGCAAGGGCACGCGGTTCCTCGCCATCCTCATCGAGCTTGCCGCCTGGCGCGAGCACGAGGCGCAGCGCCGCGACCTGCCGCGCAACCGCATCCTGCGCGACGAGGCGATCCTGGAGATCGCCAGCCACGCGCCGCGCAAGCCGGAGACGCTGGCCCATGTCCGCGGCATCTCGAAAAAGCTGGCCGAGGGGCCGATCGGCCAGGGCATCCTCAGGGCGGTCGAGGACGGCATCAAACGTCCGGCCCACTCGCTGCCGGCGCCACCGGAACGGCCGGAGCGGCTGCCGCCGGGACTCGGGCCGCTGACCGATCTCCTGAAGGTGCTGCTCAAGCACAACTGCGAGAAGCAGAACGTCGCGCCGCGCCTCGTCGGATCCGCCGACGACCTCGAGCGCATCGCCGCCGATGATGCCGCCGACGTGCCGGCGCTCAAGGGCTGGCGCCGCGAGGTCTTCGGCGCACAGGCGCTGGCCCTCAAGCACGGCAGGCTCGGCCTCGCGGCCGACGGGAAGAAGATCCGGCTCATCCCGCTCGACCGGGCAGGTTGACGGCGGGCGGCGTTCGCCCTTACCCGGTGCGCCGCGCGCGGCGGGCGCTGCGGCGCCGTGCAGCGGCGAGGTTGAGGAATTCGACCAGCACCGAAAACGCGATGGCGAAATAGAGGTAGCCGCGCGGGATGTGGAAGTGCAGCCCGTCGGCGACCAGGGCGACGCCGACCAGCAAAAGGAAACTGAGCGCCAGCATCTTGGTCGTCGGGTGCCGGGCGATGAAGTCGCTGACCGCGGCGGCGGCGAAGAACATCACGGCGACGGCGATGACCACCGCGATGACCATCACTGGCAGATGGTCCGTCATGCCGACCGCGGTGATGATCGAATCGAGCGAGAAGATGAGGTCGAGCAGCATGATCTGCGCGATCACCAGCGCAAAGCTCGCGCGGCCCTCGCCGCCGCCGGCCTCGTGCGTGCCCTCGACGCTGCGGTGGATCTCCAGCGTCGCCTTGATAAGCACGAACAGGCCGCCGGCAAACAGGATCAGGTCGCGCCAGGAAAACGCGATGCCGAACACGGTGAACACCGGCGCCGTCAGCCCGACGACCCAGGCGATCGCCGCGAGCAGCAGAAGCCGCATGATCAACGCCGCCGACAGGCCGATCGCCCGCGCCTTCGCCTGCTGCGCCTTGGGCAGGCGCTCGGCGACCAGCGAGATGAAGATCACGTTGTCGATGCCGAGCACGATCTCCAGCGCCGTCAGCGTGACGAGCGCACCCCAGATCTGCGGATCGGTCAGCCAGGCCAGCATGGGTACCGTCCTCTCTCGTGGGTTTCGGCGCAGGTGCCGCCGAGCCGCGGGTCGCGACGGATGGCGGCGCGGCCATGATACAGGCTGGACGAAAATCTCCAAGGTCCGGACCGCGCCGGCGGGCCCGGGCGCTGGGCCGGACCCGCCCCGCCCGAGGAACGACCCCATGCGTTAGGGTTTTCTGCGGGTTTCGGCGGCGTTGGCTTGTAGCGCACAGCGACCGCCTGTGAGATGGCCAGACATGCGGCTCACTAGAGGCGCCGCGCGCTGGGCGGGGCGTCGGCCGGGCGATCGGGAGCCGCGATAACGAGAACCCGCAAGACTGGTCGCCGGCGGTGTGCACCGGGGCAAGGGGATGTCGTTTAGAGGGGCGCCCGGGAATCCCCTTGCGCTGTCCAGCCCCGTCCGGCCGCAACCCGCCTGAATTCGATCCGTATGCCACGAAAGGGCGAGATCCGGTCCACGTGGCCGAATCGCGGCTATGGGGGCCGGCACGGCGGCGGCGGGCCGGCGGGCCGGCGGGCAACTGCCGCATAGCGGGTGGCGCGAACGGTCTGCGACACAAACCGAACAAGAGAGGAGGCAAGACGATGCATAACGAAAGGAGTGCCGTTGCACGCCTGCGCATGGCGATCTCGGGCGTGCTGTTTGTCCTGTTGCCGGGCATCGCGGGGGCCGTGGAAACAACGCAACCGTTCTTCATGGTCATATCGGGCAACGCCAACCCCGTGCCGACCGGCGACCCCTGCATCCTTATCAACAGCGAAGCCGGCAGCGGCATAGCAACGGCGCTGGGCATGACGGGCTGGGCGTCGGAGGAGGTCGTCGACTTCTGCGCCGACGGGGACCCGAACACGGCCGCGGTGGAGGGACAGCTGGTGCTGACCGCCGCGAACGGCGACGAGATCTTCGCCGTCTATCACACGCTGGCGACGGTCAACAACGAGATCGCCGTCATCACATTCGCCGGAACATACGAGTTCACAGGCGGGACCGGTCGATTCGACGATATCCGCGGAAGCGGGAGCCTCGCCGGGCAGGGCAGCCTGTTGCCGCCGTTCGAAGCCAGCGCGGCAATGGCCGGCACGTTTACCGTGCCACGGCCCGGCCCATAGCCGGTCGGCACTGCCGCAACGGCGGCACGCCGCGCCGACCCGGTCCTCAGCCTGCGTGCGCCGCCTCGGATCCCGGCGGCGTCGGGGCCGGCTCGAGGCCGTCGCGGCAGTCGAGCCTGCCCTCGTCGCGGCCGCGCCGGCGCAGAACCTCGATGGTGGCGACCGGCGCGCCGAACTCGACGCGATGAAGACGAAGGCAAACGAACCGCGCGAGGGGCTGCGGGTGACGCGGAAGGGGGCTCCAAGGAGGCGTGAGCGCCGCGCGATCTTGCTACGCGCGTTGCTGTCGCGACCTCCGCATTCGGCCATTTGACTCCAATATCCGAGGGTGAGTCATGACGCTGCCTTTGCCGATGCACCGGGAGTCGCCATGCGTGACTTTTCGAATATGGCGACGTCATACCGATGAAGGAATTCAAACGTCTCCGCCCCGTCGAACTGCGCCTCAAGTTCCCGGACGGTGTGTTCGATTCCCGTCGCATCGAGTGCCGAAAAGATGGACCACGTGTCCTGGTTCCTGACTCCGTCGATCCATTCCCGAACGCTCGTCTCCACCTTGCACTGCCACTGGGTCACGCGGATTTCCCGCCATTCCGGGATATCGCGCATGGAGGCCAGAAGATCGGAGCACGATGTGTAAACCCCCTCCCACATGGCTTTCGCAATGCGTCCTACGGGAACGGCGTCGCCCCGCGGCGGCGCGCGCACGACCATCAGATACCGTCCGCCAGGCCTCAGATTGGCACAGATCCCGCTGTGTATCTCGTCCAGCGTGTCCGGCCGGAAATGATGCGCAGTATCTTTGGTAAAAACGAAATCGAAGGATTCGTCGAGCTGGCTGCGGGCAAAATCGACGGCACTTCCGCAAATTGGATCGATATTATCGAAACCGGCGGCACCCTCCAGAAGCTCCTCGACAGGCTCGTAACAGACCACATCGGTGTCCAGCTGCATTTTCTTGCCCAGCAGGGAAGCGAACACACAGGTGCCCGCACCAACTTCCGCAACCGTCTCGGCGTCCGGGCAGATCGCCGCGATCTTGTCCACGATCCAGCGCGTATAGGGGCCGTCGGGCGTCGTAAAGTGCTTGTCGCCGTACTTCCGCCCGGCAGACGCGTAGTGCGTCCGCTGCCAGTCGGACTGTGCTCCGAGATCAGGGCGGCATCCCATCCTCTGTCCCATCATTCAGGTGGCGAATTCGATGCGGCAGACCGCTTACAAGAAACGGCCGGACTTGCGTCGAAAGATGCGGCGCCGGCGGCGGGCGATGCTCCGCGCAAGGCCATAGGTCACCGTCGCAATCAGCATTCCAAGCGTGACGCCGGCGACGATCAGAATCGTAAGTGACACGTCCCAATGTGCCGTGTCTGCCGACCAGACGGTGACCGCCGTTGCCAGCAAAACGGCTACCAGTATCCACAACAGTTGCCACATGCCGCTCACCATCGAATCGGTTCGTGCACTGATGACTTCGGGCGCGTTACCGACGGCCGGATGCAGCCCGGTCGGCGCGGCCGATGCCCCCCGGCCCGCTACGCGGCCGGATCCGGGTCCGGCGGCTCCAGATCGATGACGACGTCCAACTCCTCGGGCGCGTGGGTGACCAATTCCGAACGATCTTCGTCGGCCCACGATGCGAGTTTCCAGAAGCTTGCCGGGGTCACGCCGTCCGCGCTCGAATCGTTCGTTCCCTGACGTTGCAGGATCAGCAAGCCGTCTTCGACGAGGTAATAGGTCTGGTGGCCGAACACATCGGCCAGGTCCGAATAAAGCGCATGATCCTCTGAAACCGGGTCGAGGCCCGTCTGATCCCTGACGTGATCGATCTGTTCCCGGTTGAGTTTCATGCCTCGCAAGAGTTGCCCCCGAACTGGCAGGGTGTTTCGGCCCACGCACCGAGGCCAACACATCGACACCGGCGATGTCAACCCCCGGACGCGTTATTTTCCGATATTACAATTATCTCGGGCATGCGTGCCGAGATCGCAACGGCTGATAGAAGTTTGACCGGACTGCTGCCGCGCCGGCGCCTCCAGCTGGCGCGCGAGCAGGTGCATCGGCCGCGCGGCCTGGCGCACATACAGCGCTGCGATCCGCAATCCAAGCAAATGCGCGACCTCGCACACATCAAGGCAAACCTCCTCGCCGTGCCGTCAGCGAATAGTCTCCAACCTCTTGTGGCAACCTCTTGTGGCGCCGATGCCGACTGTCGCGACGGGGCGGCTCGGCTGTACTGCGCCGCATCGCCCCGCGCCTCCGACGTGCCCCCAACAGCCAGGACCGCACATGACGCCGATCGCGGCCCACATCCTGTATGCGCTGGCCTGGCTGAGCTTCGGGTTCGGCCATACCCTGCTGGCCGGAACCCGGGCCAAGGCGGCTCTCGCGTCCACGCTGCGGCCATGCTACCGCCTCGCCTACAACGGATTCGCGGCCCTGCACGTCGGCACGGTGTGGCTGTTCGCCGCCTGGCTGCTCGGCGGCGGCACACCTTATCCCCTGCCGGATGCGGCGCGGGCCGGGCTCAGCGGGGTCTCGGTCCTCGGCCTCGTCCTCCTGCTGCTGGCCCTGCGCGACTATGATCTCGGGCGCTTCGTCGGGATCACGCAAGTTCGCAACCACCGACGCGGCATCGACGAGCCGGAGGACGAGCCGCTGCACACCGGCGGGTTTCACGCGTATGTCCGGCACCCGCTCTACGCCGCCGCCTACCTGATCCTGTGGGGCAACGCGCAGGATCCGTTCGGCCTCGCCACGGCGGTCTTGGGGGTCGGCCTATCTTGCCCTCGGCACGATGTTCGAGGA
>CAYFYY010000155.1:0-6119 GCA_964347475.1 uncultured Flavobacteriales bacterium
GGAGGGCCGAAGGCCCGTCTCGAAGTATGAGGAAGACCGTCCTGGGCAGGCCACCCCCACCGGCACCCGCGCGGTCCGCTTCCCCGGGGCGGACACCGCCGACGCGGCGCTGTACGACCGCGCGTCGCTGCCGGAGTCCGCGTTTCTCACCGGCCCGGCCGCGATCGCGGAAGCACAGACCACGACGATCCTGCCGGCTGGCTTCCAGGCCATGGTCAAGCCCGGCGGCGATCTGGTGCTGGCGCGCGTGACCGCGGGCGCGGCGGTGGCGGCGTCCGCGGTGCGCGACCAGGTGATCTGGGACCGCCTCATCGCCATCGTCGAGGAGCAGGCGCAGGCGCTGATCCGCACCGCGTTCTCGACCACCGTGCGGGAGGCGGGGGACCTTTCCGCCGGCGTGTTCGACCTTTCGGGCCGGATGCTGGCCCAGGCGGTGACCGGCACGCCGGGGCATGTCAACGCAATGGCCGCCTCGGTCGGGTTCTTTTTGGAGAAGTACCCGATCGAGACGATGCGCGAGGGCGACGTGTACCTGACCAACGATCCGTGGCACGGCACCGGGCACCTGTTCGACTTCACCGTCGTCACGCCGGTCTTCCGCGGCGGCGCACCGGTCGCCCTGTTCGCGTCCACGGTGCACGTGGTCGATATCGGCGGCGCCGGATTCGGGCCCGACGCGGGCCAGGTGTATGAAGAGGGGCTGTGCATCCCGATCCTGCCGCTGTTCCGTGCCGGCGCGGCGGACGAGGCGGTGCTGGAGATCGTGCGTGCCAATGTGCGCGAGCCGGTGCAGGTGGTCGGCGACCTCTACTCGCTCGCGGCCTGCAATTCCGTCGGCGGCCGGCGGCTGATCGCGCTGATGGACGAGCTCGGTCTCAACGATTTGGATGGCGTCGGCGACCGCATCATCGAGGCCTCGCGCGCCGCCATGCTGGCCGAGATCGGCAAGCTGCCGGCCGGCGTGTACGAAAACGAGATGACGGTCGACGGCTACGACCATCCCGTGACCTATCGCGCGCGGATGACGATCGGCGCCGACGGGATCGCCGTTGACTACGACGGCACCAGCGCGATGTCCGCCTTCGGCATCAACTCGCCACTGACCTACACCCAGGCCTATACGAGCTTCGGTATCCGCTGCGTCGTTGGCAACGCGATCCCGAACAACGCGGGGTCGCTCGGCACCATCCGGGTCGCGGCGCCGGAGGGCTGCATTCTGAATGCGCCGCGGCCGGCCGCCGTCAATATCCGCCACGTGACCGGCCAGATGTTGCCTGACGTGGTGCTGGGGTGCCTCGAACAGGCGCAGTCGGGCATCGCGCCGGCCGAGGGCGCATCGAGCCTGTGGAACCCGATGTTGTCCGGCGGACGGGGAATCACCGGGGAGCAGGACTACGGGGCGGCCACGCCGTTCTCGGTGACCATCTTCCATTGCGGCGGCACCGGCGGGCGCCCCGGAAAGGACGGGCTGTCGGCGACCTCCTTTCCGTCCGGCGTGCGCAACACCCCGGTCGAGATCACCGAATCCGTGGCGCCGCTGATCTTCCGCCGCAAGGAGCTGCGGCCGGGCTCGGGCGGGGCGGGGCGCTGGCGCGGCGGCAACGGGCAGGCCATCGAGATCGCCCATGCGCAAGGCGCGCCCTTCGCCATCTTCGCCCTGTTCGACCGCATCGAACATCCGGCGCGCGGCCGCAACGGCGGCGCCGACGGCGCGCCGGGGCGGATCTACCTCGCCGGTGGCGGCGCGCTGAAGGGCAAGGGCAAGCAGATCATCCCGGCCGGAGACGCGGTCGTGCTAGAGCTGCCCGGCGGCGGCGGGCTCGGCGCGCCCGATCACGGCAATGGCAACTGAAGAACGGTCTGCCGGTCGGCAACCGGACGTTGCCGAAGGGTTTCGGCTGCGGGAACGCCGAAAGGCGAATCCAACTGCGTTTGGTGGCCTTTCAAGATTGTTTGTACACGTTTAAGGCGTTGCAACGGCGATCGGAACGCCGGCCAGCAGGTGCCTTGCGTGCCGGCAAGTAAGGCCGGGTGTGCGGCCCGCAGCCCACAATCGATGCGGTACCTAAAATGGTATAGCTGTGGCCGCATTACACGCAGGAACTTCACGTATTCTTAAGTATTTGCTTTTAGCGTCGATGCGGCATGCGCGGCCGTGCGGTCTGATTCATCCCGGCGCTCGGGCATGTTGGCAAGTCGCAGTTATGCACTCGTTGGTTTCTATCATTAGGAGCACTCCATGTTTTCTGGAAAGGTTTTCGGCGCCGTTGCGGCGCTCGCATTCGCCGTTGCAGCTGGCCAGGCCGGGGCGGCGGGAAAGTATGAAGGCAAGAAGATCCTGTTCATCGATTCGTACCATGAAGGCTATGCGTGGAGCGACGGGACCCTGGCCGGCGCCCGATCGGTTCTCGATTCCAGCGGCGCCGAAGTTCGCATCGTGCGCATGGACACCAAGCGGAAGAAGACCGAGGAAGACAAGCTCGCCGCGGCGGAGATGGTCCGGCGCACGATCGAAAGCTTCCGTCCCGACGTCGTGATCGCCTCCGACGACAACGCCTCGAAATACGTCATCCAGCCGTTCTACAAGGATGCGGCCCTGCCGTTCGTGTTCTGCGGCATCAACTGGGATGCATCCGGCTACGGCTTCCCGTACAAGAACGTGACCGGCATGATCGAGGTCGCGGCGGTCGACGAGCTGTTCGCCTTCCTCGAGCGTCTGACCGACGGCCGCCGGGTCGGCTACCTGGCCGCCGACGTGTTCACCGCCCACAAGGAGCAGGAGAACATCGAGACGACCTTCGGCATGAAGTTCGCCGAGACGCGCTATGCGACCACGATGGATCAGTGGCAGGCGCAGTATCGTGAGCTTCAGGGCAAGGTCGACATGCTGCTGGTCGGTAATTCTGCCGGCACCGAGGGCTGGGACGACGACGCGGCAGCGCGATTCGTCGAGCGCAACACCAGGGTCCCCAGCGGCGGTATCCACGAGCACATGTCCCGCTTCGTGCTGATCGGCTACACCAAGCTGGCCGAAGAGCAGGGCGAGTGGGCGGCGAAGACGGCGCTGCGCATTCTCGACGGGACACCGCCGTCGGCGATCCCGATCGCCCGCAACACGCAGGGCCGGCTGGTCATCAATGCGCGAGTCGCCGAAGGTTTGGGCGGCGGTGCGTCGGTCGCGCTCGGTGAGATGCTGCAATCGGCTGACGAGATCATCGAGTAGCAGCTTCCCCGCTGTGGATTCATGGCGCGCCCATCCGGTCATTTTCTCATGTGAGATTTCGAACCATGAACTTGCGATCCAAATTCCTGATTCCATGCATGTTCGTTCTGGTGGTCGGCCTCGGGGGCCTGTCCTGGTTTGGCTACGTCAGCGCCAATACGGCCGTGCAGGACTCCGTCGCCGGGCAGCTTAAGCAGGCCGCGCAGGGACTCGCGACATCAGGTTCGGGCTGGTTTGCCGACCGGCGCATGGACGTGACGGGATGGGCCGCCGATCCGCTTTACTCCAAGTCGCTTTTGGACACGTTCGTCGGTCGCGCGACACGCCGCGCGGCGAACGAGCGGCTGGCCATGACCAAACAGGGCTACGGCTATTACCAGACCATCGGCCTGGTCGACCTCAACGGCACTGTCGTCGCCTCGTCCGACGCCAGCCAGCTTGGCAAGAACCTGTCGGATCGCGAATTCTTCGCGGCGCGGCGGGGCACCGAGGCGATCCTGTCCGATGCGACCGTCAGTGAAATCACGAACGCGCCTGTCGTTACCGTGGCGGCCCCGGTAATCACGGACGGCCAAGTCGCCGGCCTGCTGTTCGCGGTGATCTCCCTCGATTATTTCAACGAGCGGTTCATCGCCCCCATCAGGGTCGGCGAGACCGGCCGTGTCCTCGTGTTCAACAGGAGCGGCCGGGCGATCATCCATCCCGACGCATCGCAGGTTCTGAAACTGAATCTCAAGACGCTGACGTCGGAGGCGCGCGGCGACCGCCAGCGGGCCTCGCTTACCGACTACGTCGACGGCAAGATCCGGCGCAAGGCGGCGGTCAAGACGATGGACACGCTTGACTGGACGGTGATCGTGGACGCGGATCAGAACGAGATCGACGCACCGGGCAAGACGGTCGGCAAAACCAATATTATAGCGTCGGTGGTCCTGTTGGTCGGCCTCGCCGCGGCGATCATCTTTATCCTCGAGCGGATCATCCGGCCGTTGCGCAAGAGCACCGAGGTCATGCGGGTGCTGGCGGACGGCGATACCTCGGTCGATGTGCCGGCGCTCGACCGGTCCGACGAGATCGGCGAAATGGCGAAGGCGATCCAGGTGTTCAAGGAGAACGCCATCCGCATGGACGAGATGCAGAAGGAAAAGGACGACGCCGAGCACCGGTCGCAGGACGAGAAGCGCAAGTTCATCGAATCGTTGTCGGACGATTTCGGCGCCCAGATCAAGGATGTGGTCGAGGCGCTTTCGACGGCGGCCATGGATATGCAGACCACGGCCAAGCAGATGTCCAGTACGGCCGAGAACGCGAACCACCAGGCATCCGGCGTGGCCTCGGCCTCGCGAGAGGCCACCGCCAACGTGCAGACGGTGGCCACCGCGGCCGAGGAGATGTCGGCCTCGATCGCCGAGATCAGCCGGCAGGTCAGCCAATCGGCCAAGATCGCCGGGAAGGCGGTCGACGACGCGCGGAAGACCAACGAGGCGGTGCGCGGCCTCGACGAGGCGGCGCAGAAGATCGGCGAGGTGGTCACCCTGATCAACGACATCGCCGGGCAGACCAACTTGCTGGCCCTGAACGCCACCATCGAGGCGGCGCGCGCCGGCGAGGCCGGCAAGGGCTTCGCAGTTGTGGCCCAGGAGGTCAAGAACCTCGCCAACCAGACCGGCAAGGCGACCGAGGAGATCTCGCAGCAGATCGTCTCGGTGCAGGACGAGACCCGCGGCACCGTCGATGCCATCGACGCCATCATGTCGGTGATCGGCGAGATCAGCGACATCGCCACGACCATCGCCTCGGCGGTCGAGGAGCAGGGCACGTCGACCCGCGAGATCGCCCGCAACGTCCAGGAAGCGGCCAACGGCACCCAGGAGGTCAACAACAAGATCGAGGAAGTGTCCAGCGCCGCGAGCGAGGCCGGTGCGGCGGCGGACAAGGTGCTCCGCTCCGCCGACAACCTTTCGCGACAGTCGGGCCTCCTGCAAACGCAGGTCGAAAAGTTCCTCGCCCAGATCCGGGCGGCCTGACGGACCTTTTACAGTCTCGGTTTCGGCGGGCGGGAGACGCACTCCCGCCCGTTCCTTTCACGGCCCCCAAGATCGGCCAAATGCAATCCAGTTGAAGTTGAGGACTCTTGGTGAATCAGATAACTACATCCTATAACCGCAAAAAATTTATGGAATAGGGGCAGCAGGAAACGAACCGGCTGGATGCGGCCATGTGTCCTTACCGGTTTCACCCGGCGGTGAACCCGCGGACGGTTGCGACGCCGCCAGAGACGGGACGGGCCGGGCGCCGCAAAGCGGCTGGAGGGCCCAAATGACATTGAGAATGAAGCTGATCGGCGTGCTTGGCTCATTGATCAGCCTATTCGCGTATACGATTCTGGTGATCTTCCTCAATCTCCAGATGGCGGCAACCAAGCTGGAACAGGCATCGCGCAGCATCGAACACACCGCTGGCGTTGGCATTCCGCTGATGCTGAACATCAAGGAGATCAAGTCCGATATCATCCAGGTGCAGCAGTGGCTGAGCGATATCTCGGCCACGCGCGCGCCGCCGAGGCGACAGGCGAATCGACGGCCCAGCTGTTACGTGCATCGAGCGATCTCAACCGGCAGGCCGACCGTCTGCGTCGTGAGTTCGAGCGGTTCATCGGCGATATCCGGGCCGCCTGACAGATGGTTCTGGGGCCAGCAGACGGAGTTATTTACCGATTGGCAATCTTACTTCGATATGAATTTTCGAGGCGGGGGCCGAAACGCCGCCGGCCGGCCGATGGAACGTGGCGCCGCAGGACAATCGTCGCACTGCGCGAGGGCGATGCCTTGATGATCCGGAGAACGCCATGACCCTCACCCTCAAGGGCAAGATCATCACGGTGTTGACCCTTCTC
>CAYFYY010000156.1:0-1060 GCA_964347475.1 uncultured Flavobacteriales bacterium
TGGAGTTTCCGGCTTCGTCGAACCCTTTGCCGCGACGTTCGCACGCCGACGAGTCCGCAGAAATTCAGACACTTGCGACCTCCCGGTCGATGGGATACTCTTTTTGCAAGTGTGACAATAACGTGCGCCATGGGGAGCTTGCGCGGCGGAAACGCAGGCCGGCGGGAAGCGCATCGTACAGGGAGCGCACATATGGGTGGCCATTATGGGGGAGGCCGCCCCATCGGGGATCGCGTGGACCCAGGGTGGCGGCTTACGAACTTCGGCGGGGTTGCAGATGTAGATGTCCGCGCGGCGCCGGTGTCGGGCGAAGTTGAGGGCCTTTCTGTTTTCCCTCGTTTCCGACCGGTCGCGACCGTCGCGGTGTTCTCGCAGCGGCTGGCGCGGATTCCCCATCTCCAGACGCATCATCGGCTTCACACCGCTGCCGCAGCACCTGGACGGTGTCGCCGGCTGGGGCCACAAGCCGACCGCCGGCCGCGCGCGCGCCTTCGCACGCCGGCACCGCCTGCCGTACTTCGCCATAGAGGACGGATTTCTGCGCTCGCTCGATCTTGGCGTGTCCGGCGCCGCGCCGCTGTCGCTCGTGGTCGATGACATGGGCATCTATTACGATAGCTCACACCCGTCGCGCCTCGAGTGGATCCTCAACGGCGACCAGTCATTCCTGGAGTCGGAGCTCGCGGTGGCGAAGGACATCATGGCGGCGTTGCGGGAGCGACGCCTCAGCAAATACAACGCGGCGCCGGAGCCCGATGCCAGCGTGCTGCCGCGCACCACGCGCAGGCGCGTGCTCGTCGTCGACCAGACGCAGGACGATATGTCGGTCCTTTTGAGCGAGGGCGGCGCCGCGGCGTTCCGGTGCATGCTCGAGACCGCCCTCGACGAGAATCCCGGAGCCGAGGTACTGGTCAAGCTTCACCCCGATACGCTGGCCGGTGCCAAGCGCGGTTACCTGGCCGAGATGAGAATGCCTGACCGGGCGCGCGTGCTCGCGGCCGACGTCAATCCGATCGCTCTGCTCGACCGCTGCGAAGCGGTATATACGGTGTCCAGCCAG
>CAYFYY010000156.1:1142-6006 GCA_964347475.1 uncultured Flavobacteriales bacterium
TGCCGGCTGGGGCGCGACGCGGGACCGCATCGCTTGCCCGCGGCGCCGGGCACGGAGGTCGCCCCTGGAAATCTTCACCGCCGCCTATCTGCACTATGCCCGTTACGTCGATCCTGTGACCGGTAAGGCCTGCGACGTGCGTCGCATCGTCGATCTTCTGGGCGAAGCGCGACGCGTCAACGAGGTCAACCGGGGCACCACGATCTGTCTCGGCATGCAGGGCTGGAAACGCCGGCACGTGCGCCCGTTCCTGGCCAGCACCGGAGGGCGCACGATCTTTGCGCGCAGCGGCGACCAGGCGTTGCGCAAGGGTGCGAAGCCGGGCGACCGGGTCCTGGTCTGGGGCGGGCACGAGCCGCCCGGCCTGCTGCCCCTGGTCTCGCAGCTCGGTGCGCCGCTCGGCCGCATCGAGGACGGGTTTCTGCGGTCGGTCGGGCTCGGCTCGGACTTCGAGAGGCCGATGTCGCTGACCATCGACTGGCAGGGCGCCCATTACGACCCGACTGCGCCGAGCGACCTGGAGGTCCTGCTGTCCACCAGCGACTTCAAGCCCGAACTGCTGGCGCGGGCCGCAGCCTTGCGGCGACGGATCGTGGCGGCACGTTTGAGCAAGTACAATCTCGGCGGCCCGGCCATTCGGCGCCCGCGTGCCGCCGCCGGCAGGCGCGTGGTGCTGGTTCCCGGCCAGGTGGAGGATGACGTGTCAGTCCGGCTCGGCCGCGCGGACATCTGCCGGAATCTCGACCTCCTCGAAACGGTGCGGGCGGACATGCCGGATGCCTTCATCGTCTACAAGCCGCATCCGGACGTCGTGGCCCGCAATCGCAATGGCGGCGATGAGCGAAAGATCGCGGCCCTGTGTGACGCAATCTGGCGCGACGCCGATATCCACCAGTGTATCGAAGCGGCCGACGAACTGCACACGCTGACGTCGTTGACCGGCTTCGAGGCGCTGCTGCGCGGCAAGCCCGTCGCCACGTATGGCGGCCCATTCTATGCCGGCTGGGGCCTGACACGGGATCGCATGTCGTTCCCGCGGCGCCGGCGCGTTCTGTCGCTGGACGCGCTGGTGGCGGGGACCCTGATCCTCTACCCCCGGTATTACGACTGGGTGTCGCGTGCGGCATGCGACGCCGAGGCCGTCGTCGACCGACTGACATCGGCTTCGCCCGCCGCCGCTGGCGTCGATGCGAGGCAGCTTTCCCGGCCCCGCCGCCTGCTGTTGCGGCTCGCCCGCATGGTCGGAGGATGGGTGCATGTCTGAGGCCCGGCTGCCGTTCCGACGCCTGCTGATGCTGCAGGGCCCGGTGGGGCCGTTCTTCTGGTTGCTGGCGCGTCAACTGCGCCGGCAGGGCGTCAACGTCTGGAAAGTCAATCTGAACGCCGGCGACGCGCTGTATTTCCCGGGCCTGGGCGCGCACGCCTATCGCGGCCGGCGCGAAGGCTGGCCGGACTACCTGCGCGGCCTGCTGCAGGAGCTCGAGATCGACGCCGTCGCGCTGTTCGGGGATTCCCGCGCCTATCACAGCGCGGCCATCACGGTGGCGCGGGCGGCCGGCATTCCGACCTTCGTGTTCGAAGAGGGCTATATCCGGCCCGACTACATCACCGTCGAGCTGAACGGCGTCAATGGCAATTCCGGGCTGATCGTGCCGCGCGGCAAATCAAGGCAGGCCAAGGTCGGGTCCCTGCTGGGACCGGTCCGCGATCCCGCGGAGGCCGTTCGCGTCGGCAACACGTTTCCGGCGCTTGTCCTGCACTGCATGGTCTATTGGTCCGTCATGGACCTCGGGCGCCCGTTCTATCCGCAATATCGCCACCACAAGCCGCGCAGCCTGGCCGAGATAAAGCCGTGGCTGCGATCCTCATACCGGAAACTGCGGTCCGCGGGCCGTGACAGAACGGCGGTGGCGCGGCTGCTGCGCGATCGCACGCCCTATTTTGTGGTGCCCCTGCAGGTCCACAGGGACAGCCAGATCATGCGCGACTGCGGCTTTCTGTCGGTCGGTCACTTCGCGGTCACGGTGATGGAGTCCTTTGCCGGGAAGGCGCCCCGGGACCATGTGTTGGTGTTCAAGCAGCATCCGATGGACCGCGGCTTCACCGACTACACCGCGCTTCTCGCCCATCGCGCGCAACAGCTCGGCTGCGCCGGGCGCGTGATCTACATTCGCGATGCCAATCTGCCGGAGCTTCTTCAGAATGCGCAGGGAACGATCACCGCGAACAGCACGGTCGGTCTGTCGTCCCTGTATCACGGCACTCCGGTGAAGGCCTTGGGCCGCGCCATTTACGATCAGCCCGGCCTGACCGCCCAGTGCTCGCTGGCGCGCTTCTGGACCGAGCCGCCGCCGGTTGACCGGGCGCGTGTCCAGGCGTTCCAGAGCGAACTGGTCGCAACATGCCAGGCGAACGGCAGTTTCTATATGCGCTGGACGCAGACCGGCGTAATTCCCGCAGCCATCCGTCATATGGCGGCGCAATACGTCAACAAGCATCTCGCCGCCGGCGACCCGCCACGACCCGTGAAGAGGCCGACAGCGGGCAGGAAATCTGGTATGGTGTCGGGCATGGCCCCGCGCCGCCGCAATCCGGCAAAGGCGCCCGGGGCGCAGGAAGCGAAATGACGGATATGGCCCGATCACTGCTCACGGCAGGATTTGCGAAGGCCTCCATATGCCTGGTGATATCGGGGTTGCTGGCCGGCTGTGCCGGCATGGCCGCGCCATCGGCGGATGCCCCGCCGACGATGCCGCACGAGGAGCCGCCACGCGTCGACGTCGTCCTGCCGCCCGCGCTCGTGTCGTCCTTTCCGAACGGGCACGCCCCCAGCGTCGCCCGTTTCGTGTCGCGGACGCTCGAGACGGCGCCGGACGGTGAGAGCCGCCGGTGGCCGACGACCGACCCGTCGGTCACCCTGGTGATCCGTGCGGACAGCACCGAGATCGTCGGCGACGCCATCTGCCGCCGCGCGACGATTATCGTCGAAGGTGCCGCGGCCGAGCCCCGGCGCTTTCCGTACCGGGCCTGCCGCCGGTCGACCGGGATGTGGACGCCCTGACCACTGGAGGTGCTTCGCCTTACGTCCGATAGCGGGCGCCAGATCGCACCCCGCGACACTGCCGCGCGTCAGAATTTCCACGACGCGGTGATGGCCCCGAACTGGTCCCACTCGCGCTGCTCGTTGAATTCCGGGCTCATGACGACATGCGTGTAGGTGATCCGCGCCCCGCCGAACAACACCGCGACGCCGACCTGCGTGTCCAGCACGAAGGGCCTGCGGTCGACGCTGTGGCTGTCCTTCCAGGTGTTGCCGTCGAGAAAGATATTCTGCGCGACGTAGCGGATCTCCGGCCCGAAGAACACGTACCAGTCGAGCGGCGTCGCGCGCTGATAGCCGTCCGACCCCGGCAGTCCGGGACGGATTCGCGGCGGGCCGAAATCGGCCGCAAGGTTGCGCCCGAAGCGCAGGGTCGCGCCGATGCCCACTTCGGTCATGATATTGCCCAGCGAGATCCCGATATGCGGCACGATATCGCCGTCGAGCGATTCCGGCGTGCTGGCGCTGCGCCACTTGCGCTCGAAGATGAAGTGCACGCCGGGCTCGTCGGACAGCTGGTTGTCCCAGCCCTTGGCGGCGCCGCGTCCGACCACGTCGTGATGCGCCTCCTGGAGCTGCTTGCCGAGCGCACTCGGCCCGACGATGCCGAGCTCGACCGCGAACACGTCCTGGCGGCCGGCGCCCCCACCCCGGAGGTATTCGTTGTAGATCGAAAAGCCGAAATAGGCCCAGGCCGCGTAGGGCCGGTCGTCCGGGATCAGCGCCGTCTCGCCGGTGTCGTCCGGCGTGAACATCGAATGGCCGATCGAGAACGCCCAGCGCTGAATCGGATCGGCCTCGGGCGACACGCCGGTAATCGCATCAACCCAGCGCGGCAAATCGGTCGGCGGCGACAGGCGCAGCAGGCGCAGGCCGCTCGTATAGTGCCGGTCGGTGTTGGTCAGCCAGGCGAAATAGTCGTTCTCGACCTGGAACAGCCAGACCGGCCCCTCCTCATCCGCACGCGCCGGCGCGCCGGCGGTCAAGACCACAACTCCAAGTCCGCAAAGGATGCCGCGAAAGAAGAATGTCCGAACCATTTTTTCGTTCTCGAAATCATCAGTTCAAATCTGCCGCGCCACCCGCACCGGCCGCCGTATCGGACAGGCGGCGTGACGTCATGACCGTCCGTGCCGCCGGCCGGCAGCAGCGGCGCCGTGCGCCCGATGCCCGTCTGTCCCGAAAAATTGGCGGTTTGCTTCGCCGTCCGGCCTGCCGCCGCTGCAGCGCACGGGCGGATGACCGCCTTTCCCGCACTATCCGCCGTATTGGTAAATTTTCCGTTGCCGAAGCGCGCCGGTCGCGCGACCGTGGCCGACACGACCGCGGGTTGACGACGCGCCATGCGCCCCCGCCCCTTCGGGCCGAAAGGGCGATCGGCCGGGGCCGAGCGCGGGACCCGCGGACCGCCTGTCGCCGCACCGGGCAGACCGTCGGGCCCGGCGGCCGCGCAACGGGGCGGAAAACCGCTCGAGCTGCAATTTCTTCAAGTGAATCAGGTTGTTATCGCTTTTCCGGTCGTAAATACTTAAGGATTACACAGCCTATGGTGTATCGGGCCGGCTCGACCCCGATATTTTGTGAAATGGTACCTAAAAGGCGGACTCCGAATTCAATCGCAAATCCGCCCTGCGGAAAAACATCTTGACTCGAAATCGGCTCTGACATTAAGGTTAACAAATTCTTAAGAAACGTGGTTAATCCATTGGTTATTAACATGGAATTGGATGCGCGCCCGGGAAGTATCGGGGCAGGTTTCAACCA
>CAYFYY010000157.1:0-5973 GCA_964347475.1 uncultured Flavobacteriales bacterium
GTGCCCTCATGCTGAGGAGGCTGCGAAGCAGCCGTCTCGAAGTATGAGGTCGCTCGATGCCGGCGCCCCACGAGCCCGACACGCCCTGCCCCGTCGCGTCGGCGCTGGACAGAGCCTGTCGTTTTGACTATGTAAGCCTTCCGTCGCGTCCGCGACCCGGCGCCCAGGTAGCTCAGTTGGTAGAGCAGGGGACTGAAAATCCCCGTGTCGGCAGTTCGAATCTGTCCCTGGGCACCATTTTCTTCTTCCACGTCGTTGCGCCCCGGCGTCGCCGGCCGCGCCGCCCCCTCCCCAACCCCTCCCCCCATGGGACGGCCGCCTGTCCTCACAGCCGTCAGCGCGAGGGAGAGGGGCCCGGTCGGCGCAACCGGAGCGAACGAGCCCCTCTCCCTTGCGCGGGCGTGTGACGGTTAGAGCAGTTCTCCCAAGGGGGGAGGGGTTGGGGAGGGGGCGGCGTCTGCGGCTTTTCGATCCGTGCAGCGGCCTCCAGGAGCAGGAGTCCCGCCCCCGCCCCCTGCGACAGCGGGCCGCGGCGGCCAATTGACCTCGATCATCGCCGCCGCATCGGCCGGCATGCGACAACGGCCCCACGCAGCGGCCGGACCACGGCCGCAAACGAACAACCCAGACGGGGAGCGCACGACCATGACCCCTCTCACCCTGATTCGGCCGATCGCCGTGGCGCTGGCACTGGCGCTGATCGCCGGAATCGCCGCGGCCGGCGACGACCGGGACGACGACCGGGACGACGACCGGGACGACGACGCGCCGGCCTTCGACTTCCGGTTCGGCAACCACATCGACACCCACCAGCAGACCTGGCTGCGCCGCGGCGGCGACCTTGCGGGTGCCCTCCTGGTCTATTTCACCGGCGAGACCGACGCCGTCTCCGGCCTGCCGGTGGCGCGGCATCCGCGCGGCGCCATGCATGACGAGGAATGCGGCGTCGACCTCGACTGCGTCGTCGGCTGGAAGCTGCGCGGCAAGCCGGGCGAAGCGACCTTCCTGTTCCACAGCGGCGTCGACGGCGACGACCATCCGGTGTGGCTGGCCGCCCGCACGGCGATCCCGCAGCCCGGCGCGTACAGCCATTTCCACTGGATCACCTCGGCCGGCACCGAGGCGCAGCAGGGCGACGTTACGATTCCCCACGCCTGCGACGTCGCGATGGCGGGCAAGCTGGAAGGCATGGTCGTGGAGGGCACGCTGACGCTCGACGACGGCGCCGTGACGTACAGCTGGGAGGAGCAGTCGGTGCATGTCGGCGGCGGCGCCGAGAGCGTCCCCTGCCCGGGCTGGTTCCTGCGGCTCAAGGCGGTCAAGAGCTTCGCCTTCCAGCACGGCGGCGATCTCATCCCGGTGCGGCCGGGCGCCGACAACGCAACGCACCTCAACCTGCTCACCAACTACGCGCTGGTGCCGGGGATCGCCGGGTCCGGCGGCACCGGCGGCGGGCACTGACGGGGGGACGGCGTAGCGCCGCCTATTCCCAGCCGCAGGCCTCGCGCAGCGGCGCGGCCGCGTCCTCCAGCCCGGCGAGGTCGAAGGCGGCGAGCAGCGGGTCGCCGGCCGGCGGGATCACGCGCAGGCGCAGCTGCGGCTGGCCGTACAGCGCCTTGACGAAGCCGATGGCGCGGTCGCGCTCCCACACCCCGAAACGGCGGTGGTCGGGCGCGACGGTGACGTCGCCGGCGAGGACCGCGCCGCTGCCGATGCGGTATTCGATGCGCGTCGCGCCGCCGCCGACGAAGGTGCCGAAATCGAACACCGCGGCCATCTCGCCGTCGCGGCACTGCAGCGTCAGCACCGCGTGCGCCGGACCGGACACCGGGTTTACGGATCGGGTCCAGAGCACGAGATCGCTGCGCGTCGCATCGAGGCGCGAGGGCACGGCGTCGAGCGTCCACGCCCCGAGATCGCGCGCCGCCGTCGCAGCCGCGCGCGCCAGCCCGTCATAGCAGTCGAGCCGTTCCGCCGGCGCCGCGATGGCGGCGCACTCCTGCAGCCCCGCCGCGGCGGCGGGCGCGGGGAGCAGGAGGCTGAGGAGCAGGGCGAGGACGGCGCCACGAGCCCCGCCCGAGCCATTGCGAGGCACGCTGCGCCACGGCGGTCGTGCGGGCCGCTGCGCTGTTCCGGCGTTGACACCCCGGACATGATGGACCCCCGCGTCTGGGACGGAAAACCGTCCGTCAGCCCCCTCCCCATCCCCTCCCCCCATGGGAGAACCGCTCGCATTGTCGGGCGCCGGCGCGAGGGAGAGGGGCTTTACCGGCGCGAGTGGAATGAACGCGCCCCTCTCCCTAGCTCGGTGCGCCGCTGCGAAGAACGGGCCTTCGATGGGGGGAGGGGTTGGGGAGGGGGCAGCACGACATTCGGTCCTGTCATTGCGAACGACGCAGCGCCGCAACAGTCCGGCAATCTCATGCTTCGAGACGCCCCTGGGGGGCGCCTCAGCATGATACTCCGATGTTTGTGTCCTCATCCGGAGGAGGGCGGCCGCGTCGAGCAGTGGCCGGAAGGCGACCTGCGCGAGCCGCGAGACGGAACGCCCGTCTCGGAGGGTGAGGTCGCGCCGGTCAACAGCGCCGGATGTCGCCGACACGGCTCGCCGCCCTAGCGGATCAGGTAGACCGGGCTGGTCCAGGCGATCGTGCCGTCCTCCTGCGTGACGCGGACGAACAGCGGGCTGTCGGCCTCGCCGCGCAGGCGGATGCGCTGGGTGACGCGGAGCGCGCGGTGCTCGTTCTCCGCCGGCAGGCGGAAGATCTTCAGGTATCGCGGCAGCACGCCCGCGCGGTCGAAGACCTCGTCCTCGTAGCCGATCTCCTCCAGCGGCACGCCGCACGAGACCAGCGGCGTCTCGATCTTGAGCGTGCCGCCGTATGCGTCCTCGACCCATAGATCGAAGCCGCCGATATTGCCGGTGGTCAGCGCCCGCCAGGCGAGGCCGGTGTCGCCCACGCGGTCCAGCGTCTTGTCGCGGTTGAAGAAGTTGATCGGGCGCGCATCGAGGATCCGGTTGCCCGACAGCGTCGCCGTGCCGTCCCAGATCACCTGGCGGAAGCGGCCGCGATACTCCGCGCCTTCCCAGACCACGCGGATGCGGTTGCCGAGCGCCTCCGGCCCGTACGGGCGTACGGTCTCGATCTGGTCGAGCCCGTTGAAGATGTCGACGCGCTCGATCGGCGCCGCGGCCAGGATGTCGACCGACAGCTCGACCTCGTCGTCGGCGGTCCGCACGATGTCGCCCATCATCGCCTCGGCCGCCGGAACCCCCGCCGCCGGGCCGAGCGCTGGGTCGTCGTGGTACAGCGTCCCCTCGGTGTCGAGCCGTACGCGTACGTCGATGACCATGCGGCCGCCCGGCCCGCCGGTGGTCGCGTAGTGGCGGCGCTTGCGCAGGCAGTCGAGCACGTCGGCGCGCGACAGGCCGGGCATCAGCAGGCAGGTCAGCCCGCCGACGGCGCCGAACAGCGAGGCGCCGGGATAGCTCGCCCCCGGCCGGCCCTTGTGGCCGTCGGAATTGGCGACGATGCCGACCCGGTAGCCCATCTCGAACGCGTCCCGCACCAGCCACTCGAAGGTGCCCCACGAGGAGTGCACCTCCATCGACTTCTCGAAGCGCCCGTCATGGGCAAGCTTGACGTCGGCGTAGCGGCCGCCGCAATGGGCGTACACGACGACGTCCCATTCCGCGTCGGCGGCGAAGGCCGCGAACAGCTCGGCGGCCGAGTTGGCGTCGGTGTGTACGTCGGAGACATCGTCGATCAGCGCGTGCGAGGAGCGGCGGATCTGCCGCCCGGCCTCCGGGAAGAAGACGTTGCGGTCGCCGCCGAGGCCGGTGTTGCCGGACCATTCGTAGCCGGGCAGCGCAACGAACCGCCCGGGCTCGTCGTACGCATCGCACAGCCGGTCCAGCTCGCACCAGAACGGGGTCGTGATCTGGAAGTCGTTGCCCTGGTGGCCGGTGGCGTCGAGAAAGGCGCGGTCGCGGGCGAAGGCGAAATAGGCATCGGCCGAGTTGGTGCCGATGGTCTCCTCGGACTGGCCGTGCAGGTCGGCCCAGAACGGGACCAGCGCCGCCGCCTCGACGATGCGCAGCGGGTTGGCCTCGGCGATGCGGGCGCCGGACTCGTCCTCCAGCCATAGCGCGACGTCGCCGGGCGTCGCAACCGACAGGCCGGGGATCTCCACCGCGAACTCTCCCGGCGCGAAGGTCACCGCATCGGGCAGGCCGTCGACCGCCGCGTCGCTGCGCAGGCGGAACGTGGCATCGCAGCGGTCCGACGGATTGCCCCATCTGTCCTCGCCCTTGCATTTCAGGGCGAAGGACTCGCCGGCCCGCCGCAGGGTCGGCAGCACCGCAAGATAGCGCTCCGGCGGGCCGGGGACGATGCGGATCGCCGGCTGGTCCGGCAGCGGCTGGTAGTTGAAGGTGGCGATCGGATCGACCAGCACGCGGAATTCGTAGGTGTCCTCGCAGAAGGTCTGCAGCCGCATGCCGGGCGAGCCGCCGTCGGTGACGCCGAAGCGCACGGTGATGGTGTCGCCCTCGCGCAGGAAACCGCGCACCACCTTGATGTACAGCGTCCGGTCCCACGGCCGGACATTGCCCTTGGGGTCGTAGCGGTATTCCAGCACCGCGTCGTTCGAGGCTTCGATCACCGTGTAGTTGGGTTTCGCCGGGTCCTCGAACTGCGGCCGCGTCTGGTCGGAGGCGAAGCGGAAGCAGATGCGCAAGGATCCCGAGTCGTCGATGCCGAACTTGCCGGCGGTGTAGGTCAGGGTGAAGCTCTGGTACGAGCCGGCCTCGAAGTCGCCGTCGGGCGTTACGGTGGCGGATCCCAGCTCCTCCGGCGGCACCGGCGCGCGGATGGTGCCGCTGTTGACCTCGGCCCAAGGCGCGGCGGCGGCATCGTCGGGGCTGCCCATCGGTGTCTCGGCCATGTCTCCTCCGGCTGCGGCGTCGGCGCGTCCCGTTGCCGGTGCCATCATACGCACTGCGCGCGCGTCCGCCGAACGAAAACCGTTCCGCAGGCGGCGGCCGGCCGCCCCGACGGTCGGACTGTCTCGCCGGGATGGTCTGTCCGCCGGCCGCAAACTCCGGTACCCTGCCGCCATGACCTCGCCGCTCCGCGATCGCACATACCGCCGACTGTTCACCGCCCAGGTCGTCGCCCTCGCCGGCACCGGCCTTGCCACCGTCGCGCTGGCGCTGCTGGCCTACGACCTTGCCGGCGGCGGGGCCGGCATGGTGCTCGGCACGGCACTGGCGCTGAAGATGGTGGCCTATGTCGGGATCGCGCCGCTGGTCGGCGGGCTGGCGCATCGTCTGCCGCGCCGCGCCCTGCTGATCGGGCTCGACATCGCGCGCGCCGCCGCCGTCGCCTGCCTGCCCTTCGTCACGGAGGTCTGGCAGGTCTATCTGCTGATCTTCGTGCTCAACGCCTTCTCCGCCGGCTTCACGCCGACCTTCCAGGCGACGATCCCGGATGTGCTGCCGGACGAGGCGCGCTACACGCGGGCGCTGTCGCTGTCGCGCCTCGCCTACGACCTGGAGGCCCTGCTGAGCCCGACCATCGCCGCGGCCGCGCTCGTGGTGCTGAGCTACGATGCGCTGTTCGCCGCCAACGCGCTGGCCTTCCTGGCCTCGGCCCTGCTCGTGCTGTCGGTGCGCCTGCCGGCGCCCGCGCCGCACGAGCGCGCGCGCGGCGCCTGGCACAATATCGGATTCGGCGTCCGGGCCTATCTCGCGACGCCGCGGCTGCGCGGCCTGCTGGCGCTCTCGCTCGCGGTGGCCGCGGCCGGCGCCATGGTGATCGTCAACACCGTGGTCTACGTGCGCGACCGGCTGGGCGGCACCGACAGCGACACCGCGCTGGCCTTCGCCGCCGCCGGCGCGGGGTCGATGGCGGTCGCCCTCATGCTGCCGCGGCTGCTCGACCGCCTGCCCGATCGCCCGCTCATGCTGTC
>CAYFYY010000158.1:0-5952 GCA_964347475.1 uncultured Flavobacteriales bacterium
CGCCCGAGCGCCAGCTCGCCGAGCTGGGTCGACGGACCGTCCGCGATGATGTCGCCGGCCTCGACCAGATCGCCGACCTTCACAAGCGGCCGCTGGGTAATGCAAGTGTTCTGATTCGACCGCTGGAATTTCAGCAGGCTGTAAATGTCGACTCGCGACTCCGTGGCCGCGGTCTCACCGGTCACCCGGACGACGATGCGGGTGGCGTCGACCTGGTCGATCACGCCGGACCGGCGGGCCACGATGCTGACACCCGAATCCCGGGCCACCCGCTCTTCCATGCCCGTGCCGACGAGCGGCGCCTCCGCCTGGATCAGCGGGACGGCCTGGCGCTGCATGTTGGAGCCCATCAGCGCCCGGTTGGCGTCATCGTTCTCGAGGAACGGAATCAGCGCTGCCGCGACCGAGACGATCTGCTTGGGCGAAACGTCCATCAGGTCGATGTCCTCGGGCCGCGCCAGGATGTATTCGCCGCCGCGCCGACAGCTGACCAGGTCGGCCACGAACTTGCGTTTGGAGTCGAGCTCCGCGTTCGCCTGGGCAATTGTGTAGCGACCCTCGTCCATGGCCGACATGTACACCACGTCGTTGGTTACCTTGCCATCGGTGACCTTGCGGTACGGCGTCTCGATGAACCCGTACTGGTTGACGCGCGCGTAGGTGGCCAGGCTGTTGATCAGGCCGATATTGGGACCTTCCGGCGTCTCGATCGGGCAAATCCGGCCGTGAACTGCGAGAGCTGCGACGAGCCGAAGAACTCGCGCACCGCAGCAGCCGCCGGTTTGGCGTTTATCAGGTCGTGCGGCATCACGCTGTCGATATCGACCGAGCTCATGCGCTCGCGAATCGCCCGTTCCATGCGCAGCAGGCCGATACGGTACTGGTTCTCCATGAGCTCGCCGACGGAGCGGACGCGGCGGTTGCCGAGATGGTCGATATCGTCGATCTCGCCCTTGCCGTCCTTAAGCCGAACCAAGGTCTTGAGGATTGCAAGGATGTCCTCCTTGCGCAGGATCCGGACCTGATCGTCGGTCTCCAGTTCGAGCCGCGAGTTCATCTTGACCCGGCCCACGGAAGACAGATCGTACCGGTCCCCATCGAAGAACAGGCTCGAGAACAGCGCCTCTGCTGTCTCCAGGGTTGGCGGCTCGCCCGGGCGCATGACCCGATAGATGTCGATCAGCGCTTCTTCCCGGTTGGCATTCTTGTCAGCCGCCAGGGTATTGCGCATATAGGCCCCAACATTGATGTGGTCGATGGCCAGCGTCGACAACTCCTTGCAGCCGGCGTCGCTCAGCTCCTGCAACAGCTGCTCCGTGATCTCATCGCCGGACTCGGCGTAGATCTCGCCGGTCTTCTCGTTGATGATGTCTCCGGCGATGTACCGGCCGATGATCTCTTCGTCGCTGATCAGAATCTCCTTAAGGCCCCCCTCGACCAGCTTCTTGACGACCCGCGGCGTCAACTTCGTTCCGGCTTCGGCGACCGCCTTGCCGGACTTGGCGTTGACCAGATCGGCGACGAGCTTGTGCCCACGCATGCGCTCCACATCGAATTTCGTCTGCCAGCCGTTCTTGGACGCGGTGAAGGTAACGGTGTCGTAGAAATAGCTGAGGATCTCCTCCTTCGACATGCCCTGCGCTTCGTGCGGCTCCAGCACTTCGTCCTTGGCCGCGCGCTCGGCGCGCAGCTTCGCCGTCGCGGCGCTGTCGAGGGCGAGCAGAAGTGTCGTTGCGGGCAGCTTGCGGCGCCGGTCGATGCGGACGAAAACGAGATCCTTGGCATCGAACTCGAAATCCAGCCAGGAGCCGCGATAAGGGATCACGCGCGCCGCAAAGAGATATTTGCCCGAGGAATGCGTCTTGCCCTTGTCGTGGTCGAAGAACACCCCCGGCGACCGGTGCATCTGGCTGACGATGACGCGTTCCGTGCCGTTCACGATGAACGTGCCGTTCGTCGTCATGAGCGGCATGTCACCCATGTATACGTCCTGCTCCTTGATGTCACGGATCGACCGCGACCCGGTGTCCTCGTCGACGTCCCAGACGACGAGCCGAAGCGTCACCTTCAGCGGTGCTGCGTAGGTGATGCCCCGCTGCTGGCACTCCTCGACGTCGTATTTCGGGCTCTCGAGCTCGTATCGCACGAATTCCAGCTGCGCCCGCTCCGAGAAATCGCGAATCGGGAACACCGACCGGAAGACCTCTTCCAGGCCGAGGATCTCCCGCTTTTCCGGGAGAACATCCATCTGCAGGAATGTGTCGTACGAGGATCTTTGAACCTCAATCAGGTTCGGCATCGGCGCGACTTCGGGAATCCGCCCGAAGTGCTTGCGGATACGCTTACGACCCGTGAACGACTTCGCCATAATTCAAACCTCGTCTGGTACGTTCGTGAAGTTACTTTTCAAGCGACATCGACGGCCCGCCAAGGCGCGTCGAGGGGCGGCACCAACCGGTGCGCCCCTCGCGGCCGGCAAAGGCCCGGAAAACGCTGATTACTTGAGCTCAACGCTCGCGCCAGCCTCCTCCAGCTTCTTCTTGATCCCTTCGGCTTCGTCCTTGCTGGCCCCTTCCTTGACCGGCTGCGGAGCGCCTTCGACGAGATCCTTCGCCTCCTTGAGGCCGAGGCCGGTAATCGCCCGGACTTCCTTGATGACGTTGATCTTCTTGTCACCAAACGATGTCAGAATGACATCGAAGGAGTCCTTCTCCTCGGCGGCGGCGCCAGCGTCTGCCGCGGCACCGGGCACGGCGGCAACAGCCACCGGTGCGGCGGCTGAAACGCCCCACTTTTCCTCAAGCATCTTCGACAGCTCCGCCGCCTCGAGGACGGTCAGGCCTGACAGTTGATCGGCAATCTTCTCAAGGTCTGCCATTTTCTCTTCTCCTAGACTCGAACGTTCGGGACATGTGGTCCGGACGCCGCATCATTCCTTCGCAGCATAGGCGCCGAAGACCCGTGCAAGCTGGCTGGCCGGCGCCTGTGTGACGCTGGCAAGTTTGCCCGCCGGGGCCTGCAGGACACCGATGATCTTCGCCCGCAACTCGTCAAGTGACGGCAGCTTCGCAAGGGCCTTGACGCTCTCGATATCGAGAATCTTCTCGCCGAGTGCGCCGGCCACGATGGTCAGCTTATCGTTCTTGTCCGCGAACCCGACGGCAACCTTGGCGGCAGCCACCGGATCGACCGAAACGGCGATTGCCGTCGGCCCGGTGAAGTCATCGGCGAGATGCTCGAACTTCGTGCCTTTCAACGCAATCTTGACGAGCCGGTTCTTGGTAACCTTGAACCGGGCGCCCGCTTCGCGCATCTGGCGCCGAAGATCGGATGCTTCGGCCACCGTGAGACCGCTCTGATGGGTAACAACCAACAGCTCGTGCTCATCGAAGGTTTGACGCAACTCGGCGACCAGGGCTTCTTTCTTTCCTCGGTCCACTGATCGTCTCCGATGTATCTGGCCGGTCCCACCATGGGACGCGGCCCGTTTCAACCTGGATGCGCGTCCGGAGAGCGACCTCCGGCTTACGCACCCGCTTCGCCTGTCCCAGTGGCTCGAGTCTGTCGGGCAGCGCGCCCGTGGAACTCTGCACCATCTGTCTCATGCCGGCCGGTGACCCGATTAAGCCGCGTCCGGGAACAATTCCCACGGCAGCACCTGCAATCTCGGACAGGTTCGGCCGGATGCCGCACGCGGCACACCGGCCCCCGGCGTTCCGCACCGCATCGGCACGGCCGCCGGATCACGTCGGGCGGCTACGCTCCGCCACCCACTTCAAGGCGCATGCCCGGCCCCATTGTCGAGCTGAGCGACACGCGCTTGATATATGTTCCCTTCGCCCCGCTGGGTTTGGCCCTGGCAATGGCATCGACCACGGCGCGGATGTTCTCGGCGATCGCCTGCTCGGAAAAGCTGGCCTTACCGACGCCGACATGGACGATGCCCGCCTTTTCGGCGCGGAACGTCACCTCTCCGCCCTTGGCTGCCTTCACTGCCTCGGCCACGTTCGGCGTCACCGTGCCGAGCTTCGGATTCGGCATCAGGCCGCGGGGCCCCAACAGCTTGCCGAGACGGCCGACGACGGCCATCATGTCCGGCGTCGCGATACAGCGATCGAAGTTCATCTCGCCGCCCTGAATCTTCTCGGCGAGATCCTCCGCTCCGACCAGGTCGGCACCCGCGGCTTTGGCTTCCTTGGCCTTGTCTCCCTTGGCGAAAACCGCGACCCGGACCGTCTTGCCGGTGCCGTTGGGCAGCTGCACGACGCCACGCACCTGCTGATCCGCGTGACGCGGATCGATGCCGAGATTCATCGACAGCTCGACCGTCTCATCGAACTTTGCGGTCGCCCGCGCCTTGAGCAGCTTGACGGCCTCCTCGATCGGATAGGCGGCACTGCGATCAATGCCCTCATAGGCCGCAGAGAGTCGTTTTCCCTTGCGTGACATGGCCTTACCCCACCACCTCGAGGCCCATCGAGCGGGCCGAGCCTTCGATCATCCGCATCGCGGCCTCGATATCGTTGGCGTTCAGATCCACCATCTTCGCCTCGGCGATTTCGCGCACCTGTGCGCGAGTCACGCGTCCGACCGTCTCGCGCCCAGGCACCCCGGCGCCCTTCGGCAGCCGCGCCGCCTTGCGCAGCAGATGCGAGGCCGGTGGCGTCTTGGTCACGAAGGTGAACGACTTGTCCGCGAAGACCGTGATGGTCACGGGAATCGGCGCCCCCTGCTCGGCATTCTGCGTTGCCGCGTTGAATGCCTTGCAGAACTCCATGATGTTGACGCCGCGCTGACCAAGCGCTGGGCCAACCGGCGGCGACGGGTTGGCCTGACCCGCCGGGATCTGCAACTTGATGTATCCGTCAATCTTCTTTGCCATGTGTTACCCCATCTTTGGTTGCATGGGCCCGCGGTACGGCCATGGCCGGCCTCCCGCGATGCTGCCGCGCCAATCGCGGCCTAGAGTTTCTCGACCTGCGAATATTCGAGGTCGACCGGCGTTGCGCGCCCGAAGATCGACACCGACACCTTGAGCCGCGCCTTCTCCTCATCGACATCCTCGACAAGGCCGTTGAACGATGTGAACGGCCCGTCGCAGACCCGCACCTGCTCACCAATCTCAAACGTGACCGAGGGCTTCGGCCGCTCGACGCCCTCCTTCACCTGCATCAGGATCCGGTTGGCCTCAGCTTCGCTGATCGGCGAGGGCTTGCCCCGCGCGCCGAGAAAGCCGGTCACCTTCGGCGTATTCTTGACGAGGTGCCAGGTCTCGTCGGTCAGATCCATCTTCACCAGCACGTAACCCGGGAAGAACTTGCGATCCGACTTGACCTTCGAGCCGCGTCGCATCTCGACGACCTCTTCCGTGGGCACGAGCACGTCTTCGAAGAGGTCGCCCATGTCCTTGGCCTCGATCTGCTCTTTGATCGACTGCACGACCTTCTTCTCGAAGCCCGAATAAACGTGTACGACGTACCAGCGCTTCGCCACGGTCAGCCTCCGATACCGAGGACGACTTGGACAAGTTCGGCGAAGATCCAGTCGACACCCATCAGGAACATCGAAGCCAGTGCCACCATGACGAACACCATGACAGTGGTGATCGAGGTCTCCTTGCGCGATGGCCAGGTGACTTTCGCAATTTCCTGCCGGACCTGCCGGATAAATTGTGCCGGATTCGTCTTAGCCATTTTTCGTCGGTAGCTCCCGTAACATCACAGACCGGCCCCGGCGTCATCGCCATCGTCGTGGTGGCAGGAGTGGAGGGACTCGAACCCCCAACCCCCGGTTTTGAGCTACACTCCTTCACGCCTCTTCGTTAGCACGGTGCCGGGCCGCCCTTATCGCGCGGCCCGGATCGGCGCGAGGGCAGGTCGCCTCGATCGCTCCTCGCCTACTCGATAATGCTTGTGACGACGCCGGCGCCGACGGTGCGGCCGCCCTCGCGGA
>CAYFYY010000159.1:0-5845 GCA_964347475.1 uncultured Flavobacteriales bacterium
GGCTCCGATATTTGTGTCCTCATGCTGAGGAGGCTGCGAAGCAGCCGTCTCGAAGGATGAGGTCACGCCGCTGCGATTGAGCCCAACCTAACGGACCGCGCTCTCGCCCTGGGGCCGATCGGGCGTCATCCCCCTCCCCAACCCCTCCCCCCATGGCCGAATCGCGCATTCCTCCGGACGCCGACGCAAGGGAGAGGGGCTTTATCGGCGCAGGCGGGACGAACGAGCCCCTCTCCCTTGCGCCGATGGCTGCGAGGACGGATGGCGACGCTTTGGGGGGAGGGGTTGGGGAGGGGGCGACACGAACTGCGCAGCCGGAACAAGACAACCGCTATCAGACGCTATCAGACTCCCAGAGGACAGCCCGGCGGCCGACACGGTTCGGCTTCTCTCCACAATCCGCATGGCGCCACGGGCTTCGGATGTGAAATCCGAAGCCCGCCCCCGCCGCCGTCCTGCCATGCGGGGCGCGTGACACGATCGTACGGCCGGCCGACGCGGCCGCCCCCCGTCACTCCGCCTCCGCCTCCCGGTCCGCTTCGTGCCAGCGCTGCAGGGCCCTTGCGTAGCGGGGCATCACGTCGGCCATCATGCTCTCGCCGGCAGGCGGGCGCGGCACGTTGAAGACGACGCGCGGGAAGTCGAGCGTCTCCTGGATCGCCCAGATCTCGTCGTGCCGCTCCGGCGGCAGGATCGCCGCCGGGTCGCCGACGGCGATCCAGTTGAGCGGCACGACCGCATCCGCCGGCAGCACCGTGCTGACGTGCACGATGCCGTTGATGCGCACCTCGGCGCGGCGCCCGATGCGGGCGCGGTTGAACACGGTCGCCCCGGTGGCAAGGAACGCCTCGTCTTCGACCGTGCAGCCGGACAGGTACGCGCGCGGGCCGACCAGCACGTTGTCGCCGAGGGTCAGCTTCGCGCCGTTGACGCCGCGCAGCACGGCGGTGTCCATGATCACGCAGTTGTCGCCGATGCGGATCGGCCCGCTCTCGGCCGTCAGCACGCAGCCGAAGCCGACCGAGCAGCTGGCGCCGATTTCAACGTCGCCGCAGACGACGGCGTTCGGCGCGATCCGGCTCCCCGGCCCGACAAGCGGCCGCGTCCCGCGATGCTCCAGCAACATCGGTTCCTCCATGGGGTTGGGGTGATGGGGTCGATCGGACCGCCGATTTGCACGCTATATCGCCGCCCCCCTTGCCGCCCCCGCGGCGATGCGCGGCCCTTCGATCCGGTTAACGCGGCGCCCTCACTCGCGCGGGCGGATGCGGCTGTCCAGCGGCGGAACCTCGAACGTCGGATCGATCCGGCAGGGGCCTGGAAAGCCCGCCAGCTCGAGGCCCTGGCACGTCGCCTGGAGGCCCGCGGCGTCGGGCTGCGGCCCGCCGGCGACCCAGAAGCGCAGCGACTCCCACGCCGCGGCTCCTTCGGCCGTGGTGAAGCCGCAATGGGTCGGCACCTGTTCGACAACGATGGCCGTCGTTAGGTTCCCTTCCGGCACCGCCGCCGCGTATGCGCTCTCGTTCTCGACCACCACCAGACCGTCCTTGTCGGTATGCAGCGAGACGATCTTCGCAGCGCCGACATCGCCGGTCGGCGTGAAGTGCCGGAACAGCCGGTTCTCCGCACCGGGATGCGGGGCGATGCGCGCGATGGTCGCGTCGATGACGGGGTCGTCGTAGACCACGCCTTCATTGCCGACCGCGACACGGCCGTCCAGCTTGTCGGGATCGTGCACGAGGTCGCTCATCGCGAAGGTGACGTAGCCCATGTTGGTGAGCAGGAAGTTCTCGGGAATCCGGGCCTCGGTAAGGATGAGCTGCAGGTTCGCGCTCTGCGCCGGGGTACGCAGCGCCGGCGGGACCAGGATCCCCGTGCAGGCATGGACGGCGAGCGCAAGGTCCTGCTGGGTCGGCTCGACTCCCTCGGGAAGCCCCTCGGCGCCGCCGGGAATCCGGGCGCCGGGCACCGCGCCGCAGACCGCATCGTAGATCAGCCGCAGATCGAGCGCGCCGTTCCAGTTCGGACTGCCGGCGACGGCGCCGCACAGGCTCAGCGCGCCGGTCACGTTGCCGAGATGCGCCTCCTCGACCGCCGCCGCGGTAACGAGGCCGCCGAGCGAGGCGCCGGTCACGAGGACCTCGTCGGGCGTCCCCACCTCCGCCTTGAAGATGTCCATGAGGTTCTGCAGGTCGTTCTTGGTCTTGAACAGGGCCCAGCCGGTCTGCCGGTAGCTCGACGCCGCGACGGCGTATCCCTCGGCGAGCTGCAGCCCCGCCAGGGGACCGAGATCGAGATCCGTGACCGGCCCCGGCGGCGCGAGGCTGAATCCGTGGTTCCAGATCACGAGGTCGCCGTTCCAGGCGTCGGGCACGACGATCCTGTAGAAGGCGCCGTCGCCGGTCTCGCCCGCGAATTCGGTCTGCGCGCGACCCGGCGCCGCGCCGGCCAGCAGCACCGCCAGCGCAGAGATGAAGACAGCAAGTTTTTGCGCGATTGCCATGATTGTGGTCCTCCCCGTTTTCCGACGTCGAGGTTCGTCCTCGCGGTAGCGGTTGCGGCGAGCTTACCACAACGGCCGGGAAACGCCCCGGCAAACCTGTTACCGTGCCCGGCCCGGCGGCCCGGGCGCCTCAGTGGTCGCAGCAGCCGCCGGCGTCCTCCGCCTTGCGCGGTTCGGGCGTCGCCTCTCGCGTCGCCGCGCTCACGTCGGGCACGGCCTCGGCGGCGGGGCCGCGGCGGCGTTCCTGGACGATCTCGGCGAGCACCGACAGCGCGATCTCCTCCGGCGTGTGGGCGCCGATGTCGAGGCCGGCCGGGCAGCGCAGGGCGGCGATGCGGTCGGCGGCGATCCCGGACTCGGCCATCGCCGCGCGCATCGCCGCGCCCTTCTTGCGGCTGCCGATGAAGGCGACGTAGGGCGCACCGGTTTGCAGCGCCGCCTGCAGCGCCTCGCGGTCGCGCTTGCCCTGGGTTGCCACGACGATGAAGGCCGAGCCGGCACGCGGTGCCCGGGCAAGGTCGAAGCCGGCGATGCGCTGCACGGATTTCGAAAACCCGTCGAGGTCGGCCGGCTGCGCCGCCACGGTGACCGCGTGGCCGAGCCGGTGCGCGAGGTCGGCGAGCGCGCGCGCCACGGGCGAGGCGCCGGCGATCAGCAGCGCCGGGCGCGGCAGTACCGGCTCGACGAACACCTCGACGGTGCCGCCGCTGGGGCAGGCGCTGCGGTGGCTCTCAACCCCGTCGTCGCCGTCCGGCGCCGTGTCCGGCTGCACGCGGATCAGGCGGGCCTGGCCGTCGACCAGCGCCTTCAGTCCGGCCTTGCGCACCACGCCCGCGGTGCAGCCCCCGCCGATCCACCCCACCACCTCGCCGTCGCCGCGGATCACCGCCTTGGCGCCGACGCGGGCCGCCGCCGCGCCCTCGACCCGGACCACGGTGGCCACGGCGAAGGGGATCTCCTCGCCCTTCATGCGGGCCATGCAGTCGATGATGTCCTCGCGCTCGTCGCTCATGTCCTCTCTCCCTGTCGACGCGGCCGCCGGTCCGCCATGACCGGTAGCGCGCGACCTCACCCTTCGAGACGGCTGCTGCGCAGCCTCCTCAGGATGAGGCTCCTCCGTCCGTGTCCTCATGCTGAGGAGGGCCGAACGGCCCGTCTCGAAGCATGAGGTCGCGCCGCCCTACAGCCGCGCCAGCACCGGCTCCAGCTCCATCAGGCTCTCCAGATTGTGGGCCGGGGCGAACAAATCGACATGCGGCAGCGCCGCCGCCATGCCGCCGGCCACCGGCCGATAGCCCTGCCAGCCGATCAGCGGGTTCAGCCACACCACCTTGCGGGCGCGCCGCTTGAGGCGCCGCATCTCCTCGCCGAGCAGCGCCGGCGCGCCGGTATCGTACCCGTCGCTCATGACGATCACGACCGAGCGGGAATTGAGGATGCCGGCGGCGTATTGGTCGTTGAAGCGGCGCAGGCAGTCGCCGATGCGCGTGCCGCCGGACCAGCCGCTGGCGAGGATCGCCATGCGCTCCAGCGCGCGCTCGAGGTTCTTCTCCTTCAGCGCCGGGCTGATGTGGGCGAGGCGGGTATGGAAGACGAAGGCCTCGGCGTCGCGGAAGCTGCCGAGGACGCCGCGGACGAAGCGCACGAACAGGCTGCTGTACAGGTTCATCGAGCCGCTGGCGTCGAGGATCAGCACCAGGTTGACCGGCTTCGGGTGGCGCCGGCGGAACCTCAGCTCGAGCGGCGTGCCGCCGTACTTGACGCTGCGGTGGATGGTGCCGCGCAGGTCGGGGACGCGGCCGCGCCGGCGCAGCCGGTGGCGCCGCGTGATGCGATAGCGCATGCGTCGGGCAAGCCGCTCGGCGAGGTCGTGCACGCGCGCCATCGCTTCGGGATCGGCGAGGTGCCGCAGGTCGGTCGCGGCCAGCGCCTCCGCCGCGCTGGCGCCGCCGCGCGTGCCCTCGCCGGCGCCGGCATCGCCGGACGGTGCCCGGATGACGCGGTCGGCGAGGCCCGCCGGGCCGGACGGCGGGAGCACGCCGTTCCCGGCCTGCACGCCGTTGCGCGCGGCCCCCGCATTGCTGCGCACCGCCCGCTTCGCGCCGCGGCGCAGCCAGTAGAACGCGAACAGCTCGTCAAAGCGCCGCCAGTCGGTGCGGGTCGAGCACAGCAGCGCGCGCAGCGCCCAGCCGAAGGCGCGGCGGTCCGCGAGGTCGACGGTGCGCGCCAGCCGCGCCGCATCCAGCGCCTCGGCGATGCCGACCGGAAAGCCGTTGTCGCGCAGCAGCCGCAGGAATCCGACCAGGCGGCGGACGATAGGGGCGCCGCCGGCTGCGTCTGCGGTATCGGCGCGCGCGCTCACAGCACCCGCCCCATGATCGCCTCGACCTTCTCCAGCGGCAGGCTCTGCTGGTCGGCATGGGTCTTCAGGAGGCACAGCAGGCTCTCGCGCACCGCCGGCGGGTCGTCGCGCAGGTCGGCGAGCTCGAAACCGGTCAGCGCGCGCGCCCAGTCGAGCGTCTCGGCGACGCCGGGCGCCTTGCGCAGGTCCTCCCGGCGCAGCGCCTGGACGAAGCGCACGACCTGCGCGGCGAGCTGCGCGTCGATGCCGGGCACGCGCGCGGTGACGATGCGCAGCTCCTTGTCCTCGCTGGGGAAGTCGACCCAGTGGTAGAGGCAGCGACGGCGCAGCGCGTCGCTCAACTCGCGCGTGCCGTTCGAGGTCAGCACCACGTAGGGGATCGAGACCGCCTTGACGGTGCCGAGCTCTGGGATGGTGATCTGGAAGTCGGACAGGACCTCCAGCAAATAGGCCTCGAACTCCTCGTCGGCGCGGTCGATCTCGTCGATCAGGAGGACCGGCGGCTCGTCCCTGCTGATCGCCTCCAAGAGCGGCCGGCGCAACAGGAACTCCTCCTGAAAGACGTGGCGGCGCTTCTCCTCGGGCGAGACGCTTTCGCTCTCCCAGATCTTGATGGCCAGCAGCTGCGCCTGGTAGTTCCACTCGTAGACCGCGGCGTTGGCGTCGGGCCCCTCGTAGCACTGCAGGCGGATCAGCGGGCGGTCGAGCACGGCGGCGAGCGCCTTGGCGACCTCGGTCTTGCCGACGCCCGCCTCGCCCTCCAGCATCAGCGGGCGCTCGAGGCGCTTCATCAGGAGGACCGCGGTGGCGAGCTCCGGGTCGGCGATGTAGCCCGCCCCGGCAAAGCGCCGCTGCAGCGTCTCGCGTTCCTTGCGACTCTTGTCCGCCATCGGTCCGTCGTCCAAGATTTGCCCGAAGGCAATTGATATAGGGCGCAAAATGACCGGCGGCGAGGCAGCGTCGCCCCGGCCGCCGGCAGT
>CAYFYY010000160.1:0-5587 GCA_964347475.1 uncultured Flavobacteriales bacterium
TCGCCGCCCATCATGTTGTTGCCCATGACGGCGCTCGTGGAATAGACCTCGCGACCAAGATAATAGCCGGCGAAAGGCAGCGGAATCAGCGCCGCGATGGCGACGAAGTTGGAGATGTAGCCCATCCAGTCGTAATGGGCCTTCTCCTCCGCTGTCTTGGCACCGATGAACTTGACCGCCGCGTAGGACCCGGCAACCAGGCCGCCGAAGGCGAGGTTGCCAAGCATGCGGTGGACCGCAACGGGCGTCGCCAGGATGTTCTCGAAGGCTTGCCACGTGGTGCCAATGAACTGGCCGGCCTCATCGATCCCGACGGGGCTCATCATGAACCCCGCCCAGGAATTGGCGGCCTGCATGATCGCGGTGCCGGCGATATTCAAGAACACGCCGATCAGGATATGGATGCTCTTCAAATCCTTGACGATCAGCAGGCCGAGCCCGAGCGGCAGGAAATAGAGCAATGCCATGAAGGCGCGGGTGTCGCCCCGCATCTCCGGTCCGAAACCGCCAAGGAAGAAGACCACCGTGATCGCCAGCACGATCCCGCTGGCGATCTTGAAACCCGTCCGAACCGTGTGGTTGAACGGCTCGGTCCGGTTCATCGCCCGCCACCCGTAGTAGTAGAGATAGAGGCAGAAGGTCTCGGCGAAGAACAACAGGGCGTAGATGAACATCACGTCCTTGAAGATTCCCGCCATGGAGCCCATGAAGGTCGGGTAGAGCGTGAAAAGCGCGAAGGCGAGCAGACCGCCGAGCGCAGCGGTCGTGGCATAGGCCACGCTCAACAGGCTGGTGAATTCATACGCCAGCTTGTCGAAGCGTTGGTCTCCGTTGCGCCAGCCGATGAACTCGATGATGACCGCGAACAATGGCACGCCGAGCACGAAAGCGCCGAAGAACAGGTGCATCTGCGCCAGGAACCAGACCAGTTTCCGGGAATCGATCCCGAGGAACTGCCGGTATTCATTGGCGTCCTGCGCCAGCGCCGGTGTGGCAACGAGGACCAGCAGCAGCGCAAGTAGTGCCGGTCCCGCCCAGCCCAGGCGAGACACATGTATCTTCGGGATGCGTGCCATCGTTCGTGACCCGGTCGTCGCAGATTACTGCGCCGTGAAACTGAAGTTCGCCTCGGCCGCGCCGCCGGCGGGGACCGTGATCTTGGTCTCTTGGATGCCGATGGTCGGATGCCAGGCTTTCAGCTCGTAGTCGCCCGGCGGGATGCCGTCGATCTCGAACGAGCCGTCCTCGCCCACCACGACCGCATAGGGGTGCGGCGGCGCCATCATGAAACCGAACATGAAATTGTGTGCTTCGCAGTTGATCGAGATGTAGGGCGAGCGGCGCGGCTTGATGGCCTGTTCGATGTCACCCGGATCGGGCTGGCCGAAATTGAACATCGTGCGCTTGACCACGCGGCCCTTCTCGACTCCGATCATCTCACGCGTGTTGATATTGTGCAGCACGCCGGGATCGCTGTTGCGGATGGTGATCGGGCCCGGTTTGATGACCTGTGCCCAGGGTGTGAACCGGCAGCCCTTCTGGTCGATCAGGTAGGTGCCGCCCGCGGGCTCGGGCCAGGCCTTGCCCTCCCGGATATCGTCGATGAACACGAAGACGCCACGCAACGCGCCGTCCTTGACGTCGATCCACACGACCTCCCGCTCGCCGGTGCCACAAACCTCGGGGTTCTTGGTGATCAGGATATTCTCGATAGCGTCGCCCGGGAGCGCGCCTTCGAAGGTCACTTTGCCCTTGACGCTGCCGCCGTTCTCAACGGTGGCTTCGGTGTATTTCGCCTTGGCCGCCTTCGCGGCACCCGGCAGAGCCAGGACCACCGCAGCGCCGACGGCCAGATATCCCAGCACTCTCGCGCTTGTCATGATATCTCCTTCCTCGTTGTCTCCGACCCGCGCTGCGGGCGGGCCATATCGGTTGACGGACGGTTCAGTTCTGCGAGGGCCACCATCGCGATGAGCCAGACGCGCATGCGGCCTTCATCCCCAAGGACCGAGAGGAACCCGGCGCTGGCGGCATCCGGATCCATGGCACGCAGCAAGCGCGCCGCCAGCTCCTTGTGGAAACCTTCCCGGACAAACGCGAAATCGACCAGGCTGTCGATGGCGCCAGGCTGGCCGGTGGCGGCGATCGCGCGGGCCGCCACCTCGCGCACCCCTGCGTCGTCGTCGGTCAGGAACGGCTCAAGGGTTGTCGCGTCATCCTGCAGGGCGGCAAGGCCGCGCACGGCCTCCGCGCGAACGAAGTCGTCCTCGTCCTCCAACAGGTGACGCAGCAGACCCCGACAGGCGGGGTCGGCGATGTTGGCGGTGGCGCGCGCTGCGAACAGGCGTAGATCGCGATCCTTGCCAACGGCGATTTCCATGAGGGCATCGAGTGCCGCCTGCGGCGGGTCATCGAGCATTCCGGAGATCTGCGCCAAGGAGTCGGCCGCTGAGTGGCGGACCTCCTCGTCATGATCGGTGAGCGCTCCAGCCAAGGCTATCGCGACATCGTCATGCGCTACACTGCCGAGAACCCGCGCTGCGAACATGCGGACGTCCTGGTGCGGCGCAACCACAGGGTTCGGCGAGACCTTGTTCTTTCGCATCGCGCGCAGACGGGAAAGCTCGAGGAATTCCTCGTCCTCTTCGGTCAGTACCGGGTCGGACGCTTCCGCGACTTCTGCAGCGCGTTGGTCGTTGTCGAGGATGGCCTGCAGGGTCGAGGTCGGGATGATGTCCGCCACAGGCGCGTCTTCGAGCGAGTTGGCATCGTCGTCTCCCGCCGCTTCTTCTGCAACGTTCTCCATGGCGTCGGGCGACTCTGCGGGTTCGGGTATCAGTTCCCCCCGCAATGCGGCGAGCAGCGCGTAGCCAGCGGGGTTGGGCCATGGCTCCGCCTGCGCCAGCACGGCAAGCTGAGCCATCGCGTCCAGTCGGATCTGGCGCTCGCTGTCGCCCAGCACCGCTGTGAAACCGGCAATGGCATGCTCGCCGCCGATGGCGCCGAGGGCAGCGACGGCGGCAAGTCTGCGCGTGAGCGGCAAATCTCGGTCGGTCAGCGCCGACAGGACGTCCGGCAGCGCCGCTTCGCCCAACAGCGCAGCGACGGCCTTGAGAGCCTTCGCACCGACGGCAGCGGATTCGCTTTGCAGCCGGGTGCGCAGCAGGTCCCTGAGTTCGTCGCCGTCGAACAGGTCCGGGGCTCCGGCGATCACCTCCAGGGCCGCCTGCTGCACATCCCAGTTGGAATCGCGCAGCAGAATCGCCGTTCGCGCCGGGTAGAGACGGCCGAGGCGCCTGATCGCCTCCGCGCGCAAGGCGGGCTGCCGGTCGACGAACAGTTCGACGAGGCGTGGATCCCTGGGATGGCGCGCGGCCTGGGCCGCCAGCGCCGCCTGGCGGATTTCGCGCGACCGGCTGGTCAACGCGCGGCCCACCGCATCCCAGGCGGTCGGCAGGTCGGACTCTGCCAGCGACGCCACGGCGCGGCGCGCAAGACGCTGGTCCTTGCCATCCATATAGCGAACCAGTGCCGCGGCGCCGCCGTCGCCAAGGCGCGCCAGGGCGGCAAACCCGACTTCGCTCAGGTCCTGGCCGAACTCGTCGTCCAAGGCCTCGACGATGTCCGGAACGGCCTCGGCGGCGCCGAGCTGCGCCAAGCCCGCGATGGCCTTCACCTGGATATCGACCCAGTCGTCCCAGCCATCATGGTAGATCTCGTCCTCGTCCCAGGCGATATCCTGATCGCGGCCCTTGAGCAGCCGAACGAGCCAGGGGACAAGCGGTTCGTAACGCATGGCGACCAGCGCATCGATGGCGGCCAGCTTGACCTCGGCGCAGGAATCGCCCAGCAGGTTCTCCATCAGCCTGGGCGCGGTGTCCGGATCGCCGATCCGGCCCAATGCGGTCGCCGCGTCCACCCGCACGTCGGGATCCTCGTCGAGGAGCGCGTCGAGCAGCGCCGGAACGCATTCCGGTGTTCCGATCGTCCCCAGGGACTGCGCCGCGACCGTGCGGTGCACGTCGGCGCCGCCGCGGAGGATTTCGGACAGGCGGGCGCAGATTCTGTCCAGCAGCGGCAATTCCATCGTATTCGGGGTCGAAGTGTCGCTCGGGGCAGGGTATGCGGTCATCTTTGCCGTGCAAGATTGTTGTCGTTCAAGTTGATCGTGTCGGGTCGCGGACCGGCGCCGAAGCGCCGGGCCGGTCCCCGTGGGCAGTCGTCAGATGATGTCGCGCGGGGCGAAGGACATCGAGCGGAAGGAGCGCTTGTAGGGCGACTCGCCGATCTTCTTCACCTTTGCGACGCCGATCTTGTAGTTGTAATTGCCGCTGATCCAGTCGACGACCCGACCTTCCAGCGAATTCGCGGGTTGAGCGGTATGCAGGAAGTCCATATAGACGACGCCCTTCTTGATATGGCGCGTCACCATGGCGACCCCGGTCACCGCGGCCTTGGTCAGCTCCACGTTCCCCGCCTTCATCTGGCCGGTGAAGGTGTAGTCGCTGCCGTGAACGCCCAGGATGGTCTCCTTCAGACCGGGAACCCGCTCCGAATAGACCATCAGTAGGTCGCCGTTCTCGATGCCGCGGGCCTTCGCATCGTCAGGATGGATCTCGACATAGTTGTCGGGCCACCGTTGCACGATGTACGGACGCCGACGATCATCGAAACCGGACTGCCAGCGCTCGTTGGTTCGCCCGGAGGTGCACCACAGTTCATCGTCCTTGGGCCTCATCCACTCCCAGTAATCCGAGAACAGATCCCAAGGCGATTTCTGGATGTTGCACTTTCCGGTCTGGCTGTTGAAATGCGTCAGCTTCTTGTTGAACACGTTTGCACCGGTGGGCCCGGTTTCGGGCAGCTTGCGGGTCGTGTCGTGCAGGCGCTTGGTGCCTTCCAGCGAACCGTCGGCCTTCATGAACACCGGACCCTGGATGCCGTTGGTGCCGAACTCGTTCAGCTTCTGGTGCAAGGTCTTGCCCTCGCGGTGCGCCGCCATCTTGATCATGTGGAAGTCCTTGCGGCTTCCGCGCGAGAACCGCGACGCCTCCTCGGCCACGTCGTTGGAATTCTTCCAGTCGAAACCATCGAATCCCATCTTCTTGGCGAGCTGTCCGATGATCCACCAGTCGGGCTTGGCGTCGCCCGGCGGATCGTAGAACTTGTTGTACAGCCGCAGACGGCGTTCGCCGTTGGCCCGCATGAAGGTCTCCTCGCCCCAGGTGGAGGCGGGGAATATGATGTCGGCGAAACGTGCGCCGATCGGGTCGACCAGATAGATGTCCTGGTTGAGCACCACCATGCCGCCCGAGTCGACACGCTTCTTCAGCGTGTCGATGATCTCCTGCTTGTCGAAGGAGCGAATCTGGTGCGGGTTCTGCACCGTCAACTCCTCGAACCGCTTGGCAAGCTGCTGCGAACCGCACATCGACTGGATCCAGGTCGTCCCGATCACGTGCGCAAGGCGCGTATGGCCGGAGACCGTCCAGGTATCCGTGTCGAGGGCGCGGCGTCGCCGTCCCGGCACCTTCATCGGCGACTTGTTGCGGGGATATTTGCCGCCGCGCTGGCCGCCGCGCTGGTG
>CAYFYY010000161.1:0-5553 GCA_964347475.1 uncultured Flavobacteriales bacterium
TGGTTGCCGTCCTCAGCGGCATCGAGATCGCCTCCTGGGACATCGTCGGCAAGGCGCTGGACAAGCCTGTCTACGAGCTGCTCGGCGGGCGGGTGCACGAGCGGCTGCGCAGCTACACCTATATCTACCCCGACGTCGCGGCCGGCGACGACGAGGGCATTTACGCCGATGCGGATCGGTCCGCCGAACGGGCCGCCGAATACGTCGCGCAAGGCTTCACCGCGCTCAAGTTCGACCCCGCCGGCGCGTATTCCGCCTTCGACCCGCGCCAGCCGTCGCGCACGGCGCTCGACCGGTCCGAGCGCTTCGCCAAGGCCCTGCGCGAAGCGGTCGGCGACAGGGCGGATCTGCTGTTCGGCACGCACGGGCAGTTCACACCGGCCGGCGCGGTGCGCCTTGCGCGGCGGCTCGAGCCGTACGATCCGCTGTGGCTCGAGGAGCCGGTACCGCCGGAGATGCCGGAGGAGATGGCGCGGGTGGCCCGCAAAACCTCGATCCCGATCGCGACCGGCGAGCGCCTGACGACGAAGTACGAGTTCGCCCGCGTCCTGCAATGCGGCGCGGCGGCGATCCTGCAGCCGGCGCTCGGTCGCGTCGGCGGCCTCCTGGAGGCCAAGAAGGTCGCCGGCATGGCCGAGGCACATTACGCGCAGATCGCGCCGCACCTGTATTGCGGGCCGGTCGAGGGGGCGGCGAACATCCAGCTCGCCGCGTGCTCCCCCAACTTCCTGATTCTCGAAGGCATCGAATGCTGGGGCGGGTTCCACGCGGAAATCCTCAGGACGCCGGTGCGCTGGGAGGACGGCCACGTGATTCCGCCGACGGCGGCGGGCCTCGGCGTCGAGCTCGATGAGGCGGTGGCAGCCGCGCACCCCTACGAAGGATCGGCGCTGCATCTGGAAATGGCGCGGCGGCCGCTGTGACGCATACGCTGCAAAATCGGCGCGGGCTCGCCTGCGGTGACGGCCGAAGGCGAGGTGCGTGACACCGCTGAGTCATTCTGGAACAGGCCGCAAAACGAATGTTTCCCGACGCTTCGAATACAGAATGTTTGCGTTGGGCGGCCGAACGTAGAACAATATGTCGCAGATAAATGGGAGAGCGGTTCAGCGATTCGGGAATGCTTGGGATCGGAAAGCCTTGGCGAGGCCATCGCAGGGGCGCGAACCGCGTTAAATGATGCATGGGAGGCAAACACATGCGCAAACTGGATGACTACACAAAAATGCTGGCCGCCGGAACGATTACCCGCCGCCACTTCATGCAGGCCGCGACGGCGCTCGGCGCGACCACGGCGCTGGCCACCTCGATGGCGGGCCGCGCTTTTGCGGCGACGCCGAAGAAGGGCGGCACCCTGCGCCTCGGAATCGGTCATGGCTCGACCACCGACTCGCTCGACCCCGGTACCTTCGAGAACCTGTATATGCAGGTCGTCGGCGGCGCCGTTTACGGCAACCTGACCGAGGTGGCCAACACCGGCGATTTGGTCCCCGAGCTCGCCGAATCCTGGGAGGTCACAGCGGACGCCAAGACCTGGACCTTCAAACTACGCCAGGGCGTCGAATTCCATAACGGCAAGACGATGGATTCGGGCGACGTGATCGCCTCGATCCAACATCATCTCGGCGAGGATTCGAAATCGGCGGCAAAGGCGATCCTGGAGCCGATCGCCGAGGTCAAGGCCGACGGCAAGGATACCGTCGTGTTCAATCTGAAGACCGGCAACGCCGACTTCCCCTTCATTATCAGCGACTATCACGTCGCCATCCTGCCGGCCAAGGACGGCAAGTTGGACCCGATGTCGGGAATCGGCTCTGGCGGCTATGTCGTCGAGAGCTACGAGCCCGGCGTGCGCACCGCGCTGAAGCGCAACCCCAACTACTGGAAGAGCGACCGCGCGCATTTCGACGGCGCCGAGGTCCTGGCGATCCTCGACGTGGCCGCGCGTACCAATGCGCTGACCACCGGCGAGATCGACGCGATGGATCGGGTCGACCTGAAAACGGCGCATCTTCTCGCCCGCAATCGCAATATCAAGATCGAAGAGGTCAGCGGGACGCAGCACTACACCTTCGCCATGCGCACCGACACCGACCCCTTCACCGACAACAACGTCCGGCTTGCGCTGAAGCACGCGATCGATCGCGAGGCCCTGGTGAAGACGATCCTGCGCGGCCATGGCGTGGTCGGCAACGACCATCCGATCGGCCGCTCGAACCGGTTCCATGCGGACGATCTGGAACAGCGGAAATACGATCCCGACAAAGCCAAGTTCCATCTCAAGCAGGCCGGCCTGTCGAGCCTCAAGGTCGACCTCAGCGCCGCCGATGCGGCGTTCCCGGGGGCGGTCGACGCGGCCGTGCTTTACAAGGAACACGCCGCGAAGGCGGGGATAAACATCAATGTCGTGCGCGAGCCGAACGACGGTTACTGGTCGAACGTCTGGCTCAAGAAGCCGTGGAGCGCCGTGTACTGGGGCGGCCGTCCGACCGAGGACTGGATGTTCTCGACCGCCTATGCCGCCGGCGTACCGTGGAACGACACCTACTGGAACCACGAACGGTTCAACCAGGTCCTCGTCGAGGCCCGCGCGGAACTGGACGAGGCCAAGCGGCGCCAGATGTATTTCGAGCTGCAAAAGATCGTTCGCGACGAGGGCGGCGTCGTGGTGCCGATGTTCGCCAATTACGTCATGGGCATATCCAACAAGGTGCAGCACGAGAAGCTGGGGGCCAATTGGAGCCTTGACGGATTCCGCTGCATCGAGCGGTGGTGGTTCGCCTGATCACCACGGACCTGGCCGATGGCCAAAATACTCAAAATGGTGGCCCAGCGCCTGGCGCTGGGCCTCCTCACGCTCTTCGTCGTCTCGCTGATCATCTTTCTCGGCGTCGAGCTCCTGCCGGGTGATCTGGCCGAGGCGATTCTCGGTCAGGCCGCGACCCCGGAAACAGTGGCGGCGTTCCGCCGCGAGCTGGGCCTCGACCTGCCGCCGCACACGCGTTATCTCGACTGGCTCGGTGGCATGGTCCAGGGCGACTTCGGCAGGTCGCTGGCCAACAAGCGGGAAATCTCCGAGCTGATCGGCGTACGATTCGCCAACACCCTGTTTCTCGCGGCGACGGCGGCGGTCATTTCGGTGCCGCTGGCGGTCACCCTCGGGGTGCTGGCGGCGCTCTACCGCAACAGCATCTTCGACCGGACGGTCAACGTCCTGACGCTGACGTCGATCTCGTTCCCGGAATTCTTCGTCGCCTACATCCTGATCCTCTGGCTGGCGGTCGAGGCGAACCTCTTTCCCAGCATCTCGAACGTCAGCGCCGACCTCGGGTTCTGGGAGCACGTATACCGGGTCATCCTGCCGGCGCTGACGCTGACCCTCGTGGTCGTCGCCCACATGATGCGCATGACCCGTGCCGCGATCATAAACCTCCTGGCCAGCCCCTATATCGAAATGGCGATGCTCAAGGGGATCACACGATCGCGCATCATCACCCATCACGCGCTGCCGAACGCGCTGGCGCCGATCATCAACGTGATCGTCATCAACCTCGCCTATCTCGTCGTCGGCGTGGTCGTCGTCGAGGTCGTTTTCGTCTATCCGGGACTGGGCCAGCTGTTCGTCGACTCCGTTATCAAGCGCGACATTCCGGTTGTGCAGGCAAGCTGCCTGATCTTCGCGGCCACGTACATTCTGCTGAATCTGACGGCTGACGTTCTGTCCATTCTCAGCAATCCCAGACTCATGCATCCGAAATAGGCTGCGGCGAGGCAATGGGAAAACTCTGGAAATTCGCGAAGTCGGCGCCACCCACGGCGATCTTCGGACTCCTTGTCATCGCCTTGTATGTGTTCGTCGCCGTATTCGCACCGGTGTTGGCGCCGTATGGCGAGTCCGAGATCGTCGGGCCGGAGTTCCTGCCCCGCGGCGAGGACGGGTTCATCCTGGGCACCGACAATCTCGGCCGGGACATGTTGACTCGGCTGATCTATGGCGCCCGCAACACCATCGGAATCGCTTTCGCGACCACTTGCCTTGCTTTCCTGATCGGCGGCGTGTTCGGTCTGCTGGCGACGACGCTCGGCGGCTGGGCCGATCAGCTCCTGGGGCGGCTGGTCGACGTCCTCATGGCGATCCCGACCTTGATCTTTGCGCTCCTGATCCTGACCATCACCGGAACCTCGATCCCGGTCCTGATTCTCGTCATCGCGGTGCTCGACTCGACGCGCGTGTTCCGGCTCGCCCGGGCGGTGTCGATGAACATCGTCGTGCTCGATTTCGTCGAGGCGGCGCGGCTTCGCGGCGAGAGGACCTGGTGGATCATCACGCGCGAGATCCTGCCCAATTCGATGCCGCCGCTGGTCGCCGAGTTCGGGCTGCGCTTCTGCTTCGTGTTCCTGTTCATCAGCGCCCTCAGCTTTCTTGGCCTCGGCATCCAGCCGCCGACGGCCGACTGGGGCAGCATGGTGCGCGACAATGCGACGCTGATCACCTTCGGCGAGACGACGCCGCTGCTTCCGGCCGGGGCGATCGCCCTTCTGACCGTCGGTGTCAACTTCGTCGTCGACTGGTTTCTGCACAAGACGAGCGGAATACGCGATGAAAAATGACGACAAGGACAAAGGCGACCTGCTGCTCGAGATGCGCGGACTGCGCATCGAGGGTCAGTCCGAAGGGCAGTGGAACGAGATCGTCCACGGCATCGACCTGACGCTGCGGCGCGGCGAGGTGCTGGGTCTGATCGGCGAGTCCGGCATCGCCGGCATGGGCTTCGCCCGGCCCGGCTGCCGCATCACCGGCGGCACGATCGTGTTCGACGGCATGGATCTGCGCGCGGCCTCCGATGAGCAGCTGCGCCGGCTGCGCGGCTCGCGCATCGCCTATGTGGCGCAGAGCGCCGCCGCGTCCTTCAATCCCGCGCACAAGCTGAGCGACCAGTATACCGAGACGCCGGTGCAGCATCGGGTAAAATCCAGGGCCGAGGCGGAGAAGGAGGCGATGGAGCTGTACCGCCGCCTGCGCCTGCCGGATCCCGAGAATATCGGCTTCCGCTATCCGCACCAGGTGTCCGGCGGCCAGCTGCAGCGCGCGATGACCGCCATGGCCATGGCCTGCCGGCCGGACCTGATCATCTTCGACGAGCCGACCACGGCGCTTGACGTGACGACGCAGATCGAGGTGCTGGCGGCGATCAAGGACGTGGTCCACGAGTTCGATACCGCGGCGATCTACATCACCCACGACCTTGCCGTGGTGGCGCAGATGGCCGACCGCATCATGGTGCTGCGCTACGGCGATCTGATCGAGGAGGGTGATGCGCGCGAGATGCTCGCCAATCCGAAGCAGGACTACACGCGGCGGCTTCTCGCCGTGCGCTCCTACCGGAAGCAGGAGTCGCCTCCCGACGACTCGCCCGTACCCTTGCTCGAGGTGCGCGACGTGACCGCAAGCTACGGCGGACAAGTCACGGTCCTCGAAGACGTCAGCGTCAAGGTCGGTCGCGGTCGGACCGTCGCCGTCGTCGGCGAATCGGGCAGCGGCAAGAGCACGCT
>CAYFYY010000162.1:0-5490 GCA_964347475.1 uncultured Flavobacteriales bacterium
CAGTATACTTAATTCAAGCAGCCTGCACGTGGGAGAACGGAAATAAGTATACTGTCCCAGGAATTGCGAAGTATACTGTCCCAGGAATTGCGAGGTAATATATGGTTTCTGATCATGAAAAGGAATTTATTGAGAAGTTCTTAGATGCTATTGTGCAAATAATTTCTGAAATAGCTAATGATAAATCCATGAACGACGAGGATGCTATATCGCAATTGTGTGAATTAGAGAAAAAGTGGATACCAAAGGCAAAAAAATGAAGCTCTCAAATATTATATAAGAAGATGTATTTTGGAGTGGAAGATTCATTTATCAATTAATCGGAATATTAAACTTTCTGAGGCGCTATCATTATTTGAAAAAGCAAAAGATTTTGGGTTTTTAGACTTATCAAAAGAAACCACTATTACAATAGCAGTGGCAAGATTTTGCCTGGAAAATGATAAAGAAGATTTGGCGAAAGATATGCTCGAACATTTGCGTAGAAAAGTTATTAAAGATCCGCAGTTTTCGGAACGAATTGATTACCAGGATTTCAAAAAAGACATAGAGGCGCTATTAGATTCTATTTAGAATGATTTCCAAGGCTGTACCGATTTGATAATCACCTGAGTTCCGGGCACAGTTTACTTATTATAACAAAATTACTTTGCACCGGGATCGAGCCGCCCGGGCACGCTTGACGCCGTTTCGGGATTTCCCACAACATCGTGCCGTAACCTGCAGAAAACCTCGACGCATGGGCTTGTTCCGCGGCCCCGCGCCGGCCGCGAGACAGTCCGCGCCAATGACGGGCTGCTGCCCGACGGCCGGCACGAGTGGGCATCTCCGCAAGGGGGCCTCGCGCCGCCATGGGCATCGAATCGGAGATCCGCTGCCCGCTCCCGGGGCCAGTCCGGCGCTCGGCGTGCGAGTGGGCGCCTCCCGGTGGGGTCGCGGGGCGCCACGGGGCGCCGGATCGAAGTTCCGTCGCCCCATCCCGTCGCCACCCTTCGACAAGCTCAGGATGAGGCCGCCCCGCGGCCGGCACGAGTGGGCGCGGTTCTCTATGCCCCCTGAAACGTCCGGTAGACCAGCGCGTCCTCGCCGCTGGCGGCGTCGGCGTCGGCGAGCGCGCGGACCTCGGCGTTGTGCGGCGAGAAGCGGCACACCGGGTCCATGTTGGCGGCATCGCCGGTCAGCGCCAGCGCCTGGCAGCGGCAGCCGCCCCAGTCGATCTCGCGGCGCTCGCACTCGCGGCAGCCCTCCGGCAGGAAGGCGGGCGCGCGGTAGGCGTTGAACGCTTCGCCGTGCTCCCAGATCTCGGCCAGCGGCCGCGCGGTCACGGTGTCGAATTCGAGGTGCGGGATCGTCTCGGCGGCATGGCACGGCAGCGCCTTGCCGTTCGGCGTCAGGTTCATGAACCTTCGGGCCCAGCCGCCCATGCAGGATTTCGGGTAGCTGGCGTAGTAGTCGGGGATCACGTAGTCGATGACGATGACGCCCTTCAGCGTCTCGCGCCGCGCCTCGACGGTGCGCGTCATCGCCTCGAGCTGCTGCTTCGTCGGCATCAGCGCGGCGCGGTTGCGCAGCCCCCAGCCGTAGTACTGGACGTTGGCGATCTCGACGCGGTGGGCGTCGAGCGCCACCGCCATCGCGATCATCTCGGCGACGCGATCGGCGTTGTGGCGGTGCACGACGATGTTGACGGTGAGCGCGAGGCCGGCGTCGCGGATCAGCTTCGCGACCGCGAGCTTCTTGGCATGGCCGCCGTCATAGCCGCTCATCCACTCGCCGCGCGCCGCCTCGCTGTCCTGGAAGCCGAGCTGGACATGGGCGAGGCCGGCCTCTGCCAGCGCCGCGATGCGTTTCTCGCTGAGCAGCACGCCGGAGGTGATGAGGTTGACATAGAGCTCCGCCGCGGAAGCGTGGGCGACCAGCGCCTCGAGGTCCTTGCGCGCCGTCGGCTCGCCGCCGGAGAAATGCACCTGCAGGATGCCCATCGCGGCGGCCTCGTCGAGCACCCGCTTCCAGGTGTCGGTGTCGAGCTCGCGGCTCGCCGCGTCCAGCTCCACGGGGTTCGAGCAGTAGGCGCAGCGCAGCGGGCAGCGGTGCGTCAGCTCGATCAGCAGGGCAAGCGGCGGGGCGAGGCTCATGCGTCAAGGAATCCCTTGTCGGCGAGGTCCTGCAGCACGGCGATCACGTCGGCGCGGATCTCGTCCTCCGGCGCGCTGTAGTCCTGCGCCAGCGCGGCGGCGATGTCGTCGACCGTGGCGGCGCCGTCGCAGCGCTGCAGGATCTCGACGGCGATCTCGTCCGGCAGCAGCACCCGCTCCGGCGCCAGGATGACCCAGCGGCCGCGCTTCTCGTCGTGGCGCAGCCGCACGTGCCTGGGCAGCGCCGGGCGCGAGGCGCCGGTGACCACGGTGCGGGCGCTCATGTCGGCGCCGCCGGGTCGAAGGCGCCGGGCGGGATCATGCCGGGCTCGACATAGGCGAAGTACAGCGCGTCGAGCTGCGACCACAGCACCTCGGTCTTGAAGACCAGGGCCCCGGCCACGGCGTCCTGCTGCTCCGGCGTGCGCGCGTGCGCCTTCACGTAGTCCAGCGCGAAGCCGGCGTCGCGCGGCGCCTGGTTGAGGCGGCGGCGGAAGTACTGCATCACCTCCTCGCCGATGAAGTCGTAGTTCTCCAGCATGCCGGAGATGCGCTCGCGGTGGATGCTCGGCGCGAACAGCTCGGTCAGCGACGAGGCGACCGCCTCCAGCAGCGTTTTCTCGCGCACGAAGCGGACATAGGCCTCGACCGCGAACTTCGTCGCCGGCAGGGCGCCGCGCTGCGAGACCACGTAGTCGCGGTCCAGCCCCAAGCCCTCGGTCAGCACCAGCCAGCGCTCGATGCCGCCGGGGTCGTCGCCGGCGCCGTCGTGATCGGTGACGCGGTGGATCCACTCGCGGCGCAGCGCGCGGTCGTCGCAGCGGCCGATCAGCGAGGCGTCCTTGCGCGGGATTGCCGCCTGGTAGCAGAAGCGGTTCAGCGCCCAGGCCTGGACCTGGCCCTTGTTCAGCCTGCCGCCGTGCAGCAGCTTGTGGAACGGGTGCCGGTCGTGGTAGCGCGTCGCGCCGATTTCGCGCAGCCGCGCCTCGAGCCGGTCCGGTCCCGGCATTTCGCTCATGCCTCCACCTCCATGCCGTCGTAGCCGATCTCCCACCCCGCCGCCTCGGCCTCGGCCCGCTCACGGCTGTCCTTCAGGTGCACCGGGTTGGTGTTGTTGATGTGCACGAACACCTTGCGCCGGATTTCAAGCGGTTGCAATGCGGCAATCGAGCCGTCCGGCCCGGACATGCACATGTGGCCCATGCGCTGCCCGGTCTTGTGACCGACGCCGGTCGCCCGCATCTCGTCGTCGATCCAGGTGGTGCCGTCGAAGAACAGCAGCTTCGCGCCGCGCAGCCGCTCGGCCAGCTCCGGCGGGCAGGCGGCGCAGCCCGGGATGTAGTAGAGCTCGCGGCCGTTCGCGGCGACGCGCAGGCCGATCGTGTCCTCCGCGACCGTGCCGAAATCGGCGCCGCGTGCCGCGTCCTCCAGGTACAACGCAACCTTGCCCGGCACTGCGAAGGTCTCGACCACGAGGCCCGACTCCGCGCCGTCCGGGCGACGGAGCGGCGTCTCGGCGCCGAGCGGCAGCGCGGTGCGGCGCACGAACTCCGGGTTGAGGACGCCGAACACGCTGTTGCGCGCCAGCACGTCGAGCACGCGCGCCGTGCCGTACAGCGACAGGGGCTGGCTCTCGCGCAGCGTCAGCAGGCCGGCGATGTGGTCGACGTCGCCGTTGGTGACGACGATGCCGGCGATCGGCGAATGACGACGCCCGCCGCGCGGCTGCAGCGCAGGGGTCTGGTTGATCTGCTGGCGCAGGTCCGGCGAGGCATTGAGCAGGAACCAGTGCTCACCGTCCGCCGTGACCGCGAGCGACGACTGGGTCGCCGGCGTCGCACGCCCATTGCCCGCACGCACAGCATGGCAGACCGCGCAGTTGCAGTTCCATTGCGGATAGCCGCCCCCGGCGGCAGCGCCGAGAACGATCGCCTTCAACATCACCCGGGCAAAAAAATGGCGCCGCCTGCGCGGCGCCGTCCGTAGCGGCCGGTATTACTCGGCGCAGGCGTAGCTGTTGATCTCGAGGCCGACAGCGATTTCGACGATCTGAGGCCGTTTCCAAGTGCGCATAATGCTCTCCCTAATCGTTACCCGACAAGCCCCCACGGGGTCGGAGCAGGGACGTTAGCAAAAACTTTCGAGGTTGAAAAGTACCCAATTTTGGTACTGGGTTATTCCGGGCGGCCATTGCCCGTGCGCGCGGAGTCGCCCAGCCCGTGCGCCGCCGGCGGAGACCGGCGCCGCCGGCCGACCCATCGGCGTGATCGGGTATTGCAGCGTCCGGCGGTGCCGTTAGCCCGGCGTTAACGCGACCCGTGCAAGGCTGGGCCGTTCGGACCACGGAGGAAACCGACTGATGACGGCATCCGGGCGGCGCAGCTTCGTCCTCGGCGCCCTGGCCGGGCTTGCGGCCGGGGCGGCGCTGGGCGCCGGCGGGTACCGGCTGTGGCGCGGCGGCGGGGCCGGGGCGCCGTTCCGCGACGTCATGGACGCGGTGCTGCCGGCCGGCGGCATCGACACCGGAATCGCCTTCGGCGACTCCCTGCAGCGCATCATCGCCGCCGGCGCCCTGGTGCCGGGCAAGCTGCGCGCCGTCTATGCAAGGCGCGGCGGCATGAAGCCGTGGACGGCGGCGCTGCTCGCCGGGCCGTCCGATGCGCCGATCCGCCTCGGCGCCGATACCGCCAACGACCTGCTGACCCTGCTGTGGCCGGTCGGCCTCGCGACCAGGGCGCCGTTCAACGCAGACGGTCCGACCGCGGGGCCGCACCTGCCGCGCCTCGCCAGCACCGCCGGCTGGACCCTGGGCGAGGCACCGAACGGCGCCGTCTATTTCGATTCCGTCGCGGCGCTGGCGCTCAGCGCGGAGCAGGCGGCACGGGTCGCGGAGATCGCGTCGCGCACCTTCCGGCCGTGCTGCGACAACCCGGCGCTGTTCCAGGACTGCAACCACGGCGCGGCGATGCTCGGCCTCCTCGAGCTCGGCGCATCGCAGGGCCTCGATACGGCGGCGCTGGAGCGCGTCGCGCTGGCCGCCAACAGCTACTGGTTCCCGCGCGAGCACCTCAAGACGGCGCTGTTCTTCCAGCTGTTCGAGGGGCGGGCCTGGGCCGAGCTGCCGCCCGCGGAGCTGCTCGGCGCCCGCTACGCCTCGGCCAGCGGCTGGCACGAGACCGTCAACGTCGCGCTGCAGATGACCAGCCTGATCCCGCGCCAGAGCCTCATCCGCATGAACAGCGCCATGTGCCGGCTGTAGCGTGGAGGTGACGGGGCCGATGTGGCGCAGGGGCGCTCAACGCATTGCGGAACTGCGCTGGACAAGATCTGCGGAAAGGATATTGGCCAAGATGTC
>CAYFYY010000163.1:0-5222 GCA_964347475.1 uncultured Flavobacteriales bacterium
GATTCGAACCTCTGACCTTCGGCTCCGGAGGCCGACGCTCTATCCAGCTGAGCTACGGGCGCACGTATTCAAGGCGGGGCGCACCTTAACCGAAAGCGGTCCCGGTTTCCACTCCCCAGTTGAGCGTCCCGCGGATCGCTCAGGGCAGCAATTTGCGGTCCGGCCGTTCGGCGCCGGACGGCAGCGGTGCGGCCCGGTCGGCGAGCCACGACAGCACGTCGGCATAGACCAGCTCCGCGTTCAGGTCGCGCAGCAGCAGATGGTAGCCATCCGGGTATTCCGCAAGCCGCCACCGCGCCTCGCGCGGCAGCGCCGCGAGCAGCGCCGCCCGGCCGCCGCGCCGGACGATGTCCTCCTTGCGGCCGTACAGCACCAGCAGCGGACCGCGCACGACCGGTGCCGCTGCGTAGGCTTCGTCGGCCAGGCGAAGCATACCGTAAACTGAATCGATGCGCGCCTTTTTCAGTACCAGCCTGTCGCGGCGCAGGCCGCGCAGCATCTCGATGTTGTCGGACGGGTGGGTTCGCACGCCCTCGCCGGTAACCGTCGCCCAGGGCAGGGTGTGCGCCGCCAGCCACAGCCCCGCCCGCTCCAGCGGGCCGATGCCGTTCGCCCCGGCAACTCCCGGCGCCGAGAGGATGGCGCCGTCGAGCGGCGGCGGGTGGCCCGCGGCGAGAGCCGCCAGGATCACCGATCCGCCCATGCTGACGCCGATGGCATAGACCGGTACCCCGGGGTGGCGCTCGCGGACCAGCCGTACCGCGGCGCGGAAATCATCGACCAGCGCCGCGCTGCCGGGCCACTTTCCGCGCGTCGCCGTGCGGCCGAATCCGCGCTGGTCGTAGGCGTAGGTCAGGATGCCGCGCTCTGCCAACCAGGAGGCCGGCTGGTCGAAGCCGTTGGCGTAGTCGCCGAACCCGTGCAGGCCGACCAGCACCGCCACCGGCGGCCCGTCCGGCCGCCACGCCTGAAGCGCCAGGCGCGTGCCGTCCGCCGTCAGGAGATGGTCGTCCGCGAGGACCGACTCCGCGTTCGTTTCCCCCAGCCCGGTCACGGTCGGCGCGCAGCCCGATGCCGCCAGCAACGCGACGAGAACGAGGAGCACAACGACACATGAATTCGTGAAGAGGCATCTTCCGGCTCCGCCGCAGTCCCCACCGTATTCCCAACCCCTCCCCCGCCCGGTCGGGAGAGGGGCTGGTTCGCTGCGGCCGCCAAAATCAAAAGCCTCTCTTCCTTGAGAGGGGGAGGGGTTGGGGAGGGGGGTGAGGCCGGATGTTCCGGTCCGCGAAAAGTCCTCGCCCATCGGCCTACGCCGCGTCGGACGCCTTGCCGCCGGCTGCGACGGCGTTGCCGGTCAGCTGAAGGAAGATGTCCTCGAGGTCGGTCTCCTCGGTCGAGAGGTCCTTGATCTCGAGCCCCGCACCGCGCACGGCATCGAGAATATCGCTGATCCGCGCGCGGCTCGGCGGGTAGTGCACGGTGATGCAGTCGGGCGCCGTCAACTCCGCCGAATAGGGGCCGAGGGCCTCGGGCAGGGACGAGATCTCCGCGGTCAGCGCGATGTGCACGGTCTTGGCGTCGAGCCGCCGCAGCAACGCGCGTTTTTCGTCATGCGCCACCAGCCTGCCGTGGTTGATGATGGCGATGTAGTCGCACAGCTCTTCCGCTTCCTCCAGGTAATGGGTGGTCAGCAATACGGTGACCCCCTGCCGGTTGAGCTGCACCACGTAATCCCACAGCTGGCGGCGCAATTCGACGTCGACGCCCGCCGTCGGCTCGTCCAGCACCAGCACCGGCGGCCGGTGGACCAGCGCCTTGGCGACGAGGAGGCGCCGGCGCATGCCGCCGGACAGGGTGCGTGCGTAGGCTTCCGCCTTGTCCTCGAGACGCAGGGCCCGCAGCACCTCCATGACCTCGCGCTCCTTGCGCGGCACGGCATACAGGCCGGCCTGCAGGTTTAGGAGCTGGCGCGGCGTGAAGAACGGGTCGATGTTGAGCTCCTGCGGCACGACTCCGATCGCGGCGCGGGCGTTGCGCGCGTCGACATCTATGTCGATTCCCCAGACCTTGGCGGTGCCGGACGTCTTGATGACGAGACCCGCGAGGATGTTGATGAGCGTCGACTTGCCGGCGCCGTTCGGGCCCAAAAGGCCGAACAGCGAGCCGCGGGGAATCGCCAGGTTGACGTCGTCGAGCGCCGGTTTCGCCGAGAGTCGCTCCTTCGTCTTGTAGTATTTGGTCAGGCCCCGGACCTCGACCGCATAGTCGGGCAGAGTCTGTGTCATCGAATCCGTGTTCCTCTTCCATAAGCGGTATTCCCCGCGGGGCGTCGCCCGCCCGCTCGACGGGCGCATCGGTGCCACCACGAGGAAGATCTCCCTGTCGCGATGACGGCCCGCGCAAGACGGAGAAGATTTTCCCCGTACTTCGAGACGGCTGCTGTCGCAGCCTCCTCAGCATGCGGAAGATCCCGAGTATCCTCACCCTGAGGAGGCCCGCAGGACCGTCTCGAAAGGTCCCTGCCCACCTTCGCCGATTCCGCTTCCCCCGGCGACCAGAAGTGGGCTGCGCGACCTGCATCAACCGGAGCCGCCGGCGGGTCGGCTCCGTGGCCCGGCAGATCAACAACGACAGTTGATTGTCGGGCCGCTTTGGGTATCATCCGGCGGTCCCGCCGGTCAACCGGCAGCAGCATCCCGAAGGCGCTGATTCTTGAGGAGATGACGACGCATGCAACCGGTCGAACGTGTCGAGGTCGAGGACGTCAAGGTGGTGTGTGACGGCGGCGGCGGCCCGCTGGGCCATCCGCGGGTATTCCTCAACATGGGCGACAAGCGCGAGATCGACTGCCCTTACTGCGGCAAGCGCTTCGTCCTCAAGGGCGACGCCATGGCAGCATCCGGCGGGCATTGAGGGGCGAGGGCGCCTTCAAGGATCATTTTTCGGTCGTCGCGGACCAATACGCGCGCTCCCGCCCGAATTATCCCGAGGCATTGTTCGACTGGCTGGCCTCCGTGGCGCCTCGTCATGAGGCCGCATGGGACTGCGCGTGCGGCAGCGGGCAGGCGGCGCTGAGCCTTGCCGCGCATTTCGACTGGGTCTGCGCGACCGACGCCAGTGCCGAGCAGATCGCTCGGGCCGAGGCGCATCCACGTGTCAGCTACGGCGTCGGTCCCGCGGAACACACGTCTTTCGAGGATGACTCGTTCGATTTGATCCTGGTGGCGCAGGCCGTGCACTGGTTCGATCCCGACGCCTTCTTCGCCGAAGTCAAAAGGGTCGGGCGCGTGGACGGCGTCCTTGTCCTGGCAGCCTACGAGCTGCACCGCGTGACGCCGGAAATCGATGCCGTCATCGACGCGTTCTACGAGCCGGTGTTGGGTCCGTACTGGCAACCGGAGCGCCGGCACATTCAGTCAGGCTACCGCAGCCTTCCCTTCCCGTTCGAGGAGATCAGGACGCCGGACCTGTTCATGACCGCAGAATGGACCGTCGAGCAGTGTATCGGCTACCTCAACACCTGGTCGTCGGTCAGCCGCTACCGCCAGGAAACGGGCAAAGACCCGCTGGCGCGATTTGTCGGCTCGCTGCGGGCGGCATGGGGCGACGGCGCCCGCACCGTCCGCTGGCCGCTGATTTTGCGCGCGGGACGGATCGAAGCGTGACCCGGCCGCCCGATCGATCACCAGTCCCTGACCTTGAGCCGTGCGCCCTCGAGCAACACGAAGCCGGTAAAGAACACCTCGCCGTCGGGGTCGGAGCCCCGGACGAAGTCCGAGCCGCCCTCTCCGCTGATGGCACCGTCACGCGTCACCGCGAGGTCCAGCGTCGTGACGATGATGCCGACCTGCGTCCCCGAGTCGTCGAACAGGAACTTCAGGAAGGTGCATCTGAAATTGTTGCGTCCCAGCCATTTCCAGCTCCCGAATCCGTCGCTTGAACGAAACGGTGGAAACACGTCGGGCGGAAAGAGCGTGACGAGACTGTTGGGATGCACGCTCGTATCTGTTTCCGTCAGGGTTCCGGCAGGCCCGAAATTGAGGACCGACACGAAGGGCGGCGGCGGTTCCGGGATTTCGGGCGGCGCGGGTTGCGGGAATACCTCGACAAACCAGGAACCGGCCAGCGCGTCGGGCCGTGCCCCGGCCCCGTCCGGCCAGCCTCCCAGCAACCCCAGCGCAAGCGCAAACGCGAATATCATACGCATGACCTGACCTTCTCCATTGCATGTCAGCTTCGTGAGTATCCGATCAGAGATTCTGCAGTTCGCCGCAACGTCCGCTCCAGGCTCGATCCCGGCACGCCGGGCGCGTAACCAAACCGCCCGTTGGGAATGCCGACCCGGCGGCGAATGCCCGGCTGGCTGCGTCGGGAACAACTATGACAGCGCGGCGCGCACGGGCTGTGAGTTTCATCACAGCGGGTGGCGAATTCGGGCGCGGGCGAGACCTTCGACCGACACGTCTCCCTCTCGCCTGCGGGCGCGCCGGCGGCGGGTTCGGGGCGGCCCCAGGCATCTGGATCTTCCTCAAAACGTATTGGCGGCGGGCGCTGTTCTGCGCCCCGCAACGGCCTTGCCGCTGACCGGCGCTTCCGGCACAGTGGCGCGATGAGCGACGCGACGCCCGTCAAGCACGTCTATCTCGTCGACGGCTCCGGCTTCATCTTCCGGGCCTTCCACGCGCTGCCGCCGCTCACGCGCCCGGACGGCACGCCGGTCAACGCCGTCTACGGGTTCGTCGCCATGCTGATGAAGCTTCTGGGCGAGACCGACGCCGACCACATCGCCGTACTGTTCGACGCCAAGCGCGAGAACTTCCGCAACGAGATCTACCCCGAATACAAGGCGCACCGCCCGCCGCCGCCGGAGGAGCTGATCCCGCAGTTCGCGCTGATCCGCGAGGCGGTCGAGGCGTTCAATATCCCGGCGATCGAGATGGAGGGCTACGAAGCGGACGACCTGATCGCGACCTACGCTAAGGAGGCGGTCGCCCGCGGCGCGGACGTCACCATCGTTTCCTCCGACAAGGATCTGATGCAGCTGGTCTCCGACAAGGTGACCATGCTGGACGCGATGAAGAACAAGGAAATCGGCCCCGCCGAGGTGGTCGAGAAGTTCGGCCTCGGCCCCGACCGCGTCGTCGACATCCAGGCGCTGGCCGGCGACTCGACGGACAATGTCCCCGGCGTACCAGGCATAGGCGAGGCGACCGCCGCGC
>CAYFYY010000164.1:0-5179 GCA_964347475.1 uncultured Flavobacteriales bacterium
CAGAAGGCGATGATGTCGTCGGCCGTGACCCGCCCCTCCATGCCCAGCCTGAGGGTGACGAAGGCGCACGGCGTCTCGCCCCACTTGTCGTCCGGCCTGGCAACGACGGCCGCCTCCATGACCTCCGGATGGCGGAACAGCGTCTCCTCGATCTCGAGCGAGGAGATGTTCTCGCCGCCGGAAATGATGATGTCCTTGGAGCGGTCCTTGACCTCGATGTAACCGTCCGGGTGCATCACGCCGAGGTCGCCGGTGTGGTACCAGCCGCCGTGGAACGCCGCCGCGCTTGCCTCCGGGTTCTTGAGATACCCGCGCATCACCGTGTGGCCCTGCAGCATGATCTCGCCGACCGTCGCGCCGTCGGCAGGCACCGGTTCCATGGTCTCGGGGTCGCGCACCGACAGCGCCGCCAGCGTCGGGTAGCGCACGCCCTGGCGCGCCATGCGCGCCGCCCGCTCCTCGAGGTCGAGCCCGTCCCACTCGTCCTGCCAGGCGCAGAAGGTGGCCGGGCCATAGGACTCGGTCAGCCCGTAGAGGTGCATCACGCGGAAGCCCATGCGCTCCATGCCGGCGATCACCGCGCTCGGCGGTGCCGCCCCGCCGGTCGCGACATCGACGGTATGGTCGAAGGTCTGGCGGATGTTGACCGGTGCATGGACCAGCATGTTGAGGACGATCGGCGCGCCGCACATGTGGGTGACGCCATGGTCGCGGATCAGCGGGAAGATCAGCCCCGGGTCGACCTTGCGCAGGCAGACATGGGTCGCGCCGACCGCGGTCACCGCCCAGGTGTAGGTCCAGCCGTTGCAGTGGAACATCGGCAGCGTCCACAGATAGACCGACCGCCGGTTCAGCCCGAACACCAGGGCGTTGCCCATGGCGTTGAGGTATGCCCCGCGATGGTGGTAGACGACACCCTTGGGATCGCCGGTGGTGCCCGAGGTGTAGCACAGCGACAGCGCCTGCCATTCGTCCGCCGGCAGGGCGATGGGATGCGCCGGGTCGCCCTCTTGGAGGAACGCCTCGTAGTCCTGCTCGCCCAGCAGTTCGCCGCCTTCGGCCAGCGCATCGTCGATGTCGATGACGGCGATGGGGCGGCCGAGGATCTTCAGCGCCGGGCCGACGATGTCCGACAGCTCGCGGTCGGCGATCAGCACCTTGGAGTCCGCGTGCTCCAGGATGAAAGCAACGGTGCGCGCGTCGAGCCGCGTGTTGATGGCATTGAGCACGGCCCCCGCCATCGGCACGCCGTAATGCGCCTCCAGCAGCTCCGGCGTGTTGAAGGCCATCACCGACACGGTGTCGCCGGCCCCGATGCCGCGTTTCGTCAGGGTGCTGGCCAGGCGCCGGCAGCGCGCCCCGAACTGGCGATAGGTGTAGCTGCGCTTACCGTGAATGACCGCGGTTTTACTTGGGTAGACCGATTCCGACCAGGCCAGCAGCGACAGCGGCGACAGTGGCTGGTGGTTGGCCTCGTTGCGGTCCAGGTCCCTCTCGTAGATGTTGTCGTCGCTGGCGCCCACTTGTGAATCTCCCTGTTCCGCGCGGTCCCTGTATTAACGCATAGCGGGCGCGCGCGGGGCAAGGCAAGCGCGATCAGAGGGGCAGCATCAGCTCGGCCCTGAGGCCACCCTCCGGCCGGTTGGAGAGCCGCACCTCGCCGCCATGTGCCTGCGCCACCGACTGGACGACGCACAGCCCGATGCCGGTGCCGCCGGTCTCGCGGCTGCGCGACCGCTCGAGCCGGTAGAACGGCTCGAACACCTGGGCGAGCTCGGCCTCGGGAATGCCGGGGCCGTCGTCATCGATGCGCACGGTGATGCGATTGTCGTCCTTGATCAGCGCGGCCCGCGCCCGCGCGCCGTAGGCGACCGCGTTCTCGGCGAGGTTGGTCAGCGCCCGGCGCAGCGCCAGCGGCCGGCACAGATAGGGAGTCGGCGGCGCGGCCTCGAAGCTGCAGTCGCGTCCGGCGTCGGACAGGTCGTCGCAGACGCTCTGCACCAGCGACGAAAGGTCGACGGTCTCCCGCGCCTCGGTCTGTGCATCATCGCGGGCGAAAGCCAGCGTCGAGGCGATCATGTTTTCCATCTCGGCGAGATCGGCGAGGGTCTTCTCGCGCTGCTCGTCGTCCTCGATCAGCTCGGCGCGCAGCCGCAGCCGGGTGATCGGCGTGCGCAGATCATGGCTGATCGCCGCCAGCATGCGCATGCGCCCGTCGAGCAGGCCGCGCAGCCGCTGCTGCATCCGGTTGAACGCATGGGCGGCGCGGCGCACCTCGCCGGCGCCCTTTTCCGGCAGCGGCGGCGCCTGCACGTCCCGGCCCAGCCGGTCCGCCGCCGCCGCGATCTCCTCCAGCGGTCCGGTCATGCGGCGCACCGCCCAGGCCGAAAGCAGCGCGACCGATGCCGCCATGACGATCAGCGACAGCACCAGCCGGCCCGACCAGAACGGCGGCTCCGGCGGCGCGAAGGTCGCAAGGTTCAGCCAGCTTCCGTCCGACAGCTTGACCGAGACGCGCAGCGTCGAGCCGGCGGCACCGTATTCCGTCTCCATCATCTGCATGTGATAGCGCATCATCGCCCCCATGCCCTGCTGTCCCGTGCGGCGGGGTGCCGGGCCGTGCATCATGCCGGGCTCGCCGGCGCCGCCCGGGACCGCGTCGGCCACGCCGACGCGGACGTCCTGCGCGCCGGCCTCGCCGAGCGACAGCGCCAGCATCGTCGCCATCAGGCGTTCCCGCAGCCCGACCGCCCCGTCCGCCGGCAGCGCCGAACTGCTGTCCCACGACAGGCGGAACCCCGGCCGGCTGGCCGCATGGACGAGCCACGGACGGCGCTCCGGCGGCGCCTCCTCGAGGAGCCGGACCATGGTGGCGATACGCTCGGCGACGATGCCGCCGCCAACAATCGTCAGGGCCTCGCCGCGATCGCTGTAATGGATCGCCGAGCTGGCGAAATGGGTGACGATGAGCCCGACGATCAGGACCGCGATGGTCCGCCCGAACAGGCTCTGCGGAATGAGGCGCCTCATGACCGTTCCACCGGCGGCGTGAACATGTAGCCGCCGCTGCGCACCGTTTTGATCAGCTCCGGCGCCGCCGAGTCGGCCTCGATCTTGCGGCGCAGCCGGCTGACCTGGATGTCGACGCTGCGGTCGAATGGCGCGGCGGAGCGGCCGCGCGTGAAATCGAGCAGCTGGTCGCGGCTCAGCACCCGCTGTGGATGGTCGATAAAGGCGACCAGCAGCTCGAACTCGCCTGTGGTCAGCGACACCACCGCGCCCTCCGGCGACTCCAGGCGTCGCCGTGCCAGGTCCAGCGACCAGCCGGCGAAGCGCGCGACCTGGCCGTCGGGAGCGGGCAGCGTTTCGGCGCGCTCGCGCGCCCGGCGCAGCACCGCCTTGATGCGCGCCAGCAGTTCGCGCGGGTTGAACGGCTTGGGCACATAGTCGTCGGCGCCCAGCTCCAGCCCGACGATGCGGTCGGTCTCCTCGCCCATCGCCGTCAGCATGATGATCGGGATCGCCGAGCGGCCGCGCAGTTCGCGACACAGGGTCAACCCGTCCTCGCCCGGCAGCATCAGGTCGAGGACGATGAGGTCGATGCTCCAGTCGTCCAGCGCCGCGCGCATCTCTCGCCCGTCGCGCGCGGTGGTCACGCGGCAGCCGTGCTTCTGCAGGAACCGGCCCAGGAGGTCGCGGATCTCGCGGTCGTCGTCGACGATCAGTATGTGCGGCGAATGATCCATCTTCACCAAAGCATAACCGCGGTCGGCCCGGCCCGGTGAGGGAATTTGTAACGGCGTGTAACCGGGCGCGCGACCGTTACCGACCGATACCAAACGCCAAGTTCCCGGACATATGTGCGTTACAGGCGGGCAGGACAATGCCGCCACGATGACGGTCCGGACCGGGTCCACGGGATCCGCCGGGTTGCGGCCGGGACGACCCGGCGAACACGCAAGCTTAAGGAGACCCACGATGAAGACACTTCGCAAGACCACGATCGCAACTCTGGCCGGGCTCGGCATTCTCGCCGCGGCCGCCGCCACGCCGGCGCTGTCGCATGGCATGGGCGGCCAGGCCGGCCCGGGCTACGGCCCCGGCTCCGGCATGATGGGTGGCGGCATGATGGGCGGCATGATGGGCCCGGGAGGCTATGGCGGCCAGCACGGCTTCGGCCCCGGTATGATGGGTCCCGGCATGATGGGCCCGGGCCACGGCCCCGGCTTCGGAAACGGCGCGGGCTTCGGGCCGTGCGCCCAGCAGGCGGCCGTCGCCGGCGAGGACGTCAGCGTTGACGACGTCACCCAGCGGATGGAGCGCTGGCTCGCGATGCAGGGCAACGACCGGCTGAAACTGGGCAAGGTCGAGGAGGTCGACGAAGACACCATCACCGCCGAGATCGTCACCGTCGACGGCTCGCTGGTGCAGAAATTCACCATCGACCGCAACACCGGCTGGACGCGGCCCGCGAAGTAACTTTGCCCCCCGGCGCCTGCACGCGGCGCCGGCTCTGGAATGGCCGGGTGCGCCCCCGCGGCGGGCCCGGCCGTCCTCCACCATACGGACACAAGGAGACGACAGATGTGGAACAACATGCCCTACGGCGACGGCGGCTACGGCCTGATGCACGGCGGCGGCTACTGGCTGGGGATGGGCCTGCACGGCCTGTACTGGATCGTGCTGGTCGCGCTGATCGCGCTTGCGGTGGTCTGGGTGGTCCGGTCCGCCGGCCGCGCCTACGGCGGTGCCGCGGCAGGCGGCGCCCCGAGCCCGCGCGAGATTCTCGACGCGCGCTACGCCCGCGGCGAGATCGAGCAGGACGAGTACCTGGCCCGCAGGAAGGCGCTCGACCGCTAAACGCGCCGGGCGAAAAACGCTCCAGCGGAGACTGGCGGCCTCGTGCCGCCATTCCTATTCCGCGGCGCTCACCGGGGCCGGGACCGGCCCGCTGAACCGGCGGCCGACAAGGACCTCGTTGCCTGGCTCGGGCGCCGCCGGCACGTTCAGCGACAAGAGCAGCGAAACCAGCGCCATCATCGCCCCGGCGAGGAACACGGCGGCCGGCGAGACCAGCCAGATCAGCCCGAAGGCGGCCGGGATCACCACCGCGGCGACATGGTTGATGGTGAAGCCGACGCCGGCGGTCGCGGCGATGTCGGCGGGGTCGGCGATCTTC
>CAYFYY010000165.1:0-5016 GCA_964347475.1 uncultured Flavobacteriales bacterium
AAGGGCGCGGCGGACGGCCGCGCGGCCGCGTGCCGCGCGGGAGCGAGCCGGCGCCTCAACTGACGCCGGCGCGACGGGGCCGACTCCCTGAATTTCATGGACTGTTGCGGCGATGCCGTCCGCTGCGAGAGGAAATGCGGGTCAAGTTCAAAGTGGATGTTTGGGTCCGCTTGTCGTCAGGAGGCGACGGCCATGTCCCGCTGTTCGGGTAGGAAACTCGACGCTCCATATCAAAGAGATCAGGAGTGCATCCTCGACCTCATCGCGTAAATTCGCCGCCAAAGCGCTCTGGGCTGGTTGCGACCACGAACCACCATCTCGACATATCGAGACCGGCGGCCCGGCAGGCCGCTTGCGACGGCACGTTGCCGGGACGCACGCCGGCATAGAGCAAAGTCGCTCCGAGCCGTTCATACGCTGCGAGATTCACATGCGCGAATACGATCCGTGCGAGACCCTGACCGCGCAAGTCGGGCCGCGTGGCAAGGAACCCCGTGAAGATCGACCCGGAGTGCAAGCTCCCGGGTGGATGCCGCGCGACACATCCAGCGGTGGCTACCACCTCGCCTTTTCTGTCAATCAACCCCCGAGCCAACACCGGCATGGCTTCACCGCGCAGGACATAACGCGGCAGGGTCGCGACGCCGCATTCTTCATTCAGCCTTTGGAAGGCCTGTACCTGCGTGGGGTCACTGTCGTGGCCGATCTCGACGATCCGGAAGCCGTCCGGCAAACCGCCGTCGGCAAGAATGCGCTTGCTGCGTTCATATGTTCTTTCATCGGAGACGAAAATATTGAACTGGGCGACCTTCAGTCCCCGGTCCTCCAGCGCCGTGACGTACGTGTCCTTGATTTTGTCTTCCAGGAACTCGTTCCCCAGAACCCCCAGTTCGTGGGCAAGGGCCGCAAACTCATCCACGTCAGCCAACGCTGGCCCTGAAACGGCTATATTGCGGCCTGTGTGGCAGAGTCTGGGGTCGTGCTGCAGGAACGGCCACAACCTGTGCGACCGCCGCTGTACGGCGACATGATCTTCATCGCCGAAGTAACCTGGATCATCTGCGGTCCTGACGATTTCGGCCATCGGAGCCTCCTAGCCGCATTGCTACGCGCTATCCTTGCGTGCTGTCAGCGTGCCGTCCAGTCCGGAAATTTCAACCTCACCCAGGCAAGGGCATCACGTTCGTCGCAAAGGGAATGGATAACGAGAGATGCCGATGGATCAGTTAAGAGAGGTTTCAAACCTTCGAATAATCGGATGACCGCAATGGGTCAGACGCGATCTTGTTTCGTTTGCGGTATAGATACCTGCTGTGCGATTTGAACCGGACGCACGCCTCCGGCGAGCGAAGACGCGACCGGCATATCGGGATACGCCCGAATTCAGGGAGAAAATCGCGCACCGCCGTGCTACGGTGCGGGGACGGTGGACATGAGGAGGCACGCGTGGGCGACGACTGGCTGACCGACGTCCTGCACCGGGTCGACGCGCGCTGCGCCCGGCGAGACGCCGACGGCGAAGCCCGCGCCGGGCCGTTCTCGGCGCTCCGCTGGCTCGCGTTCTGGGTCGTCGCGCTCGGCGTGCCGGCCGGGCTCTGGCACTACGGTGCCGATGTCGCCGGCCTGATCGGCGCCCTGTGGCAGAGCCTGGGCGCGGGTGTGGTCGGGTAGGCGGGGCTCGCCGCCGCGCCGCGGACCACGGTTCCAGACGCAACCTGTCCCTGATTTGCTGTCTCGCCCAAGGGGTGCAGTTCAATACTATCCCCGGATTTCGGAATTACCGGAATTACGGAATGTGGCACCGGATCAAGGATCGTGGAAGCGGTCAGTGTTCAAATCCGGGTGCCGATCGTCACCAAGTAATGGCGGGGCAGCGCGATCCCCCCTTCGGTTCGGAACCGCTCGTGGTACGCGATGAATTCGTCTCGGAGTTCCTGTTGTCTGTCCTGCGGCAGCGCCTTCAGGGTGGAGATTGTCGGGCCGTGGTTTTCGCACCATAAGTTCCAGACATGCTCTCCCGAGGGTGCGCGAAGTACGCTGCATCTGGTCTCGAAGTGAAGCTCGAATGCGGACCCCAGCAATTCCGTAACGCGATCGGATTTCCCCCACGCGAATATCGAAGGCGGTGGCGGATCGGGTGGTGGCGGCCGATATCGCTTCAGTATCTCTTCCGTCAGCGCTTCGAGCGCCCCGTCAGGCTGCCACGTCGTCAGACCTAACCTCCCACCGGGCCTGCAAACGCGCGCCAGCTCGCCAGCGGCCGCCTCCGGCCGCTGCACGAACATAACGCCGAATGTCGACATAACGACGTCGAAGTCTGCATCCTCGAACGGAAGGTTTTCCGCATCGGCCGTCGTGAATTCGATTTCTAATCCGGCATCCTTCGCCAATCCCCTTGCGGCTTCGATTAGATCGCTCGCATAGTCTATGGCATGCACGCCCGCGCCCCAGCGGGCAAGCTGGCGCGCGCCCCAGCCGGTTCCGGTCGCCACATCGAGAACACGCTCCCCGCGCCGCGGCGCCAGACGGTTGACGCAATACAATATGGCGTCGCCGAAATGTTCACTGAATTTCTCGTAGCGGTTTCCGGCCGCACCCCAGATTGCGGCAGCCTTCGTGTTATGCGGCTGGACGGAATCGTCAACCATGGCTGACGGATCTCCTACGGTTCCGCCGCACGGTAGCATATGTCGCCTCCGGGATGCAGGCATGGCTCGGTTCACGCCCCGGGAATTGCAACCAGTCCGTACGGATCGCCTCGTGGAAATGCCAACATCCGGTCGCCACCCCCCTCCCGGCCCTCCCCCATCGACGAGGAGGGTGGGAGGCTGTGAGACAGCGCGCCGGCCCGGACGCATCCTGGATCGGTCTGGACGTCCCGCCAGTCAATCCGCCCCCTCCCCGCCACTCATCACCGGTGCGCGAACAGGTGCTGCTTCGTTTCCGGGTTCTCGGCGCGCCAGATGACGTTGTCGAGGAAGTAGTGGTGGACGTTGATGAAGATCCAGAAGATGAACAGGAACATCGTGTCGCCGAAGATCGCCCGGTCGTAGGCGACCGCGCCGTTGAGGTACTTCGGAATCGCCCAGAACCCCGCGTAGCCCAGGACCAGCCCGATGACGTTGAACAGCGCGAAGCGCAGCGACGAAAGGCTGGGCAGGAAGCGGCTTCCGCCGCCGGCGTCCGGGGCGAAGCCGGAGCCGTCGCGCGCCCGCTCCACGTTCAGCTGATAGCGCCAGACCACGTACTGGTACTGCAGCGAATGGAAGGCCGGCGCCGCCGCGGCGACGACCAGCGGTCCTACGAGGGTGGCGAGCAGCCAGACATAGATGCTGGCGGCATAGGCGGCGATGCCGTTGAACGGAAGGGCGCCGCCGTTGCGCAGCCATTTGCGGGCGAGCATCGCCGCCGTCGTCGCCGTCGTCGCGATCGCCGCCGCGGCGAGGGCGGTGACCAGGAATTCCGGGAACCCGAAGGTGTAGTATTTGAGGCCCCACAAATCGGTTTCGTGCAGGCTGCGGTTGCTCCACACGTAGAACAGGACCCAGCACACATGGCCGTTTATCAGCAGCAGCCGCTTCTCGCCCGGAGCGAAGAACTGCCGCTTCAGCACCGAATCGACGATGATCATGCCGTAGCCCTGCTTGGCGTAGTGCCAGCCGACGGTGAACACCATCAGGTTGCCGGCATAGCCGATCAGCCTTGCATCGCCGAGGGCGACGCAGACGGCGAAGAACAGCACCAGCAAGGCGGGCACGACGAGGCCGGCGAAGACATAGCGGGCGCGCAGCAGCGGCGGCAGGTCCGGGCCGAGGACCTTGCGGCCGAAGCGGCGGTAGAAGATCTGGTACGAATAGGCGAAATGCGGATGGTTGACGATGTGGGCGACGAGGAACACGTAGGGGAAGATCACCGGCCACGACTGGTCCGCGAACAGCACCCAGAACAGTGCCAGCACGAGGATCGAGCCGCCGCCCAGGAACAGGAAGTCGGCGAGCGGGTGGAACAGGCTGCCGCCGCCGGCCGGCGCCGAGCGCTCCCCGGCCGCGCCGTCCTTTGCGCCCATGCTGATCGAATCGGCCAAACGGTCCCTCCTTGCGGCACGCCGTCTGCGCGGATATCCCGCCGGCCCGGCGCGGCCGGACCCGTGCCCGGCGCAGGCGCGGCGGCGGGCTGCGCAACGGTTCGAATAAGACCGTCCATTGTGCGGGCTTGCGGTTCACGTGAGGTTAACGGGGCGCGGCGGGCCCCGGACCGGCGCCGTCCGGCGGCGTCGGGTGGCGGATCTTGTCCACGCCGATCAGGACCAGCACGAGGTTGCGCACGGCCTTGCCGACCGCATAGCTCACGCGCGACAGCGGGCGCCAGCCGAACAGCAGGCGGTTGATCCGGCCGAAGGCGCCCCTCGCCTCGGCCAGCCGGGTCAATTCGTGGATCGCATCGCTGCCGTAATGGAGCCGCCCATCGACGGTGACCGCCATGCCCTGGTTGAGGTCGAGCCCGCGCGCCACGACCGCGTCCACCGTCGGCCCCGTCCGGCGGGCATCGACGAGCACGAGCCGGCGCCGCCCGTCGGCGAGCCGCACCCGCTTGCAGTAGGCCCGGCAGATCGGGCACTTGTCGTCGTAGACCAGCTCGATGTCCTGCGTGTCGTCCATTTCGGGCCTTTCCCTTGCGACCTTTGCGCGAATCAGGATTTCGTCATCGCGAGGCTGCGAAGCAGCCGCGGCGATCCAGAAAACGGCTCGGTGCCACGGCATCCTGGATTGCCGCGGCGGCCTCCGGCCTCCTCGCAATGACGATTGGGCGTCCGTGCAAGGGTCTCCCTCCTACCTTGCGGAGAAGAAATAGTTAGCTAAATGGCTAATTTTCCAGTGTTGACAGAATTTGCATAATTCGTCAATTCTCTAAATATGAACCTCTCGGTCGACATGACGCGCATGGGCAAGGTGTTCGACGCCCTGTCGTCGGACGTGCGGCGGCGCATCCTCGCCTATCTCTCGGCCACCGACATGA
>CAYFYY010000166.1:0-4972 GCA_964347475.1 uncultured Flavobacteriales bacterium
GGCCATCGGGCGGGAGCGGGATTTGCGGATCGCCTTGGACGCCGAGAGCCGCTCCTTCGATGCCTGGGGCCGCGCCCGCAACGCGGACTGGAGCGCGGCCGGCGCCGACATCCCGCTGATCGAGACCAGGCGCGGCTTCACCGGCCACGAGCATCTGGACACCGTCGGCCTCATCCACATGAACGGCCGCGTCTACGACCCGGTGATCGGCCGCTTCGCCAGCGCCGATCCCATCGTGCAGGCGCCCGCCAATACCCAGAGCTATAACCGCTACACTTACGTCATCAACAACCCCTTGTCGCTGATCGACCCGAGCGGATTCAGCTGGCTGTCGAACCTGCTTGGCGAGATCGCCAAGCCCTTCCGCGCGCTGTTCCGCGCCATCCGCAAGCTGCTGCCGGCGATCGTGCAGATTGCGATACCGATCGTCGCGTGCATGTATCCCGGGGCAACACTCGTATGCGGCATGGTCGCCGGGGGGATCACCTCCGGTGTGATGACCCTCGCCCAGGGCGGCGACCTGACCGACGCCTTGATGGCGGCGGCCGTCGCGGTTGGCTCGATCAAGGCAATGAACATGGTTGGCGGCGGGTTCGAGGGGATGGCCAACGCCGGCTCCGCAAGCTGGCATGCCGCCAAGGCCGTCGCGCACGGCGTCGTCGGCGGCGTGGGCAGCGTGCTCCGGCGTGGCAAGTTCTGGGCCGGTTTCGCCGCGGGGGCGGTGGCGCAGGTTTCCTCTGTCTTCATCGATGCGAAGATGGCGTCGTCTCGCCTCCGCGGGAAGATGGCCAGGGTCATCGCCGCCGCGGTCGCCGGCGGCGCCGGCTCGGTCCTCGGAGGCGGCAAGTTCGCCAACGGCGCTATCACTGGCGCGTTCCAGCGGCTGTTCAATGATGAGATGCATCGTGAGGTTGAGATGCATGGTGATGCGGAAAGCGGTTATTTCGCAGCAGGTGGAGAAGGGGCAGGTGCAGATACAGTCACCTGGTCCGAGGAGCGGCTGGACGCCGCTATGGACGACATGCCCTTCGCCGTAGGAGTGGGTATTGGCGGACCTGTCGTCGGTATATTGGCTGTCGGAGCGGCCCCAGCGGGTGGTGCGCTCTTAGTTGACACAGTTGGAGCGGGTGGTGCAAGTGTCCTAGGGACTTGGCAATCCATCGTAAGGGCGACCGGCCCCTTGCAGCAATGGATAAGGCTTAAAGGGTCCTATTCGCATTGGCTCGGAAAGAAGACCTCTTTGTCATTAAGTTGGGGAGCATCCGCTGCAAAGGGGGGTAAATACGTACAACAGATTGGGAGTTTACGTTTGAGGGCTTTCAATCAGTGGCTGAGAAATTTAAAACTGCCTGGAACGTCATGGCGGGTGAGGGACCCGGGACACTTTCATTTGAAGAAGTAGTCGCGTTGATTGAAGAACTTTACAATCGGCTTGACGAGAGCGAAAAGCAGGTAATTCGCCCGATTCTTGGTATCAACAAATCAATAATTGATTTGGCGCTATCGACGTGCGAAGAGCATCGCGATTTTCTCGTCTGTAAGATATTTAGCGCAGACAAGAAACGATGCCCTTTTGAGTTTCATTTTGGTAAGAATGAGAACATTCATAGATTCAATTTTTTCCTCGGCTTAGGGGCGGAATGGTACAATTACGAAAGCTTTCGTGATGATTCGGAGAGAAAAGAAATTGCAGAAGACATTGAACGATTCCTAGAATCAACTATTCACTGTGAAAGGCATATTACAAAACGCGGCGTGGCGAGGGAGTTTTATTTTCCAAGTAAGTTCGTTGTCGACGGAATGCAGATACGTTTTGCGTACAAAGCGGCATATCGGTGGCCGTTTTTCAGATACAAAAGAGAAGTGTTCGACTATCTCCCGTGGTTGGAAACGAGTTTCCCAGCATAGCGGGTGGCGGGGACATGGCCGAAAGTTCCGGGGACTGGAGTGAACCCCGGAACTCCGCACGCCCGGCCCGGCGGGTTGTCGCGGCGCCCGGACTTTGTCATCATGCGGCGGATGCAGGCCGGGCGGCGGAGTGCCGTGGACACTCGCGATGCGGCGGCAGTCCGGACGTCACGGCCGGCTCTTCGTTGTCGCAAGAGAGGAGAAGGCCCGATGTTGGATGCCCTGAAGAAACTCATCGGACTGGACAAGGACGCCGCGGAGGCGCGCAAGCGCGCCGCCGAGGAGGAGCGCCGCGAGCGCGAGAACCGCGTCGCCGAGCAGAAGGAGGCGCTGGAAAAGGTCGCCGAGGCGGAACGCGAGAACGAAGAGCGCTGACCGCTCCCTGTCTCCACGCGATCGCGTCCCTCGCTTCATGTGCTCATGTGCCGGCCCCGGCGCGCGCCGGGGGCCCGGCGGCGGCACGGTGCTGGCGCTCACGCGCCATCGCCGCATCGGCAGCGACATCGACGACTTCCCCGAAGATGCGGCGCACTTGCGGGCGGCCTCGCGAGACGATCGCGGACGAGGTCGATCCGACGCGACCGCCATCACCTCGAAAGCTCGGCATGGCGCGTGCGAGCGGGCGCGGGGCTTGCTACACTGCACGCTCACCGCAGGGAGGATGTGAACATGACATGGCGTCTGTTGCCGTTGCTGCCGCTGCTCGCCGGGCTCGCCGCCTGCGGCCCGCCGCAAGACCGCTACGGCGGGCCGGGAAGCGCCGCCGCCGCGGCGCAGCAGGCGGCGGCGACGGCAGGAACCAACTGGTCGAAGGCCGAAGCCGTCACCGTCACCCTCGATTCCTACGATTTTACGCCCGATGCGCTGCGCTTTCGCGCCGGCGCGGCCTACCGGCTGACGCTGGTCAACGCCGACGGCTCCGGCCATACCTTCGCGGCGCCGGAATTCTTCCGCGCCGTCGCGCTGCGCCCGGCGGAAGGGTCCGGCGCCGGGCGGGCGGCACCGCTCGAGGCGGTCGCGGTCGCGCCCGGGCAGAGCCGGGTGCTCGAGTTCGTCGCCGTCTCCCCCGGCGCGTACGGGCTGGAGTGCGACCGGCCGCTGCATGCCATGTTCGGCATGAAAGGCACGCTGACCGTCGAATAGGCATGCGCCGAAAGGCGCGGAAAACACCAACGCATGGGCTCGTTCCACGCGTTTCGCCGGCGCGCGGCGGCGGCCCCGCTACCGCAGCCGCCGCCCCCGTGTATACTGGCGCCGGAGCCCGGCCGGCCGGCGGGGCGCAGGCCTGACAGGGGGAGCCGAGAGATGAGCAACGGCGTGCAGAAATTCGTCGACCGATTCCGTCTTGCCATCGCCGCCGCGCTGGGCGGTGTCCTGGTGCTGTTCGCGCTGCAGAACCTGGCCCGGGTCGAGCTGACGGTGCTGTTCTGGACCTTCGAGGCGCGCCGCTTCGTCCTCATCGGCATCAGCTTCGCGATCGGCTTCGCCGTCGGCTGGCTGGTCAAGGCGCAGCGGCGCCGCGCGGCGACGCGCGAGGGCCCGTGACGGCGTGAACCGAGGGATTCCGGCGATCCCGCGGCGGGCACCGGATTACTTGCCGTTGGCGACCGCGCCCCGGATGCGCGAGCCGGCGGCCAGGCGGGGCCGCGCCGCGTAGGCTTCCGGCACGCCGGACGGCGACGGGACGGCACGGCCGCCGGTGGGAATGCCGCGGTGCGGCGTCTTCGCCGCGGCGGTCGGTGTGGCGATCCTGCGCAGCGACCGGCCGAGGGCGCCGGGCCGCGGATGCGTGTGGGCGAAATCGCTGAGCGAGACGACGCCGACCAGCTGGTCCGCCTGGTTCAGCACGGCCAGGCGCCGCACGTCCTCGTGCTCCATCGTGCGCAACGCCGCATCGATATCGTCGTCCGTCCGGCAGAACACGACGTGCCGCGTCATGGCCTGCAGAACCGTAGCCTCGGCGGGGTCGAGGGCGCGCGCCACCGCCCGGCAGCAGATGTCGCGGTCGGTGATGGCGCCGACAAGCTGGTCGCCGTCGACCACGAACATCAGCCCGACGTCGTGATCGCGCATGCGTGCGGCGGCCTCGACCAGGGTATGATCGACGTGGACGACCTCCGGATCCGGCGTCATGGCCGCGGCGACGTCGCCAACCGCCGTGGTGTCTTTACGGTCCTGGTTCAAATCTCCCTCCTCGTTGGCGTTTCGCGGGCGATCAGAAACCATGCTTGCTCGTCCCGGTGCCGTCCGTTTCCGCCTCGCTGTTCAGGACGTCCAGGGCGGCGAGGACCTCGTCGAGCCGGCTGGTTTCGCCGCCGGTCATGTTCTCCTCGGTGGCGACCTCCATCTCCAGCGCGTCCAGTTTCCAGCGCTGCAGGATGCGCAGCTTCTGCTCGTGGCTCAAACGGCCATGACGTACGACGTCCTGCGGGCTCGCGAACACCGAGGTCGGATCCTCCTCCGCCTGTTTCAGGTCGATCGGGTTTTCGGCTGTCATGCACGCCTGTCCTTCCGGTGTTGTGCGCGCCACGGACGCGGGCCCCGCGCGGGCGGCCGGCGGCGCGCTGTGGTTTGCCATACCGTATAACCTATGACGGGTCCTGCGGATTTAAACCCGGGCCGCGCCACCCGGCTGTTTCCAAAGCGTTGCGACTGCTATGGTACGTCCCATGCGCGCAATGGTACTGCACAAGCCGGGGGCGGGACTGACGTGCGAGACCCGGCCGGTGCCCGAGCCGGGGCCGGGCGAGGTGCTGATCCGCGTCCATGCCTGCGGCGTCTGCCGCACCGACCTCCATGTCGTCGACGGCGACCTCGCGCCGGTCCGCGACGCCATCGTGCCGGGGCACGAGACGGTCGGCACGGTGGTGGCGACGGGCGAGGGGGTCGAGCGCCTGGCCGAGGGCGAGCGGGTCGGCGTTCCGTGGCTGGGGTGGACCTGCGGCGCCTGCGCCTTCTGTCGCTCCGGGCGCGAGAACCTGTGCGATCAGGCGCGGTTCACCGGCTACCACATCGACGGCGGCTACGCCGACTACGCCGTCGCCGACCAGCGCTACGTGTTCCG
>CAYFYY010000167.1:0-275 GCA_964347475.1 uncultured Flavobacteriales bacterium
GGAAGCTGTCCGGGCCATTGAAATTGGGGTTCGGGGTGTAGGTGAAGGAGCCGTTCGCATTCAGCGTCAGGGTGCCGTTGCTGGGGCCGCTCGCGGGCACGCGGACGGCCGAGAGTGCATCCCCATCGACATCGGTATCGTTGCCCAGCACGCCGGGCGCATTCACGACCAGCGGCACGTCCTCATCCGTGGCGTAGCTGTCGTTCACCGCCACCGGCGCATCGTTCACCGCATTGACCGTGATCGTCACCGTCGCCGGGGCCGCGGAGTTCTGC
>CAYFYY010000167.1:433-2775 GCA_964347475.1 uncultured Flavobacteriales bacterium
GTCGGTGACGTAGGGACCGTCGTCCACGGCAACCGGCGGATTGTTCGGTGCGGCACAGTCGTCGTCGGCACCGTCGATCTGGCCATCGCCGTCATTGTCGAGACCGTTGGCGCCGAACTTGCTCTCCCGGCCATTTGCGGTCGGATCGGCATTGCAGGGGTCGGTCGGTTTGAAGGGATGCGCGGCATCTGGCGTAAAGTAATAGGGCGGCGCGATGTTTTCGCCGACGGTCGTATAGTTCGCCGGGTTGGCGTCAGCATGGCAGTTTGCGCAGAGCCGGGTGTTGAGTCCGTTGACGTTTCTGTTGGCGATCCAGTGCTGCTGGCGCAGGCCGGCGCCAGTGTCGCTTATGGCGAACCAGGGATTGCTGTCGCCGGGCGCGGGAACGCCCGTATCGGTCCCGGCGTCCTCGGCGCGGCCGTGGCAGCCAGCGCATGCGATCGCCGGAAACCCAGCGACCCCACCGGCGGAGCTGTTGAGGAAGACCGGGTCGCGGCCACTTGAGGCGTGACAGATATTGCAGTCGCCTTCGAGCCAGTTGTTGCGATGGACATCGTGCAAGTCGTCATTCCATGGCGACCCGTCCTTGAGCGAGACGTAGCCGTTGGTCCGGAAGCCGCCGTGACATTGGGCGCAATACGTAGTCGTGTCGTCTGACGCCGTCGTATATGATTCGTAGGCTGCCGCAGGCTGGCTCCACAGGACCAGCGCCATTGCGAGAGGCAGGCACAAGACTAGGAATGAGAGAAACGTCTTCGGCACGATCCACGAGGTCGACTTGCCGTGCGCGCTGAAGTTGGTTGTAGTGGCGGGATATCGGCTGAACATCTGTACTGCCCCCTGCGATAAAACGATGGCTCCATCCGGTCAGCGCCGGAGGCATCGCGGCAGTACACGGGACCAAATCCTGTGCCGTCACGCACCTTCGGCGCGTCGACGAAACTTCAGTCCCGGTCCAGTCTGCCCTCACATCCCTCTCGTGTTTTTTGTTTCCGAGACATGAAGGGCGTCGATGATCTTCCCGCTATCGGAATCGAAAAACGCGGGCGTTGATCCACATCATTTTTAGATAAATGCAGCGCTTTTGTCGCAGGGGTGCGACAATTTGCCAATGGTTACAGGGCCTTCCGCGGGCTGTTGCGAACGATAATTCATTACGCCCGCAACATCGCAGCCGCCGACGAACGCCCCGCCTGCGCGGTGTTCGGCGAGCACGACGCGGCGGATTGCCGCAGGAGGGGACGGTTCGTGCCCCGGCTCGGGAATTTTGGGACGTCTGCCCGGGATGATCTTCAGACGTTGCCCCCTAGCCCTTCGCGAGGAACATCACCACCGCGCCGCCGACCTCGTCGAGCGCATCGGCCAGCGCGGCCAGCTCGGCGCGGGCCAGGGTCTCGCGGAAATTGAGGTCCGCCTTGTTCTCCCTGGTCATGAAGTCCCGGCTGGCGGTTACCGTGAACGGCACGATCCCGGTGCGCGTATCGAGCAGCACCGCCTCGACGTTGCAATAGGACTTGGCCTCGTCGGGCGAGAACAGGCGGTACTTGTCGTAGGTCCGGCACGACGCCTGGTAGATCATGACGAGGTCCGCCTGGTAGCGCGCGGCGGCCTCGCGGAAATGGCCGACGGTGCGCTTTTCCGGGATGAGCAGCGTCGGCACGTAGGAGGCGTCGTAGACCCGGGGCGAGGCGCGCAGCCGGCCGACCAGCCGCGCCTGGATCTCGGTGCCGCTGCGGGTCAGCTCCTCGGAATAGCCGAACCACAGGTTTCGCCCCAGCGCGACGATGCCGATCCGGTTGAGCGGCTGCGCCTGCCAGCGGAAGCCCAGGATGCGCTCGATATCGGCGCTCGACAGGATCGCCTCGTCGGAGGTGAACAGCGACTCCGCCTCGCGCTCGCGCACGGCACCCGCATAGGCCGCATCGTAGTACGAATCCGGCCGCTCGGCCGTGGTCATCGGCACCGAACAGCCGCCGGCCACCAGCGCCGCCAGCAGAACTAGAAAACACCTCTTCATGTTCTTCATGAGGTCCCCCTTAAGCCGCAAATTCATTCAGATAAAATCGATGTATTTCATGCCCGGACCGTATACGACAAGGGTGGCCGAAAATTGTCGGAATCGCGGCGCACATGCTAGATTGTAGCCGGGTAACGAGGAGGGTCGAACCGCATGTCCTACACGCTGGAGGAGTTCGCCGCAGACGTCCGGGCGGCGCTGACGGCCGATCCCGGGCCGGCCGGGCGCGAGGCGGCGCGCGTGCTGCTGGAGCGGGTGCTGCGCGATGAGGAGTTCATCGCCGAACACGTGCCGCCGGAACAGGCGGACGAGCGCACCGTGCTGT
>CAYFYY010000167.1:2785-4960 GCA_964347475.1 uncultured Flavobacteriales bacterium
ACCTATCGATTCCTCAAGGATACCCGCTTTGGCCGCACCGTGCTGTACGAGGACCCGGAGCTGGGCTTCTGCATCTGCGCCCATAGCTACAAGGGGGCGAAGCGCGGCAAGCCGCACGACCACGGGCCGACCTGGGCGATCTATGGCCAGGCCGAGGGCGAGACCGAGATGACCGACTGGCGCATCGTCTCGCCGGCCCGGGATGGCGCACCGGCGAAGGTGGAGCTGGAGCGAACCTACCGGCTGCGCCCCGGCGACGCGCATCTCTACGAGCCAGGCGACGTGCACGCGCCGCTGCGCGACGGCCCGACGCGGCTGATCCGCATCGAGGGACGCAACACCGCCAGGATCGAGCGCACACGGATCGAGGCGGCGTAGGCGCGCTGTACGCATCCGACGTTATTGGCCCCGTGAAATCCTTGGAGGACGGCGATGGCCGAAGAGCTCATCTTCTACACCAACCCGATGTCGCGCGGCCGCATCGTCCGCTGGATGCTGGAGGAGACCGGCGCCGCGTACCGCACCGAGCTGCTCGAGTACGGCACGACGATGAAGGCGTCCGCCTACCTTGCCATCAACCCGATGGGCAAGGTTCCGGCGATCCGCCACGGCGACGTCGTGGTCACCGAGAGCGCCGCGATCTGCGCCTACCTCGCCGACGCGTTCCCGGAGGCGGGGCTGGCGCCGCCGCCGCGCGAACGCGGCGCCTATTACCGCTGGCTGTTCTTCGCCGCCGGGCCGCTGGAGGCCGCGGTCACCAACCGTTCTTTCGGGCTGGAACCACCGGCCGAGAAGCGCGGCATGGTCGGCTACGGCACGTTCGAGGCGGTGATGGACACGCTGGCGCAGGCGGTGGCCGGGGACGTCTATATCGCTGGCGACCGCTTCACCGCCGCCGACGTCTATGTCGGATCGCATATCGGCTGGGGCCTGGAGTACGACTCGATCGAGGAGCGCCCCGGGTTCCGCGCCTATGCCGACCGGGTTCGGGACCGCGACGCCTGGCGGCGGGCGAAAGAGCTGGATGATGCCGCCATGCCGGCGAAACAGGATTAGACCCCCTGACCGTCTGCGCGCTCAAGGCCTTGTGCCGGACCGGCCTGCTCATTTGCGGCGCAGGATCCGCCCGAGGTGATCGGCGAGGAACGCCGTGACCCCGGCCCGGTTGAGATGGTCGGTGTCGAAATAGAAGCGCGGCTCGTCCATCGCCAACGAGAAGTCATGCAGCGCCACGTCCCTGCTCTCAAGCAGTTGTGCCATCGTCGCGTCGAACGCCGCCTCGCCCGGCAGCTTGCGATGGAAGCGTTCGGGCACCGGCATCTTGACGACGACGACGCGGGCGCCCGCCTGCTGCGCCATGTCCAGCAGCGCCGCGAACACCGCACGATACCGCTCGAAGGCCGCAGGGTCCGGCTCGGGCGCAGGGTACAGGTACTCGATGCGCTTGCGGTCCGCGGCCGCGGACGGGCGGTGCGTGCGGTCGAACTGCGCCTCGCCCTCCCAGACGTCGCGCTGGAAGCGTTCGCGGTTGTTGATCTTGGAGAAACCGCTGACGTAATCGAGCACGGACAGCGGGTCGACCCCCTCATTCATGCTGTATCCGACGAACCGCCGCGCCAGCGCCGGCTCGAACGGCGTCCGCCGCAGTAATTTGGCGTCGGCGAAGCGCTCCTCGTTCCAGGTATCCGCATAAAAGGCGAAGGAATCGAGGACATAGAGCACGTTCCGGGTTTTGCGGCGGTCGAGGAAATGCTCGAGGACGAAGCGGTTGTAGAGTGGCCCAGCGCCAGGTGCGGCGAGGTTGAGGATCCGCTGCCCGGTGGCGCGCTCCATCTCGACGTTGAAGTCCTCGAAGTCGAGCGGCATGGCGTGCGATGCGCCGAGGATGACCCAGTCGAAGGCCGCCTCGTCGGCCGTCGCGATCTTGAAGAACGGGTTGGCGTCGCCGGTGCGGTACATCAGCCGCTCGGCAGCACAGTACACGCCGACATAGAGGACGAGGCCGATGGCAACGAACAGCAGGGCGGTTTTGCCGGGGCGTTTCATGGTCGCCTCAGAACTGCATGTAGATGAATTCGCGCGCCTGCCAGCGGCCGAGGATGAGCAGCGCGAAAATGCCGGCATAGTAGACGGCCCAGCGCAGCACCGCCGGGGCGGCGGCGAGCCGCTGCCAGA
>CAYFYY010000168.1:0-4792 GCA_964347475.1 uncultured Flavobacteriales bacterium
ACGCCCCTGCGGCATTGGTTCAGGGTACAGGGTTCAGGGTACATGGCCGTAATTCCCCGGCTGGGGCGGCCGGTTCGCCCAGCATGCCGTGGCCGCCATCTACCTCGCCTTCCTCGCCTACTTCGCAGCGATGTGGTCGTCACGCTGGCGCAACACCCTGGGCGGCCGGATCTTCAAGTTGCGGGTCACCGACTACGCCGGCGACCGCATCTCGCGGCGGCGGGCGCTGGCGCGGGCGCTGGCGGCCGTCCTGTCGCTGATGACCGGCGGCATCGGCGTGCTGATGATCGCGTTCACCCGGCGCAAGCAGGCGCTGCACGACATCATCGCGGGCACGGTGGTCATCGACGAGCACGTGCCGCCGCCGATCCCGGGGATCGACCCGCCGGGCGGCGGGACGCAAGGTTAGGCCGCGGCTCCGCACGGGCGGCCGGCCAGCGCCGCGGGATGCGGGGCGACTCCTCTCCACCGTCCGCATGGCGCCACGGGCTTCGGATGTGAAATCAGAGGCCCGATCCCTGCCGCCATCCCGCCATGCGGGGTGCGCGCCACGGGCCGCCGTAAGGCGCAGAAAACCCCAACGCATGGGCTTGTTCCTCGGGGCGGCCCTGTCAGGTCCCACTGATGCCCCCGACGATCCACCTGGGCCTCGCGCCGCCATGGTCGCCGGATCGAAGTTCCGTCGCCGTGCTCCCGGGGCCAGCCCGGCGCCGCGCTTTGCACGGCCCGGCCACTTGGGCTAAACTCGCCCCATGCCGACCCGCACCGCCAGGTTCCGCATCGGGCAGGTGATCCGCCACCTGCGCTTCGGCTATGTCGGGGTGATCTTCGACATCGACCCGATCTTTGCCGGCACCGACGAGTGGTACGAGGCGGTCGCGCGCTCGCGGCCGCCGAAGGACCGGCCGTGGTACCACGTGCTGGTCGACGGCGCGCAGCACACGACCTACGTCGCCGAGCGCCACCTTGCGCCGGCCGAGCCGCCGCGGCCGATTGCGCACGAGCTGGTCGACCACCTGTTCGGCGGCTTCGACGGCGAGCGCTACCGCCCGCGCCAGACGGTGAACTAGCGCCGGGGCGGGAGGACGGGGGCCGGAGCCTCACCCTGTAGACCTTCGCACGGATGTATTTCCCCCGCTGCGCCGGTCGTGCCGCCCCCTCCCCAACCCCTCCCCCCATCGGAGGATTGCGCACACCGTCAAGCACCGACGCGAGGGAGAGGGGCTTTATCGGCGCATGCGCGTGGAACGAGCCCCTCTCCCTTGCGCCATTGACTGCCGGAAAGCGTGGACCCGCCATGGGGGGAGGGGTTGGGGAGGGGGTGCCCTCTTTCGGTCCGTGCAAAGGTTTCCGCCCTGAGGAGCGGCGCGCCAGTTCCCTTCGGGTCTGTTCCGGCTCGGGGCCTACGCCCGGCGGGCGCGCCACGTCCGGACCAGCGCGACGCCGACGGCGATGGCGCCGAGGGCGGCGGCGACGGCGATCCAGTTCGTCTCCAGGAACGCGACGGCGTCGGCGAAGCCCGCCGCGGGCGCGCCCGTGCCGGCCTCCGCGCCCATCGCCGCCGCGGCCAGCGCGCCGAGCCCGTAGGGTGCGACCGCGTCGCCCTCGCGGAAGTCGGCGTAGCCGGCGCCCTCGGGAAACGCGTGGCCGGCCAGGGCGGCATCGAGCAGGCTGTCGGTCTCGCTGAACTGCGCGACCGGGCCGATCCAGGTGAACTGCTGGTAGCCGTAACGGCCGAGCTTCAGGGCGCGCGCGACCAGCGCCGGCGCGCCCCCTTCGTCGAACTCGATGGCCCAGCGCGCCACGTCGTACGAGGCCGCGTATCCCGGCGGCTCGCGCCACCCGGTCACCGTCCGCGGCGCAAGGCCGCGTGCGGCGCGCTCCTTATCCTGCGCCCGCAGGCGCGCGCCGATGCTCTCCAGCAGTGCGTCGGCGTCGAGCCCGGCCCAGTCCTCGGCCTTGACGAAACCGTCGCCGACGTACTCGTAGACGACGAGGGTGCCGTCCCTCCGGTCCCGGAGCACCGCCTCGACGTTCGGGGAGTCGGCGCCGTCCGTCAGGAACGCGTGGCGCGCGGCGTCGTCGCCCAGCAGCAGCGAGCGGCCGGCGGGAAGGGTGACCGTGCCGCCGGACCGCCCGAGGGTGTAGCTGCCCGGCCTCTCGATCCAGTTCAGCCTGGCGCGTTCCGCCGCCAGCGCCGCTTCGGTCTCCGGATACGGGCCCTGGCCGGAAGCGGCCGCCGCGGCGGCAAGCAGCGGCACGGCCAGCAGGGCGGTCAGCGGAAGCCTCGGCATGGCGTTCCCCTTTTCGTCGCGTTGCATCGGTCGTCCCGCAGCATAGGCCACGCCGGGTTAACGATCCGTGAGCCGGCCGGCGGCGGCGGGCTGGGAACAGGCCTTTATCACGATTCACGGGCACCGGTACCGAGGCGCCTCATACTTCGAGACGGCTGCCCCCATCCTGAGCCCGTGGAAGGACGCAGCCTCCTCAGCACGGAGATTTTTGCACGAATTGAAAGCCGAGCGGCACCCCCCCTCCCCAACCCCTCCCCCCGTGGACGGGCTGAGTGTTCCGCCGTGCGCCGACGCGAGGGAGAGGGGCTGTATCGGCGCATGCGGCATGAACGACCCCCTCTCCCTTGCGTCGATGGCCGCGAGGACGCATAGCCGTACCCTGGGGGAAGGGGTTGGGGAGGGGGATGGCGCCGTTATGTCTTTCGCGCAAAGGTCTCCAGCATGAGGCTCCAACGTCTGTGCCCTCATGCTGAGGAGCGGCGAGGCCGCGTCTCGAAGCATGAGGTCGCGCGGTGTCGGTGCCGGCCGTGGGCGGGGCAGTGCGGTCCCGCAATAACGAGCGGCCGATCCCGGGGACGCGCCCTTGCCCCGCTGCCATCCCGCTGCGCGCTCGCGTTCCGGCCCGGTCGGGCACCCTCCGGAAACCCGCAGAAATCGCCTTTGCATGGGGTCGTTCCTCGCGAATGCCCGGTCCGTGCCCCGCCGGGCGCCGCCGTTGCTTGAAGGCAGACCCGTCAATCCATAGACTGGCCGGCGCGGCTGCGCTATAAGCCGCGGCCCCCGATCGGAGCGGTTACGGAGACCCCATGCCAGCCTACCAGTACGTCTATGTAATGAAGGGCCTCTCCAAGGCCTATGGCGGCGGGCGGCCGGTCCTGAACAACATTACGCTCGCCTTCCTGCCCGGCGCCAAGATCGGCGTGCTCGGCTACAACGGCGCCGGCAAGTCGACATTGCTGCGCATCATGGCCGGCGTCGAGACGGAATTCGTCGGCGAGGCCTGGGCGGCCGAAGGGGCGACCGTCGGGTTCCTCGAGCAGGAGCCGCAGCTCGATGCGTCTATGACGGTGGCCGAGAACGTCATGCAGGGGTTGGCGCCGATCAAGGCGGTGGTCGACGAATTCAACGCGGTGTCGATGAAGCTCGGCGAGGTCGAGGACCCGGACGAGATGACGAGGCTGATCGACCGCCAGGCGGAATTGCAGGAACTGATCGACGCCGCCGACGCCTGGGACCTCGACCGGACCGTCGAGATCGCCATGGACGCGCTGCGCTGCCCGCCGGGCGAATCGGGCGTCGAGATGCTTTCGGGCGGCGAGCGGCGACGCGTCGCCCTGTGCCGGCTGCTGCTGGCCAAGCCGGACCTCCTGCTGCTCGACGAGCCGACCAACCATCTCGACGCCGAATCCGTCGCCTGGCTGGAACGGCACCTCAGCGACTATGCCGGCACCGTCGTCATGGTGACGCACGACCGCTACTTTCTCGACCACGTGACGGGCTGGATCCTCGAGCTCGACCGCGGCAGCGGCATCCCGTACGAGGGCAATTATTCGGCCTGGCTCGAGCAGAAGCAGAAGCGGCTCGAGCACGAGGGACGGGCCGAGGCCGCGCGCATGCGCACGCTGGCCGCCGAGCGCGAATGGATCGCCTCCAGCCCGCGGGCGCGGCAGGCGAAATCGAAGGCCCGCATCCAGGCTTACGAGGCGTTGCTCGCCGAAAGCCAGAACCGCGCGCCGGAGACGGCGCAGATCGTCATCCCGCCGGGCCCGCGGCTGGGCGACGTCGTCGTCGTCGCGGAAAAGCTCCGCAAGGGCTACGGCAACCGCCTGCTGATCGAGAACCTCGACTTCCGCCTGCCGCCGGGGGCCCTCGTCGGCGTGATCGGCCCCAACGGCGCCGGCAAGACGACGCTGGTGCGCATGATCGCAGGGCAGGAAGAGCCGGACTCGGGGACGCTGACGGTCGGCGAGACGGTGCGGCTCGGCTATGTCGACCAGAGCCGCGATTCGCTGAAGGCCGACGCGACGGTGTGGGAGGAGATCAGCCAGGGCGAGGCGGAGATCGACCTCGGCAAGCGCAGGATGCCGTCCCGCGCCTATGTCGGCGCCTTCAACTTCAAGGGCGGCGACCAGCAGAAGAAGGTCGGCCAGCTCTCCGGCGGCGAGCGCAACCGGGTGCACCTCGCCAAGATGCTGCGCTCCGGCGCCAACTTCCTGATGCTCGACGAGCCGACCAATGACCTCGACGTCGACACCTTGCGCGCGCTCGAAGAGGCGCTGACCGAGTTCGCCGGCTGCGCCCTGGTGATCAGCCACGACCGCTGGTTCCTCGACCGCATCGCAACCCACATCATCGCCTTCGAGGGCGACAGCCGGGTGGTCTGGTTCGAGGGCAACTACGAGGACTACGAGGCCGACCGCAAGCGCCGCCTCGGCGCCGAGGCCGACCAGCCGCACCGCATCAAGTACAAGCCTCTGAGACGATAGCGCGAATCACGA
>CAYFYY010000169.1:0-4631 GCA_964347475.1 uncultured Flavobacteriales bacterium
CGAAGACAAAGCCCTCTCCCCTGGTGGGAGAGGGTTGGGTGAGGGGGATTGCGGCAAGCGGAGCGCAAAAACTAACGTTCGCGCAATGCCTCCGATATCCGTTCCAGCACGCCGTCAGGGTTGCCCAGGACGTCGTTGTTCCAAAACCGCAGCACGCGGAAGCCGCGCTTCTCCAACCATGCCGTTCGCGTAGCGTCGGCCGCGGCGGTATCGACATGCTGGCCACCGTCGAGCTCGACCACGAGCTGCGCCGCGTAACAGGCGAAATCTGCGATGAAGGGGCCGATCGGCACCTGCCGGCGGAACTTGGCGCCGGCCAACTGTCGGTCGCGCAGCCGCCGCCAGAGGAGGCTTTCCGCCTTGGTCTGGTTGGCGCGCAGCGACCTGGCATGTCGGCTGGCCATAATCGCCGAGTATACGCGACCTGCGGTGGTATCCGACAGGGGGAAATCGCGGGGCGTTGAGCAATCTCACGTGCCACCCCCTCACCCTGCCCTCTCCCACCAGGGGAGAGGGTTCGATGGTGCCGCTCGGTGGCAGAGCCCTCGTCCTTGGTCGGACAGGGCTCGATGTTGCCGCCTCGAAGACAAAGCCCTCTCCCCTGGTGGGAGAGGGTTGGGTGAGGGGGATTGCGGCGCGACGGCGGTTGAAGGGGCTCGTGGCGAGCGGGGCGCTGTGTTACCCGCCCCTCTCACCCCTTGCCACGCAGGATCCGCACGGCCTCGTTGAGCTGGCTCATGCGCTTATGGTCGCCGGTGCCGCCGTCGGGGTGGTGGATCGCGGCGAGGGTGCGGTAGCGCCGGCGGATCTCGGCGTCGTCGGGGTCGGCGTCCGGCGCCAGCCCAAGCACGTAGAGGGCATCGAACCGGCTGCCGACGCCGTGTGGCAGAGGCTCGAACGACAGCGCCCGGACCTGCCGGCGCAGGCGGGCGATTTCGGCGTGCGCCTCGTCGAGGCGGTCGGAGGCGCTCGGCCCGCGCCCGTCCTCCATCGTCAGGTTCACCTCGCCGCGGTCCATGGCCAGCGCCAGGGCGAGGGCCGAGCGGATCTGCGGCGCCGTCCGCCCGGCCACCGTGCGCACCTGGAGGCGCGGCTTGCGACGCCAGGTCTTGCCCGCATTCGCGCCGGATTTGAGGATCACGGTCTCGCGGTCGCGCGGCTCCGGCTCGCCGGGGTCGGGGAAGTCCGCGGCCTCCCGCGGCATCAGCAGCAGCACCGCGCGGGCCAGCTCGCCAGCGTTGACGCCGCGCCGCCCGGCGAGTTCCAGCACCGCGTCGCGGAAGGCGCTCGCGCACGGCACCACATAGGACTTGTTCGAGATGTCTTCGGTAGCTTGTCGGGGCGCGCGGGGCATGTCGTCGGTGTCGTCCGGGTGGTCCAGCCTGTCGCCCAGCCACAGGCGCCGGCGGCGCGAGCGCAGCACGTTCGCCTTGCGCAGGGCTTCGCCATAGACATTCCGCGGCGTGCTCATGGCCGTCAACTAGGTTTTCAGTTTCCGTGGGCCGGGCATGCCCCAAGCATGCCGTGCACCGGCGCCGGCGACAGCAACTATCGTGCGGGATTTTATGTAACGGGTGCGACCGGTCGGCGGCGCGACCTCATGCTTCGAGACGCGGCTGCGCGCCTCCTCAGGATGAGGACACGGACATCGGAGCCTCATGCCGAGGAGCCCCGAAGGGGCGTCTCGAAGCAAGAGGTCGCGCCAAAGGCGACGCAGCGGCACTGAAAGCGAGTCCCGCCGTAATCGCCCCGGCGTCAGCCGCGCAAGACCCCGCCGGTCTGCTTCTGCACCGCGGCGATGACGGCGGCGGAGACGCGCTCGATGTCCTCGTCGGTGAGCGTCCGCTCCTGCGGCTGCAGGGTGACCGCGATGGCGACCGACTTGCGGCCCGCATCCACGCCCTCGCCCTCGTAGACGTCGAACACGTCGACCTCGCTGATCAGCGTCTTATCGGCCCCCCGGGCGGCGCGCAGCAGCGTTTCGGCGGACACGCCGGCATCGACCACGAACGCGAAGTCGCGGCCGACCGGCTGGAACGGCGACGGCCGCAGCAGAGGTCGCATCTTGCCGCCCTTCGCCCGCGGCTGGGGGATGTGGTGCAGGAAGATCTCGAACGCCGCCGTCGGGCCCTTGAGGTCCATCGCCCTTAAGATGCGCGGATGGATCTCGCCGAACCGGGCCAGCACGTTGGGGCCGAGCCGCAGCACGCCGGAGCGGCCCGGATGGTACCAGTCCGGCGCGTCGCGCGTGACCTGCAGATTGTCGACCGGGGCGCCGCAGGCGGCCAGCACCGCCAGCGCGTCGGCCTTGGCGTCGAACGCGTCGACCGGACGCGGCGGCGCGGCCCAGTGGCGCGGGCCGGTGTTGCCGGTGCGCAGCCCGGCGGCGACGATGTCCTCGCCCTCGGGGGTGTCGCCGCGCCACGACGGGCCGACCTCGAACAGGCCGAGATCGGGGTAGCCGCGGTCGGCGTTGCGCCCCGCAGCGGCCAGCAAATTGGGCAGGATCGACGGCCGCATGACCGTCAGGTCCGCGCTGATGGGGTTCTCCAGCCGCAGCTCGTCGGGCACGCCGCCGAACAGCGCTGCCTGCTCCTCGGCCATGAACGACCAGGTCACCGCCTCGAGCATGCCGCGGCCGGCCAGCACCTTGCGGGCGAAGCCTTCGCGCCGCTGGCCGGTGGTGAGGATCTGCTCCGGCAGCTCGCTCTCGCGCTCCAGCGGCACCGCCGGGATGGCATCGAACCCCTTGACCCGCAGCACCTCCTCGACGAGGCAGGGCTCCAGCGTGACGTCGGGCCGCCAGGACGGCGTGGTGGCGACGATCGCCCCGTCTTCTTCCTTGGTCCTGAAGCCCAGCGCCTCGAGGATCTGCCGCTGTTCGGCGACCGGCAGGTCGACGCCGCCCAGGGTCTTCACCCGGTCGGCCCGCAGCGTCACCTCGCGGCCCGTCTCGGGCATCGCGCCGGCGATCGACAGCTCGCTCGCCTCGCCGCCGCAAATGTCGAGGACCAGCCGCGCCGCGACCTCGGCGCCCCACAGCGCCGATTCCGGGTCGACGGAGCGCTCGAAGCGGTAGCGGGCGTCGGACTCGATCTTGAGCTTGCGTCCCGTGGCGGCGGTGCGGACCGGGTCGAACAGCGCCACCTCGAGGAACATCTCGGTGGTCTCGGCGGTGCAGCCGGTGACCTCGCCGCCCATCACCCCGGCGATGCCGTGCACGCCCTCGCCGTCGGCGATGCACGTCATGCCGTCGTCGAGCTCGTACTCCTTGCCGTCGAGCGCAAGGATCGTCTCGGCCGCCCGGGCAAGGCGCATGGTCAGCGTGCCGCCCTCGAGCTTCGCCGCGTCGAACACGTGCAGCGGCCGGCCGAGGTCGAAGGTGACGTAGTTGGTGATGTCGACGAGGGCCGAGATCGGCCTGAGGCCGATGGCGACCAGTCGGCGCTGCATCCAGTCCGGGCTCGGGCCGTTCTTCAGGCCTCGAAAATAGCGGCCGACGACCATCGGGCAGGCGTCCTCCGCCGCCTTCGGGAAGTCCCGGCGCCACTGGATCGGGCTCTTGAAGGCGCCCGGCACTTTCTCGGCCATGGCGAACGGCTTCAGGGTGCCGATGCCGGACGCCGCGAGGTCGCGGGCGATACCGCGCACGCCGAGGCAGTCGCCGCGGTTCGGCGTGATGCCGATCTCGATCACCGGATCGTCGAGACCCATGATTTGCGCGAACGGCGCGCCGACCGGCGCATCGTCCGGCAGCTCGATGATGCCCTGATGCTCGTCCGACAGCCCCATCTCGCGCTCGGAGCACAGCATGCCGTTCGATTCCTCGCCGCGGATCACCCCCTTCTTCAGGTCCATCCCGGTGCCGGGGATATGCGTTCCGGCCGGCGCGAACACGCCCTTCATGCCGGTGCGCGCGTTCGGCGCGCCGCACACCACCTGGACCTTCCCGGTGCCGGTATCGACGATGCACAGGCTCAGCTTGTCGGCGTTCGGGTGCTTCTTCGCCTCGACCACATAGCCGACGGTGAACGCCTTGAGGTCCTTCGCGGGGTCGTGCACGCCCTCGACCTCGAGGCCGAGGCCGGTCAGCGCATCGGTGATCTGGTCGAGCGGCGCGTCGGTCTCGAGGTGATCCTTGAGCCACGAGAGAGTGAACTTCACGGCGTCAGCCCCCGGATCAGCGTCGGCACCTCGAGCGGCACGAAGCCGTAGTGCTTGAGCCAGCGCAGGTCGGCGTCGAAGAAGGTACGCAAATCGGCAATGCCGTATTTCAGCATGGCGATGCGCTCGATCCCCATGCCGAAGGCGAAGCCCTGATATTCGCCGGGATCGATGCCGCAGGCCGCCAGCACGTTGGGATGCACCATGCCGCAGCCGAGAATCTCCAGCCAGTCGTCGAAGTCGCCGATCCGCAGCTCGCCGCCCTCGCGCGAACAGCCGATATCCATCTCCGCCGACGGCTCGGTGAACGGGAAGTGGCTGGGCCGGAAGCGGACCGGCACGTCCGGCACCTCGAAATAGGCGCGCACGAACTCGATCAGGCAGCCCTTCAGGTGCCCCATATGGGTGGTCTTGTCGACGATCAGCCCCTCGACCTGGTGGAACATCGGGGTGTGCGTCATGTCGCT
>CAYFYY010000170.1:0-4602 GCA_964347475.1 uncultured Flavobacteriales bacterium
GCCAGGACATCTATGACAAGGACCAGGATCCCGTGATCCTGCGGGCGCGCGTCGGCATGGTGTTCCAGAAGCCCAATCCGTTTCCGAAGAGCATCTATGACAACGTGGCCTATGGCCCCCGCATCCACGGTCTCGCTGCGGACAGGGCGGAGCTCGACGAGATCGTGCACACGAGCCTGGAGCGGGCCGGCTTGCTGAAAGAGGTCAAGGACCGCCTCGACGAACCGGGAACGAGCCTGTCCGGGGGGCAGCAGCAACGCCTGTGCATCGCCCGCGCGATCGCCGTGAACCCCGAGGTCATTCTGATGGACGAGCCGTGCTCGGCGCTCGACCCGATCGCCACCGCCCGCATCGAGGAGCTGATCGACGAGCTGCGCGAGCTCTACACCATCGTCATCGTCACCCATTCGATGCAGCAAGCAGCGCGGGTCTCCCAGCGCACCGCCTTCCTCCATCTCGGTGAACTGGTGGAAGTCGGCGACACGCAGGATATCTTTACGAATCCGCGCGACGAGCGCACACAGGGATACATCACCGGCCGCTTCGGCTGATGGAGGACGCCATGACCGTTGAAAGCAAGCACATCGTCCGCGCCTACGATCAGGAGCTCAAGCAGCTCAACGAGCTGATCGGCCGCATGGGCGGCCTTGCCGAGGCGCAGGTCGACAATGCGATCCGCGCGGTGACCGAGCGCAATGTCGAGCTCGCCGGGGAGGTTGCCCGCAACGATGCGCGGGTCGACGAGATGGAGGCTGAGATCAACCGACTGGCGCTGCGCATGCTCGCCCTGCGGCAGCCGATGGCGATCGACCTGCGCTACATCCTCTCCGCCCTGCGCATCGCCTCGGACCTTGAGCGAATCGCCGACCATGCGGAGAACATGTGTCGCCGCGCGGGGGACATCGCCGAGGAGTCGGGCGGCCCCGCGGTCACCGGAATCCAGCGCCTCGGCAAGCTGGTCCTGGCCATGCTCAAGGACGTTCTCGACGCCTCGCTGGCGGGTGATCTCGAAAAGGCGGTCGAGGTCTGGTTGCGCGACAACGAGGTCGACGAGCTGTACGGAAGCCTGTTCCGCGAGTACCTGACCTACATGATGGAGAACCCGCGCAACATCGGCGCCTGCACGACGCTGCTGTTCGTCGCCAAGAACGTCGAGCGCATCGGCGACCACATCACCAATATCTGCGAAACCGTCTATTTCCGGGTCAAGGCGCGGCCCCTCAAGGACTCGCTGCCGCAGGATGTCGACGGCGATGACGCCGAGGCGGACGACAACCGGTGAACCCGCGGGTCCTTGTCGTCGAGGACGAGTCCGCGCTGGCGACGCTGTTGACCTACAATCTCGAGCGCGCGGGGTTTGCCGTGCGCGTCGCGGCGACCGGCGAGGAGGCGCTGACGATGCTGGCCGAGGAGCCGCCCGACGTCGTGCTGCTCGACTGGATGCTGCCGCATGTCAGCGGGATCGAGATCTGCCGCCGCATCCGCCGCGGCAAGGACACGGCGGATCTGCCCGTCATCATGCTGACCGCGCGCGGCGCCGAAGCCGACCGCATCCGCGGGCTCGACACCGGCGCCGACGACTACGTCACCAAGCCGTTCTCTCCGGCCGAGCTGGTGGCGCGGATCAACGCGCTCCTGCGCCGCGCCCGCCCCGCCCTGGCGGCGGACGAGCTGACGGTGGGGGCCATCGTCATGGATCTCGCCGCCCACCGCGTGCATGTCGCCGGGCAGGCGGTCGAGCTGGGCCCGACGGAATTCCGCCTGCTGCGTCATTTCCTGGAAAGTCCCGGCCGCGTGTACAGTCGCGGGCAGATCCTGGACGCGGTGTGGGGTCGCGACATCCATGTCGAGGAGCGCACCGTCGACGTCCATATCGGCCGCCTGCGCAAGGCCCTGCGCGCCGCCGCCGGGATCGATCCTATCCGCACCATCCGCGGCGCCGGCTATGCGCTGGAGGTGGGCGGCGCGTAGGCGGCGACGGCACGGGCAAGGTCGCCGAACGTCTCGAAACCTTCGAAGGTTGCGGATGCAAGTGGAATCTGTGCGCGGAGATGCATAGCTACCCAACCTGCGAAGCAGGTTCCGGCAGCACCGATCGTGATACCCTGCACCCATGCATTCCCTGCAAACGATCCTGCAAAGGTATGGATTTCGAACCATCCGAAAAGACTGCCCAGCATCGCGACCGATGTCGCGCAGATCCACATGAGGAATATGGGCAGTAATCCGAGAACTAGCGCATACCCGCCAATACGTGCCATCGTGCGATACAATGCATCCAGGCGCGGCTTTGAGGGTGCCAGCACGGGCGACGGCAGCACGCCGGGCGCGAGGCGCGCGGCCGAATCCAGGAGCTCGTTGCAGTGGCTCCGCGCGACGTGCGAGAGCGCTGTCGACGGCCGGATTTCGGCCACGGGGACTCCCGCCCGGTTCAACAAGGCGCGCAGCGCCAGGAATACCCCCGCTTCGCGACAGGCGGCGCCGAGATAACCCGCGGGCTCCGCGGCGGGGAGCTGCAGGTGCCGCGCTAAGGCCTCGCAGAGGGGGCGTAGCGTGCTCGTCTTCACAGGGTCCAGCGCCCGCTTCCATTCGTCGGCGGGTATGTCCACACCGAAGAACTGGTTCATTGCCCCGCCGATCTCCTCGGCGTGGCCTCCCAGTTCGTACTCATCCGCCCACTCGATCAGGAGCGTGTCGAAATCCAGAGTCGTCCATGGGTCATGCTCGAAATTCATCCGGCTGTAGTGACCCAGATTGTCGCGCAGGATCTCCAGCACATCCTCCGAGGACGCGGCGCGCAAGGGAATGGGCTCTCCGTGGCTCATGCATTGGTATCCGGCGCGATTTGCAGGGGCGTAGTGTAGCACGAGGTGCCCTATCGATACGTAAACGAGCGTCTGTCCGCCCCGCACGAGGCACCCGGACGACCCCGTCGCGCGTCCTTGCTGCGCTGCAACATCGTCTTTGCGGTCTGCCCTGTGCTTGGCTATAGTCCGGGCGACAAGGGACGACGATGTCAACGGGAGCACCCGCATGCCCGCCACGATCCGACCGCGCCGCAGCGTCCTCTATGTGCCGGGATCCAACACGCGCGCACTCGAGAAGGCGCGCACGCTGGCCGCCGACGGCCTGATCCTTGATCTCGAGGATGCGGTGGCACCGGATGCGAAGGAGTCGGCACGACGGCAGGTCGTCGACGCCCTCACCGCCGGCAATTACGGGCGCCGCGAGGTGCTGGTGCGGGTCAACGGCCTCGACTCGGACTGGGGCCACGACGACGTGTCCGCCGCCGCCGCATCGGGCGCCGACGCGATCCTGCTGCCCAAGGTCGAGGGTGCCGAGGCGGTGCGCGAGCTCGAGGCCTTCCTGGTCGCCTGCAAGGCTCCGGCCGAGCTGGCGATTTGGTGCATGATCGAAACCCCGCTCGGCGTCCTCCACGCCGAGGAGATCGCCTGGGCGTCCGAGCGGCTCGGCGGGTTCGTCATGGGCACCTCGGACCTCGCCAAGGACCTGCATTGCCTGCACACGCCGGACCGTCTGCCGTTCGTGACCAGCCTGTCGCTGTGCGTCCTGGCGGCACGGGCCCACGGGCTCGCGATCCTCGACGGCGTCCATCTTGATCTCGAGGACGACGAGGGCTTCGCCACCGCCTGCCGCCAGGGGCTGGAATTCGGGTTCGACGGCAAGACTTTGATTCATCCCCGGACCATCGCAACCGCCAACACGGTGTTCGCGCCGTCCGCCGACGAGTTGGACTGGAGCGAGCGGATCATCGCCGCGCACGCCGAGGCCGAGAAAGAGGGCCGGGGCGTCGTCGTCGTCGACGGGCGGCTTGTGGAGAACCTGCACGTCGAGGACGCGCACCGCGTCCTCCGCCTGGCGCAGATGATCACCGAGCTCGAATCCGCGGCCGGGTGATGGCGATGGGCGGCAAGACGGGCGGCGGACGGTTCTTCGAGGATTTCCGTGTCGGCGAGCTTATCGAGCATGCCACGCCGCGCACGGTGACGAGCGGCGACGTCGCGCTCTACCAGGCGCTGTACGGCTCCCGCTTCGCCCTGCAGTCGTCCGACCGGTTCGCCGCCGCCGTCGGCTTCGAGCGCGCGCCGGTCGACGATCTGATCACCTTTCACATCGTCTTCGGCAAGACCGTGCCGGATATCTCGCGCAATGCGGTCGCCAATCTCGGCTATGCCGACGGCCGCTTTTCCGCTCGCATCTATCCCGGCGACACCCTGTCCGCACGCTCCGAGGTCATCGGCCTGAAGGAGACCTCGGGCGGCAAGACCGGTGTCGTCTGGGTACGGACAACGGGGTATCGGCAGGACGGCGAGGTCGTGGTCTCGTACGTGCGCTGGGTGATGGTCCGCAAACGGGACGAGTCCGCGCCGGTGCCGGAGGCAACGGTGCCAGACCTGCCCGCGGCCACGGCGGACCTCGAAGCGCCCGCCGGCGTCGATTACGCGGGTTGGGACTTCGCCCTGGCCGGCGCCGGACATCGCTGGGGCGACTACCGACCCGGCGAACGGCTCGATCACGTCGACGGCATGACGATCGAGGAGGCGGAACACATGATGGCGACGCGGCTGTGGCAGAACACGG
>CAYFYY010000171.1:0-4546 GCA_964347475.1 uncultured Flavobacteriales bacterium
CCCTTTCCAAACCCCGCGTGCCAATGTGCCGCCCTCCTATTACTTCTTGCGGTGCCGCCGCCGGATGATCAGCGAGTCGGTCTTCTTGTTGTGCCGCGTCTTGCGGCCCTTGGTTGGCTTGCCCCACGGGGTCACCGGGTGACGGCCGCCCGAAGTGCGGCCTTCGCCGCCGCCATGGGGATGATCGACCGGGTTCATGGCGACGCCGCGCACCGAAGGGCGCTTGCCCAGCCAGCGCTTGCGACCGGCCTTGCCCAGCGTGATGTTCGACTGGTCGGGATTCGACACCGCGCCGATCGTCGCCATGCATTCGCCGCGCACCATGCGCAGCTCGCCCGATGACAGCTTGATCTGGGCATAGCCGGCGTCGCGGCCGACCAGCTGGACATAGGTGCCTGCGGAGCGCGCGATCTGCCCGCCGCGTCCGGCTTTCAGCTCGACGTTGTGGACGATGGTGCCGATCGGGATGCTGGCCAGCGGCATCGCGTTACCGGGTTTCACGTCGGTGCGTTCGCCCGCCACGATGGTATCGCCGACGGCAAGCCGCTGCGGCGCCAAAATATAGCTCTGCTCGCCGTCCGCGTATTTCAGCAACGCGATGAAAGCGGTCCGGTTCGGATCGTATTCGATGCGCTCGACCGTCGCCGGGACGTCGTACTTGCGGCGCCGGAAATCGACGATGCGATACCGCCGCTTGTGCCCGCCGCCGCGCCGCCGCGCCGTGATATGGCCCTGGTTGTTGCGGCCGCCCTTCTTGGTCAGCCCCTCGGTCAGGGTCTTGACCGGGCGCCCCTTGTACAGCGCCGACCGGTCGACCAGAACAAGGTTCCGCTGACTGGGCGTGATCGGATTGAAGTTCTTCAGCGCCATGGTTTCAAAGCCCCGTCGTCACGTCGATGGACTGGCCCTCGGCCAACCGCACCATCGCCTTCTTGTAGTCGTTTCGCTTGCCGGTGCGGCCGCGGAAGCGCTTGACCTTGCCCTTGACGCGAATCGTGTTGACCGCCTCGACCTTGACCTTGAACAGGGATTCGACGGCGGCCCGGATCTCTCGCTTGGTGGCATCCATCGGCACGCGGAAGACGACCTGGTTGTGCTCGGAGGCCAGCGTCGCCTTTTCGGTGATCACCGGCGCACGCAGCAGCTCGTACATGCGCTCGCCGCTCGGGCTGGTCTTGTCGAGATATTTCCAGCTCATTTCAGTCGCGCCTCCAGGTTCTCCACCGCCTCTTTGGTCAGCACGAGGGTATCGCGTCGCAAAATGTCGTACACGTTGGCACCCTGGCTGGGCAGGACGTCCAGATTTGGAATGTTGGCCGCTGCCCTCGCGAAATTCGCGTCGATCTCCGCGCCGCCGACGATCAGGACGTTGCTCCAGCCGAGCTTGCCGAGGCGCACCGCAAGATCCTTGGTCTTCGGCGCCTTCAAGCTGGCTTCGTCGAGAATGATCAGCTTGCCGTCCGCCTGCTTGGCCGACAGCGCCGATTTCAACGCCATCTTGCGGACCTTCTTCTGGAGCTTGTGCCCATGATCGCGCGGCGTCGGCCCGAATACGGTGGCACCGCCGCGGAACTGCGTGACGCGGGCCGAACCATGGCGGGCCCGGCCGGTGCCCTTCTGCCGATACATCTTACGGGTCGAGCCGCTGATTTCGCCGCGGGTCTTGACCTTGTGAGTCCCGGTGCGGCGCTTCGCCAGCTGCCAGTTCACCATGCGCGCCAACAGATCCTTGCGCACTTCCACGCCGAACACCTCCGTGGACAGCTCGATCTCGCCGGCGGCCTTGTTGTCGAGATTGATGACCTTGCTCTTCATCGCCGTCATTCCTTCGTCTCGGCGTCGTCGCCCGGCTCGTCACCGGCCCCACCCGCATCGTCCGCGGTGTCCCCAGGCGCCGCCTCCGCATCGGGGGCGACCTCCGTCTTGGCCACGGTTTCGGACTCGGGCGCCGCCTCGGCTTCGCGGGCGGTCTCCGGCTCGGCCGCAGTTTCGGCCTCGGGCGCCGCCTCCGCCTCCGTTGCAGCCTGCTCCTCGGGCGCCGCGTCCTCCGGTGCCGGCTCCTCCGCCGCTGCGCCGCCCTTCAGGGCGGCCGGGAACGGCAGCTCGACATCGGTCTGGCGCTTTTTCGCGTCGCTGACCAGCACCCAGCCGCCGCGGGCGCCCGGCACCGCGCCCTTGAGCATGATCAGGCCACGATCCTCGTCGGTCGAGACCACCTCGAGATTCTGCACCGTGGTGCGGGCGTCACCCATGTGGCCGGCCATCTTCTTGCCCTTCCAGACCCGGCCGGGATCCTGGCTGTTACCGGTCGAACCGTGGCTGCGATGCGAGATCGACACGCCGTGGCTGGCCCGCAGGCCGCCGAAGTTGTGCCGCTTCATGGACCCGGCGAAGCCCTTGCCGATGCTGGTTCCCACGACGTCGACAAACTGCCCGGCGACGAAGTGTCCGGCCGACAATTCAGCCCCAACGTCGAGCACCGCATCGGTGCTGACCCGGAATTCGGCCAACTTGCGCTTGGGCTCGACCTTTGACTTCGCAAAATGCCCGCGGTTGGCGCGCGTGACATTCTTCACCTTGGCATTCACGGCGCCGAGCTGCAGCGCGGTGTACCCGTCCTTATCCTCGGTCCGGACGGCGACGACCTGGCAGCCATCGACCTTCAGAACGGTGACGGGCACATGTTCGCCGGTCTCGTCGAAGACCCGCGACATTCCCAGTTTCTGTGCGATCAGTCCAGTGCGCATGGCGCCGTCATCCCTAGAGCTTGATCTCGACATCCACGCCGGAGGCGAGCTCCAGCTTCATCAGCGCATCGACGGTCTGCGGGGTCGGGTCGATGATGTCCAGCAGCCGCTTGTGTGTGCGGATTTCGAACTGCTCGCGGCTCTTCTTGTCGATATGCGGGCCACGCAGCACAGTATATTTCTCGATCCGGGTCGGCAGCGGAATCGGGCCGCGGACCTGCGCCCCGGTGCGCTTCGCAGTGCTGACGATCTCGCTGGTCGACTGGTCGAGCACGCGATGATCGAACGCCTTGAGGCGGATGCGTATGTTCTGGTTGTCCATGCGGTCCTCCGACGGAACCGGCGGCACCATCGCGCCGCCGCCCCAGGTACTCCTTTACTCGATAATGCTTGTGACGACGCCGGCGCCGACGGTGCGGCCGCCCTCGCGGATCGCAAAGCGCAGCCCCTCGTCCATCGCGATCGGTGCGATCAGCTCCACCTCCATCGCGATGTTGTCGCCCGGCATCACCATCTCCGTGCCGTCCGGCAGCACCACAGACCCCGTCACGTCCGTCGTCCGGAAGTAGAACTGCGGACGGTAGTTCGAGAAGAACGGCGTGTGACGGCCCCCCTCCTCCTTGGTCAGGATGTACGCCTCGCACTTGAACTTCGTGTGCGGCGTGATCGAGCCCGGCGCCGCCAGAACCTGTCCGCGCTCCACCTCGTCCCGCTTCGTGCCGCGCAGCAGGATCCCGACATTGTCCCCCGCCTCGCCCGTGTCCAGAAGCTTGCGGAACATCTCAACGCCCGTGCACACCGTCTTCGTCGTCGGCTTCAGACCGACAATCTCGATCTCGTCGCCAACCTTGATCACGCCGCGCTCGATCCGACCCGTCACAACCGTCCCGCGGCCCGATATCGAAAACACATCCTCGATCGGCATCAGATACGGCTTGTCCTTCGGTCGCTCAGGCTGCGGGATGTACTCGTCAACCGCCTGCATCAGCGCCACGATCGACTCCTTGCCAATCGCATCGTCCCGCCCCTCCAGGGCCGCCAGCGCAGACCCCTTGATGATCGGAATGTCGTCGCCCGGAAACTCGTAGCTCGACAGAAGCTCGCGCACCTCCATCTCGACCAGATCCAGCAACTCCTCGTCGTCAACCTGGTCCACCTTGTTCATGTAAACAACCAGCGCCGGAACCCCAACCTGGCGCGCCAGAAGAATGTGCTCGCGCGTCTGCGGCATCGGACCGTCCGACGCCGACACAACCAAAATCGCGCCGTCCATCTGCGCCGCGCCCGTGATCATGTTCTTCACGTAGTCCGCATGCCCAGGACAGTCCACATGCGCGTAATGACGCTTCTCCGTCTGGTACTCCACATGCGCCGTCGATATCGTGATCCCACGCGCCTTCTCCTCCGGCGCCTTGTCGATCTGGTCAAACGCCGTAAACTCCGCGCCGCCCGCCTCCGCCAATACCTTCGTAATCGCAGCCGTCAACGTCGTCTTGCCATGGTCGACATGCCCGATCGTCCCAATGTTGCAGTGCGGCTTCGTACGCTCAAACTTCGCTTTCGCCATCGGTCTGATAAATCCTGTTTTGACGTTCCTACGAACCGGCCGCGCGGGCCTCGTTGATCACTTCGCGTCGCAGCGTCTCACGGTGCCCTCAGGGTATCCCAAACGGTGTGTTGGAGCGGGTGATGGGAATCGAACCCACACAACCAGCTTGGAAGGCTGGGGCTCTACCATTGAGCTACACCCGCGGTTGCTCGGTCATCCAAGCTGCAGCAGTCCGGTGCCGCACAACGCC
>CAYFYY010000172.1:0-4534 GCA_964347475.1 uncultured Flavobacteriales bacterium
GTCGCGCGCTGCCCGGTGGCGGCGATCCGGCCGGCGATCGTAAACGGCAAGCCCTCGCTCGAGGTCGACGAGAAGAAGTGCATCTGCTGCGGCGCCTGCTATCCGCCGTGCCCGCCGATGCAGATCAACAGCGAGGAGTCGACCAAGCTGGCGATCTGGGTGGGTGGCAAGCATTCGAACGCGCGCTCCAAGCCGACCTTCCACAAGCTGGTCGCGGCCGGCGTGCCGAACAACCCGCCGCGCTGGCCGGAGGCCGCCGAGATCGTCAAGAAGATCCTCTACGCCTACAAGGAAGACGGCCGCCCGTGGGAGCGCATGGGCGAGTGGATCGAGCGGATCGGCTGGCCGCGCTTCTTCGAGCTGACCGATCTTGCGTTCACGCGGCATCACATCGACGACTGGCGCGGCGCGCGGCGCAGCCTGAACGCGTCGGCGCACATCCATTTCTAGCCCGCTCGGCGACAAGGAAGGGGTGCACCGGAGATGAAGTTCGGGATACTGGTGAACGAGGGGCCGTTCACGCACCAGGCGTCGGATTCGGCCTACCAATTCGCCACGGCGGCGCTCGCGAAGGGGCACGAGATCATGCGCGTGTTCTTCTATCACGACGGCGTCAACAACGCGAACAAGCTCTCCGAACCTCAGGCGGACGACCGCAATCTCGTGGAGCTGTGGGGCAAGCTGGCGGCGGACAACGACATCGACCTCGTGGTCTGCGTTGCCGCCGCGCTGCGCCGGGGCATCAAGGACGATGTCCTCGCCCCCGGCTTCCGGATTTCCGGGCTCGGCCAGCTGATCGAGGCCGGCATCGTCAGCGACCGCCTGGTCGTGTTCGGCGACTGACGGGCGGTATGGGGACAGGATACGGACGACGGCCATGATGGAAGAAGACGATTTCGATCCCGAAGTCATAAAGCGTTTCATGTTCGTGAACCGCAAGGCGCCCTACGGCACCGTCTACGCGCTGGAATCGCTGGAAACAGTGCTGATCTCGGCGGCCTTCGACCAGGATGTCAGCGTCGTCTTCGTGGACGACGGGGTGTTCCAGCTGAAAAAGGGGCAGGACACGACGGGCGTCAACATGAAGAATTTCTCGCCGACCTTCCGCGCGCTGGAGGGCTACGACGTCGAGAAGCTCTATGTCGAGAAGGAATCGCTCGAGGCCCGCGGGCTGACGGCCGATGACCTTGTCGTCGATGTGGAAATCCTGAGCACCGACGAGCTGCGCGAGATCATGGCCGCGCAGGACGTGGTGATCAGCGCCTGAAGGGGGCCGGCATGCTGCACACGGTAAACAAGTCGCCCCTCGAGCGGAACACCCTGGAGAGCTGCTTGCGGCTGGCCAAGAACGGCAGTGCGATCCTCCTCATCGAGGATGGCGTGTACGGCGCGCTGCGCGGCACCCGCGCCGCCGACACGCTCGCTGCCCGGATGCAGGATTTCAAGGTTTACGTCCTCGGGCCCGACATGGCCGCCCGGGGACTCAGCGAGGCCCCGCTGGTCGACGGCATCGAGGTCGTCGACTATGGAGGCTTCGTCGACCTCGTGGCGGAACACGAGGCACAGCAGGCGTGGCTCTAAGAGAGGGATACGGTACCTGACGACGTGACGACGTGGCTTACCAAGGAGGAATGTCAAGAAATGGCGTACACGCTGAATGGCAATACGTTCGAGGCGGACGAGGAAGGTTACATCAAGGATATCAGCCAGTGGTCCCGCGAGCTCGCGATCCTGATCGCTGAGGACGAGAATATCGAGATGACCGACGACCATTGGGAGGTCGTCAACTTCCTGCGCGAATATTACGAGGAATACCAGATCGCGCCCGCCATCCGTGTCCTGACCAAGGCCATCAAGAAGACGATGGGCCCGGACAAGGGCAACAGCAAGTATCTTTACGAGCTGTTCCCGTATGGCCCGGCCAAGCAGGCCTGCAAGATCGCCGGACTGCCGAAGCCGACGGGCTGCATCTGACGCATTGGACTGCTCAGCCTGAAAGCCCCGGTGTCGCCCAGGCGCCCGGGGCGATAGGGGGACCTGGCCGTGCTGACCGCGATCTATACAGCGGGATTCTATGCCGCCACAGCGTGGCTGGTCTACGGACTGGCCCGCAAGATCATACAGTACTGGCGTACGCCGGCCCCCCTGAAGATTCCCACCATGCCGGCGCCACTGACCACCGGCGGCGTCGCCATGCGCATTGTGCGCGAGGTGGTGCTGTTCGAAAGCCTGTTCAAGTCGAACAAGTGGATCTGGCTGTTCGGCTGGATGTTTCATGCGGCGCTGCTGCTCGCCATGCTGCGCCACCTGCGCTACTTCATCGAGCCGGTCTGGGGCTGGGTGGTGCTCGTGCAGCCGTTCGGCACCTATGCCGGCTTCGCTATGCTGGCGGGGCTCGCCGCGCTGTGGTTCCGACGCATCTTCGTCGAGCGGATCCGCTATATCAGCGGCCCGTCGGACCACCTGATGCTGGTCCTGCTGCTGGCCATCACGGCGAGCGGCCTTGCCATGCGCTATGTCGCGCGCACCGACATCGTCGCGGTCAAGAAATTCATCCTCGGGCTGATTCGGTTCGACTGGCAGCCGGTGCCGACGGATCCGATCCTGCTGGTCCATCTTGGGCTGGTGATCGCGCTGATGGCGATCTTCCCCTTCTCCAAGCTGCTCCACGCGCCGGGCCTGTTCTTCAGCCCGACCCGCAACCAGGTCGACAGCGCGCGCGAAAAGCGGCACCTGGCGCCGTGGGCGGCGAAGCTCGAGACGGGGAGCAAGTAGCATGGGCGACTACAAAGTCCCCGAACTCTCCGAAATCACGGAGATCCCGGCGCTGCAGGACGGTGCGATGTCGCATTCGCACCCCTACGTGGCCGCGCCCGAGCACCAGCAGGCGCTCGGCTTCCCGGGCGAGCTGGTCGAGGACTGGCACGACAAGGCGATCGCGCGGTTCGGCGAACTGCTGAAGAAATCGCGCGCCCTGCAGGTCTACCTCGATTCCTGCGTGCGCTGCGGCGCCTGCACCGACAAGTGCCACTACTTCCTCGCCACCGGGGATCCCAAGAACATGCCGGTGGCACGTCAGGACCTGATGCGCAAGGTCTACCGGCGGCACTTCACCTTCACAGGCAAGTGGCTGCCGTGGCTGGTCGGCGCCGAAGACCTGACCGAGGAGGTGCTGGACGACTGGTACAGCTACTTCCACCAGTGCTCGCAGTGCCGGCGCTGCTCGGTCTACTGCCCGTACGGCATCGACACGGCCGAGATCTCGATGGCCGCGCGCGACATCATGGACCATATCGGCAAGGGCCAGAAATACTGCAACGAGATCATCGGCAAGGTCCACACGATCGGCAACAACCTCGGCCTGCCGGGCCCGGCTCTCGCCGACACGCTGGAGGGGCTGGAGGAGGACATCGAGGAAGAGACCGGGGTCAAGGTGCGGCTGCCGCTCGACGTGAAGGGCGCCGAGATCCTGCTGGTCACGCCGAGTGCCGACTTCTTCGCCGAGCCGCATGTCGACGGGCTGATCGGCTACGCCAAGGTCTTCCACCAGGCCGGCGCCAGCTGGACGATCAGTTCCTACGCCTCGGAGGCCGCCAACTTCGCGATGTTCATCGGCTCCTATGAGCAGATGCGCGAGGTGGCGCTGCGGATCCGCAAGGCGGCGCTCGACCTCGGCGTCAAGCGCCTGGTGTTCGGCGAGTGCGGGCACGCCTGGCGGGTCGCCTACAGCTTCCTCAACACGCTGGCCGGGCCATGGGACTTCCTCGACCAGAACTATCCGATCCCGCAGCATATCTGCGAGTTCACCTACGATCTCATGCAGCAGGGCAAGCTGACGTTCGACAAGTCGGCGAACGACCACATGACCCTGACGTTCCACGATTCCTGCAACATCGCCCGGGCGACCCGCATGGGCGGCGTGCCCGGCGGGCAGTTCGAGATCCCGCGCGCGATCGTCCGTGCCGTGTGCAACAACTTCGTCGACATGGCGCCGGAGACGATCCGCGAGGGCACCTTCTGCTGCGGCGGCGGCGGCGGCCTGCTGACGGACGATCTGATGGAGCTGCGCGTCAAGGGCGCGAAGCCCCGCATGGACGCCCTGAACCAGGTCGTGCAGGACGACGGGGTCACCCACATGGTCGCCATCTGCGCGATCTGCAAGAGCCAGTTTTCAAAGGTGTTCCCGGAATACGGCTTCGGCATGGACCGGGTGGTCAGCCTGCACCAGCTGGTCAGCAACGCGATCATCCTCGACGGCCAGGCGACGGACGGGGACGACGACGATGAAACGGAGGCCGGCGCCGCGCCGGCCGAGACGGAGGAATAGCACGCCATGGACGGCTCACACGGCAAACAGGATCAGAAAAAGCACGGCATGGACGAGACCAAGCTGACGTTCCGCCGCTTCAAGGACGGCGACCACGCGCACCGCCCGTGGCAGGAGGAGATCTTCGTTGCGGACGAGTCGCACAAATGCCCGACCTACGTACACCGCACCCCGCCGTGCCAGGGCAGCTGCCCGTCGGGCGAGGAC
>CAYFYY010000173.1:0-4497 GCA_964347475.1 uncultured Flavobacteriales bacterium
GAACTCGCGGATCGCCTCGACCTCGTCGCCGAACAGCGAGATGCGCCAGGCGCGGTCCTCGTAATGCGCCGGGAAGATCTCGACGACGTCGCCGCGCACGCGGAACGTGCCGCGCACGAAGTTGGTATCGTTGCGGCGGTACTGCAGCTCGACGAGACCGGCCAGCAGGTCGTCGCGGTCGACGCGCCCGCCCTCGGCGAGCGGGATCGTCATCTCCGAATAGGTCTCGGGCGAGCCGATGCCGTAAATGCACGACACCGAGGCGACGATGATCACGTCGTCGCGCTCGAACAGGGCCCGGGTGGCGGCGTGGCGCATGCGGTCGATCTGCTCGTTGATCGACGATTCCTTCTCGATATAGGTGTCGGTGCGCGGGACATAGGCTTCCGGCTGGTAATAGTCGTAGTAGGAGACGAAATACTCGACCGCGTTGTTCGGGAAGAAGCCCTTCATCTCGCCGTAGAGCTGCGCCGCCAGCGTCTTGTTCGGCGCCAGGATCAGCGCCGGACGCTGGGTCCGCTGGATGATGTGGGCGACGGTGAAGGTCTTGCCGGAGCCGGTGACGCCGAGCAGCACCTGGTCCCGCTCGCCCTGGGCCACGCCCTCGCACAGCTCCGCGATCGCCTGCGGCTGGTCGCCCGCGGGCGCGTAGTCGGAGACGAGGTCGAACGCGATCCCGCCCTCGGAGCGGGGACGGGCGGGCGCGCTGTGTGGCTGCGTGGCGACGGGCATGGCGACAATATAGGTGCGCGTCCGGTCGAGGTCACGGCGTTCCGGCAATTCCGACGGCAACGCTGGGCGCAGGCGGTGCAATAGCGCACACGCACTCACATAGTAATTACGAAGCATAACACTACAAAAAATATGGTAATTAATAATTGGTATCAAGAATTTAACGTCACATTAACGTCAGCGCGGCTAATATCGAGTGTCGCCGTCGCTGCCTGTTCATGGCGTCGCGTTGAAGCGGTGCGGCGCGCCGGGTGACCGGCCGAGGCGGCAAGAAAAGCGAACCCGACGCGGGAGACTCGGCAGAAAGACCCTCGCATCGGCAGCAGGCGATTCAGATCGCATCGATCGACTCGGCGCGATGCCGCTCTGCCCGTTGCGCGGGACTGGAAGGAAGTGCATGCAGACGCGCCGACGCACCCGTTCGGGGAGCGCCGATTGGCGCCGCAATCCCGGACGGCGGGGACACTGTTGAAAGGAGCTTCGACCATGATGCCGACATGTATGTGCCGTCGCGAAACCGTTCGCGGACCCGCCGCCATCGTCCTGGCGCTGCTGTTCTCCGTGCTGGCGCCAGCCGGCGCGGGCGCCGCCGACGTCGGCGTCAGCAACGCGACCGCCCATCTCATGGAGGATCCGGTCAACGGGCGCCGCATCGAGGTCTACATGACGATCGAGAATGCCGGGGCCACGCGCGACCGCCTCTACGCCGTGCGCAGCACGTATTCCCGGAAGACGGTTCTGGCGGTGGCGCAGGAGGACGACGGTGCCGCGGGGGCGTCCCCGCACGACGCCTCCGGGCACTCCGAGGCGGCGATGCACATGCCGGCCGCCGTCATCGAGGTGCCGCCCGGCGGCACGGTCACGCTGCGGCACGGCCAGTCCCACATCATGCTGACGGACCCGAAGGATGCACCGGCCGTCGGCGCGCGGGTTCCGGTCACCCTGTTCTTCGAGCGCGCCGGCCGCATCGCCGTCGAGGCCGTCGTCGAGCCGGACGACCCGACTCATTAGGCGACGTCGCGCAGGCCAACGATCCGTGATCCCGGGAGTGGCGTTATGACGATTCGGATGATGCTGTATGGCGTGCTCGGCATCCTTGCAACGTTGCTGGCCGCGCTCGCCATCTACGACGGGGTGGAGGCCTGGGTCCGCTGGGGCGATGCCGACCGGTCGCGCCAGGTCAACGCCGCTACCGACCTGCTGCTCGAGGTGGCCCACGACATAGTGGCGCAGCGCGAAGCCGTGGTGCTCGGCGCGGCCGGCGACGCACATGGCCACGACGGCGCCGTGGCGACCGGGCAAGCCGGCGGTGGTGGCCACGCCGCCGGGCACGGCGGCGGCCCGTTCGCCCAAGCCATGGAGGAGCTGCATGCGGTGCAGGGCTTCGAAGGGCGGCGGGCGCTGATGGACGCGGTCCACGCAGCCAAGCGCGAATTCGACGAACTGAGGCGCCGGATCGGCTCGGCGCCGGGCGGCGCGACGACAGAGCAGGCGGTCGAGTGGCGCGGAACCGCCGCCAGACTGCTGCGGCAAATCGAGGAGCTCCGGCTGAACTCGACGCGGGTCAACGCGAAGCGCGCGATCACGGGCAGCCTCTCGATGCCGAAGCACTTCACTTACGTGATCATCGATTTCGCGTCGCGCGAGCGGGTTACGATGGCGCAGCTGATCGCCGACGATTTCCCGATCCCGCCGAACCGTCTGCCGGAGCTGTATTCCTGGCGCGGTCGGCTGGAGCTCGCCTGGCAGGCCCTCGAGGAGTCGGCGGCGGCCGGCGTCGGAGGCGCGCCCGTGACCGCGGCGGTCGAGCGCGCGCGCAAGGCGTTCTTCGAGGACTTCGAAGCGGTCCGCGGCAGCGTCTATGCGGCCGGGCTGTCGGGTCAACCCTATCCGATCTCCGACGCGGAATGGCTGCACGCATCGCAGCAGGCTGCGTCGGTTATCCACGACGTCCAGCATGCCATCATCAAAGCCAGCAGGACGGAAACCGAACGCGCGTCGACCGGGGCCTTGCACCAGCTGTGGACGCTGCTCGCGGTCCTGTCACTGGGAACCGCCGCGCTGATGGCCTCGGCCGTGATCGTTTCGCGGCGCGTGGTCGGGCCGGTCAATCTGATGACGCGGGCGATGGCGAGCCTTGCCGCCGGCACCGTCGACATCGAGATCCCGGCCGCCCGCCGCGGCGACGAGATCGGCCAGATGGCGCGGGCGGTCCACGTGTTCCGCGACAACGCCGTGGAGAAGGCGCGGCTCGAGGCCGAGCAGGCCGAGGCAGAGCGGCGTCGCGCCGACGAGCGCCGGGCGGCCATGCTGGCCGTCGCCGAGCGCTTCGAGCATTCGGTCAAGCAGGTCGTCGACGGGGTGTCCTCGGCGGCGGCGGAGATGCAGGCGACGGCGCAGCAGATGTCGTCGACGGCCGAGGAATCGAGCCGCCAGTCGGCCAATGTGGCGAGCGCCTCCGACCAGGCCTCGGCGAACGTCCAGACCGTCGCCGCAACGGCCGAGGAGCTCAGCGTGTCGACCACCGAGATCGGCCGCCGGGTCACCCAGTCGGCAAAGATCGCGGCCAACGCGGTGGCCGAGACCGAGGCGACCAACGATACGGTGCGCGGCCTCGCCGACATGGCGGTCCGGATCGGCGAGGTCGTCGAGCTGATCAACGACATCGCCGGGCAGACCAACCTCTTGGCGCTCAACGCGACGATCGAGGCGGCGCGCGCCGGCGAGGCCGGCAAGGGCTTCGCCGTGGTGGCACAGGAAGTCAAGAACCTCGCCAACCAGACCGCCAAGGCGACCGAGGACATCTCGCGCCAGATCGCCTCGGTGCAGGACGAGACCAACGACGCTGTGTCGGCGATCGACAAGATCCGCGGCGTGATCCGCGAGGTCAACGACATCGCCACGACCATCGCCTCGGCGGTCGAGGAGCAGGCGGTGTCGACCCAGGAGATCGCCCGCAACGTCCAGCAGGCGGCGCGAGGCACCCAGGAGGTGAACGAGAACATCGCCGGCGTCAGCCGGGCCGCCGGCGAGACCGGGGCGGCCGCCGACCAGGTCCTCAACGCGGCGCGCGAACTCTCGCAGCAGGCCGAGCAGATGCGCGGCGAGGTCGACCGCTTCCTGCGCGAGGTCCGCACCGGCTGAGCGGGCGGGCGCGGCTGCGATCCGCACTGCCGCCTGCGGCGACGGACGGAATCGTCAGGGCCGACCGAAACCGGAAATCGTCAATTTTCCAGTGCGACTTTAACGAATCGTTCATGCGATCCGGTGAAAGTTATGCGTGTATACCGTGATGTCCGGTAATTTGCGCCGCTCGCAAGATACAAGGGCCGATGAAGGGCCCGCAGGCGGCCAACGACAGCTTCGGCCGGCGTGACGGAGAAGGTCAGGAAGGGAATGCGGGATGCGTACGCGATAGCCCACGAAAGATCATTCGTCGCGCCGTCGATTTCGCCGGCATCGACGAATCTCGTTAGTGCCGGAATCGGGAGTCTGCCGCTTGCCGCGAATCAGCGCAGGCGACGCACGGACGCGCGATGACGCTCCGCGATAAGATGAAACGGACCACAGGCACAGGCACAGGGAAGAGGATGCACACGCCATGACCAAAGCAACCGAGCGAACGGACGGCCCGGCCCACGCCGGCGCACCGGAGCGTCGGTCCGGCCTCCGGATCGGCGGCCGCGTCATCCTGCTGGCCGGCCTCGGCGTGGCCGGCCTCGTCGGGTTGTGCGCCGCATATCTGGTCAGCGATGCCCGGGTCGG
>CAYFYY010000174.1:0-235 GCA_964347475.1 uncultured Flavobacteriales bacterium
CCGCACCGCGCCGAGGATCTCGACCGGCGTGCCGACCCCCATCAGGTAGCGCGGCCGGTCCGTCGGCAAGAGGGGAACGGTCACGTCGACGACCCGGAACATCTCCTCCTGTCCCTCGCCGACGGCAAGGCCGCCGATGGCGTAGCCGTCAAAGCCGATCTTTGTGAGCGCCGCCGCCGATTCCGCGCGCAGATCGTCGAACACGCCGCCCTGGACGATGCCGAACAGGCCGTAG
>CAYFYY010000174.1:332-4431 GCA_964347475.1 uncultured Flavobacteriales bacterium
AACACCATGGTGATGTCGGCGTCCAGCAGGTCCTGGATCTCCATCGAGCGTTCCGGCGTCAGCCGGATCTTCTCACCGTCGAGGTGGGAGCGGAAGGTGACGCCGTCCTCGTCGAGCGTGCGCAGCTCGGACAGCGACATCACCTGGAAGCCGCCGGAATCGGTGAGGATCGGACCGGGCCAGTCCATGAATTCGTGTAGCCCGCCAAGCTGGGCGACACGCTCCGGCCCCGGGCGCAGCATCAGATGGTAGGTGTTGCCGAGGATGATCTCGGCCCCGGTCGACCGCACTGCATCCGCGGTCATCGCCTTGACCGTGGCGGCGGTGCCGACCGGCATGAAGGCGGGCGTCTCGACGGTGCCGTGTGCGGTATGGATGCGGCCGCGGCGGGCGCGCCCGTCGCTCGCCAGCAGCTCGAAGGCGAAGTCCTTCGTCCCGCTCATGCCGCCCTCTTGAGCAGGCAGGCGTCGCCATAGGAGTAGAAGCGGTAGCCGGCGGCGATGGCATGGGCGTAGGCCGCCTTCATCCGTGCCATGCCGGCAAAGGCGCAGACCAGCATGAACAGGGTCGAGCGCGGCAAATGGAAGTTGGTCATCAGCAAATCGACGATCTTGAAGCGATAACCGGGGGTGATGAAGATGTCGGTCTCGCCGGAAAACGGATGTAGCGTCCCGGTCTCGTCCGCCGCGCTCTCGAGGAGCCGCAGCACCGTGGTGCCGACCGCCAGCACGCGTCCGCCGGCGGCGCGCGCCGCGTTCACCGCGTCCGCCGTGGCCGTGCCGATCTCGCCGTACTCCGCGTGCATGCGGTGCCGGCGGACGTCCTCGACCTTGACCGGAAGGAACGTGCCGGCGCCGACATGCAGGGTCAGCGGCACCGCGGTAACGCCGCGGTCCGCGATCGCCCGCATCAGTTCCGGCGTGAAGTGCAGGCCCGCCGTCGGCGCCGCCACCGCGCCGTCTGCTTCGGCGAACATCGTCTGGTAGTCGCTGCGGTCCTGCGCGTCGGCCCCGGCCTCGCGCCGGATATAGGGCGGCAGCGGCATCTCGCCGTGATCGTGCAGCGCGGCGATCAGGTCCGGGCCGGACCTGTCGAAGCGCAGCAGCACCTCGCCGCCCTCGCGCTTGTCGACGACCTCGGCGCCGAAACCGTCGGCGAACGCGACGGTGTCGCCGGGACGCAGCCGTTTCGCCGGCTTGGCGAAGGCGCGCCACTCGCACGTGCCTTCCTGCCTGTGCAGGGTGACCTCGATGCGCGCCTCGCCGCGCCGGCCCCTAAGGCGCGCCGGGAGCACGCGGGTGTCGTTGAATACCATGACGTCGCCGGGCTCGAGCAGCGCCGGCAGGTCGCGCACGCCCCTGTCGCTGAGCTCCTCGCCGACCACCAGCATCCGCGCCGCATCGCGCGGGCGGATCGGCCGCGCGGCGACGCGTTCCGGCGGCAGCTCGAAATCGAAGTCCGCGGTCTTCATGGCCGCGACGCTATACATGACGGCGCGGGGCAGGGGAAGGGCTCGCGCCCTTTCACCCCCTTCCCAACCCCTCCCCCGCAAGCGGGAGAGGGGCTTTTAGGCTATGGAGATGATGATTGAGCCCTCTCCCGCCCCGGCGCGGGGGGAGGGTTGGGAGGGGGTACGGCGCGACTGCCACCGCCAAGGCCGCGACTTGACTTCGCCCCCCGCTTCAGGCACACACCGCCCGCCCCTGGCCCATGGAGACAACGATGACCGAGAGCACCGCGCCGGTGCGGCATTCGAATTTGTTCCTCATCGTCGCGGCGCTGTTCGTGACCTGCCTCGTCGTCTCCAATATCATCGCCGTCAAGGTGATCGACGTCGCCGGGCTGGTCCTGCCGGCCGCGATCATCATCTTCCCGGTCAGCTACATCCTCGGCGACGTCTTGACCGAGGTCTACGGCTACGCGCGGGCGCGCCAGGTGATCTGGCTGGGATTCGTGTGCAACCTCGTCGCCGTCGCCGCCATCTGGATCGGCGGGCTGCTGCCGGCCGCCGGCTTCTGGGGCGGCCAGGAGGCCTACGATGCGATCCTCGGCACCGTGCCGCGGATCCTCGCCGCCTCGTTCCTCGCTTACCTTGTCGGCGAGCTGGTCAACGCCTGGGTGCTGGCGCGGCTCAAGGTGGCGATGGCCGGCCGGCACCTGTGGGTGCGCACCATCGGCTCGACGCTGGTCGGCCAGCTGCTCGATTCAGCGGTCTTCATCACCATCGCCTTCGCCGGGGTGATGCCCGGCGAGGTGCTGGCCGGCGCGATCATAACGCAGTGGCTGGTCAAGTCCGCCTACGAGGCGCTGGCGACGCCGCTGACCTATGCCGCGGTCGGGTTCCTCAAGCGTGCCGACGGCGTCGACGTCTACGACCGCGACCTGAGGTTCCGGCCGTTCTCGGTTTCCGACTGAACCGCTGCCGGCGGGCGCCGGCACACCGCCAGCGGGCGTCCCGATCACAAATCCGTGTACGCCGCTCGCCGGGGATTCTCGCCGGACGCGACGCACGACATACTGCGGGTGCCGCGGGGGTACCGATGAACGCAAGGCTGAACAGGTACGGTGCGGCAGGCCGGTGGACAGTGGCACCGGCCGCACTATTATCGGTTGTATAGAGGCCGCGCGGTGCGGCCATTCCGGGAGGATTGGAGAATGACGCATAAACCTGATGTCACGCAGGAAATGGTTCTGCTCTACGACGAGTACACGCATGTGACGCTGGACCGGCGGCGGTTCATGGACCGGCTGACCAAGCTCGCCGGCAGCACCGCGGCCGCGGCGGCGATCGTGCCGCTCCTGGAGGCGAACGCCGCCCGTGCGGCGATCGTCGCGGCGGACGATGCGCGCCTCGCGACCCGGACGGTCGCGATCCCCGGCGGCCAGGACGGCCTGTCCGGCTACCTTGCGATCCCGGCCAACGCTTCGGGCAAGCTGCCCGGCATCGTCGTGATCCATGAGAACCGCGGCCTCAACCCGCACATCCAGGACGTCGCCCGGCGCGCCGCGCTGGAAGGCTTTGTCGCGCTGGCGCCCGACTTCCTGTCGCCGGCCGGCGGCACACCGGCGGACGAGGACGCGGCGCGCGAGATGATCCGCGCCCTCGACGGGCCCGCGACGGTGAACGACGCCGTTGCCGCCGCCGCCTTCCTCGACGGCCATGCCGCCACCACCGGCAAGATCGGTGCCGTCGGCTTCTGCTGGGGCGGCGCCATGGCCAACCAGCTGGCGGTGCATTCCGACCGGGTCGATGCCGTCGTCGCCTTCTACGGCCGCCAGCCGGACGCCGCCGACGTGCCGCGGATCAGGGCCCAGCTGATGCTGCACTACGCCGGGCTGGACGACCGCATCAACAAGGGCATCGCCGACTACGAGGCGGCGCTCAAGGCGGCGGGCGTAGCCTACACGCTGTACATGTACGACAACGTCAACCACGCCTTCCACAACGACACCTCGGAGACGCGCTACGACGAGGCGGCGGCCAGGCTCGCCTGGTCGCGCACCATCGCGTTCTTCAAGGAGACGCTGGCCTAACGGGTTGGAGAGGGCTTGCCGGCCAGGGCGGCGACGACGGTGGCGCGGACCTCCGTTTCCGCCAGCGCCAGCCCCGCGCCGCCGTCGCGCCGGCGGGCGCGGTAGGCGTCGGCCAAACGGATGACTTGCACGAGGCCCCGGCTCGGCACGACGGCGATCAGCGGCAGGTCCTTCTTGAGGCTGGTGATCCCGTTGACATGCAGCAGCGCGCCCTCCGGGGTATGCCGGAACCGGCGCGCGTCCGACGCCTTTCGGGCGGCGAGGATATCCGCGCGCCAGTCGCGCGCGACGACGTGGTCGCCGTGGCCGGCGAGCAGCCCGCCCGGGCCGAGGAAATGGTCGCGCTGGTGCGGCTCGGCATACAGGAAATAGACGAACCCGTCCGGCTTGCCGAACGCCTCGCGCAGCCGGTACGACGCCGCGGCCCGGCGGACCCGCGCCCGCTCCAGCCGCTGTTCGCGCTCCCAGTCCGTCTGCGGCCTGGCGGCCGACGTCCCGAATATGCGAGCTCAGATCTCGGCGAGTATGAGAAATGGAAAAAAGATGACGGCGCCGGCCGATATGG
>CAYFYY010000175.1:0-4420 GCA_964347475.1 uncultured Flavobacteriales bacterium
CGACGTACAAGGCTTTGCAGGCCTCTGCATAACCACTCTGCCACCGGACCGGCGGGGGCGACCGGCCACGACCGGCCGGGCACCCGCCCCGCGCCCGTCATATACGGCGCCGCCGAAGCCCGGTCAAGCCGGTGCAGCGCATTTGCCGCAGTGCAATACGTTGTTTTCGGGGCGCAAGCTGCTTATAAGGGTACGGTTCGGCCGCGCCGTGCGGCCGCTCGCTAGTGGGAGACGCCCGAGATGGATTTCGGCACCGCCAGACGAAACATGATCGAAAGCCAGCTGCGGACCAACAGGATCATCGACGAGCCGCTGCTCGAAATCATGGAGACGGTCCCGCGCGAACGCTTCGTGCCTGAGCAGATGCAGGGCATCGCGTATGTCGACGAGGACCTGGCAATCGGCGATGGGCGCTACATCATGGAGCCGCTGATCCTCGCCTCGATGATCCAGGCAGCCGAGATCCAGCCTTCCGACGTGGTGCTCGATATCGCAAGCGGCACCGGCTACGCGGTGGCCATCCTGGCGCGCCTCGCTGGCACGGTGTTCGCACTGGAGAGCGACCCGGAGCTGGCGGCCCGGGCCAGCGAGCTGTACAGCGAAATCGCTCCCGACAACGTCGTCGCGATCGAGGGGCCGCTCGAGGAGGGCTGTGCCGAACACGCACCGTTCGATGTCATCTTGATCGAGGGTGCGGTCGAGCGAATTCCCGATGCGATCCTCGGCCAGCTCGGTGACGGTGGGCGGCTGGTTGCCGTCATCGAAGAGGACGGTATTGGCCGCGTAACGGTAATCTACAGGAGCGGCGGGCATTTTTCGCGGCGCGCGGTGCGCGACGCGAACGTGCCGCTGCTGGAGGCGTTCCGGCGTCCGCCGGAATTCGTGTTCTGACATGACGGCCCCCGCGAAACGAACAACGAGCAAATTGCAGCTGGGCCGCTCCGCTTTTCTGGGGCTCCTCGTTTCGATGGCCGGATTTCAGCCGTCCGCGGCGGAAACGCTGAACGAGGCGCTCGCTGCGGCATACACGAACAACCCCACTTTGCTGGCGCAGCGGGCGCGGCTGCGCGCCACCGATGATACCCTGCCCGAGGCGCGCAGCGGCTGGCTGCCGACCGTCTCGGCAACCGGCGATGCCGGGGTATCCTCCGTCGATTCCGCCATCATCGGGCAACAGGACCTGCAACCGTTGTCCTACGGCCTGTCCCTCAGCCAGCCACTGTACAGCGGCGGGAGAACGGTCGCCGGGGTGTCACGGGCGCAAAACCTGATCCTCGCCGAGCGGGCGGTTTTGCGATCGGTCGAACAGTCGGTTCTGCTGGAGGCGGCGACAGCCTATATCGACGTTTTGCGTACGACCGCTGTCCTGGAGCTGAACACAAAGACCGAACAGGTGCTGCGCCGTGAGTTGAACGCCACCGAGGATCGCTATCGGGTCGGCGAATTGACGCTGACCGATGTCGCCCAAGCACGGGCCCGGCTGGCCGGCGCTGTTGCCGGGCGGATCCAGGCGCAGGGTGACCTAGAGGCGGCCCGCGCCGAATACGTCCGCGTCATCGGCAAGGCGCCGGAGAACCTGGGCACCCCGCCACCGGTCGGCGGCCTGCCGAGGTCCTTGCCGGAAACCTTGGAAGTCGCCCAGACCGACAATCCGGACCTCATTGCCGCCCGCTACCGGGAGCAGGCATCGATTAACGACATTGCGCTCGCCAAGGGCGAAATGCGGCCGACCCTGTCGCTCGACGGCCGGGTATCGCACAGCGAGGAGATCACCTCGGAGGGCAGCGAGACGGATTCGGCGAGCATCACGGCGCAGCTCAACATCCCGCTGTATCAGGGAGGCGGGCCGAGCGCCCGTGTCCGCCAGGCCAAGCAGGCGGCCAGCGAGCGGCGCGTCGTCGTCACCGAGACAGAGCGGCTGACGCGGGCTACGGCCACGGCGGCCTGGCAGGCGCTGGCCGTCGCACGGGCCCGTGAATCTCAGTTCGAGAGTCAGGTCGAGGCCAACACAACCGCGCTGGAGGGCACGCGTGAGCAGGCCCGGGTGGGCTCGCGGATCCTGCTCGACGTGCTTAACGCAGAACAGGAGCTGCTGCAGGCGCAGGTCAACCTGGTGTCCGCAAAACGGGATTCATTCGTTGCCGGCCTCGAGGTCCTGGCGTCGGTCGGTCGGCTGACGGCGCGTAATTTCGGCTTACCGGTCGAGTATTATGATGAAAAGGCCTATTATAATAAGGTCAGACGTAAGCTCTGGGGCACCGGCATCGGTAATGATTGACAGGTCAACCTTTCATAAACCATGACCGAATACAGTTCAGTGTGTTGCATGGGCTACGGAAAGAACGCAGGATGAGCAAGAGCAGCGGACAGAAAGATCCGTCGATGGACGAGATCCTCGGATCGATTCGCCGGATCATCACCGAAGACAATGCGCAGGCCGGCCAGCCGGCTGCAGCGCCCGAGGGCGCGCCGGCAGTGGATGAGGACGACATCCTCGACCTGACGGATATTTTGGAGAGCACGCCGGAGCCGGAGAAGCGGCGCGAGCCGATCCTCAAGCCGGTCGAGGTGGCGGCGCCGGACCGCGCCGCCGAAGCGTCCGGGGAGCGCCGCGAGCCAGTGCTTGGGATTCGCAGCCCGGCCGCCGCGTCGCAGGAAGATGAATCCGGCGCTGCAGAGCCTGCGGCAATGAAACCTGCGGAACCCGAGTCGCCGGCAGCAAAACCTGCGGGCTCAGAGCTTCTGGTCACCAAGCCGGCGCCGGCGGCGGAGGCGCCGAGCGCGGCAGAACCGGAGGTTGCCGCAGAATTCCCGCTCGAGGACGGACCCCAGCAACAGGAAGAGGAAGCCGTCATGGCCACGTCCGACGAACCCCCGGCGCCACCAGCCGACCAGCCGCAGACCGCCGGAGAGGACATTGTCTCCGATACAACGTCGTCGGCGACCACGGCCGCGCTCGGCGAACTCAGCCGGGCCATGGAGGAGAAGATGAGCCGGCTGCGGCTCGGCGACGGCGACGCCACGGTCTCGGAGATCGTCAAGGCGCTGCTCCGCCCGATGCTGCGCCAGTGGATCGACGAGAACCTGCCGGGCATCGTCGAGCGCGTCGTGCGGCGGGAAATCCAGAAACTGGTGGACCGGACGCCGGCCGACGACTAGAACGTCCCGGGCCCGTCCCGTGCGGCCCGGGCGTGACAATCTGACAGGAACGAGGCGTTCAGCGATGCTGGACAAGAGCTGGCGGCCGGACGAGGTCGAGGCAAAGCACTACGCGCAGTGGGAGACGAACGGCGATTTCGCGGCCGGCAGCAGCGAGAACGCGGAGTCGTACTGCATCGTCATCCCGCCGCCGAACGTCACCGGCAGCCTGCATATGGGCCACGCGCTCAACAACACGCTGCAGGACATCCTCATTCGCCGCAAGCGCATGCAGGGCCTCAACGTGCTGTGGCAGCCGGGCACCGACCATGCCGGCATCGCAACGCAGATGGTGGTCGAGCGCATGCTCGAGGAGGAGGGCGTCAAGCGCCGCGATCTCGGGCGCGAGAAGTTCCTGGAAAAGGTCTGGCAGTGGAAAGAGGAATCGGGTGGCACGATCACCGGCCAGCTGCGCCGGCTCGGCGCCTCGTGCGACTGGAGCCGTGAGCGCTTCACCATGGACGAGGGGCTGAGCCGCGCCGTCCTCAAGGTGTTCGTTGCGCTCTACAAGCAGGGCCTGATCTACAAGGACAAGCGGCTCGTCAACTGGGACCCCAAGCTGCACACCGCGATCTCGGATCTGGAAGTCGTGCAGCACGAGGTGAAGGGTCATTTGTGGCACTTCAAGTATCCGATCGAAGACTCTGAAAACAAATATATAATCGTTGCCACGACCAGGCCCGAGACGATGCTGGGCGATACCGCCGTGGCCGTCAATCCGGAAGATCCCCGGTACAAGGACCTGATCGGCAAGCACGCCATCCTGCCGCTGGTCGGACGGCGCCTTCCCATCGTCGCCGACGAGCACGCGGATCCGGAGCAGGGCTCCGGCGCGGTCAAGATCACGCCTGGGCACGATTTCATCGACTTCGAGATCGGCCGCCGGCACGATCTCGAAGTGATCAACATCTTCGACGCCGAGGCGCGGCTCAACGACAGCGTGCCCGAGAAATACCGCGGCATGGACCGGTTCGACGCACGCAAGCAGGTGCTTGCGGACCTCGAGGCCGAGGGGCTGATCGACAAGATCGACGACCACGTGCACATGGTGCCGTACGGTGACCGCGGCGGCGTGCCGGTCGAGCCGTGGCTGACCGACCAGTGGTTCGCCGACGCGGCGAGCCTGGCGAAACCGGCGATCGCGGCGGTGGAGGAGAGGCGCACCCGGTTCGTGCCCGAGAACTGGACCAAGACCTATTACGAGTGGATGCGCAATATCCAG
>CAYFYY010000176.1:0-4410 GCA_964347475.1 uncultured Flavobacteriales bacterium
TCGGCGAACTGGGTCGAGGCGTTGTGCATGACGATGCTGCTGTCGACGCGCGCGAGGAAGGTCTCGGCCGCCGCGGCATCGGCGGTGATGATCGAATCGGTATGGTGGGAGCCGTGCCGATTGATGAACGCGACCGCCTCGTCAACCCCGTCGAGCACCTTTACGGCGATGATCGCGTCGAGATACTCGGTTTCCCAGTCCGCATCGCCGGCCGGCACAATGCGCGCATCAATGCGCTGCGCCTCGTCGTCGCCGCGCACCTCGCAGCCCGCCTTCGACAAATCGTCGACGATGTCCGGCAGCAGCGCCGCCGCCACCGAGCGGTCGACCAGGAGGTTTTCCGCCGCCCCGCAGATCCCGGTGCGCCGCATCTTGGCGTTCAGCGTCACCTGCCGCGCCATCGCGGGATCCGCCGCCGCGTGCACGTAGACGCTGCAGATCCCCTCGAGATGGGCGAGGACCGGCACGCGCGAGTCCGCCATGACCCGCTCGATCAGCGAGCGCCCGCCGCGCGGCACGATGACGTCGATGAGGTCCGGCATGGTCAGCATGGCGCCGACCGCCGCGCGGTCGCGGGTCGGCGGCATCTGCACCGCCTCGGCCGGCAGCCCGGCCCGGGTCAGCCCGGCCTGCAGGCATTCGGCAATGATCGACGAGGAATGGAAGCTCTCGGACCCGCCGCGCAGGATCGCCGCGTTGCCGGCCTTCAGGCACAGCCCGCCGGCGTCGGCGGTGACGTTGGGCCGCGACTCGTAGATGATTCCGATGACGCCGAGCGGCACCCGGACGCGCGCGATCCGCAACCCGTTCGGGCGCTCCCATTCCGCCAGCACCGTGCCCAGCGGGTCGGGCAGGGCGGCGACCTCCTCGAGGCCGCTGGCCATCGCCTCGATCCGCTCCGCGGTCAGCAGCAGGCGGTCCATCAGCGCCGCCGACAGGCGCTTTTCCTTGCCGTACGCCATGTCCTTCGCGTTTTCCGCGACGATGCGGTCCACCTTCGCGCGGATTTCGGCCGCCGCCTCCGCGAGTGCGCGGTTGCGGGCGTCGCCGTCCGACTGCGCCAGGCTGCGCGCCGCCGTGCGGGCGGACTCGGCGATCCGCCGCATCGCCGCCGCGATATCGTCGGTCTTCAGCACCGTCACATTCGCCATCGTTCCTGCCTTCCCTTCGATGCGTATCTCAGTCCAGCGCCAGATCGTCCCGGTGGATCAACTCATCGCGCCCACGATAACCGAGTATCGCTTCGATTTCACCGGTCTTGTGTCCGGCAATGCGCGCCGCGTCCGCGGCGGAATAGGCGCTGAGCCCGCGGCCGATCTCAGCGCCGTCGCTGGCGCGCACGGTGACGAGGTCGCCCCGCTCGAAGCGGCCGCGCACCGACACCACGCCGGCCGGCAGCAGGCTGCCGCCGCTCTTGAGGGCGCGCGCCGCGCCATCGTCGATGACCAGCTCGCCGCGCGCCTTCAGCGATCCGGCGATCCAGCGCTTGCGCGCGGTGCGCGGGTTGGCGGAGGAGAGGAACCAGGTGCAGCGCCCGCCGTCCAGCAGCCTGGCCACCGCATGCGGACTGTGGCCCTCGGTCAGCACCATGTGGCAGCCCGCGCCGAGCGCGATCTTGGCGGCCTGCACCTTGGTGATCATGCCGCCGGAGGAATAGCCCGCCGGCGCCGCCCCGGCCATGCCTTCGATTTCCGCCGTGATCTCGCGGATCTCGGGGATATGCCGGGCGTCGGGAACCTTGCGCGGGTCGGCCTCGTACATGCCGTCGATATCGGACAGCAGGATCAGCACCTCGGCGCTGATCATCGCCGCCACGCGGGCGGCCAGGCGGTCGTTGTCGCCGTACCGGATCTCCTGCGTGGCCACCGTGTCGTTCTCGTTGATCAGCGGCATTGCCCCGAGCGTGAGCAGCTGGTTCAGCGTGCTGCGGGCGTTGAGGTGGCGTCGCCGCTCCTCTGTGTCGTCGAGCGTCACCAGCACCTGCGCGACCGTAATGCCGTGACGCTTCAGCGCTTCCTGCCAGGCATGCGCGAGGATGATCTGGCCGGTGGCCGCGGCGGCCTGCTTCTCCTCCAGGCGCAGCGCCCGTCCGGTCAGCCCGAGGTGCCGACGGCCGGCGGCAATGGCCCCGGACGAGACGACGGCGACCTGCTGGCCGTTTCCGTGCAGCAGCGCGACGTCCTCGGCCAGCGCCGCGAGCCAGTCGTTCCGGATCTTGCCGGTGGCGTCGTCGACCAGCAATGCCGAGCCGATCTTGATGATCAGCCGCCGTGCCCTGGTAATACGGTCGGGCCCGGCCGTCATGGCGTCCAGTCCGCGCCGCTCGACACGTCGGCGCCGGCGTTGCGGCTCGGACTGTCGGTCCGCGCCCGCCGGATTTCCGCCAGCAGCGCCGACAGCACCGCATCGACGCCGCGCTTCGAGACGCCGGACAGGACATGGACCTTTGCCCCGGTCTCGGCCTCCAGGGCGGCGCGCCGCTCGGCGATCCGCGCCTCGTCCAGCGCGTCGCACTTGTTGAGGCCGACGATCTCCGGCTTGGCCGCAAGGCCGCCGCCATAGGCCTCGAGCTCGCGGCGTACGGTGCGATACGCAGCCGCCACGTCCTCCTGCGTGCCGTCGACGAGGTGCAGCAGCACGCCGCAGCGTTCGATGTGACCGAGAAACCGGTCGCCAAGCCCGTGGCCCTCATGGGCGCCCTCGATCAGCCCCGGGATATCGGCCAGCACGAACTCCTCCTCCTCGGCGTAGACCACGCCGAGCTGAGGATGCAGGGTGGTGAACGGATAGTCGGCGATCTTCGGCCGGGCCCGGCTGGTCGCGGCGAGGAACGTCGACTTCCCCGCGTTGGGCAGGCCGACGAGGCCGGCGTCGGCGATCAGCTTCAGATGCAGCCGGATGCGCATTTCCTGCCCCGGCTGGCCGGGGTCGGCGCGGCGCGGCGCGCGGTTGGTCGACGACTTGAAGTAAGTGTTGCCGCGGCCGCCGTCGCCGCCCTTGAGCAGCAGCACTTCCTCGCCCACGACGGTCAGGTCGGCGATGACCGCGTCGCTGTCGTCGTCGAGGATCTCGGTGCCGACGGGCACCTTGAGCACCGCCGACGCGCCGCCGGCGCCGGTGCGCTGCCGGCCCATCCCGGGCCGCCCATTCTTGGCCTTGAAGTGCTGCCGGTAGCGGAAGTCGATCAGCGTGTTCAACCCGTCCACGGCGACGGCGATGACGTCGCCGCCGCGGCCGCCGTCGCCGCCGTCCGGGCCGCCGAACTCGACATATTTTTCGCGGCGAAAGCTGACGCACCCGGCGCCGCCGTCGCCGCTCCTGACATAGACCCGGGCTTCGTCGAGGAATTTCATGACGTTGCGGCCCGCCGTTCGCCGTCGTCCGGTGCCAGTTCGAAATTGCGGTGCAGCGCCGCCTCCCCGCGCGCCGCGCCGGTCGCCATGCCGCTCCCGATATAATGGAAGCCGCACTTCTCCAGGACCCGACCCGACGCCGGGTTGTCGGCGAAATGCCCCGCCGTCAGGCGGGCCGCGGCGAGCCCGTCGACGGCGAAGCGAACGATACGTCGCACCGCCTCGGTGGCGAAGCCGCGGCCCCACCAGGGCTCACCTATCCAGTAGCCCAGATCGTACGCGTCGTCCGTCATGCGCTGCAGGCCGATCGAGCCGACGACCTCGCCCCCGTATTCGATGCAGAATACGTGCTCGACGCCGCTGCGCCGGGACGCGCCGTGCGATGCTATCCACGTTTCGGCATGTTCGCGCGTGTAGGGGTGGGGCACCCGGGCCAGCATCCGGGCGACGTTCCAGTTGCCGCAAAGCGCCTGCACCGCGGACGCGTCCGCCGCCCGAAAGGGGCGGAGGACAAGCCGGTCCGTCTTCAGTCTCGGTGCCATGGTGCCGCTCCCGCGGAGGAGGCATCAAAGAAGGAGGGAGATGGCATCCCATCTCCCTCCTCCGCGTTCTCGGTTCAGCGATGGGCGCCACCTTCGGTGGGCCGCCCACCGAGGCGTCATTCGGCCGGCGACGGGGTCGGCTCCACCGACACGATGGTGCGCGCGCGGGTCTTGCGGAACGACACCCGCCCCGCCGCGGTGGCGAAGATCGTATGGTCCTTGCCGATGCCGACATTGTCGCCCGGATGTACCTTGGTGCCGCGCTGGCGCACGATGATGTTGCCGGGAACGACCGCTTCGCCGCCGAACTTCTTGACGCCGAGGCGGCGACCCGCCGAATCGCGGCCGTTACGTGAGCTACCGCCCGCCTTCTTGTGTGCCATCGCTCGCTACTCCTCAGTCTTTCTTCTTCGCGGCCGGCTTCTTGGCCGCGGCCTTCTTGGCCGGCGCCTTCTTCGCTGCCGCGGGCTTCGCGGCTGCCTTCTTCGCCGCGGGCTTCGCGGCTGCCTTCTTCG
>CAYFYY010000177.1:0-4343 GCA_964347475.1 uncultured Flavobacteriales bacterium
TCATCTTCTGGGGCATGGGGATCTCGCAGCACGTGCACGGCACCGACAACGCGCGCTGCCTCATCGCCCTGTCGCTGATCACGGGACAGGTCGGGCGGCCGGGCACGGGGCTGCATCCGCTTCGCGGTCAGAACAACGTGCAGGGCGCCTCCGACGCCGGCCTCATTCCCATGGTCTTCCCCGACTACCAGTCGGTGGAGGAGGAAGACATCCGCAAGAAGTTCGAGAACCTTTGGGGCACCCCGCTGGATCCCAACAAGGGTCTCACGGTGGTCGAGATCATGGATGCGGTGCACGATGACGTGATCAAAGGCATTTACATCATGGGGGAAAATCCCGCCATGTCCGACCCTGACGCGCAGCATGCGCGTGAAGGGCTTGCCAAGCTGGAACATCTTGTCGTTCAGGACATTTTCCTGACGGAAACGGCGTTCTACGCCGATGTGGTGCTGCCCGCGTCCGCTTGGCCGGAAAAGGACGGCACCGTCACCAACACGAACCGACAGGTGCAGATGGGGAGAAAGGCGCTCAAGCTGCCGGGGGATGCGCGTCAGGACTGGTGGATCATCCAGGAAATCGCCAAACGCATAGGACTCGAATGCGACTACGCGGGCCCGGCGGATGTTTTTGCTGAGATGAAGACGGTGATGCCCTCGTTTAACAACATTACCTGGGAGCGCCTTGCGAAGGAAAACTCGGTGACCTATCCATGCGACGCGCCCGACAGGCCAGGCAACGATATCGTCTTCGGCGAGGGGTTTCCGACGCCCGACGGGCGCGGCAAGCTCGTGCCTGCGAGTATCGTTCCACCCGACGAGCGGCCGGATAACGAATATCCTATGGTGCTCACCACCGGCCGCCAGCTCGAGCACTGGCACACCGGAGCCATCAGCCGCAGGGCAAGCGTGCTCGATACGCTGGAGCCGGAGGCGATGGCGAGCCTGTGTTCCCTGGACATGAAGCGTCTGGGATTGAGCCCCGGAGATCGCATCCGCGTTTCGACGCGACGCGGAATCATCGAGCTCAAATGCCGCATCGATAGCGCAATTCCTGAAGGCGTGGTTTTCATTCCGTTTTGCTTTGCGGAGGCCGCGGCCAATGCGCTCACCAACCCGGCTCTGGATCCCTTTGGCAAGATTCCGGAGTTCAAGTACTGCGCCGCCAGGGTGGACAAGGCAGCCTGATCCCGTACTCGCGGTCCGAAACAGGTCGGCGAATGCTTTTTATGGCGTCGGCATCGCCCGCATTGCTTCGTGGGAGTGCGGCGATGACCCACGGAAACCGAACCGGTTGCCTCACGACTTAAGGTCTGAAGCAAGTATTTTCCGTTGTTTTATCTCTAAGGAATCCACATGGCGCCACAAACAGGCTCATTGTCCGGGATTACCGTTGTCGATCTGACCCGGGTGCTCGCGGGACCCTACTGCACGCAGATTCTCGGCGATTTGGGTGCAGACGTGATCAAGATCGAGCGTCCGGGTAGCGGCGACGATACCCGCAAGTTTGCGCCGCCCTTTCTTCGCGGCCCCAAGGGGGAAAGCACTAGTGAAAGCGCTTACTTCATGAGCGCAAACCGCAACAAGCGCTCGGTCGTCGTCGACCTCACGAAACCCGAGGGTCAGACGCTGGTGCGTCGTCTCATCGCCAAAGCTGACGTCCTGGTCGAGAACTTCAAGACGGGTAATCTCGCAAAATACGGGCTCGCCTATGACGATTTAAAAGAGGAGCATCCAAGGCTTGTCTACTGTTCCATAACCGGCTTCGGACAGAGCGGTCCCTATTCGAATCGCCCCGGTTACGATTTTCTGATCCAAGGCATGGGCGGCATCATGAGTCTTACCGGTGAGCCGAATGGCGAGCCGCAGAAGGTGGGAGTGCCGATTGCCGACATCATGGCGGGGATGTTCGCCGCCGTTGCCATCAACGGCGCCCTGCGTCACGTCGAGGTGGCCGGCCAGGGGCAGTACATCGACATCGGAATGCTCGACACTCAGGTTGCCTGGCTGGTCAACCAGGGGATGAACTATCTCTATTCTGGGGAAGTCGAGCGCCTCGGCAACGCGCACCCGAACATCGTGCCCTACCAGGTGTTCGAGACCTCCGACGGTCACATTGTGCTCGCCATTGGAAACGATTCACAATTCCGCACCTTCTGCGATTTCGTTGGAGTGTCTGGTCTCGCCAATGACCCAGCCTTCGCCACCAATGATGCGCGGGTGAACAACCGGGAACAGACCGTGGAGCGTCTTCGACCCATCCTGGCGGCTAAACCTTCTGCGTATTGGCTTGAAGAGCTGGAGAAGCTACGAATTGGCTGCGGACCGATCAATACGTTGGCGCAGGTGTTTGCTGACCCTCACGTGACCGCACGGGAAATGGTGCGGAACATTCCTCATCCGCTTGCCGGACCGGAGGGCGCTCGGATTATCTCCAGTCCTTTGCGTATGACCGAAACGCCCGTGATCTATCGCCGGCACCCACCGCTGCTCGGCGAACATACCGAGGCTGTGCTGCGTGAGCTGCTGAAAGTGGACGACGAAGAGCTGGCCGCGCTTCGGGCAGCCAAGGTGATTTGAGCGAGGAAAGAATGTTTCTCGGATTGATCTGAAGACAGCGCCCCTCGGCTCGCGCCTCCGGCAGCAAATAGTGGGCCGGCGCGGGGGGGCGACGGCATGTCCGCCGCTTCAAGCCATAGCTTTGACGACAGTGCCCGTGTCTTCAACCGTCCACGGCGCGCACGCGCAATCCTTCGATGGCGTTGGGCAGCTGGGTGACAATGACTCGGTCGCCAGGACTGATCTGATCGCTCCGAACGAGTACACGACGGTCCCTGCCGATGGCGTGGACCTCACCTAAACGTTCCACGTCCACGCCCTTCATCTGTCCATCGTCGAACAAATAGATCCTGTTGGTTCCGTAGAGTGCCTCCAGCGGCAGCGCGACGGCGTCGGTGACCGGCGGAAGCGTTACGAGAAGCTCCACGGTACGTCCCAATGGCAGCCAGGGAGAGCCGTCGCGAATCTTAAAAAGTGCGTCCGCGCCACCAGATCCGGCGCGTACTTCACCGGATATGCGGTCCAATATAGCTTCCACGCCGATACCGTCGACTTGAGTGCTTGCCGTCAGCGGTCGGTTCTGAAGCAGGCTCTGGCGCACCAGCGGCAGGGAAGCCGTTGGAACCTGGGCGCGAATCTCCAGTGCGCTCGTGTCATAGACGGAAAGCAGAAAGTCGCCGTTCTTTACCCGGTCGCCGATGGAGACCGACACTTTTCCGATCCGGCCATCGAATGGCGCCACGATCCTTGTGCGTTCCAGATCGAGTTCGGATCGATGACGGACCGCCTCTGCCTGACGCAGCCTGGATTTAAGTCGCGCCATCACGCTCTCGTGCTGCCGAATCGCGAGCTCGCGACTGTCCACAGCGATTGTCTGACGCTCCACGATCTGGCGCGCTGCGTCGAGCTGGGACTGTGATCCCACATTGGTTTTCGCTAGCCTTTGAGCACGCTCCACTTCCTTCGTCGCGAGCGCGAGCAGCTTTCGTTCGTGTTCAAGGGTCGTCAGATCATTGGCGTGCTTTTCCTTCTCGAGTTCGATTTCGGCCGAAATTTCATTGATTTCGGCCTGGTGCTGCTCTACGGCGAGCGCAGCCTCCCGATCGTCGAGACTGACGAGGAGCTCACCGCTTTTGACACGCTTGCCTTCACGCGCGGGAACGCTCAAAACATCGGCTTCGACACCGGAAGTGAGCCGCGCCATTCGCGGCGACTCGGTCCGTCCGAAGAGACGCAGATTAGGAGACAGTGCGCGCGGCTCCACCGTCTCCGTGACCACGGTCCACGCCTTTTCCTGCGCCTCGATAGGTTTTGGCTCCGGCCGGGTCGCTTTCAATGCCGCGTAGGCGGCGGCCCCGGTGAGCAAGATGACGACCGGCACGATGGCGCGTACTGCGCCCCGCGCTTTACCGGAAGGCCGGTCTTTACCGCTCGACGTCGCCATGAGGGGAAATGCTAACAGGCCGGGTTAGCCGTGTCCTGACCGCGATCAAAGGAGGATCGTATCGGGCGTGCCCCGCTATCAGGGCGCGCGAGGTAATTACTGACGTTTCATGGCGTCGAAAAACTCGCCGTTTGTTTTCGTCGCCTTAAGCCTATCGAGAAGAAACTCCATCGCCTGAATTTCCTCCATGGGATGAAGCAGCTTTCTCAGAATCCAAACCTTTTGCAGCTCATCGGGTTTGGTTAAGAGCTCCTCGCGGCGGGTCCCGGAGCGGTCGATGTTGATAGCGGGAAAGATCCGCTTTTCGGCGATCTTTCTCTCCATGTGAATCTCGCTGTTACCGG
>CAYFYY010000178.1:0-4342 GCA_964347475.1 uncultured Flavobacteriales bacterium
GGAGGGCCGCAAGGCCCGTCTCGAAGTATGAGGTCGCGCCGACGGCCCGGGCCGATTCCATCCGAACGGACAACGCCTACCGCTCCTCCTCCTCCGGCGGCGGACCGGTGCCCTCCTCGGGTTGATCTTCGGTCGGGATGCGGTAAGTGCCGTTGAGCCAGCGGCCGAGGTCGACCTCGGCGCAGCGCTTCGAGCAGAAGGGCCGGAAGCCCTCTACCGTCGCCCTGCCACAGATCGGGCATTTCCCGCGCTTTCTCGACATGTGCTCCATCGTTCACCCGCCGCCTTGGGAGTCGCCCCCATTAGGCCATCATGGCCTATCGGGAGAGAATTTCAAACCCCTGGCGGCCTGGCTCGGCGCGCAGCTCGAGGTCGCGGCCGAGCCGCCGGCCCGCCTCGGCGAGGGCCGACGCCAGCGTCCCTTCGAGCGCCGCGACGATCTCCGGCGCCGCGGCGAGCACCGGACGCCCGGTCCATGCGGCGCGCGTCGCCGCGCGCAGCGCCGCGCAGGCCTCGGCCTCCGGAAGCGGCGCCCGGGCGGCGGTGCGCGGCCGCAGGTGCAGCGCCGCCAGCGTCCGGCCGATGCGCTGGCGGGTGATCTCCACCAGCCCGGCCGGCGTCATGCCGAGCACGTCGTGGCGCACCGGATCGCCGCGCATCGCCCGCCGCATCGCCTCGACGATGTCGCGCCGGCCGGCCTTGCCCTTCATCGAGATGAAGTCGACGACGATCAGCCCGCCGAGATTGCGCAGCCGGATCTGCCGCGCGGCCGCCCGCGCCGCCGCCCGGTTGGCCTCGAGGATCGCCGCCTGCGACGGCAGGCGGCCGCCGCTGCCGCCCATGTTGACGTCGATCGCGGTCAGTGCCTCGGTCTCCTCGATCACCAGCCCGGCGCCGCCGGGCAGCGCCACCCCCGGCGCCAGCGCCGTCTCGATCTGCGCCTCGATACCGTATTGCTCGAACAGCGGCGCCTGCCCCTTGTAGAGCGACAGCAGCTCCTTGAGAGTCGGCGCCGCCTCCTCCTTCAGCGCGTTGTACGCCCGCGGATCGTCGATGCGCACCGGGCCGGCCGCCTCGCGCAGGATCCGCGCAGTGAGGCCCGGCGCCGGGCGCAACAGCGCCGGCGGCTTCGCGCGCTTCGCCGCCGCGGTCACGTCGTCCCAGGCGGCGGCGAGCCGCGCCGCCTCGTCCCGCAGCGCCGACTCGTCGGCACCGGCGGCGGCCCGGTGCGGCACCACGCCCATGCCGTCCGGCGCGATCCGGTCCAGCACCGCCTGCAGTCCGGCGCGGTCGCCGTGCCAGTCGCGCGGCCACGTAACGCCCGCCCGCGTCGGGGTCAGCGACACAAGGCGGCCCTCCAGAACCGGGGCGGCGGTGAGCACGGCGCCCTTGCCGCCGCCGGCCGCGCGCAGCACCTGGACGATCAGCTTTTCGCCCTCTCTCGCCGTCTTCACCTTGCCGAGGAAACCGGGCTGTACATCGCCGATTTCGACGAAGGCGGCGCCCATCGCCTTGTCGACGCGGGTGACGCGGCCGAGATGGATCGAGCCGACGATCTCCTCGCGGCCGAGGCGCTCGATGCGCAGCTCGACCAGCGTGCCGTCGCCGTCGACCAGCGCCGCCCGGGTCTCGCCCGGCGACACCTCGACCAGCCACTCGCCATCGCCGGTCATGGCATTGATCCTCTGTGGAGATTGGCGAGCGCCGGCACGCGGCGTCGCACACCCCCTCCCCAACCCCTCCCCCCATGGGGGTATCGCGTGTCCCCGCCATCCGTGGCGCGAGGGAGAGGGGCTTTACGGTCGCAGGCGCCACTATAGTGCCCCTCTCCCTTGCGCCGGCGCCTGACGGTGGACACGAATCTGCGATGGGGGGAGGGGTTGGGGAGGGGGCTGACGCTCGGTATTTCGCCCCGTGCACAGGTCTCCAGGATGAGGCCCTCCCCCCAAAGGAGACCCCTGCGCAAGTGGGCGGGACCGTTCGAGACGCCGCTGCGCGGCTCCTCAGGGTGAGGAAAATCTCCTCCGCGCCGCGCCGATAGAGCCCTCCCCCTTGACGGGGTTGGGCCGGCGCGGAGGTGGATTACCGCCGCTGCCGGAGGAGTCGATCCGCCGCCGCCCGTCATCGCACCGTCACCCCGGCGGCCTGCAGCAGCCGCGCCGTCTCGTACAGCGGCAGCCCGACGACGTTGGAGTACGACCCGTTGATCCACGGGATCAGCGCCGCCGCGCGGCCCTGGATCGCATAGCCGCCGGCCTTGCCGCGCCATTCGCCGCCGGCCAGATACGCGTCGATCTCCGCTGCCGAGAGCCGCTTGAACTTGACCGCGGTGGTGACCAGCCGGCGCCGCGCCGCGCCGTCGGGGCCGGCGACCGCGACGCCGCCGATGACCCTGTGCCGCCGGCCCGAGAGCATGGCGAGGCAGCGCCGCGCCGTGGCCTCGTCCTCGGCCTTCGGCAGGATGCGGCGGCCGAGCGCGACCACGGTGTCGGCGGCGAGGATCACCGCGTCCGGGTGCCGCGCCCGCACCGCCGCCGCCTTCTCCTCGGCGAGCCGCGCCGCGTGCGCCGCCGGAAGCTCGCCGCGCACCGGCACCTCGTCGAGCGCCGCCGGGTCGACCGCGTCGGGCACGACGCCGATCTGGGCCAGCAGCTCGAGCCGCCGCGGCGATGCCGAGGCAAGCACGAATCGGGGCGGCTTCGCTGAGGTCATGGAGTAAGCCCGGACGTCGGTCGCCGCGCGCTGAAGCGGCCCGGCTGTTGTGCCGGGCCGAGGGGCCGGGGTCAAGCGCGGGGGCGGGGTGGGGGGCGGACGGGGGTTGCGAAGACGCGCAGAGAGCCGTCCCGAAGCGTGCGGGCGCATGACCGGCCCTGACCCGGTGCCAACTGGGCGGAGCGTACACCGCGCGGCGAGGGACCGGGGCCCGACGCCGCCATCGCCGCTTACAGCCGGCGGCCGGGACGCACCTGCCGGGCGCCTCGGCCGCGGCGTGGAGGCGGGGGAGGCTCAGTCCGACCCCTCTTGACGGATGCTCAGGGCTCGGATTGCGGCACCACGTAGCCCCGCAGCTGGAGCTGCGCAATAGGCTCGCCGACACATCCAGTGCAGCTCGCACCGCCGGTAAGCTTCTGCCCCGCCCTCACGACGAAGCCCGCCGTCATGTAATCTCGGCCCCGAAAGCTACAGGTGTCATCGAGCCTGCCGGTGAGCAGATAGTTCCGGACGATTCCCACGGTTATCACCAAGCTGATCGGCTTGCCGGCATCGGCGGGATTGCACACGGCTGCGAATCCCGCTCTGAGCTGATAGTCAACGTCGGTAATGACAAATGCGAAGCCGGGATTTACAGGAAATTCCGGATTGGAGTGGGAGAGCCCAACCCCCGCCGTTGGGCCGAATACGACGAATGTTCCGGTGCCACCGAAATTGTTCGCCAGGATGCCGCCAAAATTGTCGACCGGTACGTTAAGATGGCTGATCTGAGCACAAGCGGTGTTCGTCAACGCGAATGCCAGGACGATCAGTATGCGCAACATTGCATTCCCTCCTCTTGGCTATTGGCTCATGGATCCAAGGATATGCAATTCAACTACCGGCGACTAGGCCGATAGCTCCCAGCGCGGGGCCGACCGTTTGCGGCCGGAGGCGCCCCCGGCGCCCCCGGCCGCGGCGTGGAGGCGGGGGAGGCGGCAGTACCCCCCTTCTTGCCGCCGCCGAACGCGCCAGTGCCCGCCAGCGCGAGATGACGCGCGGCTGCTACGCAAACCCGGCGCCGGCCGGGGCGGTGATCGCCGTCTTCTTCGGGACCGTGGGCTACGTGCTGACCGGCCAGGCGCAGGTGGATGGCCCTCGCCGGCGCGCTGGTCGGTTACGTCTCGGCCAAGGCGGAGCAGGTGATCGCGTATTATTTCGGCTCGTCCAGCGGGTCGGAGCAGAAAACGGAGATCATGGGGAAGGCGTTCGGCGAGGAGGGTGAGGGGGCCGAGTCTGCATGGAGAGGGAAAGCGGTCCTCTGGTCGAGGCTGCGCTCATGACAGTCTGTAACCAAGACGCGACATCCCCCTCCATCGCGACTCGGATAGACTCGCTCCGCTCGAGCCGCTAATCTTCTTCCCGAAGGAGCTCGGGCATGGCCCGTCGCCTTTCTGCCATTCTTGCCGCCGACGTCGTCGGTTTCAGCCGCCTCATGGGTGCGGACGAGGCGGGGACCCTGGCGCGGCTCAAATCCCTCCGCAAGATGCTGGTGCAACCGAAGATTACCGCGCGCGGCGGGCGGATCGTGAAGCTCATGGGCGACGGGCTCCTGGCCGAGTTCCCGAGCGTCGTCGAGGCGATCCGGTGC
>CAYFYY010000179.1:0-4332 GCA_964347475.1 uncultured Flavobacteriales bacterium
ATGACCGACGCCTGGCTGTCGATGGCCGGTGCGGGCGACAAGGGGTTGCCCAACGGCGTGCCCGTAGACGAGTGGGGCATCCGCATGGAGGCGGGAACCTGCAACCCGGTGGGCGCCTCGGTCTCGCGCGGCGGTGCGGCAAACGGACCGGCCGCCGTCTACGCGATCCGCAAATGGGATGAATGGCTGCGCAAGTACGCCCCGCCGGGCGCGGCGAGCTACGACTTCTACCAGTCGCTGCCGGCGTTGTCGCAGGGTAACGTTGCGCAGCAGATCTTCTGGTACACCGCCTTCACCGCGTCGATGGTGGCGCCGAAGAGCGAAGGAAACAACACGGTGGACGACGATGGCAACCCGTTGTGGCGGATGGCGCCGTCGCCGCATGGACCGTATTGGGAAGAGGGCCAGAAGCTGGGCTATCAGGATGCCGGCTCGTGGACCCTGTTCAAATCCACTCCCGTCGACCGCCGCAAGGCGGCTTGGCTCTATGCCCAGTTCGCGGTCTCCAAGACCGTGTCACTGAGGAAGACGCATGTCGGCCTGACACCGATCCGCGACAGCGACATCCGCCACGAATCGTTCACCAAGCGCGCGCCGAAGCTGGGTGGTCTCGTGGAGTTCTATCGCTCGCCGGACCGCGTGCGCTGGTCGCCGACCGGCATCAACGTGCCGGACTATCCGAAGCTGGCGCAGATCTGGTGGCAGCAGATCGGCGACGTGAATTCCGGTGCGTTCACGCCGCAGCAGGCGATGGACCGGCTGGCGTCCGAGATGGACCAGGTCATGGCCCGCATGCAGGCGGCCGACGAGAAAGCCGGAACCTACGGCGGTTGCGGCCCTCGTCTCAATCCGGAGATCGACCCGCAGGTCTGGCTCAACAAGCCGGGTGCGCCGAAAGCGAAGCTCGCCAACGAGAAGCCAAAGGGCGAGACCGTCGATTACGACGAGCTCGTCAAGCGCTGGAAGAGCTGAGGCGGGCCGCCAGCCCGAACGCGATGTGTCACCGGGGAGTGCGGCGCGCACTCCCCGGATGCGGCAATGGTGGGGTCGCACCGATGATTGTTCTTGTGTCCATTCTTTCGCTGCTGGACCTTGGCGCCGGGCCCCTCGCGGGGCACGGCGCATGAGGATGCCGTGGTCGGCCGCACCGGACGCCGGGACAGGGAAGGCGGCGTATGACCCTTGAACTGAAGCGCGTGACCAAGCGGGTCGGCGCGGACATGCACATCTACGAGACCAGCGTCCGGTTCAAGGAGGATGGGTTCAATATCCTGCTCGGCACGACCCTGGCCGGCAAGACGACGCTGATGCAGCTGATGGCCGGGCTGGAACGCCCGACCTCGGGTGAGATCTGGTTCGACGGGCGGGACGTGACCCGCCTTTCGGTGCAGAAGCGCAATGTTTCCATGGTCCACCAGCAGTTCATCAATTACCCCAATCTGTCGGTCTTCGAGAACATCGCCTCGCCGCTGCGGGTGGCGCGCCTCGACAGGGCGGAGGTCAACCGCCGGGTCGGCGAGGTCGCAGACATGCTCAAGCTGACACCGATGCTCGGCCGCAGGCCCTCGGAACTCTCCGGCGGTCAGCAGCAGCGCACCGCGCTGGCGCGCGCTCTGGTCAAGGATTCAGGACTCGTGCTGCTAGACGAACCGCTGGCCAATCTCGATTACAAGCTGCGTGAAGAGCTGCGCGACGAACTTCCCAAACTGTTCCGGGACCGCGGTTGCACGGTCGTCTACGCAACGAGCGAGCCAACGGAAGCATTGCTCCTCGGCGGCCACACGGCGACGATGCATGAGGGATGCATTACGCAGTTCGGGGAAACCGCACAGGTCTATCGCCGGCCCGCGGATCTCGTGTCGGCACAGGTATTTTCGGATCCGCCGATCAACGCCGCAACCGTGACCAAGCAAAACGGACGGTTCGTGCTGAGCGACATCGTCACCTGGCCGGCCGAGGGGCGGCAGGAAGCGCTGGCGGATGGACGCTATGTCGTCGCCATCCGGCCGCATCACGTCACGCCGCATGCCGAGGGCAAGGCTGGTGTCCGCGTCGAGGGACGGGTCCTGGTCACCGAGCTGAGCGGCTCGGAGAGCATCGTCCATTTCGATCTGGACGGGGAGACGTGGATTTCGCAGTCGCACGGAATCCACGCGCTCGAGGTCGGCACCAGCGCTTCGTTCCATATCGACACCAGCCAGTGCCTTTATTTCGGCGGCGATGACGCCCGGTTGGCGGCGTGAGGATGCGCGAGGTGCACACGCTTCCGATCCTCCCATGCGTTCCGGGTACGATGATGCGCCGGATCGGCCGTGCCTGGCGGAGGGGACGGCATGGCTGAAATTCGCATCAAAGACCTCCGGCACAGCTATCTCGCGGATCCGCAAGGTGACGCGGACTGGGCGCTCAAGAAGATGAGCGTCGACTGGTCCGACGGCGGTGCCTACGCATTGCTCGGCCCGTCCGGCTGCGGCAAGACCACGCTTCTCAACATCATCTCTGGCCTGCTGACGCCGACCGAGGGCGAGGTCTGGTTCGGCGACCGCGAGGTGACGGGAATGCCGCCCGACCAGCGAAACATCGCGCAGGTCTTCCAGTTCCCGGTCGTCTACGACACCATGACCGTGTACGAGAACCTGTCGTTCCCGCTGCGCAACCGCGGCATCGCCCCAAAGGAGGTGGACCGGCGTGTCCGTGAGATCGCCGAGATGCTGGACCTCACCGAGACGCTGTCGCGCCGTGCGGCGGGGCTGACGGCGGACGGCAAGCAGAAGATCTCGCTCGGCCGCGGCCTCGTGCGCAAGGACGTCAACGTGATCATGTTCGACGAGCCGCTCACCGTCATCGACCCGCATCTGAAATGGGTCCTGCGGTCCAAGCTCAAGGAGCTGCACCAGAACATCGGCACGACGATGATCTATGTCACGCACGACCAGACAGAGGCCCTGACCTTCGCCGATCAGGTGGTGGTCATGCACGAGGGTACCGTGGTGCAGATCGGCACGCCGGTCGAGCTGTTCGAGCGGCCGCGTCACACCTTCGTCGGGCATTTCATCGGCTCGCCCGGAATGAACGTACTGCCCTGCGTGGTCGAAGACGGCCGGCCCATATTCGCCGGCCGGCCGATCCCGACCGCTCATGGCGTGGCAACGCAAGACGGCGGCGCGCGGCTCGAGATCGGCGTGCGTCCGGAATTCGTCAGCTTCGCGGCGGACGGCATCCCGGTCGAGATCGACCGCGTCAGCGACGCCGGACGCTATCGCATCGTCGATGCCCGCCACGGCGGCCACGTGATCAAGCTTCTCGTGCCCGAGGGCGAGGCGTTGCCGGCCGACGGCGCACACATCCATTTCGATCCCGGCCACACGCAGGTCTACGCGGACGGCTGGATGATCGACTGAGGTTCGGGGATGGCGGCAAAAACCGAAAATCCGAAAGGCTGGCTGTTCGTCCTTCCGGTCGTCGTGCTGGTGGCGTTCAACGCGCTGATCCCGCTGATGACGGTGGTCAACTATTCGGTCCAGGAAACCTTTGGCGATAACGTGTTCTTCTGGGAGGGGGTCAAGTGGTACGAGCAGGTGCTGCATTCGGAGCGCTTCCACGCTTCGCTGCTGCGCCAGATCGTCTTCACCGCGACCATCCTGGTCATCGAGGTGCCGCTGGGCGTCGCGATCGCCCTGGCGATGCCGAGGCGGGGCATCGGCGTGTCGGTCTGCCTCGTGCTGATGGCCCTGCCGCTGCTCATTCCGTGGAACGTCGTCGGCGCCATGTGGAACATCTTCGCGCTGCCCGACATCGGCCTGCTCGGCCGCATGATCAACGGCATGGGGTTTGACTACAACTTCACCCAGCAGCCGGGCGCGGCGTGGTTCACGACGATCCTGATGGATGTCTGGCACTGGACGTCGCTGGTCGTCCTGCTGGCCTATGCCGGGCTGCGCTCGATCCCCGATGCCTACTACCAGGCGGCCAAGATCGACGGCGCGACCTCCTGGGCGGTATTCCGCCACATCCAGCTGCCGAAGATGAAGCGGGTGCTGACCATCGCCATCCTGCTGCGCTTCATGGACAGCTTCATGATCTACACCGAGCCCTTCGTGCTGACCGGCGGCGGGCCGGGCAACTCGACGACGTTCCTTTCGATCGACCTCGTGAAGATCGCGCTCGGCCAGTTCGACCTCGGCCCGGCGGCGGCGATGTCGCTGATCTACTTCCTGATCGTGCTGCTGCTGTGCTGGATCTTCTACACCCTGATGATGCGGCATGAGGCGCGATGATGAAACGCTTCACCTGGCTCGCGCCGACCCTGTACATCCTGTTCCTGATGCTGCC
>CAYFYY010000180.1:0-4076 GCA_964347475.1 uncultured Flavobacteriales bacterium
GCTCGCAGACCCGCGCGTCGGCGTGGTCGTCGCAGATGTCGGCGGTGCGGATGATGTCGCCGTCGGGTCGTGCCATGACGGTCGTTCCCTGTCGTTCGTGCCGGCGCACAGTACCATCGTGCGTTTAAATGAAACCGGTTCCGGACCGCAGCGCGACCTCATACTTCGAGACGGCTGCGTCGCAGCCTCCTCAGCATGAGGGCACGGACATCGGAGCCTCATGCTGAGGAGGGCCGTCAGGCCCGTCTCGAAGTATGAGGTCGCACCGATCCGGCCACCTCCAACCTAACGGATATCACACTATACAGGACATTGGTGCACGGTGAAGCCGGCCGGGCCGGACCAATGCAGAAAAACCAGGGCCCCGTCCACTCACGGACGGGGCCCGATCCCGTTCCGGGCCTTGGCGCAGCGCGCCGGGCCGATCACATTGGTCGTCGCGCCTACGGCACGATCTGCGTCTTCTTCGGTGCCTGGATGGCGTCCTGCAGATGCTCTGCCGGCAGGACGCGGTTCTTGCCGTCGCGCTCGATCTGCAGGCGGCAGGTCTCGCCGACCTGGACGATGCGGTCGCCCTGCAGGAAATCCTGGACGTGGGTCTGCTCGGACCCGTCGGCCAGGATGATCGAGTATTCGACGCCCTTGCGGGTGTGCATCTGGTCGGAAAGCTGCCGCCCCGCGGCGCCGCCGGCCACTGCGCCGACCGTGGCGCCGCCGACCGTGGCAAGGCTCCTGCCGGTGCCGCCGCCGACGGTGCTGCCGAGCAGGCCGCCGGTCAGCCCACCAGCAACCGCGCCAACGGCCTCGCCCTTCTCGCCGGAATCGTCGTCGCGGATCATCACCTCGCGGACCTCCAGAACCCGGCAGCGCACGATCCGCTTGGACGACCCGACCTCGCTCGACCGGTACAGGGAATCGCTGACCTTCGGGCTGGTGCATCCGGCCGCGACGACGGCAGCGGCGAGGACCGCGCCGGTCAGGAAGCGCACAGCGATATGTCGATCTTTACTCATCAGTCCCTCCCGGACAAATGGTTCTAAATTTCAAGGCTATAGCCAAACGAATTGTCGCGCCGGCACGGCCGGCCCTCGCCGGGCCGGAGCCGCGCGGCGGAACTCTAACGGCGGCAGCTTAACACAAGATGAACAAACGCACACGGACCAACCGCGTCGCAGCGGTGCGATCCGTGCTGTCTGCCGCAACAAAGAAATAAATTGCAATTAAGGCGAAATTTGGCCGCAACAGTCGAGATTTCCGGCCCGGTTCATTTCTTTTTTACAATTTTATTGACATAAAGGACTCGGACCAGCAATGTGCCGACCGAATCCTTGCTAACGAAGTGATTCGATTGGACTCTTTCGGGTACCGGTAATAATTCGATAACTTCCATGAAGAAACTGTCTACAGTTTTAGCTGCCCTCGCCGGCGCCACCGCGCTGTCCTTTGCGGGGGTGACCTCCCTGACGGGCCCCGGGGTGGCGGACGAAATTCCGATCCTCGACGCCAATGCGGAGGACCAGCTCGTCGCCGCACAGCCCGCCGCCTATTTCGCCGCCGACAGCGCGTCCGAGGCGGCGCAGCTGACCGCGACGTACCAGCGGCAGGTCGTCGTCGGCAACGGCGATACGCTGATGGCCCTGCTGGTCGACAACGGCATCGCGCGGCGCGAGGCACACACGGCGATCACCCGGATGAGCGAGGTGTTCAAGCCGCGTTACCTGAAACCGGGCCAGGAGATCGTCCTGACCCTGCGGCCGGCGAGCGCGCCCGAGGCCGCCGACAGCCTGGTCTCGATGACGCTTGTCGAGACCGTCGAGCGCGAATACGTCGTGCGCCGCGACGGCGACGGGTTCCTGGCGGAGACCTTGGACCATCCGCTGGAGATGGAGATCGCAGCGGCGGAAGGCCGCATCGAGATGAGCCTGTTCCTGGCCGGCGAAGAGGCCGGAGTGCCGCTGGGAGTCCTGGCCGATCTGATCCAGATCTACAGCTTCGATGTCGATTTCCAGCGCGACATCCGCGAGGGCGACGGGTTCGCCGTGATGTACGAACGCTTCGTCGACGACAGCGGCGCGACCGTCCGCACCGGCAACATCCTGCGGGCGTCGATGACGCTGAGCGGAAAGGAACGTTCGCTGTACCGCTTCGAGACGGAAGGCGGCACGGTCGACTTCTTCGACGACGACGGCAAGAGCGCCCGCCGCTCGCTGATGCGCACGCCGATCAACGGCGCACGGCTGAGCTCGGGCTTCGGCAACCGCAAGCATCCGATCCTCGGTTTCACCAAGCTGCACACCGGCACCGACTTCGCCGCCCCGCGCGGCACGCCGATCTACGCCGCCGGCAGCGGGACCGTCGAATATGCCGGCCGCAATGGTGGCTACGGCCTGTATGTGCGGATCCGCCACAACGGCACCTACAAGACCGCGTACGCGCACATGAGCGGCATCGCCCGCGGCGTGCGCAAGGGCACGCGGGTCCAGCAGGGCCAGGTCATCGGCTATGTCGGCTCTACCGGGCAGTCGACCGGCAACCACCTGCATTACGAGGTCATCCGCAACGGCAAGTTCATCAACTCGCGCCGCATGCACCTGCCGTCGGGACAGCAGCTCAAGGGCGACGAGCTCGAGGCCTTCCTGGTGGTCAAGGAGACCGCCGACGTCCAGTTCGCCATGCTGCTGCGCAAGGACGTCGAATTCGCTTCGACCGACACGCCGGGCGCGACCTGCCAAGGGCCGGAGAGCGCCCCCTGCTGAAGCGCATACCACGACATCGGATGCGGGGCCGGACCCGGGGGTCCGGCCCTTTTTCTTATTGCAACCGGTACTGCTGCGGAGCCGCGTGCCAGCCGATCAACGGCGGCGGGAAGCCGGTGATGCGGCCATCATCGGCGAACTGCAGCGTCGATTCCGGGATGTCGCGCGCGGTCAGTTCCGCGACGGCCCGCAGCGCGGCGCCCGACGGGTCGAGCCGCGGGATGCCCCAGCCCTCCTGGCGGATGCTGTGGATGCGCGCCGCCAGCAGGCGGCCGTCCGCGGTCGACAGCTCCAGGTCGACGACCGGCGCGATGCCCGCAAGGTCCTGCAGGTTGAAGCGCCCGTAGGTCCAGAAATTGCCGAGGCTGTAGGCGATGAAGCGGTCGCGGTAGACCTCGACGGCGCGCGGCACGTGCGGGCCGTGGCCGAGCACGACGTCGGCCCCGGCGTCGATGACATCGTGCGCGAAACGCCAGACGTCGCCGCGCTCCTCGCCGTGGAAGATCTCCATCTCCCGCGGCACCCGCGTCATGGTCGCGCCCTCGGCACCGCCGTGGAACGAGACGACGACGATATCGTGGCCGAGGTCGAGCCCGCGCACGATGTCCTGCGCGCGGGCATGGTCGTTGATACTGACCGTCTGCCAGTTCGGCGCGAAGGCGGCGAGGCCGACGCGGATACCGCTGTCCAGCACGATCGTCGCGGTGCGCGCGCCCGGCACGTCGATGCCGGCAAAGGCGATGCCGTTGCGGGCCAGCGCCGCCATGGTCGCGGCGCGCCCCGTCTCGCGGAAGTCGCCGCTGTGGTTGTTGGCGAGCGACATCGCATTGAAGCCCATGTCGCGCAAGATCTCGGCATGGAATTCCGGGCTGCGGAAGAGGTAGCAGGATTTCGGGTTGCGGCACGGCTTGCGCTCGACGTCGTCCGGCCCGTCGAACAGCGTTCCCTCGAGATTGCCGAAGGTGACGTCGCCGCCGCGCAGCAGGTCGAGCAGGTCGCGGCCGATCATCGGCGCGAGGTCGGCGCCGGGCACGAGGTCCGGGTTGAGGTGCTTTTCCTCCGGGAAGCTGGTCCCCAGCATGACGTCGCCGACCCCGATCAGGCGCAGCGTCGGCGGAATCGCGCGCTCGACTGTCGCCCCCGGCCCGAACGGCGGCAGGGCGCCCGGCTCGGCCGGCTGCGGGCCGCCGCTGCAGGCCGACAGCAGTGCTGCCGCAGCCACGAAGCCGGCCGCCGGAATTCCCCTGAGCGAAATCATACCTGCTCCCGCTGGCGTGTCGTCGCACTATGTCGGAGGCCGGCGGACGGGGCAAGCGCCGC
>CAYFYY010000181.1:0-3988 GCA_964347475.1 uncultured Flavobacteriales bacterium
AGCGCGGCCAGCCCGTCGAGGATGGCAAGGGCGAGGAGAAGCCGGCGCCAGCGGAACCCGCTTCCCGCCTGCCAGCTGCGCGGGCCGAGTGCCAGGGTCACCCCGAGGATCCCGCCCATCGCTGCGATGAGGGCGATACGGTCGGGGTAGGCGAAGATGAACAGCGCGGATGCCGCGAGGCACCCTGCGAACAGGTTCGCGAGCCGCACCAGCTGGATGGGCCAGAATGCCGGCCCGACCAGCGAGAGCCGGGAGGTTTCGTCGGCCGTGTCCACACCTACTCCCCTTTGCGGCCCCCATTGTCGCCGCTTATGGTTTCCCAAAGGTTAAGAACTGCAGGGGATGCGTGTGGGGGGATAGGGCGTTGATGTCACGCACCCCGCGCGGCGGGATGGCGCCGGGAGCGGGCGGCGCATCTGCGATGCGCGGCCCGTGGCGCCGCGCGGATGGCGGAGAGTGGCGCTTGCGTGGGTCACGCGCCCGGTTCGGGCAAATGCGAGAATGTCGGTGCGAGCAGAGCGAGGCAATCCAGGAGTGCGCATTCCGGGCTGCTTCGTTGCTACGCGCCTGTCGGTGGCGACCCATCCGCTGCATCGCGCAGTGACGCGGCGAGGTCCAGCAGGTCGAGGTCGAGAATTTCCGCCCCCTTTGCCGTTGGCCTGACGGCCAGCGGCAATTCCTTGCGCAGCCTGTTTTCCCTTCGGACGACGACGTCAGAGACGCGCCGCGCGCCGCCCGGTTCCGCCGCAAGCGCCGCGTCGAAGCCTTCCCGGTCGAAACGTCGGGCGGCTTCCAGATCGAACACGTCCCGCGCCAGGGCACGCGATCCGCGCCAGTGCAGCTTCTTTGCCAGAATCTCCGCCGTCGTCTCCAGGGGCAGCAGCCGGCCGCGCCACGTCCATGCATCGCTGGGCTGCCGGGTCCGCGACAGCGCCGCGATGAAGTCGATTTCCCCCTCCTCGAACAACAGCTTAAGGTAATGGTCCGGTTGCTGCCAGTTGCCGGACATCGCCCGGACCATCGGGTTCACGGAAGGAAACAGGCGGCGCAGATCGTCGGCGTCGGCAAGGAAGATATCGATATCGACGGAAACCCTGTGGTCGAGCCGGACGGCGAGCGCTGTACCGCCGCCCCAGCTCCAGACCGCCCCGCCCGGCAGCGTATCCAGCGCCATGAGGGCGCGGTCGAGAAGCTTCGGCCAGTCGCCTTCAGGCAGCGAGCTGCTCATCGATCCAGTCCGCGACCGGGCCCTCACCCTCGACGAAATCGGAGATGCGCCTGAGCGACGCGAGGGTGGCGTCACCCTGCAGCACCATATCGTGGACCTGTTCCAGCGGGATCTCCTCGATCACCCCGACGAGATGCGAATAGGCCCGCTCTGCGGCGACAGACCGCCTGAATTTCGTCAGCAGCCGGCGCAGCTCGTCCTCGCCCAGCCGTTCCTTCCGCCCGGCATTGAGCTTGGCGCAGACCAGCGGCAGCGCCCGCGTCCCGCGCCGCGGCCGCGGCGCCGGCCGGACATCGCAGTCGATCGCGGCCAGCAGCCGTTCCAGGGTGTCTGAGTCGTACCGTCCGGTGCGCCGGATGCGCGCCAGGTTCGGCGGCGCGATCCCCGCCTTCTCGGCCAGGTCCCGCGCCGTCAACCCGCGCTCCCGCGCGATCCCCACGATTTCCTCGAGCAGTCGCGTGGTGCGTCTCATGCAGATTATATTATCATATATGATAATTTTTTCAATCCAGCCAGCCGGCCGGACTTTTCCGAGGACGCCGCACCAACGGGCACGCGCCCGATATCAGCGTCAGCGCGACCGGCAAGGCGTTCAGTGCCAGCAGGGTGAGGCCGAGAGCGGCGTAGACCGTGGCGGCGCCCGGATCGCCGGCGGCTGTTCTGGTCAGAAGCCATGCGCTGGCGGGCAGGGCGGCCAGGCTCGCGACATACATGGCCGGGACGCAAAGGCCGAGGACGACCCAGTGCCCCCTATGCCGCGGCCGCGCATGGGCGATGAACTGGAGCGGCAGGTAGGCGGCGACGAGGGCGATGAAGGCGCGCGCCAGGAAGGACGGCGGCGCCAGATGCCCGTCGTACACCCCTGTTGCAGTCATCGCGACGTGGCCCAGCGCGATCAGACCCATGAGGGCGGCGAACAACGCGGGTCCGCTCAACCGGCCGGCATCCGGGGGCGCGAAGCGGGGGTTCCGTTCGAGCCGTGCCAGCAGGGCCCCGGTGCCGGCACCGAGGGCGATAATGAAGATCAAGATCGCGGAGAACGGCACGTCCGCCACGAGCTTTATGTTGTATATGGCGAAAACCAGCAGCAGGACGCCCGCCCATCCGAGCCCGAGGATGCACAGGGCGCGCACCGGCCAGTATCGCCACAGGCGCCTCATGCCGGCGGCGCCCCGGTCATGGCTTCGTCCGCGTCGCGCCAGGGCGAGCGGACACCGGCGAGCCGGTGGACGGCGCGGAAGGCCAGCCAGCCGGCGGCGGCGCCCGCCGTCAGCGCCAGCAGGCCGAGCAAAAGGCTCAATCTCAGGTCCGGCTTGAGGTAAAGCAGGAGGATGGCCATGCCCCACCAGGCCAGGGTGGCGGCCGTCTGAAAGATCGCCGCCGCCGCCATCAGCCACCAGTGTCCCGGTTGCGCCGGCCGGGCCGGAAAGACGATCCACAGCACGATGAGGTTCAAGATCAGCAAGAAAGGACGGTACGCGTCGCCCGCCATGTCCGGCATCGCCAGCGCCGCGGCGATCCATGAATGCAATTCGTGGGCATAGGCCGCCGAGGAAACGGCGATGGCGAACGGGAGCAGCATGCCCTTGACTCCGCGATCGATCACCTGCGGCGGCAGCTCGGTCCTGCGGTCGTTCATGGCCGCGGCTCCTTTTCGGCTGCGGCGTCCAGTCCGCCACTCTGCTGCCCTCCCGGGCAATCGTCCGGTTCCGCGGCCATGCCGAGGCGCAGGGCGGCCCAGTGGTAGGCGACGCGCCCGGCGACGGAAACGACGATCACGACGATGCCCTGCGGGATGGCCGGGTGCCAGCCGAGCCAGGCGGAGAGCCCGGTGCAGCCCGTGGCCAGCGCCGCCGCCGCAACCGCCGCCGCCGCCGTCGCCGCGGTCATCGCGGTCAACAGGGCGATGTTGCGCACACTCCGCTCGCCGCAGGGCCCCGAGCTGACCGCGGTCACCACGGCGATCAGCGCCGGTACGATATGAACGGGCTCGGCGCCGCACCATCCCGGCCGGAACGCCAGCACGACCAGAAATCCCGCGCCCAGTGCCGGCACATCGGCGAAGACGCCCCAGACGGTCGATTTGGCGAGGAGACGACGGACGATATCGCTCATGCCGGGGCATCCTCCTCGCTCCCGGCGTCCTGATCGCTGCTTTGCCTTCCATCCGGTTTGCGCGCGACGAGCAGGACGGCGCCGGCGAGTACGGGTATCAGGGGCACGAGGTCGAATATGATCAGCCAGAAGCCGTTGGATTGCAGGGTCACAGCCACAAGGCCGCCCATGATGGAGCCGGCGAATGCCGTTTCCAGCAGGACCGCCGCTGCTGCTATTGCCTGCAGGGCGGAGCGTCGGTCGCTGGGATTGGCCAGCACCAGCAACCCCAGTATCGCCAGCGCTGGCACCTGGATTCCCATTGTCGGAACGGCGCTCGCGGCGGGGTATGCTCCGGCCAGCCAGTCATCCAGCCAGGCTGCCAAAACGACCGTTGCGACGAACCCGGCTGCGCCAGCGACAATTCCATAGCGTAGCGTTGGCCGGAAATTCTCATTCTTGAACCACTCTTTCCAGGGCAAGTCCGAAGCTTGCCATCGGTGCAGCAGCACGATAGCGCCGAAGGAGACCGGCACGGTGAGCAGCAGGCCGGCGAGCGCGCTCGCGAGCAGTCCGCCCACACCGCCAGCGGCTGCCGGATCAGCGGCCCACAGAATAACCGCCGCCGCGACGACATTGGCGCTCAGGACCATGGCGACCACCGAG
>CAYFYY010000182.1:0-3826 GCA_964347475.1 uncultured Flavobacteriales bacterium
CGCTGGCGCTCCGCATCGTTCACGCCTGCGGCGAGCCAAGCGTCGTCGTCGACCTCGTCGGGGTCGATGGGGCGGCAACCGCCGGACGAGTGGCGCTGGCCGCCGGCGCCAGCATCCTGTGCGACTCGCGCATGGTCGAGAGCGGCATCTCGCGTGTCCATCTGCCAGCGGGCAATCCCCTGGTCTGCACCCTGACCGACCCGCGGGTGCCCGACCTCGCACGGCAACTCGGAACCACCCGCTCCGCGGCCGCCGTCGAACTGTGGCAGGACATGCTGGCGGGCGCGGTGGTCGCCATCGGCAATGCGCCGACGGCGCTGTTCCATCTGCTGGAAGGGCTGGCCGCGGGCTGGCCGCCGCCGGCCCTCATCCTCGGCTTCCCCGTCGGCTTCGTCGGCGCCGCGGAATCGAAGGAGGCGTTGATCGCCGATGCCGGCGGCATTCCCTATGTGACACTGCGGGGGCGGCGCGGCGGCAGCGCCATCGCCGCGGCCGCCGTCAACGCGCTGGCCGGAGGGGACGCATGAGCGGCTGGATCAGCATCGTCGGCATCGGCGAGGATGGGCTCGACGGCCTGTCGGCAGCGGCACGGGCGCTGATCGACTCGGCCGAGGTGCTGGCCGGCGGCGAGCGGCACCTGGCAATGGTCCCCGACGGCCATCCGGCCGATCGTATCGCCTGGCGGACGCCGTTCCGAGAGTCGCTCCGCGACCTGGCGGGCACCGAAGGCCGCCGCATCGTCGTGCTGGCGAGCGGCGATCCGATGCATTACGGGGTCGGCGCGACGCTGGCGCGCGAGATGCCGGAGGCGATCGCCGCCGTCATCCCGGCGCCGGGGGCGTTTTCGCTCGCCGCCGCATGCTTGCGCTGGCCGCTCCAGGACGTGACTTGCCTGTCCTTGCATGGGCGCCCCGCGGAGTCGCTCTACCTGCACGTCGTCCCGGGCGCCCGGTTGCTCATTCTCTCCGAGGACGGCGGCACGCCGGCGCGGATCGCCGCCCTGCTGGCGGCGCGCGGCTTCGGCGCCAGCCGCGTTAGCGTGCTGGAGCACATTGGCGGCCCGCGCGAATCGCGCCGCGACGGGCTGGCGCGCGAATGGGGCGACGGTCCGGCGGCGGACCTCAACACGATCGCCGTCGCCTGCGTCGCGACGGCCGGTGCGACGGTATTGCCGCGGCTGCCGGGGCTGCCGGACGACGTCTTCGAGCACGACGGCATGATGACCAAGCGCGAGGTGCGCGCCGCGACGCTGGCGGCGCTGGCGCCGCTGCCCGGACAATTGCTGTGGGATGTCGGCGCCGGCTGCGGCTCGGTCGCCATCGAATGGATGCGCGCCGGCGGCAGGGCGATCGGATTCGAAGGGAATCCTGAGCGCGCCGCCATGGCAGCCCGCAATGCCGCGGCCCTGGGCGTGCCAAATCTGGAGATCGTGATCGGCGCCGCGCCCGCGACGCTGGCCGGGCTGGACGCGCCCGACGCCGTCTTCATCGGCGGCGGCCTCGCCACCCCAGGCGTGTTCGACGCCAGCTGGGCGGCACTGGCGTCGGGCGGAACGCTCGTCGCGAACACCGTGACGATCGAGGGCGAATCGGCGCTGGCGAAATACCACAATGAACACGGAGGCCAGCTAGTGCGGCTGGCCGTTTCGCGGTTGTCGTCTGTCGGGAACCTGCACGGCTTGAAGCCCCTGATGCCGGTCACGCAGTGGCAGGTGACCAAGCCATGACAGGAACCCTGTATGGAATAGGCGTCGGCCCGGGTGACCCGGAGCTGATCACGCTGAAGGCGCACCGGATATTGCAGACCGTGCCGGTGGTCGCCTGGCCGGCGCCGCTGGAAGGCGAGAGCATGGCGCGCAGAATCGCGGCGCCGCACTTGCCCGACGGACGGATCGAAGTGCCGATCCGAATGCCGCTCAGCGCCGATCGCTTCCCGGTGGAGGACGTTTACGATGCGGCCGGGAAGTTGCTGGGCGAGCATCTCGCTGCCGGCCGGGACGTCGCCGTGCTGTGCGAGGGCGACCCCTTCGTATATGGCTCATTCATGTATCTGTTCGCGCGCATGGCCGGGCGCTTCGACGTCCGGGTGGTACCCGGCATCTCCTCGCTAACGGCGGGGGCGGCGGCGCTCGGCGCGCCGCTGGCGGCCCGCCACGACGTATTGTCGGTGATACCGGCGCCGCTGCCGGAAGATCTGCTCGAACAACGTCTTGCGGCCGCCGACGCCGCGGTTGTCATCAAGGTCGGCCGGCATCTCGGCAAGCTCCGCCGGGTGCTCGAGCGGCTCGACCTCGCCGACCGCGCGCGCTACGTCGAATACGCAACGATGCCGGAGCAGATCGTCCGGCCGTTCGCAGAGATCGCGGGCGAGGCGGCGCCGTATTTTTCGATAGTTCTGGTCCACCGTCGCGGGGATGCATGGCGATGAGGACGGCGATCGTCGTGCTGAGCCGGGGCGGGCTGGCGCTTGCCCGACGCATCCAGCCGGGGCTGGCCGGCGCGGTCGTGCACGGCCTGACGGGGCGCGCCGAGGACGTTGACGTGCCGTTCTCGGACACGACGGCGCATCTGCGCGTGCTGTTCGCGGAAGGCCACGCCATCGTCGGCATCTGTGCGGCCGGCATTCTCGTTCGCGCCCTGGCGCCCGTACTGGCCGACAAGCGGGCCGAGCCGCCGGTGCTGGCGCTCGCCGAGGACGGATCGGCCGTCGTACCGCTGCTCGGCGGGCATCACGGCGGCAACGTGCTGGCGCGCCGAATCGCCCGGGCGACGGGCGGGACGGCGGCGATCACCACCGCGGGCGATGTTGGCCTCGGTCTCGCGCTCGACGAACCGCCCGAAGGTTGGGTCGTCGCCAACCCCGCGTGCGTCGGCAAGCTGGCCGCATCGCTGCTTGCCGGCGAGCCGGTGCGGCTGGTCGTCGAGGCCGGCGACGGATCGTGGCCGGACCCGGCCCTGTTCAACGCGGAGGGCGCGCTGACGCTGCGTGTGACCGACCGCGCAGCGCCGCACGACGGCACGACACTCGTGGTACATCCGCCGGTGTTGGCGCTCGGCGTCGGCTGCGAGCGCGGCACCGACGCGGAGGAGCTCGACCGGCTGGCCCGTACCACGCTGGCCGAGGCGGGGCTTGCCGAAGGTGCCGTTGCCGCCGTCGCGTCCCTCGACCTCAAGGCTGACGAACCCGCGGTCGTGCGCCTTGCCGCGACGCTGGGGCGGCCGGCGCGGTTCTTCGCGGCGGCGGACCTGGAGGCCGAGACGCCGCGCCTCGCCAACCCGTCGGACGCGGTGTTCCGTGAGGTCGGCTGCCACGGCGTCGCCGAGGCGGCGGCTCTGGCGCTGACCGGATCCGAAGGCGATCTAATCGTGCCGAAGCGCAAGTCGGCACGCGCCACCTGCGCCGTCGCCCGCGGCAGGCAGCCGATCGCCGCGGCGAATCGCGGGCTGGCCCGGGGCCGCCTTACCGTCGTCGGCATCGGGCCCGGCGCGGCGGAATGGCGCACGCCAGAGGCGACGATGGCACTGGCCGAGGCTGAGGCGGTGGTCGGCTACCGGCTCTATCTCGAGCTCGCCGGCGACTTGATCGCCGGCAAACCGCGGCACGGTTCGGAACTGGGCGCCGAAGAGGCGCGCGTGCGCATCGCCCTCGAGCTTGCCGCAGCGGGCAAGACGGTTGCGCTCGTCTGCTCCGGCGATCCCGGGATCTATGCCCTCGCGGCACTGGTGTTCGAGCTTCTGGACTGCGAGGCCCGGGAGGACTGGCGGCGCGTAGACGTCGCCGTCGTTCCCGGCATCTCCGCACTGCAAGCGGCGGCAGCCCGAGCTGG
>CAYFYY010000183.1:0-928 GCA_964347475.1 uncultured Flavobacteriales bacterium
CAGATCTCTACCGAAAGATCGCGCCGGCGTATGACCTGTGGGCGCGGCTGACCGAGACCAGGGCGCGCGACCGGTGCCTCGAACTGGCGTCGATTCGGGATGGCGAGTCGGTTCTGGAAGTGGCGGTCGGCACGGGACTTGCGTTCGAGAAGATACTTGAATCGAATCCAAGCGGGCGCAACGAAGGCATCGACGTTAGCGAGGCGATGCTCAGTCGCGCCAAGAGGCGAGCTGCGCGATCGAAAACGGACAATTATCGACTGACGATCGGCGACGCTTACGCCCTCGATTTTCCGGACGATGATTTCGATGTCCTCATCAACAACTACATGTTCGATCTGCTCCCGGAGCAAGACTTCGTCGCCATACTATCGGAGTTCAAGCGAGTGCTGCGCTCTGGCGGACGCCTCGTCCTGGTGAGTATGACGGGGGGCGAGCGCTGGTATAACAAGATCTGGGAGCGGATCTATCGGATCAATCCAGCCTGGCTCGGCGGTTGTCGCGGCATTCACATGCTGCCGCTGGTCGATGAGTGCGGCTTTATCAATACAAAGAGAGAATACGTCAGCCAGATGACCTTCCCGTCGGAGGTCATTTTCGCTACCGCCCCGTGATGCCGAAGACTCCCAGAGCATTGCCGCCGAGTATTGCAATTTTTTCGGCATCGCTGAGTCCCGGCGTCTCGAGTACATGATCGACCGGTTCGGCCACCCACGGAAACGGATAGTCTGACCCGATCATGATCTGATCCGCGCCGTAACGATCGACGAGGTATTGCAGGGCTTCGCTCGAAAATACCAGTGAATCGAAATACATCTGTTTCAGGTAGTCGGTCGGTCGTTTCTCCAGTGTCCTGTCGCACCGCGACGGGAACGTCCTGCAACCGTAGTCCGAACGGTCTGGATACGAAGCGATATAACCTCCTCCG
>CAYFYY010000183.1:938-3764 GCA_964347475.1 uncultured Flavobacteriales bacterium
CGCCCAGGAGGACCAGGGCAATGTGATCTTTGCCCCGTTCGGCCAGGATTCGGGAAGCAGCCGCGGCCCGGCCCGTACATGCTCCACCGCTTCACGCCAGCGCGACTCCGGCCATTTCCAGGCCGGGTCCTCTTCGGTATCGGACTGCGAGAATGCAGGCGGTGCAGACAAGAGCCCGATCACACTGATTAATACTGACGAACGACTGTGCTTTCGGTGTGTCATGGTTTTCCCCGGCGGTTTTTGTTGTGTGCGTACCCCCACTAGTCGAGCCCGACTATCTGCCTGGCTACGCCAGTCAGCTCGACGATGTGCAGACCCGCGTTGCGGCGGTCCACGGCATAAATATAACCGCGATCATCGATATTGACGTTGTTCGTCGAGATTACGCGGTCACAGTGCTCGATATCGCCGACCCGAACACAGGAGTCGATTGTGTTCTCGTTAATCTCGGGAATGAAATAGCCGACCTCCACCGGGCGAAACGGATCGCGAATATCAACGGCCCGAATACCGGCGTTGAAGTACGACAGTACGGCGAGCGTCTTGTCGAAACCCGGATGGAAAGCGTCGTGCACGGAATGGGGACCGAACCGCCCGCCCTTGTTGCAGAAGTCGCCGGGCTCCTCGGCTGTCTGATATGTCGAAACGGGCACGGGTGTTTGTTCCTCGGTAATGTCGAGCAGGAACATGACGTCCCGCGCGGCCTGACAGCGCATGGACGAACCGCCTCCGACTTCCGACACCACGATCAGGAAATCCCTGACCCGGTGGTGCCGGTCGTCGGCGTAGTCGGGTACTGCCAGATCGTATACCGGCTTCGCGGTATGCACGCCCCAGTAACTCGGCATGTCGAGTCGGGAGATCTGCGGATAGAGCAGATTCTCCGGCGTTGGCGCGAACGGGTCGTCCTGCTTCGGATCGCCATCGAGGAACTTGTCCCGGTCGAGAATCTGGAGTACGCCGTTGTTTCCGGACTCGTAACCGAGATACATGCGATTACCCACCACGAACGGCTGATGCAGACCGGCGATTTCGGGCGGCGGCAATGGGCCCTGCGCGTCCGGCTGCCAGCCCACGAGCCCGAAATCACGAATGTGTCGGGGCGCTTCCGGATTGCTGAGATCGAACGCCATCAGAAGCCGGGTGACCCGCCAACCCTGTGGCGTGCCGTTCAGATAGCCGATCCCCGTTTCACAATCCCACTGCATCTTGTGGGTTTCCCGAATACCGCGGGCCGATTCCGGGCGTGACGAGTATCCCGTCTCCCCGATATCCAGAATGAATTCGGGCATCGCGGGGTCGGTGACATCGAAGAGATCCCATCCGGCCTGCCCGTTCGTACGCAAGGCATACACTTTGTCCGGATCACCGTTCGGTAACGCCGATCCATCGCAGACCTGGACGTGCTGAGTGCCGCTCTCTCCTTCGGCCGTCGGTGGTACGTGGCTTAGCATCTCCGGGGAACCGGGATCGGTCACATCCAGAATGGACATGCCATTGACCTCGACGCGACCGGTCAGGGGATTCATCGACTCGCCGGCGTGGTGCCCGACGAAAAGAATGCGTCGCTCGTCATAGGGGTGCACTATCGGCTGATAGGCGGACCGCGCCTGCAGGTCGTGCCCCCCCACGAGCCGCATGTTCAGCGCCTGGGGCATGCCTGTTTCCTCGCCGCCGGCGTTCATCATCGCGTCTGCCGGCGTGTCATTCGGCTCAATTGTCCGCGACGGCGGCGCGTCGCAAGCTGCGAACAAGAGTACTGCAGCAATATTACAGCTGAAATTGACTGCACGACGCTGATTCATCCTCACGCTCCCCACATGTGTTTGTCGCTTATCGTGCGACCCGAACTTATTCATGTTAGCAGTGGGAAAACTGTTTGCCTCGGAACGGACGCAAACACGAGTGCCCAATAAAAAAACCCCGCCGAATGGGCGGGGTTTCTTCGTGGCACGTCGATCAAGGACTGAATGTCTCTGCCGCAGTGGCGCTGCCACCGGCTGGCCCGATGAGGAACACGTTGCTGCTGCGAGACGGATTCGAATCGCCGCCGAGCAGTATGCCGACCGATGGACCTCCGGCACCTACGCCGCCGTTGCCACCCCGGCCGCCATCGCCACCCCTGCCGCCATTGCCGCCGGCGCCGCTGCCATCATTGCCATTGCCGCCCCGCCCGCCAAGGCCACCCGGTCGGCCGGAAGCACCGGCACCGCCTTCACCGCCGATGCCGCCGCCGCCGGTAATCATGACACTCGAGGCAATGACGGGATCCGAGTTCCAAAGGAAGATGGCGAATGAGCCACCGGCAGAGCTGCCACCGCGACCGCCGTTGCCGCCGGCACCGCCGCCACCACCGCCGCCTCCGGCGCCACCATAGTCTGCGCAGGCAATCGGATTGTTGCCATCGCCGCCGCCACCGCCGCCGCCGCCGCCGCCGCCGCCGCCGATAGCACCGCGTCTGCCTGCTTCACCGTCCCTGGGAAAATAGCCGCTCGGCACATAATTCGGTGTGCCGGAATCGCCATCAGGTCCGAGCGCGCCGTCTCGCCCGTTGGCTCCATTGCCACCTCTATTGTCGGGGCTGCCGCCGCCACCTCCGGCCGCGCTTCCGGGTGACCCGCTGGATCCCGAAGAGCCGCCGCTGGATCCGAGTCCGGCGGAGCCGCCGATACCGCCACCGGGAGAACCTGCGGTGCCACGGATGGGGGCGGGGTTTTCTGAACAAAACAGCTTGGAATCATTCTCGCGCCCGTCCTGACCGTTACCGCCGTTGTCCCCGGCGCTGCCTGACGGGCTGCCGTCGGCACCATCGACGCCGTTAAC
>CAYFYY010000184.1:0-3713 GCA_964347475.1 uncultured Flavobacteriales bacterium
GCAGAACGTGATCACGATCAACATGAGCGAGTTCCAGGAGGCGCATACCGTCTCGACCCTGAAGGGCGCGCCGCCCGGCTATGTCGGCTACGGCGAGGGCGGCGTGCTGACCGAGGCGGTGCGGCGCCGGCCGTACAGCGTAGTGCTGCTGGACGAGGTCGAGAAGGCCCATCCGGACGTCCACGAGATCTTCTTCCAGGTCTTCGACAAGGGCTGGATGGAGGACGGCGAGGGCCGCGAGATCGACTTCAAGAACACGCTGATCCTGTTGACCACCAACGCCGGCACCGACCTGATCATGAGCATGTGCGCGGATCCGGACCTGATGCCGGAGCCCGAGGGCATCGCCAAGTCGCTGCGCGAGCCGCTGCTTAAGGTGTTCCCGCCGGCGCTGCTCGGCCGCCTGGTGGTGATCCCGTACTATCCGCTGAACGACGAGATCATCGCGGCGATCACGAAGCTGCAGCTCGGCCGCATCGAAAGACGCATCGCCGAGAACCACAAGGTGCCGTTCACCTATGACGAGGACGTGGTCAAGCTGATCGCCGAGCGCTGCACCGAGCTGGAGAGCGGCGGGCGGATGATCGACGCGATCCTCACCAACACCGTGCTGCCCAGGATCAGCGGCGAGTTCCTGACCCGCATGATGGAGGGCAAGCCGATCGAGCGCGTGCACGTCAGCGTCCAGGACGGCGAGTTCAGCTACGGGTTCGAGTGAATTTGCGACGAGATTGACCCCGCCATTCATCTCGCGGCTGTAAGAGCGTCTTGAGCGAGTGCAATAAACCAAAAGAGCGATACTAATTTGCCCCGCGGGATGGGTGCTCTCGGTAGGTTGGTAACGCGCCAAGTGTCCGAGCGTTGGTCGGCTTGTGCTCAGAAATCTATGGAGCGGGGATGACGGAGAATATCGGAATGGGGTTCTTCAGTCTCCACGGAGATCATCTTGTCGAGATCTCACCGCCATACGGCACCAGGAATTCTTCCGAAAGAGACTGCTGAGGATGCAAAAACCGTGGGGACTGCAGGGAACCTAAATGAAGCGAACATGCTCGTACTCTGCTTACCTTACGTTCAAGAGTATTCGTGTGACAGAACATCGGATCGAGAGGAACGAAAATGCCCAGCTTCGACGAAATGAAGATCGCAGCTTTTCAACAAGTTTCCGTTATGGGACCTCGAGTCGGCCGAAATAAGGCAGCGGTTGAAGGTGCTTGCCATAACTTTTCCCTTGAGTGGATCGCCAACATCGCCCGCAACCCGGAAGGCTCGGCGAGCGACCGCATGGCCGCGTTGGCAAAGAAATCCGGAGGCGCGAATCCGGTGCTACAGAAGATGTTCGGGGACCGCTGGAAGCGGGAAGGCGCCGGCGGAGCCGACGAATTGATCACGCAGATACATGGTCTGTCGACCAAGGATGTTTTTGGCTACAAATTCTATAGCGCCAGTGAGATCTTACCCGGCCTTCGCAATGGCGTGGGCCAAGGCTTCCTATATTCCTTCTGGTTTTCCGGCGGGGTGGTGGGCGCAGAGGGCGGGGCCCATTCGGTGGCATTCTACTGTACTAGGCATGGTGGCAAACTGGCACTTCATTTCTTCGACCCGAACTTCGGTGAGTTCCTCTGCAACGAAGACGAGTTCACCGGATTTTGGAATGCGCTTACAGGCAAGTATGGTCCCATCACAAATCATTGGATGCGCGTTTGCACCACAACAAAGCCCATGGTCCTAGCCGGCCGTTAGATCGCGTGGGCAGCAGGTGGCGCTTGGGCCTGGAATTATAACGTTTTGCCCTACTAGCACTTGTTGAACGGCGTGCCACGCCACTGCCATTGCCTGGCCCTTTCGGCTTTCAATTTCTCAGGCCGAAATGCTTCACCCTGATCCCCGTCGCCCCGACAGCTACCCCACCCGCCGGAGGAACAGCGTCGCGCCGGGGAACGGGCCCGCCTCGTCGAGCCACGGCCGCACCCGCTCCTGGAACGCGTCCCCGGCGACCGTCCTGTGGGCATCGCCCTCCAGCCCGATCGCCCGGGCGCAGTCGGCGAAGGCGGTGTTGTGTCCTTGCGGCAGCCCGACGGCGGCGTGCACCATCTCGTGCGCCAGGATGTCGGCAGCCCGCAGCGGGTCGCTAATGTGCCGGGAGATCACCAGCTCATGGGCGAGGCGCGCCTGGCTCAAATTCTCGCCGCCGCAGGTGATCAGGTAATGCGGCACGCGGTAGCCGTTCTCCAAAAACAGCGTCTCGAGTTTCCTGCCGACGCAGGTCAGCCATTGTTCGCGAAGCATCGAAAAATCCCTTAACGAATGAACGACGGTGTAATCGCTCGGCTCCGGTACGCCGGGCGGCGACGGTCGGATCGTCGCCGATCAGCGTTAACAATGGTTTAAGGCCCACTCGCCGTGTCGACAGCCGGATCGCCGCGTTCGACAAGGCGCCAGTCGACGACGACGCGGGTGTGGTGAAACTCACAGCAAAGCCGCGCATCAAGGGCGAAAGTGACACAAGGACATTTGGCGCGATCCGGAGCCGCGCCGTACCGCCGGGGATCAGCGGAGGGACTTGACGTGAATGACGGGGGCAGACCAGTCGAGCAGCTGCACCTTTCGCATCGGAGACTGAGGGCGGTTTTGGCTGCGGATCCGACGGTTCGTTCGCCACTGGTTCGAACCCGGTTTCCGAGCCGCCTGGATCGGAAGACTCCCGACGCAGGCGACCTCGTGGTCGAACCGGCCGACCGTCCGAGACCGCGGTGTCACCTGGATCCACTTGGGGCAAAGCAGGAGTTGCAACATGATCAAGCAGGTCGTCTTACATGATACGCGCCTTTCGGGCATCGCCCCGGCAGCCGATATGAACATAAGCGTGGATGGGACCGATCCGTTGACGGAGACCTTTTTGCGGATCCGGTGGTACGCGCTGACGCAGGGCAGGCCGGTTGACCTGGAAATCCTGTGCCACGGATACGCGGCCCACAATGATCAAGTCCGCAGCGAATCACGCGCAGATTCACCGGGCGGCACCGGTTTGCAGCTTTGTCGCGAAGGTTTGCACGACACGACCGTTGTGACGACAAGCAAACTTCGGGGCGTCGTGAACACCCTTGTCGCCTATGTCTGCAGCGCCGGCGAGGCCTATCCCTCTTTTGTCGGAACCAACAAGGACGGGCAGCGTCTGTTTCGAGCAATGGCAATATACACCGACGCGACCATATACGCGGTCGATGCCACGAGGTGGTACTGGCATCTCCCGCCGGTCATACCCAACGCGTGCGCGACCGTGATGGAATTCCGGGCATTCAAGGGATATCTGTGGCGGTTCAGGCCCGATGGCTCGACAACGATCGTCGAAAGCAACGCGCTCAGCGCAGCGTGAATTGGAGCTGGCCTGGCGTCTGAACGACTTCATGGCTGCTCGGGTCGACCCCCGAAGTGTTTGGCGGCCGATCGGTCTGGCACTGTCGATTCGGCGTGACTGCTCTGCCGGTCCGACCTGAATCGCCGGGCGCTTGGACGGCAGGTGCGGTATACTTCGCTTTTGGCGGCGACGTGTGGGACAAGGACGATGAGCGACGATCCGGGCAATGCGCCGGCCGCGCCCTTCGACGGAACCGACATGCGCATGGATCTTCCCGATGCGCTGACCTTGGCCGTCCACCTGCACAAGGAAAGCCATTTCGTGGAAGCGGAAGGGCTCTACCGAACCATCCTGA
>CAYFYY010000185.1:0-229 GCA_964347475.1 uncultured Flavobacteriales bacterium
GGCGGGCGCTGGCGGCCACGTCCGAGAGCGTCGAGGGCCGGATGCGGTTCGTCTCCATGTCCAGGGTCTTCGCGCCGCAGCCGTCCGTGGTGACGTAGGTGCGCTTACCGTTCAACACAGCCCGCTTCTCCGCGTTGCGGGCGCCTAGTTCCACCTCGTCGGGTGCACTCTGGAGCGCCTGCTGCACACGGGCGCGGGGCACCAGCAGCCGATCTTCCGCCTCGAAGGA
>CAYFYY010000185.1:239-2049 GCA_964347475.1 uncultured Flavobacteriales bacterium
CAGCCGCGCGGCGACGCCGGACGATTCGACTTGCAGGCCAATTTCTTCGAGGATGCCCAGCGCGGCATCGTGTATCTGCTGCCTCTGCTCTCGCGACAGAGCCGTAACCTGCATCATTCACCTCCCCTTGCCCGAATCCTCTCTTCTTGACCTCGTCCGGCTCCCAGCACACCGGACCTACAGGCGCCTGTTTGCCAGAGGATCCCCTATCGGACGTGATCCCCACGGAACCACCGGCACGCCGCGCAGGTGGGTGGAATGCGATGGGTTGCTCAATTTGGTTCCAGGAGGCTCCCGGCTGCCCAGTTGTCGTCGGAAGGCGCAGTGCGCTTGCGCCCACCGCCAACCGTGGAAAACTCGCCACCGGCCACGTTGAACTGACCGCCGCTGATCGTGGAGCGGCTGCCGCTGGCCACATTGTAGAATCCGCCGCTTACCGAAGAAGCGACGCCGCGAGCCTTGTTGATGAAGCCTCCGCTCACCGAGGAGTGGCTATCGACGGCTTCATTGACAGTTCCTCCGCTCACAGAAGAGCTACCACCACTCGCTTCGTTGCTGAACCCTCCGCTCACCGAGGACGCTGTACCACTGGCTTCGTTGCCAGCCCCACCGCTCACCGAGGAATTGTCACCGGTGGCATCGTTGCCGAACCCGGCGCTGACCACGGAACGATCACCGCTGGCTTCGTTGCCCCAGCCGCCGGTCACCGAGGCCATTCGGCCGCTGGCTTCGTTGACCCACCCGCCGCTAACCGAAGAATCTCTGCCGCTCGCTTGGTTGCCGTACCCTCCACTGACCCAAGACGTCTGGCCACTGGCTTCGTTGTTCCCCCCGCCACTGACAGAGGAATCATTGCCGCTGGCTACGTTGTAGCTTCCTCCGCTCACCGACGAGATCTCACCGGTCGCCCTGTTGGACCTTCCGCCACTGATCGACGACAATGCGCCGCTTATGCGGTTCTTGCGGCCAGTTACGAGCCCACCAAAGCTTGAGTACCCGTGCTCTGGTCCGACCACCAGGTTGTGTGATCCAGTACGGAGAAACGGGAAGACGGACTGATCCGGTTCATTGTAGCCGACCACAAGGTTCCCGAGGCCGGTTAGGCTCTCGCAATTCGGATCTTCAATTGGGCACCCATCACCGGTGCTTCCTGAGCCGCTCCTCACGTGGACGTTGGCCCCCTCGATGATCCAGTGAGGCCCAGTGAGGCGATTGATCGCCCCGGCCTCGACGCGCACGAACTGGAGAATCATCTGCGCCTGTGTCAGCGCAGTTTCCATAGCCCCGACCCGTGCATCAGTCTGCGCCAGCGCTCCCTGTAGGGTCTCTACCTGCGCGCCCAGCGCTGCGAGTTGCGCTTCGAGCTGGGTGACACGAGTTGCCAAACTACGAGACGGGCCGTCACCGGCGTTGTCATCCGTCTGAGCAGATGCACCTACTGGAGCGAACGCGATCACGGCAATGGAGACGACAAGAAGAGATGTGAACCAACGCATACTAACCCCTCCAGATTCCTCCACGAGTTCAATTGGAAGCAGCGCAGGAGTGAGGACTCTCGTGAAACCAACCATTTGACCCCGAGCCCGGAGCGTCCCTGTTTCCTCAAGTGTCCGCTACCAAGGAGATATTCCTTCCACCCCGCCTCAGATCCGCGTAGACTGCGGCTCGGGCGGCTAGGCGTGTCGAGAGCCTTGTCAGGTCCGAGACGGCATGATTATGTCAAATCCGCGGGGGATGGCGTCTTGAGGCCGATATGCAGGTACCGGGCGAATGCCAGGGCCAGGAAGGGGAGGGTGGCGAGGAGCTCGAC
>CAYFYY010000185.1:2059-2792 GCA_964347475.1 uncultured Flavobacteriales bacterium
GATCCGCGGGGGGTGGCGTCTTGAGGAGACCCCGAGTAGGCCGAAGGCCAGCGTGGTCACATCCACATTTGCCACGTCGAAGGTGTCCGAGCGGAAAATGGCCGCCGGGATCACTCCTTCGGTGGACAGCTTGATGGCGTTGGGATCCCTGCCCGGCTTGATGTCGAGGCCGATGGAGATTGTTGGCGCATACACGGGGCCGAAGTCGACGCGAGCAGTTGCGAACTCGCCGCGTTCTGCCCGCCTCAGCAGCAGATCCGCACCTGCTCGGCCGCCGACCGGCGCGACGACGAGTCGAGGAATCCGCGAGACTGCCGTTGGCGGCGCTGCGCCTGTGAGCCGTTCTGAGGCCACACTCCTACAGAGAGAGGATCTCAAACAGAAGTGCCCGGCGTCGTGATGATTTCTCGCGCTTCACTTCCCGGTGGCGGGAGCGCGATTCCACGGAGTCGGGTTGATCCCGGGAGCCACTCGCCTTTCGGCGGAGCGCCCAGGTGCCGGGATGGTCGTCAGATCGTCGCATCACTTACCCGAATACGTACCCATCAGATCTGTCGAAGACTCCGCTTGAAACTCCAATCTCCTCTAGATGAATCTGATCTTCAATCCGCAATCCTGTGATCTGCATTCTGCAATCTGCAGCGTTATCCCCTGACAGACGGAATGATCAGGCTGCCATCCAGAAGCACTAACACTTCTGCATCCTTGCCCTTCTCCGCCAACGCCGTATCAA
>CAYFYY010000185.1:2831-3688 GCA_964347475.1 uncultured Flavobacteriales bacterium
CTGCAGCGATGAAAAGGGGCGGATAAAAATGCTTTTCAACAGTTCGGGATCGAGATCGGTTACGCCCCAGGTTTGAGCCCACAGACCGATTTCGGCCATCTTCGCGGCTTTGTGCCACCCCAAAACGAACTTCTTCTCAATGCGATCCAGCGCATCTCTAGGCGAGCTGGCCGAACTCAATAGATTCACAAAAGATTCGCCTCCGACGCCCATGCGGCATTTGGCCACCATAATCAGGATTCCGCCGTCCTTGAGCGCATACTTGGCGTTATCGATCCCCTTCTGCGCCTGGTAGAGATCGATATCGGAAGGAAACTTGACAACAGAAACCACAATATCGGCCTTGTGGCCGATATCTGCCACGAACACCTCGTCGGCTTTGGCGACCACGTGTTCCATGGATGCATGAATGTCGCCAGCTGCAGCCGCATAGATGCGGTGGTTCTTGTCGAGAACGATATTGATAGCAAAGACCTCTTTCTTTACTGTCCGGAGCGCGTCGATCATATCCTCATGAACCGGATTGCCCTTGAGCTTGAGCGCACACGCCTCCCGCCTTAACGCGAGCTTGTGGTTTTGCTCGATGGTCTTGTATGACGCGATTCCGGGCAGGAAGGACTTTCGCCCGCCGGTGTAGCCGGCAAAATAGTGGGGTTCAACGGAACTGATAATCACGATCTTGTGGGCATACACGCCCAATTTGTTGACCCACATCTCCGTGCCGTTTTTCGACGTTCCGAGAAATACACATTCGCTCTTTTTCCCGTCGTGCAGAAAGATGCGATCTTTGTATTTGGTAAAAAATTTCTCGGAGAAAATTTGAATGTATTCCTCTTCGGTCGGCGCCCGGTGAACCC
>CAYFYY010000186.1:0-3687 GCA_964347475.1 uncultured Flavobacteriales bacterium
AGCCTCCGGAAGGGCTCGTTCAACGCATCGCTGCTCGCCGTTGCCGCCGAGGTGGCGCCGGAGGGCTGTACCGTCGAGATCGAGCTGATCGATGCGATCCCGCTGTACAACGCGGACCTCGAGGCCGAGTCGCCGCCGGTCCCGGTGACCGAGCTGCAGGAGAAGATCGACGCGGCCGACGGGCTGCTGCTCGCCTCGCCGGAATACAACCAGTCGATCCCCGGCGTGTTCAAGAACGCCATCGACTGGCTCTCCTCGTTCCCGCTCGGCGGCGACAAGATCTTCCGCGGCCTGCCGGTCGGGCTGATCGGCGCTTCGGCGATGTGGTCCGGCACGATCAATGCCCAGACCGCCTGGCTGCCGGTGTTCCGCGGCCTTGCCATGAAGCCGTTCCTCGGCGAGACGCTCTATGTCGGCACCGCACGGGGCAAGTTCGACGGCGACGGCAAGCTCACCGACAGCGCGGTGCGCGACCGCCTCACCCACTGGATGGCCGGCTTTGCCGCCTTCGTTGCCGCCGAGAGCAAGCGCGGCTGAGCCGGCCCGTGCTTCGGCACATTGGGGATCGGACTTCCGCCGTCGGCGCGACCTCATGCTTCGAGACGCGGCTTTGCCGCTCCTCAGCATGAGGCTCTACCGTCTCGATATGCCACGCCTCATGCTGAGGAGGCGCGGAGCGCCGTCACGAAGCATGAGGTCGCTCGGCGTCGCTTCCGGATCGATTCGACACGCTCCGTGACACGCGATATCGGTTCATTTGCCGGCCGCCGGGTTGGAATCCCGACGCCGTGCGCCTAACTGTCTGTGCGGTCACACCAGCAGAAGAGGCAGGACAGGATGATCTTCCGACAGCTGTTCGACCCGCAGTCGTCCACCTACACCTATCTCCTGGGCGATCCCGAAACGCGCAAGGCGCTGCTCATCGACCCGGTGTTCGAGCAGGCGCAGCGCGACGCGGCGCTGGTCGGCGAGCTCGGCCTCGACCTTTTGTACACGCTCGACACCCACGTCCATGCCGACCACGTCACCGGCGCCTGGCTGCTCAAGATGCGGCTCGGCAGCGCCATCGCGGTGTCGGCCGCGGGCGGTGCCGAGGGGGCGGATTTGTATCTGGACGATGGCGACACGGTGGCGTTCGGCCGGCGCCGCCTCAAGGCGCTGGCGACGCCCGGCCACACCGACGGCTGCCTGACCTACGTGCTCGACGACGAGAGCATGGCGTTCACGGGCGATGCGCTGCTGATCCGCGGCTGCGGCCGCACCGACTTCCAGCAGGGCAGCCCGTACAGACTCTACCGCTCGGTGCACGATAAGATCTTCCGACTGCCGGCGCACTGCCTCGTCTACCCGGCGCACGACTACCGCGGCATCACGGTGACCAGCGTCGAGGAGGAACGCGCACACAACCCGCGGCTCGGCGGCGACATCGGCGAGGACGACTTCGCCGGCTATATGAAAAATCTCGGCCTTGCGCATCCCAAGCAGATCGACGTCGCGGTGCCGGCCAACATGGCGTGCGGCAAGCCTGCCGACGAAGACGCTGCGCTGACCGGTCCCGACTGGGCGCCGCTGACCTTCACCTTCGCCGGGATCTGGGAGATCCAGCCGCACTGGGTGGAGGAGCACCACCGCGCGGTGCAGATCGTCGACGTGCGCGAGCCGGACGAATACGACGGCCCGCTCGGCCGCATCGCCGGCTCGCAGCTGATCCCGCTGGGCACGCTCGAGCGGCGCGCCGGCGAACTCTCCAGGGACAGGCCGGTCGTCACCGTATGCCGGGCCGGCGGCCGCTCGGCGCAGGCGACGGTGATCCTGAAGAAGGCCGGGTTCGACAAGGTCGCCAACATGGCCGGCGGCCTCTTGCGCTGGCGCGCCCAGCGCCTGCCCATCGAGGGCGCGAAGGATTAGCACGGTGGCCTGGGCCGTCATCTTCGCAGGCGTGAGCGGCGCCGTCATGGTGGCGATGGGCGCGTACGCATCGCACAGCGGCGGCGGCGAGGCGGCGCGGGCCTGGCTTGCGACCGGCGCGCAGTACGGGCTGTGGCACAGCATCGCGCTGGTCGCCGTTGCGGCGCTGGCGGGGCGGGCCCGACCGGGCCGCCTGCTGGTCGCGAGCGCCGTCCTGATCGCGGCCGGCATCGTACTGTTCAGCGGCTCCCTGTTCCTGCGGGCGCTCTTCGCGCTCGCCTTCGTCGCGCCGGCGACGCCCGTCGGCGGCCTCTGCTTCATCGCCGGCTGGCTGCTGCTCGCGGCGTATGGCGTCGCGCGCTATCTCAACGGCGACGGCGCCTGAAGTCAGCGAGTTCCGCGCAACCTCATCCTTCGAGACGGTTGCTCCGCAACCTCCTCAGGATGAGGCTCCAGCGCTCGTGTCCTCATCCTGAGGAGGGCCGAAGGCCCGTCTCGAAGGGTGAGGTCGCTCGGTGCCCGACGAGCTCTCACCCGTCTTTCATCCTGTACCACAGATAGGCAAGAGAGAGGTATGTCCGGCGCAACCCGGGGAACGGGAATCGCGGCGGCAGGCCGCGCATCGCGGCGGGCAGATCCGCCTCGCCGGCCTTGCCGGCGACCATGGCGGCGAGCCGGCGTCCGGCCCAGGGCGCGGTGTTGACGCCGTTGGCGTGGTAGCCGAAGCCGTAGAACACGGACGGATCTTCGTCGAGCCGGCCGAGCGACGGCGCGAGGCTGCGGCTCATGCACACGAAGCCGCGCCAGAAACGCTCGATCGCAACGTCGCGCCAGGCGGGGAAGACCTCGCCGAAGCGGCGGATCATCCAGTCGCGCATGCGCGCGCCGTCCGCCGGCGTGCCGGACAGGTCGCCGCGGGCGCCGAAGAGGATCCGCTCGTCCGGCAGCCTGCGGTAGTAGAACAGGAGCTTGCGGGCGTTGATCAGCGGGCAGTCGGTGTGCCACGACTGGGCCGCCAGCTCCGCCGCGGTCAGCGGGCGTGTGACGATGATGTTCGACAGCGCGGGGAGGATGCGCGCATCGAACGCCCGGTGCAGCCGGTCGCGCATGTAGCCGTTGGCGGCGACGATCACCTTTCGCGCGCGCAGCATGCCGCACCCGGTGTGCAGGAGGTGGCTGTCGCCGTCGCGCAGCCAACGGGTGACGAGCGAGCCCGGGTGCAGCGCGGCGCCATGCCGCGCGGCCGCCAGCGCCAGGCCGTGCGCGAACTTGAGCGGGTGCAGCGCGAAGCCCACATGCATCTTCATGGCGCCGAACTGCTCCGCCGAATCGTGGCCGACGGCGCGGAACTCCTCGGCGGTGTACAGCGAGGTCTCGATCCCGAACAGCCGCGTCAGCGCCGAAGCGTAGTCCCGCAACCCGGCGAAGGCCTGTTTGTGGTGCGCGACCTCGAACAGGCCGTCGCCCTGGACGTCGCAGTCGATGCCGTCGTCCTCGATCAGCGAACGGGTGAGCGCGATGCCGTCGACCTGCGCGGCATAGAAGCGCCGCGTCTCCGCGGCGCCGAAGCGGCGGGTCATCTCGGCGATCGACATCTTGGTCGCCGGCATGCAGCAGAAGCCGCCGTTGCGCCCCGACGCGCCCCAGCCCATGCGCGGTCCGGCCTCCAGCACGCGTGCCTCGATACCGTGGTCGCGGGCGAGGTGCAGCGCCGCCGAAAGCCCCGTGTAGCCGCCGCCGATCACGGCGACGTCGCAGCGCGCCTCGCCTTCGAGCGGC
>CAYFYY010000187.1:0-3659 GCA_964347475.1 uncultured Flavobacteriales bacterium
TCGCCGGTGCCGCTGTGCAGCAGCGCGCGGTTGTCCCACATGACGACGTCGCCCTTGCGCCACCGGTGCCGCAACACCCATTCGGGTCGCGTCATGTGGCGGTACAGGAAATCGAGCAGCATCTCGCTCTCGGCCTCGGCCATGCCCTCGATCCGCACCGTGAAGCCGGGGTTGACGAACAGGCACTTGCGGCCGGTCCCGGGGTGCATCCGCACGACCGGGTGGGAGACGGGCGGGCGCCGGTCTAGCGTGTCCTGCGCCACCTTCAGCGAGGTTCTGTTGCTCGGGCCGAAGGCGTGGCCGAATTCATGGATCGCGGTCAGCCCCTCGAGCATCCCCTGCATCACCGGAGAGAGCTGCGCGAAGGCGTGCGCGGTGCTCGCGAACATGGTATCGCCGCCGACCGCGGGAACCTCCAGCGCATACATCACCGAGCCGAGCGACGGCTTTTCCTCGTAGGTGAGGTCGGAATGCCAGTACTGGCCGGCGTCGGGCCGGCCCTTGCGGACCCCGTCGACGACGACGTTGGACAGGCGGTAGATCTCGGGATGACCATCGAGCAGGTCCTCCGCAAAGACGTGGACCATCAGCGGCCCGAAGCGCCGGCTGAACGCGATGTGCTGCTCCGGCGTCAGATCCTGGTCGCGGAACACCAGCACGGAGTGCCGGTCGAAGGCCTGCCGGATCGCCTCGAACGCCGCGTCCGACAGCGGCCCGGACAAATCGACATGCGCAACCTCGGCGCCAAGCACCGAGGTGATCGGCCGGATCTCCGGTGCGTCGTTTGCGGGCATGCCTCTCCCCGTCCCGTTCCCGTCCCGGGCCACAGGCTAACAGGACGCCCGGACGTCGGCAAACGAGGCGCGGAGAGGCCGGTAGGGCACGGACAGCGAACATGCCGCATGCTGGACTCTCGGGGCAAAGCTGCTATCTGAAGGAGTCTGCGTCCCAGCCGAAGGCAATCCCTGCGATGACCGACACCCTTGCGCCGCGCGCGGCGATCCAGAAATTCGGCGCCGGCCAGCCGGTGCCCCGCACCGAGGATCCGCGGCTGCTGCGCGGCGAGGGCTGCTACACAGGCGATGTCAGCCTGCCCGGCCAGGCCTATGGCCACGTGCTGCGCTCACCGCACGCTCACGGGATCATCCGCACCCTCGATTGCGCTGCGGCCCGCGCGATGCCGGGCGTGCTCGCGGTCTACACCTTCGACGACCTGGCGGCCGCAGGCTACAAGCCGTATCCGTGCGGCAACTTCGTCAAGAACCATGACGGCACGGACCATGAATCGCCGGCGCGCCACGCACTGGCCCGCGACAAGGTGAAATATGCCGGCGAGGGGCTTGCCTTCGTCGTCGGCGAGACGCCGGAGGCGGCGCGCGACAGCGCCGAGGCGATCGATTTCGAGATCGATCCGCTGCCGGCCCTCGTCGACCCGGAACAGGCGCTGCAGCCCGACAGCCCGCGCATTCACGAGGATGCCGCGAATCTCTGCCTCGACTGGCGATCCGGCGATCTCGATGCGGTCGAGGCCGCCTTCGCAGCGGCCGACCATGTCACGCGTCGGCGGATCCCGATCAACCGGGTGATCGTCGCGGCGATGGAACCGCGCGCCGCGGCCGGCGAGTACGACGCGGCGAGCGGGCGCCTGACCCTGCATGTCGCGAGCCAGGGCGTGTGGGGCATGCGCCAGACCCTCGCGACCGTCGTCATGGGGGTCGAGCGCGAGACCCTGCGCGTGCTCTCGCACGATATCGGCGGCTCGTTCGGGATGAAGTCGCAGCAATACCCGGAGAACCTCCTGGTGCTGCACGCGGCGCGGGACCTGGGCCGGCCGGTCAAATGGGTCGACGACCGCAGCGGCTCGTTCCTGTCCGACTTCCAGGGCCGCGACATGCTCGCCGACGGGGCGCTGGCGCTCAACGCCGAGGGCGACATTCTCGCCATGCGAATCGACGTGATCGGCAATCTCGGGGCCTATGTGACGCCGTTCGGGCCGTACATGCCGTCGATCAACATCCTGACCAACGCAGCCAGCGCGTACCGGACGCCGCTGATCGCCATCACCAGCCGCTGCGCCTTCACCAACACGGTGCCCATCGCCCCGTATCGCGGCGCCGGTCGGCCGGAGGGCAACTACATCATGGAGCGGCTGATCGACGCGGCCGCGCGGGAGACCGGCCGCGATCCGGCGGAACTGCGGCGCCGCAACCTGATCCCGGCGGAGGCGATGCCATACAAGGCAGCCTCGGACCGGGAGTACGACAGCGGCGACTTTCCGGCGCTGCTGGCGGAGGCGCTGGAGCGGGCGGACTGGCAGGGTTTCGCCGCGCGACGCAAGGCGTCGAAGGCACGGGGCCTGCTGCGCGGCCGCGCCGTCACCTACTATCTCGAAGCGACCGCCGGCGTTGGCAAGGAGATGGGCGGCATCCGCTTCCGGCCGGATGGTCGCGTGACCATCGTGACCGGCAGCCTCGACCAGGGCCAGGGGCACGCCACCGCCTTTGCCCAGGTGGTCGCCGGCGCGCTGGGCATCCCGGCGGACCGGATCGACCTCGTCCAGGGCGACAGCGACGCGCTGCTGATGGGCGGCGGCACCGGCGGGTCGAAATCGATCATGAGCAGCGGCGTCGCGCTGCTGGCCGCCTCGGAGGGTGTGATCGAGAAGGGCAAGGCTTGGGCGGCCCACGTCTTCGAATCCGCCGAGCAGGACATCGAGTTTGCGGATGGCGAATTCCGCGTCGTCGGCACCGACCGGTCGATCCCGGTCCCGGATCTGGCGGCGCACGTGGCGGGAATGGCCGAGCGGCCGGACGGACTGCCAGAGTCGCTGGACCACGACACCGTCGCGGAAACGCCGCCGGCGACCTTCCCGAACGGCTGCCATATCTGCGAGGTCGAGGTCGATCCGGAGACCGGGGCCGTGCGTATCGCACGCTATCTCGCCGTCAACGACTTCGGCAACCTCGTCAACCCGCTGCTGGTCGATGGCCAGACCCATGGCGGCATCGTCCAGGGCGTCGGCCAGGCGTTGATGGAAACCGCAATCTACGATGCCGACGGCCAGCTGCTGAGCGGTTCGTTCACCGATTACGCCCTGCCGCGCGCCGAAGACCTGCCGAGCTTCGAGCTCTACTATCGCCCGGTGCCGGCCAAGACAAATCCGCTCGGCGTCAAGGGCTGCGGCGAGGCTGGAACCAGCGGTGCCATCCCGACGGCCGTCAACGCCGTGCTCGATGCGCTGGCTCCGCTCGGCGTCACCGACATCGCGATGCCGGCCCGGCCGGAAGCGGTGTGGCGGGCCATTCGGCACGCGCAGCAGACATAGAGAAGGGGCCGCAAGGGCCCCTTTCAGTTGTCGACCCGGGAGATGAATTCCTAACCGAGTTCGTAGACGACGTTGGCCGCCGTGCCCGTCACCTTGTGGCCGGGGTAGTTCAGGGCTTGCGAAAGCGAGGACTTGCCTTCGACCCTGCGAGCCGCTTCCTCGATCGTCAGGCCCGTCGCCTTCAGCGCGTCCTGGAATTCGGCGTGCGCCTTCGCGCGTGCCCGGAACAGCGCCATCTGGATCCGGCTGTAGGCATTAACGGCGCTGTCGCCGGTAGTTTCGATGGGCAGGAACTCGACCTCCGGGAAGCGCGCCGACACCAGCGACTGGACCC
>CAYFYY010000188.1:0-2049 GCA_964347475.1 uncultured Flavobacteriales bacterium
CACTATAGACCCGGAGCGTGACCACCAGCCGCGATTACGGCCATGTCCCCGGAATTCGTTGTTTCGCGATTTCGCTGGCTTATTGATCCATCTCATTGATCAGCAGGCCGGTCTCTGCTACCGGGCCGAATTGCAGTGAGGCGTTAGGCCACGCGCCATGGTGTCTTTCAGCGGCCAGCTTACAAGCGTGCTGAAGAACCGCGCGAATCGAAACAAGAGCATCATCATCGGCGGTCACGACCGGCTTTCATGGGAGTCGGAAGGATGCGTGCCTGTTGCGATCAGCATCGATTGAGCGTGACGGAACCTGTTCGGGCCGCGTGTCTGCAGGACTCCAGCCGATCGAATTCGTACCGGTATCCGCTCAACCGATCGGCCCAAACGGCGCATGTCGGGTACGCGGAGCGGCAATCTTTGAGAAACGGGAGGACAAGATGAACGTACATCGGAATGGGACCGGGTGCAGGAAGCCTCCGTGGCTGTTCACGGCACTGCTGTCTGCAGGAATTGGACTGTCAGGTATTGGCGGCATCTGGCCCGCCTTGGCCAACAGCGGCAACGACGGGGTCAAATTTGAGGTTGTCGAACCAGGCCGGACCGTGTTCGGGAAATCCTACAACCAGCTGGCCGGCGCGTGGGCCAACTGGCTCCAGATGCAACCACCAGAAACAAACCCTGCATTCGATCCCGATGGTCGCTTTTGCGATCTCAATCAGAAGGGAAAGATCTGGTATCTCGCGGGGACATTCGCCGGTGTGGCGGATCGATTCTGCCAGGTCCCCGCAGGCAGGAACATATTCTTCCCGATATTTGCGAATATCTCGTTCGCTCCAGAGTTCCTGAACGTGCCCCCATGCGACGCCTTGACCGAGGAGGTGGACCAGATTCGCTGCGATGTCACCGACGATACAGCGATCGCCCCCACCGTCGCCCTTGAGGTTACGGTCGACGGCAAGGCTGTCGCCGACCTGTTCGGATATCGGGTGCAAAGCCAGCCCGGTGGCTTCACCTTCCGTTTGGGCCCGCTGTTCGCAGCGTTCGGCTTTGAGCCTGGCGATCGGTTTCCGGCGGTGGTCGACGGCTACTGGATTCTGTTGAAGCCGCTGCGACCCGGCCCGCATACCGTGACCTTCAGCGCGGATTTCGATACCGACGGTATCCCCGACCTCGGCGCCAACTACGATCTCCTCATCGTCGATGATGAGGACGAAGACACCCAGTAAGGGGAACAGCGGAGTTCCGGTGACAGCGGAGTTCCGGGGATAGCCGGAATTCCGGTGCGGAGTTCCGGTGACAGGAGTCCCGGTGACAGTATATTTATCCCGCCAGGGAGTCCCGGTGACAGTATATTTATCCCGCCAGACAATCGGGTCGCGCGGGCCGAATCGGATATACTGCCCTCGCAATTTCACGGCGAGGTCATGACGACCGGAACCGACACCGACATCGCGGCGGCCGCGCCCCCCGGCGGCCCCGGCCCGCGGGGCGGGGCGGGATGATCCCCGCCGGCTACATGGCGAAGCGCGTGGCGACGCGGCCCGCCCTGAAGGGCGCCGCGGCGCTCGCCGGCATCTATTCCGTCAGCCCGTGCCTGTCGGAGAACTTCGCCGACTACATCAACTACTGGCGGCACAACGGCTACTGGCTGTTCGATTCCCCCGGCGTCATCGCCGGGCTGGCGAAGCGGCACGCGATCGACCTTACGGGCACGACGCTGTTCTATTACGAAGTCCATGAGTACGAGTTCGAAGAGGAGACGGGGCGCTGGGCGCCCTTCGGCCCCGAGCCGTCGTTCCCGCTCGACGTCGCGATGCCCGGCGCGGCGCGGCTGGAGGGATACGACGTCGTGTCCTTTACCGCCGGCAACGCGCCGGAGTGCTCGCCGCTGTCCTGCAACGGCCTCGCCGCGGAGATCGAAACCAACCGCCACTGGCTGCTCTCGTCGCTAAACGAAGCCAAAACCCTCCTCGAGACCGGGCGGTTCGTCAAATGCGAGCCGGGCCCGTACCGGATCTTCGCCGTCCATTCGCTGGACTGGCCCTGAGCGCG
>CAYFYY010000188.1:2149-3590 GCA_964347475.1 uncultured Flavobacteriales bacterium
TACTGGCCGTCGATCCAGGGACGCGGGGAATTCGTGCGGCTGGCGCTGGAGGATGTGGGCGCGGCCTATGTCGACGTTGCGCGCGACGGCGCCGCGGGGATGCGGGCGCTGCTGCGGCTCCTCGACGATGAGGGGCTGGCGCGGCCGCCGTTCGCGCCGCCGGTCCTGAAATCCGGCAAGCTGGTCCTCGCCCAGACGGCGAACATCCTGATGTTCCTCGGCAGCCGCCACGGCCTCGCCCCGAAATCGGAGACGGGCCGCCTCTGGGTCCACCAGCTGCAGCTGACGCTGGCCGATTTCGTGGTCGAGATCCACGATGTGCATCATCCCATCTCGGTCAACCGCTACTACGCGGACCAGCGCGAGGAGGCGATGCGGCGCGCCGCCGACTTCCGGCAATCCCGCGCGCCGAAATATCTTGACTATTTCGAGCGGGTGCTGGCGCGCAACCGGTCCGCCGGCGGGCACCTCGCCGGCGCCCGGCGCACCTATGCCGACCTGTCCCTGTTCCAGGTCGTCGACGGACTGCACTACGCCTTCCCGCGGATGATGGCACGGCTTGGGCGGCGCTGTCCGCGCATCCACGCGCTGCACGGGCGCATCGCCGCGCGGCCCCGCCTGCGCGCCTACTGCGCCTCCGGCCGACGCATCCCGTTCAACGAGGACGGCATCTTCCGCCATTACCCGGAACTAGACGGGTAACGGGCCCCTTCGCGCGCGGCACGGTCCGATCCCGCCCGCACGCGCCGAAATCGCCCCCCAGCGCCCATTGCCCGACCGAATACATTGCAAATATCGAATGTTTGGGCCACAGTCGTCGGCAACGAACGAACGAGAGGGCCACCAGGGAGACGTCCGTCCAATGTTCAGCAATCCGTTCGCCGAGCTCTCGGCCACCATCCCGCCGGCCATCATGCAGGGCTATGTCGTCGTCATGGCGCTGCTGGTCGTCGGCGGCACGCTGTTCGACATCTGGCACAAGAAGAGCGCCAAGTACTTCTTCGCCAACTGGCGGGCCGCCCGGGACGCCGCGAAGACGAAGGTCGGCCCGGTCGGGCTGGTCGCGGCCGCGGTGCGGACCGCGGCGGTCGACGTCGCCGCCTCGGGCGAGTTCTGCAACCCGCGGCGCCGCATCGCCCACCTCTTGACGATGTGGGGCTTCGTCCTCTACCTCGTCGCCACCGCCGTGCTGGTCTTCGCCTATCCGACGCCGGCGACGCCGGCGCCCGCGGGACTCGTCGCCCTGTGGTATCTCGGCGCCCTGATGGTGTGCGGCGGCGGCACCTGGTTCTGGTTCTTCATCCGCGTCGACGTCGCGGCGGAGGGCCACTCGCCGTTCCGCCTCGTGCGCGCCGATCTGTTCGTCGTCTCGCTCGTCCTCGGCACCACCTTCGCCGTCGTCTGGGCGCTCGTGCAGGCGGCGGGCGGCGCGGCCGCGGCC
>CAYFYY010000189.1:0-3489 GCA_964347475.1 uncultured Flavobacteriales bacterium
ATCATCCGCACCGCCGACATCTGCGACGACCACGCCGACGCGCGGGTCTGCGAGCTGCAGTTCCGCGACTTCGCGGCGCGCGAGCATTTCCACGGCGAGGTCGTGACCTTCGCCACTTTCGAGGACAACAAAGGCATCCTCGACGTGCTCAAAGCCGGCGGCGCCGGCAAGGTGCTGGTGATCGACGGCCGCGGCTCGATGCGGCGCGCCCTGTGCGGCGGCAACATCGCCCTCGCCGCGTTCGAGAACGGCTGGGAGGGCCTCGTGTTCAACGGCGCGATCCGCGACAGCCACGAGTTCGCCGAGCTCGATTTCGGCGTCAAGGCGCTGGGCGCCACCGCCATGCCGCCGCGTCGCGGTGCCGGCGGCCGCGCGAACGAGGCGCTGAATTTCGGCGGCATCGCCATCGAGACGGGCGACTACCTCTATGCCGACCGCGACGCGGTAATCGTGCTGGCGGGGCCGGTGCATGGCTGAGGCGGCCGATTTCCAGACCCTGCACGAGATCGTCACGGCCGCGCGCCGGACCCTCGCGCCCGAGCACTGGGACTACGTGATTGGCGGTGCCGAGACCGAGACCACGGTCAAACGCAACCGCCAGGCGTTGGATTCGATCGCCTTCCGGCCGCGGGTGTTGCGCGACGTCTCCGAAATCGACAGCGGCGGCGCGCTGTTCGGCCACAAGCTCCGCCTGCCGGTGCTGCTGGCGCCGATCGGCTCCATGCAGGATATCGTCGAAGGCGGCGGCCTCGTCCCGGCGCGCGCCGCGGCCGAGTTCGGCACCATCCAGGTTCTCAGCTCCGTCTGCGAGCCGGGGCTGGAGGCGGTGGCGCAGGAGACCGAGGCGCCGAAGATCTTCCAGCTCTACGTGCGCGGCAACCCGCCCTGGGTCGACGAACAGCTGCGCCGCGCGGTCGATGCCGGCTTCATCGCCTTCTGCCTGACCGTCGATCTCGACGCCTACAGCCGGCGCGAGCGCGACATCGCCAAGCGCCACGTCACCACCGGCCGGCTGCAGGTCACCGGCGATGCCAACCAGGCGCTGTTCGGCTGGGACGATGTGAAACGCCTGCGCGACATGTGCACGATCCCGATGATCCTGAAGGGCATCGCGACGGCGGAGGATGCGGCGCTCGCGGTCGAAAACGGCATCGATGCGGTCTGGGTGTCCAACCATGGCGGCCGCCAACTCGACCACGGGCGCGGCGGCATCGACGTGCTGCCGGAGGTGGTCGCGGAAGTGGCGGGCCGTGCGCGGATCGTCTTCGACGGCGGCATCATGCGCGGCACCGATGTCGTCAAGGCGATGGCGCGGGGCGCCGACGCCGTCGCCATCGGCCGCCTGCAGGGCCTTGCCGCCGGCGCCGCGGGGGCGGCCGGGATCGTCCGCGCGCTCGAGCTCTTGGAGGCCGAGACGCGCATCGCCCTCGCCCTGCTCGGCGTCACCGGCTATGGCGAGCTCGACGCCAGCCACCTGCACCCGGCGCCGCCCGTGACCGATCCGCACGTCCTCAGCGCCTTCCCGCTGCTCGACGAGGGGTATTGAGGGGGCGCTGATCCAGCGCCCATATTTGCCGTCATTGCGAGGCGCGGGCGACGTCATCCAGGCCCTGTTCCGCGCGGATTTCCGTCGCCGTCGTAATCTCGTACCGCGCGAAATCCGCGGCGAAATCGTCAGGGGTCAGGATCCCGGTGCACGGTCCGGCGCCGCGAAAGCGAAGGCGCTTGTCGCGGATGCGGCGGACGAGGGCGAGCGCCGGCAGGGTCGGCACGTAGGGGCCCTTGCTGGCCCCGGCGACCAGCGACCAGCGGCCCCGCACCGGCCGGTCACGGGCATCGCGCCCCGCGGCCTCGACGACCATGCCGCCGCGGTCGCTGCCGAGGGGGCGCAGCAGCGCGGCGAGGGCGCGCAGCGGCCGGGCGAGCGGCGCGAGGGAGCGCAGCCAGCCCCGACGCACCGGCCATGTCGCCAGCGCAAGGCCGTGGTGCAGGACCGGCAGCTCGAGCCCGGCGAGGAACTCGGCGGTGACGCGGGGCCGGTAGCGCTCGACCAGCAGGTCGAGGTCCGGGGTGTCGCACAGCGCCGCAAGCCGTGGGCCCAGACCGGGGAACTCGAGCCGGCGCGTGCCGCTCCAGCCCGGCGCAATCGTCCATCCGCCGTTGCGGAACACGGGCACCGGCCGGCCAGCCCAGGATGCGATCGACCGCACCACGGCAAGGCCCCGCGGCGCCCGGTTGCCGGGGCTGATGGCGACGCTGAGCGCATCGATCCGCCGCCATCCTTCGGTCAGCGCATCGAGCACCGCATGCGACAGCGCCGGCGTCGAGCTGGCCCCCGACAGCACGGCCACGCCCGCACGCTGCGCCGCAGCGCCGAAGCGGCGGATGTCGGCGACGAAATCGCGGCCATCGGCGAGGTCGATATGGTGAGAGCCGGCATCGATGGCGGCCGCAATCAGCGCCGTGCGACTGTCCTGGAACGGGCCGGCGGCGTCGACGACCACGTCGACCTGCGCGGCCCGCAGGTCGGCCGGCATCGCCCGGTCGCGGTCCAGCACGCGGACCTCCGGCGTGCCGCCGAGCGAATCGCGCAGCCGTTCGAGCGGCGCACGGGTCCGCCCGGCGAGGACCAGCCGGATACCCGGCTCGCGCGCCAGCCCTTCCGCCAGAAGCCGGCCGAAGGCGCCGGCGGCGCCGACGAGAAGGACGGAAAGGGGGCCGGCGGCCACGGGTTCATCCGTCATTCTCGGACCCTTTGCACACATCCGAAAGCCGAACGTCGCCCCCTCCCCGACCCCTCCCGCCATGGGAGATTCGCAGCTCCTGGCAGGCGGCGGCGCGAGGGAGAGGGGCCGCATCGCTAAAGGCGCGACGATCGAGCCCCTCTCCCTTGCTCGCATGGCCGCGAGGACGCAGGGCGGTCCCTTGGCGGGAGGGGTTGGGGAGGGGGCGGGAGACCGGCGCAGCCGAGGCTTCCGCTTCCGTGTGATCGTCGCGGTCCGCCACGTCCCGGAACATCCCGGTCTGGCGGATCAGCACGCCGAAGCGGGGATGGCGCAGCTCGAGCGTGAAGGTGAAGCGGCCGTCGCCGTGGTCGACATGGCTGACCGTCGTCACGCCCGGGCCGAGCCAGCGCGGCAGACGGACGCGCCGGCCGGACAGCTGGACGAAGTAGTGGTCGCTGCGGAAGGTGAGGGCATCGCCGGCGCCGTCGACGGTCAGCGCCATGCCGAACCCGTGGCCGAGATACTCCTCGAGTCCGGTCGGCCCGCGGAACCGTTTCGCACTGTGGATGACCTGCGGGAAGCCGCGCCGCCGGCCGTAGATCCGGGTCCAGACCTGGCCGCCGGTGGCCGCATCCTCGGTCACCGTGACGGTCGCCGGCACGCCGGGATCGCGCGACAGCGGCAGCGGCCCGCCGACCAGCCGCGCCGCCTGGGCCAAGAGCCAGCCGAGCCGCGTCATCCGGGTCTCGCCGATGGTGCCGGC
>CAYFYY010000190.1:0-3383 GCA_964347475.1 uncultured Flavobacteriales bacterium
CCTTTTGGAATGAGGATTGTCGACAGTGCGGGGACGAGGGAGACGATAATCCAGACTGTGATCAGCGCGAAGAGGTATGGCACCGTGTAGCGTAGCAGTCGGAAGTAGGGCACGCCTGTCACGCCGGAGGCGACGTAGAGGTTCAACCCATAGGGCGGTGTGATGAAGCCGATCGAGGCGCCGACAAGGAAGATCACGCCGAACTGCACCGGCTCCACGCCAACCGAATGGGCGATGGGGGCAAGGATCGGGGCGAGGATGATCGTCACGGGCAGGCTTTCCAGCACCATGCCGGCCACGAAGACGATGGCCATCGAGGTGAAGAGCACCGCGTAATAGCCACCCATGCCACGCACGAAGTCGCCGATGATCTGCTGTGCGCCAAGCACCGACAGGATCTGCTGCATCACCACCGAGACCGCGATCAGCGGGGCAAGGATGCCCGCGATCTGGGCCGAGCGCATGGTGATCGAGGGCAGCTCCATCGGGCCGAAGCCCTTGACGACAAGGTATTCGGTGATGCTGCGTTCCTTGAAGTCGCGGTCTTCCGAGGGCGAGCCCATCAGCTTGAAGATCGGCAGGGACACAAAGCCCACGATGATACAGAAGCCCACGGTCACACCGGCAGCCTCGGTCGGCGAGAACTTACCGGTATAGATGCCCCACAGCACCAACCCGATGGCGAAGAAGCCCAGCCAGGCGCCGACGGCGGTTTTAAACACGCGGCCGAACTGCAGGGCGATCAGGTGACCCCAGCCATTGCGGGTGCAGATGACAAACGCGACCAGCATCATGGCGCCGACCATCATCGAACCGGGAATGATCCCCGCCACAAACAGCTCCGAGATCGGCAGGTTCAGCAGAAAGCCATAGACGATGAAGATAATCGAGGGTGGGATGATGATCCCCACCGTGCCGCCCGCAGCGGCGGTGGCCGCCGAGAAGCGCTCGTCATAGCCGCCTTTGACCATTTCCGGGTGCAGCATCGAACCGATTGTGGCCGTGGTGGCAGAGTTCGACCCCGAGATCGCGGCAAACAACCCGCAGGCGCCAAGCGAGGCCATGGCCAGACCACCGCGCAGCCAGCCTAGGCAGGCATAGGCGAAGTCCGACAACCGACGGGCAATACCCGAGCGGTTGATCAGGTCTCCGGTCAGAATGAAGAGCGGCATCGCCAGCAGGGCAAAGCCATCGGTGAACACGTCGGCCAAGGCTGCACCGGTGTTAATCAGCGGCAGGCCAAGCACGAAGCTCATGCCGATCACCCAATAGCCGATCACAAGGAAGACCGGCACGCCCAGCATAAACAGGAAGGTGACGCCGATAGAGATGATTGTGGTCCAGGTTCCGTCAGACATCGTACTCTCCTTAGTCCGCACCGATGGCGACCGGGGCGATCAGGGATTTGCCTGAACGCAGATTGCGATAATCGATCAGCCAGTTCTCCATCGCGCGGGCGGCGATCAGGATGAAGCTCAGCGGGACCGAGACAAGGAACCACCATTGCAGCACGTTGTCGGTGCCCAGCATGATCTGGAAGTTGGCGGCAGAGTTCGCAGCCACCTGCGTCGAGGTCACGATGACCACCCAGGAAAAGCCGATCCACAGGACCGCGTCCAGCGTCAGGCAGAAGAATTGCAGGGCGCGCGGCATGTTCACGCGGAACTCGGCAAAGGCCAGATGCGTGCGCAGCTTCACATTATAAGCGCAGCCCGCCCAGGTCATGATCAGGAAGAAGAACGGCGGGATGGTCGTGGACCACGGGGCCTGCACGTTCAGGACAAAGCGCCGGAACACCTCGACAAAGATGATCGCGCCGATCAGCAGATAGGTCGAGACCATGACGGTGGCCTCGAACTTGCGTTCGATCCACGGCACGTAGTGATAGACCACCAGAAAGGCCAATCCACCGAGGATCGTGGCGAAAGCCCCCAGCACCCAGATGCTGTCGGTCTTCATCGCTTCGCTGATCATCCAGGCGTCGTTGGACAATATGGCGCTGAATAGCTCCGCAGTATCGCTGACGATGTTCATAATCCGTCCCTCCCTGAGACCGACTGTATCGTTTATTGGGAATTATGCAGGAAAAATGGCGACAGCAGAAAGCTGCCGCCATCTCTTGAGTGTCTTAGCCTTTCCACCAGCGGCGGGGCTCGACGTTTTCCGGCTTCATATCGGCCGGCACTTCGCGGGCAACACGGTGCAGCTCGGTATAGGTGTCGATGCCACCGGCCCACTTGTTGATACGGTCACGCCACTGCGCCCAGGGCTCCGGGTTGAACTCGGGCGAGCACATTTCCTCGGCCATCTTGATCTGGTCGTCGGCCAGGAAGGCGGTGCGCACGTCGTTCTCGGCAAAGATGGTGCCCGGCAGCTGCGGGTCCGAGAAGCCAACGGTCTTGACCAGAGCGGCCTCGTTGGCGGCCTGGACATGGACCTGCGCCAGGTAGGACGATTCCATGACCGCATCCTGCAGGTGACCATCGAGGCTGTCGAAGACCTTGGCCGACATCGAGGTGTGCTCGGTGCCGCAGAAGAAGCGCAGGTCGACCGACTGGCTGACCACCGGCGCCATATTGGCGTAGGCCACGGCAGAGGCCCAGGTTTCGGCGCCGTCGATCAAGCCGGTCTTCAGACCATCAAGGGTTTCTTCCCAGGCCACCGGAACAGGGTTAAGGTTCAGCAGCTGCATCGCGATCCGGCCCAACTGGGTGCCGGTCACACGGTTCTTGGTGCCAAACAGCTCTTCCAGCTTGGTGACGGTGGGCTTATCCGCAAAGGACTGACCCATCTGCAGCCCGCGCAACTCGCAGTGGCTGAACAGGAACTTCAGCCCGTGACGCTTCTCCAGCGGCTCGCGCAGAATCTTCTGGCTCTCGGGGCTATAAAGGAAGTGGTACTGCGAGGCCCGGCCCGGGAAGACATAGGCATAGTCCAGCACGTTCAGGTACGGCGCGCCGCCAGCCGAGTTCTGGGTCGAGGCTGCATAGATGTCGACAATACCGTTCTGGGTCTTCTCGACACAGGACAGCTGGCCGCAGATCTGGTTGTCGCCGATGAACTCGACGCGGATCTCGCCATCGGTGCGTTCCTCCAGATCACGGGCAAACTCCAGACAGCCCGCGCGTTCGATCAGCAGGTTGCGCGCATTAAAGCCCGCCGCGCCGAACTTCAGCGTGTGCTTGGCCTCTTTCTTGTACCGCTTGTCATAGGTCGATTCGGCCGCCTTCGCGAGCGACGGCAGCGTCACCATCCCCCCAAGGGACCCCGCCGCCAACAACGTCGACGACATCCCGTAACGCCCCGCGAGCTTAAATAAATCCCGGCGAGAGATGCCGGCGAGTTTGTCCGATACTTTCATGAACGCCTCCTCTGTGTTCACT
>CAYFYY010000191.1:0-3381 GCA_964347475.1 uncultured Flavobacteriales bacterium
ACGGGCCCTTGCCGCCGCCGCCACCGCCGCCCCAAGGGCCGCCGCCGTTCTGATTTGACCAAGGCATGACTTTCGCGCTCTCCTTGCGCCCGCCTCTGCGGGCCGAAAATATTCCAAACGAATCCGCCGGCGGGGGTTTCCAACCGCCGCTGCAGTGACATATATGTGCTCGCGACCGCCAGCGCAAACCCAACCGGGTGCGCGGCAGCGGATTTCTCCGGGCAGACGAAGGGACGATCTGGCATGGCGCAGGTAACCAAAGAGCGGATTCTCGACGCGTTGAAGACCGTAAAGGATCCCGAAAACGGGCAGGACGTGGTCTCGGCGGGCATGGTCTCCGGCCTCGTCATCAAGGACGGCAACGTGGCCTTCGCGCTGGAGGTCGACCCGCAGCGCGGCCCGCATCTGGAGCCCCTGCGCAAGGCGGCGGAGAAGACCGTCCATGCGCTCGACGGGGTGCTCTCGGTCAGCGTCGTGCTGACCGCCGAGGCGCGGTCCCAGACGCAAACGCCGCATCAGGGCCATCCGGGCGGCCAGGCGGTCGGCCGCGGCAACGGCCAGGGCATGATCCCCAGCCTGCCCGGCATCAAGCACATCATCGCCGTGGCGAGCGGCAAGGGCGGCGTCGGAAAGTCGACGGTGTCGGCCAACCTCGCGCTGGCGCTGGCCGCCGACGGGCACCGCGTCGGCATGATGGACGCCGACATCTACGGCCCCTCGCAGCCGCGCATGCTGGGTGTCCACGGCCAGCCGCAGACCAAGGACGGCCAGCGGCTGGAGCCGATGGAGAACTACGGCATCAAGGTGATGTCGATGGGTCTGCTGATCCCCGAGGACACGCCGATGATCTGGCGCGGACCGATGGTGATGAGCGCGATCCAGCAGCTCCTGCGCGACGTCAACTGGGGCGAGCTCGACGTGCTGGTGGTCGACATGCCGCCGGGCACCGGCGATGCGCAGCTGACGATGGCGCAGCAGGTGCCGCTGGCCGGCGCGGTCATCGTCTCGACGCCCCAGGATATCGCGCTGCTGGACGCCCGGAAGGGCCTCAACATGTTCCGCAAGGTCGACGTGCCGGTGCTCGGCATCGTCGAGAACATGAGCTATTTCTCCTGCCCGAACTGCGGCCATCGCAGCGAGGTGTTCAGCCACGGCGGCGCGCACAAGGAGGCGGACCGGCTTGGCGTCGAGTTCCTCGGCGAGATCCCGCTCCATATCGAGATCCGCGAGACCTCGGACGGCGGCCATCCGATCGTCGTCTCCAAGCCGGACAGCGAGCACGCCAAGGTGTTTCGCGCCATCGGCGCGCGCATCTGGGCCAAGCTCGAGGCCACCGGCGCCAAGGCGATGCCGAAGATCGTGGTGCAATAAGCAACGTCTCGATCACACACCCCGCGGAGCCGGATGGCCACGGGGTCGGGGCGCGGATTTCAATCCGCGCCCCTTGGCGCTCCGCGGGTCTTCGGGAGTAGCCGCGCGGACCGACCCGAGTAGCCGTTCACGGGATGGCGCAGGACGACGGCATCGGATCGGCCATCCGATGCCCTTGTTCGGTGCCGGGCGGCTCCCTGCCGTGCGGATTCGGCAGGTTCGGCGCAACCGGCCATTCTGAAACCCTTCGAACACCGCTGTTGGAGACGCAATTCCGACGCCCCGCGTGGGAATTAACACTTGCGGGTCGGTAAAATTTCGCGGAACATTTGGCTGTGGCTGCCGTTGTCAGGGAAACGGAGGAAAAAAACATGCAGTCACGCGCGCCGGCCGTCCCAAAGATGGCGGAAAAGCCTTTGGTTGAGGCGTCGGCCCGATGAGTGCCACGCGGCTCTTCAACGGCTTCCTGCAGCGCATCGCCGATGCCGGTCGATCGCTGCTCGAGCCGTATTCCGACGGGGGAATCATCGTCGACTGCCATGCTCTGCTTTCCGAAAAGGGAGAAGCACGCGGCGTGGCGCGGGCGAGAGCGTTCCTCGATCGATACGCAAACTTGACAGGCGAAGAGAAGCACAACTTCTTCATCACCGTTTTGGAGGAGCTGGGCCCCGACCGGGCGGCCCTCGACAAGGCCATCGCGGCCTATCTCGACGGGCGCGGCGAGGCCGAGGCGCGCGCCCTCGGCTATGCGGCCGAGCCGCGCAGCCAGGAGCTGATGCGGCGCCTGAACCGTGCGCCGGCCGGAACGCGCGATCTCGTCGCGATGCGCCGCGACCTGCTGCGCGCGATGCAGGGCGAGCCGCGGCTCGCCGCCCTGGACGACGATTTCCGTCACCTGTTCGCCAGCTGGTTCAACCGGGGCTTCCTCGAATTGCGGCGCATCGACTGGTCGACCCCCGCCGACATCCTGGAAAAAATCATCCTCCACGAGGCGGTCCACGCGATTCGGGACTGGGACGACTTGCGGCGCCGGGTCGGAGCCCCCGACCGGCGGCTCTATGCGTTTTTCCACCCGGCGCTGCCGCGCGACCCGCTGATCTTCGTCGAGATTGCGCTGACGATGGAAACGCCGGGCGAGATCGCGCCGGTCCTGGCCACGGACCGGGAGCCGATCGCCGCCGAGGCGGCGCGCACGGCGGTGTTCTATTCGATCTCCAACTGCGAGGACGGGCTGCGCGGGATCAGCTTCGGGAATTTCCTCATCAAGCAGGTGGTCGAGGACCTGCAGCGCGAGTTCGGAAATCTCCGAACATTCGTCACGCTCTCGCCGGTGCCGGGCTTCCGGCCCTGGGCGCGGGCAGAACTCGCGGACGGAACCGGGAGCCTGAGCGACGGCCAGCGCGATCTGCTCGAAGAGCTCGAGGACGCGCCCGAAGCGGAGCTTGCAGCGTTGCTGGAGACGCGCGCGGTGTCACTGGCGGCGATCACGGCGCGCTACCTCGTGGAGGCGAAAGGCGCGAACGGCGTGCCGGCGGATCCGGTGGCGCGGTTCCATCTGGGCAACGGGGCGCGGCTGGAGAATATCCATCCCGGCGGCGACATGAGCGCGCACGGCCTCGACGGGTCCTACGGTGTGATGGTCAACTACCTGTACGACCTGAAGCAGATCGAGGAACGCCACGAAGCCTTCGCCCAGGCCGGGACGGTGATCCACTCGCCGGCGGTGGGCCGGTTGTTGCGGGCGAAATGACCCGCAGGATCTGCGCGCTCAGACCCGCGGCTCCCGCGCCGCCGCCTCACCGGCGTCCTGCGCCGCCGGAGCCCGCGGGAACAGCTGCGTGAACAGCGGCACGGCGCCGATCGACATCACCACCGCCGAGACGCCGAACACCCCCAGGAGGGCGCCGTCCAGCGGTATGACGATTGCCCCGAACACCGCCGCAAGGCGCCCGAGCAGCGCGGCCAGCCCGTCGAGGATGGCAAGGGCGAGGAGAAGCCGGCGCCAGCGGA
>CAYFYY010000192.1:0-3234 GCA_964347475.1 uncultured Flavobacteriales bacterium
CGGGGGCTGCCGCCGGAGCCTTTGCCGTCGGCGCAGGTGCCGGCTTCTCGGAGGGTGGCGGGATATCGAAGAACAGCGACAGGGTCCTATCGCTGCACGAAACCGTAAAGAGCAGGGGAAGAAGCAGGAGATACCACCTACCTCTTCCCCTCTGTCGCATGGCCACTTTCACGGCCTGCATTTTCCTCACACACTCACTTGATATGGCACTCAAGGCACAGTGCGCTCGCCGCATTGCTGCCGCGCAGGAACATCGCCGTATTGTTGGCGGGTCCGTCCGCGTCATGCGGGTTGTGGCAGCTCGAGCACTCGACCGCACCATTCGCCAGCTGGACGTTGGTAAACGTCGTCGAGTCTCTGAACGCGGTGTCGCCGGTCACGGTGTTGTCATAGGTCACCGAGATCGGATGGTCGTTACGCAGGTCCGGGCCCAGCATCGCGAAACTTGCGGCCGGGAACAGGTTGCCCGCATCCGCGCCGACGAAGGTATAGCCTTCACTACCGGCGCCGCCGCCGCCAGCGCCCGGCGCATTCTGGAACGCGTCGAGGGCGACGGTCCCGTCATGACAGGACAAGCAGGCCAGCGAAACGCCCTGCGGCGAGCCGGCGACCGTCATGTCGATCGTCGAACTCCAGGCGTTGTTGTACATCTGGTAGGCAGCCGCCGAGGCTTCGCGGTTCCACAACGGTTTCGCGGTGGTCGAGGCGGCATGCGGCGTGTGACAGAACACGCAGATTTGCGCCGTGGTCGTCTGGTACACGGCGTTGGTCGCCAGAGCCAAGTTATGCTTGGTCGCCGAGACGTTATCCTGCGCCATCGCGGCTCCAGCCATGCCGAACGCGGCCAATCCCGCCGTCGCACTGACTATATATCGCAAGGTTTTCATATCGCCATCTTTCCAGTCTTGGTTAATCTACACAAGGCTCTCCAGAGCGCCAAGCTCCTGTTAACCATCTCTCCGCAAGGGCCGTACGCTCGCGTGGGATGCTATCGACTCCTGCCGGAATTCTTATTGACACAGATCAATGTTGCATACAATTCTCCCCTTTTTTTCAAAGACATGCGCCAATTTGCCGCATGTTCGCCACTGAATTAATTCGCTGTCGGAGCGCGTGATTTATCATTGACTTCGTCCCTTTATTTATTTGAATCGATCCCTATTTCACATGGCAGTTTCTGCACAGGCCGCTTTCGGCCGTGCTGGCGCGCAAGAACTTGCCGAACCGCCCGCTATGCGGATTGTGGCAGCTGGCGCACTCGACCCGGTTCAGCCCACCGTTTCCGCCGAAGGCGTTAAACAAAGGCAGGTTACCGGCCCGTTGGCCGGCACCGACATGCATCGACGGATCGTAGGGTGGCGGGTAGTCGACCGACACGGGGTGGTCACCGCTTACCCCGCCGACGATCGCGCCGGCCGCCCGCCGGGCCGCGGCTGTCGTGATCCGCGGATTGGCGAACAGCGAATCCCATGCGGCCACGCCGTCGTGGCAGGACAGGCAGACCATGGTAACGCCGCCCGGCGGGGGCATGAAGGACTCGTCGACCGGCATCTCGGCCACCCGTATTCCGAACAACGCGAAATCGTCGCCCGACGGCCCGTGCCCCGTCCAGAGGGCGGCGCCCTGTGCGCCGGGTGATGTCGGGGTATGGCAGTAGGTGCAGATTTCGTTTCCCGCGGTCGCGCCCCGACCGCTCAGATCGTGCGGCGTTCCGGCAACACCCGGCCCCTTGGCGGCTTGCGACGCAGCGGTCAGTCCCACCAACAGGACTGCACCGAATCCGGCAAGTTGCATTATCCGCATGTTGCGGCCCCAGGGCATTCTACTCCTCCTCTGACACACCCGGGCGAACGATTGAAGCGGGAAAGCCCGCCGATCAGCATCCGTTACCCGGACATCCGCTTCGGCGCGTGCCTGATTCGATAAGCTGCCGGTTGGATTAAGAGAGTGTTAAGACGAAATTCGATTTGATTTGGATCAATACCGCAAGGTCCCGGCGCGGCGCGTGCCGAGGGCAGGCGCTGCCGGTTCCGGGCCGCTGTCCCATGCGCCTCGGGATCGCTGCGAATGGGCCCAGCGCCGCCCACGAACGGCCGCTGCGACTCTTCGACGCACGGGCGCTACTGGGGCGGCACTTCCGCCGAGGGCTCGGTCCCGGTCGTTGCCGGAGACTCCGCGATGTACTGGAACATCTGCACCCGAAAGTTGTACTGATCCACCACGTACAGCTTGTCGTCCGGACTCATATAGGCGCCGGCCGGCAACCAGAACTGGCCGTCGTTCTGGCCGATCGATCCGACATAGAGCATGAGCCGTCCGTCCTGGTCGAAGATCTGGTAGTTGTTGAATGCCGCATCCACCACGTAGATGTGGCCATCGGAATCGACCGCGATCCCCTTGGCGCGGGAAAACTGCCCCGGGCGATCACCGTTCGAACCGAACATCTTGAGGGGTCGGCCGTCGGGCGCGAGAATCTGAACCCGGAAGTTCATCGAATCGGATACGTAAAGCCTGCCGTCCCGTGCCACCGTTACATTCGTGGGGAAGTTGAACTCGCCGGGCTCGGCGCCGCGCCGCCCGATGGTCGAGACCCGCCGACCGTCGAAATCGTACACGGCGATATTGTGCTGCCTGGTGTCGACCACGTAGATCCGCCTCTGGCGCTCGTCGAGGGCGATACCGGTCGGTGTGTAAAGCTCGCCCGCGGCGCCCATGGCAGTCACGAATTCGCCGTTACTGTCGAACACCATGACGCGTTTCTGAGTGACATCGGTGACGTAGACCCGCCCCGCGCTGTCCGAGGTGACACCGATCGGTTTGACCAGGGCTCCCTGGCCCTTCATGCCCCAGACGTGAAATTCCTTGTTCGCGGCGTCGAAGACGAGGACCTTGCCCCACCCCGTATCTGTCACGAACATCCGGCCGTCCTTGTCGACGTGGACGCCGTAAGGCTTCTTCATGGCCTTGATCGGAGATTGGTCCTGCTGGCCGAGCAGCGTGCCCGCCAGGGAGCGTTTCTCGCTGACCCCGATGTCGCTGCGCGACCGGATGCTGCCCAGGTATTTTATCCGCGGCTGCTCGGGAGGTAACGGCCAAACGAGTTCGGGGACGTCCCGGTTTGCGCCCTGATCGGGGTCGCCTGCGCAGCCGGCAAGCGCCAGGATCGCAACGCCGAGGGTCACCGCGACGCTGCGGCCGGGGCGGCGCCGCAACCGCGGCGCCGATGCGCAAGTG
>CAYFYY010000193.1:0-3200 GCA_964347475.1 uncultured Flavobacteriales bacterium
GCAGCCGGCGCCTGGCGATGGAGGCGGCGGCGATCCACGCGATCGCGCGGCGGCTCGCCGCCCTCCTGCGGCGGCGCGATCCGCTGGCCGCGCCGGTGCGGCTGGGTCGTATGGCCTATCTCGTCAGCCTCGCCGAGGGGGTCGCGCGGGAGGGGGTGCGCCGGCGCCGCGGCCCGATGCGATGAAACGAGCCCATGCGTTAGGGTTTTCTGCGGATCTTAAGGCCCGGTGCTTCACAAGCGGGGCGCAGCGGCCGATAATCCGCGCAAGGCTTGACCAATCGGGACCTGCAAGAGAGGCCGCATGCAGTTCTTCGCATGGGGGATCAACCGGCCGGGCGTAAAGGAGGCGCGCGCGGCCCTCCTCCACGACCACTGGGATTTCATCGACCGCTACGCCGACCGGCTGATCGCGCGCGGCCCGGTCCTCGACCCCACGGATCTCAGCGTCGTGACCGGCAGCATCCATATCGTCGACCTCGCGGACGAGGAGGCCTTCCGGCGGTTCGTCGACGACGAGCCCTTCGCCGCTGCCGGCCTGTTCGCCGAGATCCACCGCCGGCGCTTCCGCCTGGAGCTGGGCCGCACCCAGTTCGCGTTCGAGAGCACACCCGGCCAGCCGCGGTTCTTCATCCACTGCCCGGCGCGGGACGGGGCGCGCGCGCAGCAGCCGGCGCTCGAACAGGCCCACGAGTCGTATTGCCGGTCCTTCGACCGCCACGTGGTCTGCCGCGGCGCGCTGCTGGACGGCGCCGGCGCTTGGGACGGCGCGCTGTTCCTCGTCGAGTTCCCGTCGCAGGACGAGGCCGCGCGTTTCCTTGCGGGCGAGCCCTACAACGCCGCCGGCCTGTTCGCGGAAAGCCCGATCCGGCGCTGGACCATGGGCGGCCGCGAGAACCTGAGCGCCGTCGGCGCCCTGAAATAGATGCTGAGCGCCACGACGGGCTGGCGCCGGCGGGCGGGTCCTGTATAAGAACTGCGGATGCGAAGGCGGCGGGATGGATGCGATCGTGACGGATGCGGAAGCCAGGGCGCAGGTTCGGCGGGTCGCGGCCAGGTCCGGCTCGTCCTTCTACTGGCCGATGCGGCTGCTGCCGCCGGACCGCCGTGACGCCATGTTCGCGGTCTACGCCTTCTGCCGCGCGGTTGACGATATCGCCGACGGCGAGCTTTCGGTCGCCGAGAAGGCGCAGGCGCTCGACGCGTGGCGGGACGAAATCCGTCGCATCTTCGGCGGCACGCCGGAGACCGCGACGGGCCGCGCACTGCAGGACGCGGCGCTGCGGTTCGGGCTCCAGCGCAGCGTCATGGAGACGATCGTCGACGGCGTGGCGATGGACGCGACGGGCGCGGCAGTCGCGCCCGACATGGACACGCTGGTACAATACTGCAACCGCGTGGCCAGCGCCGTCGGGCTGCTGTCGATCCGGATCTTCGGCGACGATTCCGGGCCGGCCCGCGAGGGCGCCATCGCGCTGGGCCATGCCCTGCAGCTGACCAACATCCTGCGCGACGTTGCCGAGGACGCGGACCGCGGCCGGTGCTACCTGCCGCGCGAACTGATGGAGGAGCATGGCGTCGCGTTCGCGGACCCCGCCACGGTGCCGCAGGACCCCGCGCTCGCTGCGGTCTGCGAGGACGTGGCGGAAGTCGCCGAGCGCCGTTTCGCCGCCGCCAGCGAGGCGTTCGCCGCCTGCGACCGCAAGGCCCTGAAGCCCGCCCTTGCGATGATGGAGGTCTACCGCCTGCTGCTGCGCAAGCTGCGGGCGCGTGGCTGGCGGCGACTCGACCGGCGGCCGCGGGTCGGCCGTCTGCGCGGGCTCTGGATCGCACTGAAATACACGCTGGCGTGACGGCGATGGCCGGGCGCGCGCATATCGTCGGCGCCGGGCTGGCCGGGTTGTCCTGCGCGGTCGAGCTGGCTGCGGCGGGAACGCCCGTCACGCTGTACGAGGCCGCCGGCCAGGCGGGCGGGCGCTGCCGGTCGTGGCATGATCGATTCCTCCGAAGAACAATAGATAATGGCAATCACCTGTTGCTATCCGGCAACAGTGCTGCACTCAGCTATCTGCGTCGCATCGGCGCCGGGGACGAGCTTGCCGGTCCACAAGCGGCGACACTGCCGTTCCTCGATCTCGCCACCGCGGAGCGATGGGCGCTGCGGCCCAATACCGGGCGCGTGCCCTGGTGGCTGTTCGCGCCGTCGCGGCGCGTTCCAGGCGGCGGCGCCGCTGCCCATCTGCGCGGGCTGGCCGCGCTCGCCCGGGCGCCCGCCGATATGACGGTCGCTGACGCGCTCGGCGACAACAAGCTGTACCGGTGGCTGTGGGAGCCGCTGGCGGTGGCGGTCACCAACACCCCCGCCGCGGACGCCTCGGCGCGGCTGCTGTGGCGCGCGGTGGCCGAAACCCTCGGCACCGGCGGAGCAGCGTGCCGGCCGCTGGTCGCCCGCACCAGTCTCGGCGCCGCCTTCGTCGACCCGGCGCTGCGGCTGCTGGCGGAACGGGGCGCCGCAATCCGCTTCGGCGCAAGGCTTCAGGCTATTGCCGCGGACGGGACGCGCGCCACCGCGCTGCGTTTCGCCGACGAGGATGTCGCGCTCGCGCCCGCTGACACAGCTGTCCTGGCCGTCCCGCCCTGGTCGGCGCGTGAGATCCTGCCGGAGCTGGCGGCGCCGGACCGCCACCATGCCATCGTCAACGCCCATTTCCGCCTGGCAGAGCCGGTCCGCCTGCCGGGCGGCGCGCCGCTGCTCGGCCTCGTCGGCGGCACGGCGCAGTGGCTGTTCGCCCGGGACGACGTGGTCGCGGTCACGGTCAGCGCCGCCGACGAGTTGGCCGGGCAAGAGAATGATGTGATCGCGGCCCTGCTGTGGCGGGATGTGGCCTCGGCGCTGGGCGGCGACGGCGAGACGCCCCCGCCCTGCCGCATCGTCAAGGAGAAGCGGGCGACCTTCGCCCAGACGCCTTCCCAGGCGGCGCGCCGCCCGCGGACGCGCACGGCGCTGGCCAACCTGTTCCTCGCCGGCGATTGGATCGACACCGGCCTGCCCGCCACCATCGAGGGCGCCATCCGCTCCGGCCGCGCCGCGGCGCGGGCGATTGCGCCCCATACCGGTTAGAACGCTGGAAACCGGCGCCCTCCTATGCCACATAAGGGCCGATTTGAACCGGCAAACCCCAGACCACCGGAGGTCAGCAC
>CAYFYY010000194.1:0-3128 GCA_964347475.1 uncultured Flavobacteriales bacterium
GGGATGCCGGCGTTGACGTCCAGCATGTTGGCGCCGGCCTCGACCTGTGCGACGGCATCGGCCTCGACCCGGCTGTAATCGCCCCTGCGCATCTCCTCGGACAGCGCCCGGCGCCCGGTCGGATTGATGCGCTCGCCGATGACGCAGAACGGACGCTCGAAGCCGATGACGACTTCCTTGCTCGCGGAGCTGACGACGGTGTCTGTCATGTCGCCTGACCTTCTCTTGCCGGCCTGAACATTGCGCGGGGGCCGCGACCCACGCCGCAAGCCCCCGAATGCCTATAAGAATACTATGCCTCTTGCAGCGGGAGTTATCGCAAAAGCGCGTCCATTTCCGTCGAAACCGCGTCACCGGGATTTGTCGCAAATGCGCCCTGTCCGGGCCCGAAAGACCGGCAGACGCGGCAGCATTGGCAACGGGCCGGCCGGGCCGGGCCCAACGGCCGCCGAGATTCCGCCACTGTTTCGTGGTAGGATCGGTGCGAAAGCAGAGGACAGGAGCGCGGCATGACAAGATCGCGCGACCAGCGTGCGGCGATTATCGTGATAGCCGGGCTAGCGACAGCGCTTGCCGGCGGCGCCACGCCGGCGCGGGCCGACGAGCCCTGCGTAGAGCTGAAGCTGAGCGGCGGCACGGTGCTGGAACTCCCCTGCCCGGAGGAGTTTGCCCGCCTGCTCGAAGTGCTGCCCGCGAAACCGGCACCCGGCGAGGACGCGGCCATGGCGATCGATCCCGACTGGCCGCACGACCAGGCCATGATCGCCGAACACGACTGGCCGTACGATGAGGCCATGATCGTGCCCCGCGCCGAACGGACGGACAGGGAGCAAGACTTGGCGCCCCTGGTCGAGGGCCTCCTCGGCCTGCTCGACCGGCACCTGTCGCGCCAACCGGACGCGCGACCGCCCAAACGGCTTCCGGACCGGGCCCATTACGGCGATCCTGTCGAGTGAAACCGCGCTATTCGCAGCGGTTCACATCAGATTTCACCCCTTCTTGCGGCACAGCGCGAACGGTGCCGTTAGCATTTCCGAAGGGACTGCGCGCTACGCTCGGGTGCATGAGAACACGGGACGCCATCCTGTGCTCCGCCGCGCGGCCAGGTCGGCGAAACGTTCCGCTTCGAGGCCGGCAAGGACCTGCCGCACTGCGAAGAGGACCGCGCATCGCCCCTGTGCCAGGTCGAACGCAGCCTGGCGTTCAAGTTCCCGCAACCGGAGTCGTATGAGCCGCCACGCATCAGCCCGCTGATCGACTGGCTCTTCGGATTGGAAGGAAAGCGAGATGCAAGCCCGCGCCCACCCGGCCGCAATTCCGTCGTCGCGCCCGCGATTATCCATTACCACGTCGAGCGGCTGGAAACACTGGACGCGGCGGATATAGCAGCCCTCCCGCCCCGGTGGCATCCCGACTCCCCCCGCACGGCCTGCAGCCCGGGGCCGTACGAATCGAGATACTGGTTGCGTTCGAAGATGCCTACGGTATGCGGTGGCCGCCCAAGGGATGGCACTTGTACGAGTACCTGCTGAGGGAGCCCGACAGCGAGCGCGGTCTTCATACGGAGGCGCTCGAACCCTCGCGGACAATCGCTTTGCGGTGGGCGAGGAGCGACTGCATCGGCTCGGCCGAGACGCCGTTGTGCGCGGTGGAGACCTTTCTCGCCTGCCGCGTCCGCCAAGACGCCGCGCTGTGCCGCGACGTGGACGAGACCGTCGGCCGGGAGGTACGCTGGGCAACGAGCGTGAGCTATTACGTTGCCGCCATCGACGCGGTATCGGACGACAGCCGGCCGCCCGGCCACACCTACGCCGTGACGCTTGAGGAATGGGACTTGCGCCGGCGCCAGGACTCCGGCAACGAGGAGTTCGTGCGCTATCTTACCGTCCGGGCGGCGGACGGCTGGCGGGTGGTCGGGCGATCGGTCATCGACTGGGAGTCGCCTCAGGACCCCGGTTGAGACCGCGGGTCAGGCCGTGCGGGACGAACCCTCTCCGGCCGCCTCCGCCATGAACGCCGCGAGTTCCCCGTAGCCCGTGAACCGATACTCGTAGGCGAGGCCGAGCCGTTCGGCGGCCTTGCGCGCCTTGTCCTGCAGCGCTTCATCCTCTGTCTGGGCAAGGTAGACGAGGCGCGCGTAGTTGCCGAAATAGTCGGCCAGCAGCTGGGGGAAGCGGTCCAGCCCCATGCCCTTGATGATCAGCGCGTCGAAATGGCGGACCAGGTAGTCGGTCAGGTAGAAGCTGCCCGGCTCGTCGTCGTGCAGGGCGTCGAACGCGGCGGCGCCGGCATAGAAGGCATAGCAGTGCGGGCCGCCGATGCGCGCGACTCCCTCCTCCGCCAGTACCTTGTCGAGCCGGCCGCCGGTGCCGCAGTCGGCGTAGGCGACGAGGATACGCTCATAGCCGGCGCGCGTCTCGCGGATCTTCGCCCGCACCGCCTCGGGGATCTTTTCCGGCCGGTTGTGCAGCTTCGCCGGCAGGCATTCGAGCGCAAGGTGCGTCCAGCCGTTGGCCGCGATCAGCGCCAGCATCTCGCGCGCCAGCGCCCCGCAGGCAATCAGCAGGGTCTTCGGTGTCTCGGTGCCGGGCATGTCGCCGCCCGTGCCCTTACGCCGGCGGGCGGTTGTGGCGGCGGGCGATCAGGTCCTTTGCCATCTCCACCGTCACCGCGGCGTCGCGGCAATAGGCGTCGGCGCCGATCGCCTCCGCGAACTCCTCGTTGAGCGGCGCCCCGCCGACCATGACGATGTAATCGTCACGGATGCCCTTCTCCTTCATCGCGTCGATCACGACCTTCATGTAGGGCATCGTCGTGGTCAGCAGCGCCGACATGCCGAGGATGTCGGGCTGGTGCTCCTCCAGCGCCGCGAGGTATTTCTCGACCGGGTTGTTGATGCCGAGATTGATGACCTCGAAGCCGGCGCCCTCCATCATCATCGCCACCAGGTTCTTGCCGATGTCGTGGATGTCGCCCTTGACCGTGCCGATCACCATCTTGCCGACCTTGGGGGCGCCGGTTTCGGCCAGCAGCGGGCGCAGCACCGCCATGCCCGACTTCATCGCGTTGGCGGCCATGAGCACCTCGGGCACGAACAGGATACCGTCGCGGAAGTCGATGCCGACGAT
>CAYFYY010000195.1:0-225 GCA_964347475.1 uncultured Flavobacteriales bacterium
CCCTCCGGCGACGAACCCGAGGACGCCGAACTGATCGAGGACGACACCACTTCGGACGAGGCCGAATTCGACGACGGGCCGGAGCTTGCGACCGCAAACGCGGACGCTCCGCCACTCGACGAAGAACCTCAGCGAAAAGAGGCAAAATAGGTCTGGGCCTGCGCGGCAAAGCTTGCTAAGAGCCGCGCTGGTAGGCCGCTGTAGCTCAGCTGGTAGAGCACGTCA
>CAYFYY010000195.1:235-3061 GCA_964347475.1 uncultured Flavobacteriales bacterium
AACAATGACAAATTTCTTGACAAGATGTCTTCTTAGTTCGATTCCAAAGTCTGCTCTGACAAAAGCTCCAATTATCTTTGTTACTCGTGTCTATACAGTAGATCAATACGGGTTTTGCGATTAAAATATCAATATTTTGTACATATTTTTCAGGCTATTAAGGTGCGCTTGTTATGTTTTGTCCCCGCAAATATCCCCTTTTTAGTTCGTAATCACCCAGTTCTGGCCATTCCCGTTTTCAATGATTTTCAGTGCGTTCGAGTGCGCGAAAGACGCAACGAATGCGTGATGAACACTAAGCACGTCTTCTTGAGGTGTCAAACGGCATCCAATCGTGACCCCTTTTCGGCGTGCAATTTTGACCCCTCCGGAGCGGAGCTGGCCCGGCGCTGCGTAGTCTCCATGTAACGAAGCGGCGGTGGGCCAGCGGGGGTGGTGCTGGGTGTCAGGCTCGGTTCTTGAAGCGCCAGCTTTCGTTGCCGGTTTCGACGATCTCGCAGTGATGGGTGAGCCTGTCGAGGAGCGCGGTGGTCATCTTGGCGTCGCCGAAGACGCTGGGCCATTCGCCGAAGGCGAGGTTGGTGGTGACGATGATCGAGGTGCGTTCGTAGAGCTTGCTGATCAGATGGAACAGGAGCTGGCCGCCGGTCTGGGCGAAGGGGAGATAGCCAAGCTCGTCGAGGATCAGGAAGTCGAGGCGGGAGATCAACTCGGCGGTGCGGCCCTGCCGTTCGGCACGGGCCTCGGCATCGAGCTTGTTCACCAGATCGACCACGTTGAAGAACCGGCCCCTGCGACCGGCCCGGATGCAAGCGCGAGCGATGCTGACCGCGAGATGCGTCTTGCCTGTTCCGGTTCCGCCGATCAGCACGAGATTGCGCTGGTGATCAAGGAAGTCGCCGGTGGACAGGTCGCGGATCAGGGTCTCGTTAATCTCGGTCTCTTCGAAGTCGAACTCTTCCAGTTCCTTGGCCAGCGGCAGCTTGGCGATGGTCATCTGGTATTTGATCGAGCGGGCCTGCTTCTCGGATATCTCCGCGGTCAGCAGGTCGCCGATGATCTGCTGCGGTTCGTGCTGGCGCTTCAGCGCCGTGCCGATGATCTCATCATAGGCCGTCCTCATGCCGTAGAGCTTCAGCTGGCCCATTGCGTCCAGCACCTCTGAGCGTTCCATTCCTTGTTCTCCTCAGGCTGTCATATCGATCACAATTGGCGGCCGGCTCGCATGAGAGCCGCAGGGCATCCGGCGTCGCGATTGTCAGGGGCGGTGGCGGTTCTCGACGGCGCGCCAGAATGTTCAGCACGACACCCGCCGAGTGGACGTTGTGCGACAGGGCCTCGGCACAGGCCGCTTCGACGGCGTCCAGGCCATCGCTGAGCGCGGCGGCGAGGATCTCGACCATCTGCCGGTCACCGCCGGGCTGGCGTTCCAGCTTGCGCTGCACGCGCCGGACCGCAATCGGCAGGTCCCACTGTTTGAATGGCGCGCCATTGCGCAAGGCCCCGGGTTTGCGGGTCAGAACGGGTATGTAATGCAGGGGATCGTAGACGGTGTTGTTGCGCCCGAAGACACGTTCATGACTGCCGACGATCCGGCCGTCCTGCCAGCATTCGAGCCGATCTGCGTAGGCTCTGATCTCGACCGGCCGCCCCACGGCACGGGCATCAACCGAGTATCTGTTCTTGTCGAACCGCACGAGGCAGGTCTTGGATACCGACGCCGGCACGGCGTGGAAGCCGTCGAAGGGGCCGACGTAAGGAACAAGGCTCGGACGCTCTGCTTCGAACACCTCCCGGATCGTCTTGTCCCGCATCTCCGGGTGCATGTTCGCCCGGGCGTAGGCCAGGCAGCGATCTTCGAGCCAGGCGTTCAGTTCGGCATAGGATTTGAACTTCGGCCGCGGCACGAAGAACCGTCGCCGGATCACCCCCACCTGGTTCTCGACCTGGCCCTTCTCCCAGCCCGACGCGGGCGTGCAGGCGACAGGGTCGACGAGATAGTGCCCACACATCTGCTGGAAGCGGCGATTGTAGGCCCGGTCCTTGCCGACGAAGATCGCGTCCACCGCGGTCTTCATGTTGTCGTAGATGCCCCGCGCGCAAGCGCCGCCGAAGAAGGCGAACGCCCTGTCGTGCGCGTCGAACACCATCTCCTGCGTCTCACGCGGGTAGGCCCGGACGAATGGCATCCGGCTGTGGCACAGGCGGACATGAGCGACCTTCACCGTGGTCGTCACCCCGTCGAGGATTACGACCTCATGGCTCCAGTCGAACTGGTAGGCCTCGCCCGGATCGAAGATCAGCGGGACATAGGCACCGGCCGAGGCCTCCTGCGTGGCCTTCGACCAGCCGGCCGCATAGCGCCGCACGGCATCGTAGCCGCCGCCGTAGCCCCGGTTGCGCAGCTCCTCGTAGATGCGGACGAGCGTCAGGCGTTCCCGCTTCGGCCGCCGAGCATTCTCGGCCAGCATCTCGTCCAGTTCCGGCCGCCAGGGATCGATCTTCGGGCGCGGCTGCGTCGTCCGATCGTAGGTGAACTCCGTGGCACCCGAGCGGATCACTTTGCGTACCGTGTTCCGCGATACCCGAAGCTCCCGGCAAATCTGCTTGATCGACTTGCCGTCGATGAAATGCGCGCGCCTGATCTTCGCTATCGTCTCCACGACCAACATCCCCTGACTGCTCCCTCATCCTTTTGAGGAAGCTTCTGATCACATTCGTCAGGGGGGTCACTTTTGGACGCCGATCACCCCGTAACAGGGGTCAATCTTGCATGCCGATCCACACTTCAGCGCGCGAGCAGGAGGAGCTCACCCCAGAGGATGA
>CAYFYY010000196.1:0-2855 GCA_964347475.1 uncultured Flavobacteriales bacterium
TCGGGTCCTCTTGTGCGGCCGGGTTCACGATGTCGTTCGAGCCGATGACGATGGAAACATCGGTTTCCGGGAAGTCGTCGTTGATCTCGTCCATCTCCATCACGATGTCATACGGCACTTTGGCTTCCGCCAAGAGCACGTTCATGTGACCCGGCAGACGACCCGCAACGGGGTGGATCGCAAAGCGGACCTCTTTGCCCTTGGCGCGCAGGCGACGGGTCAGTTCCGCCACGTTCTGCTGTGCCTGGGCAACGGCCATGCCGTAACCGGGGATGATGATAATGCTGTCGGCGTCTTCCAGTGCCTGCGCAACACCGTCCGCCTCGATCGCGATCTGCTCGCCCTCAACCTCCATCGCGGGACCAGAGGTGCCGCCGAAGCCACCAAGGATAACGCTGATGAACGAGCGGTTCATCGCCTTACACATGATGTAGGACAGGATCGCACCCGAAGAGCCCACCAGCGCGCCAACGACGATCAGCAGGTCGTTGCCAAGCGAGAAGCCAATCGCCGCCGCGGCCCAACCCGAGTAGGAGTTCAGCATCGAGACCACAACCGGCATGTCCGCGCCACCGATACCCATGATCAGGTGGTAGCCGATGAACAGCGCCGCCACGGTCAGGATCAGAAGCGGGAAGACACCACCAGAGTTCAGGTACCAGATCAGGCAGACCAGCGAGATGATCGCCGCCGTCGCGTTCAGCAGGTGGCCGCCCGGCAGTTTGGTCGCCGCGGAGGTGACTTTGCCCGACAGCTTGCCATAGGCGATGACCGAGCCAGTGAAGGTCACCGCACCGATCCAGACGCCCAGCACCAGTTCGACCCGCAGGATGCTGGCCTCGACCGGGATTTTCTTCGCCAGAAGCGCGGCAAAGCCTTCCAGATCCTTGGCCAGATCCTTCGGCAACGGCAGGGTGCCGTCCGGGCTCATCGCGATGACATTGCCCAGTTCAAAATGCGCGTTAAAGCCCACGAAGACAGCCGCCAGACCGACCAGCGCGTGCATACCGGCAACCAGTTCCGGCATCTGGGTCATCTCGACCTTGGAGGCCAGCATGAAGCCAATGACACCGCCACAGGCGATCAGGATGATCGACAACCACCATAGACCGGCACCGGGGCCGATCAGCGTGGCGGCAACGGCCAGGCCCATGCCGACAATGCCGTACCAGACGGCGCGTTTCGCGCTTTCCTGACCCGACAGGCCACCAAGCGAGAGGATGAACAGAACAGCCGCAACAACGTAGACGGCAGTAGTGAAGCCCAATTCCATAATCCCGGCCTCCTTAAGATTTCTGGAACATGGCGAGCATGCGCCGTGTTACGAGGAAGCCGCCGAAGATGTTGATCCCGGCAAAGAAGACCGAGATCGCGGCAAGCAGGATCACAAGGAAGCTGCCAGAGCCAATCTGCAGCAGCGCCCCCAGAATGATGATCGACGAGATCGCGTTGGTCACCGCCATCAGCGGCGTGTGCAGGCTGTGGCTGACGTTCCAGATCACCTGGAAGCCAACGAAGACGGCCAGCACGAACACGATGAAGTGCTGCATGAAGCTGGCCGGGGCCACGGACCCCACCAGCAGCATCAGCGCACCACCCACGGCCAGCAGGCCAACCTGCTGACGGGTCTGCGCCTTGAAGGCGGCCACTTCCTGTTCACGCTTCTCTTCCGGGGTCAGCTCCTTGACCTCGGGCTTCTTCTGGGCCGCAATCGCCTGCACTTTCGGCGGCGGCGGCGGGAAGGTGATCTCACCCTGGTGGATGACCGTCGCACCCCGGATGACGTCGTCTTCCATGTCATGCACAACCTGGCCGTCCTTCTCGGGCGTCAGGTCGGCCATCATGTGACGGATGTTGGTCGCATAAAGCGTGGACGACTGCGCTGCCATCCGGCTTGGGAAGTCGGTATAGCCGACGATGGTCACGCCATTGTCGGTCACGACTTTCTCGTCAGCCACGGTGCCTTCGACGTTGCCGCCACGTTCGGCCGCAAGGTCAACGATGACCGAGCCCGGTTTCATCGCCGCAACCATATCCTCTAGCCACAGCTTCGGCGCCGGGCGGTTGGGGATCAGCGCGGTGGTGATGACAATGTCGATCTCCGGCGCGATCTCGCGGAACTTCGCCAGCTGCGCGTTGCGGAACTCTTCCGACTGGACCGACGCGTAGCCGCCGGTGGCCGCACCATCCTGCTGTTCTTCCTCAAAGTCGAGATAGACGAACTCGGCGCCCATGGATTCGACCTGCTCGGCCACTTCGGGACGCACGTCAAACGCGTAGGTAATCGCACCAAGCGAGGTCGAGGTGCCAATCGCAGCAAGACCGGCTACACCGGCGCCGACAACCAGGACCTTCGCCGGGGGAACTTTACCCGCAGCGGTGATCTGACCGGTAAAGAACCGACCAAAGTTGTTGCCCGCCTCGATCACGGCGCGGTAGCCCGCGATATTGGCCATGGACGACAGCGCGTCCATCTTCTGCGCGCGGCTGATCCGCGGCACCATTTCCATCGCGATGACATTGGCACCGGATTTCTTGGCCGCTTCCATGCCCTCTTCATTACCCGCCGGGTTGAAGAAGCTGATCAGCGTCTTCTCCGCCGTCAGGCGCTTCAGCTCTGTCGCATTCGGCTGGCGAACCTTGGCGATGATGTCGACGCCCTTCCAAAGGCCAGCGGCGGTCTTGACGACCTCAACACCAGCCTCTTCATAGGCAGCATCGCTAAAACCAGCCCCGGCGCCCGCGCCGCTCTCAATTGCACAGTCATACCCCAGCTTCTGAAGCTGACGGGCAGAGTCAGGCGTCATCGCAACGCGATCCTCGCCCTCAAAGACCTCTTTGGGTGCTCCGATTTT
>CAYFYY010000197.1:0-2836 GCA_964347475.1 uncultured Flavobacteriales bacterium
GCCGCAACTGGTTCTCATTCATCGTCGGCCTCGAGGAGGGAGACGCCCGGGCCGGCCCCTGGACCGGCGTGGACGGCAAGAGCCTGCCCGGCCGCGGCGAGGCGATCGTGCCGTCCGTCCTGGCTCGAATGGCCGGGCTGCGTATCGGTGACGACATCTCGATCGCAGGCCACCGGTTCCAAGTGGTGGGACTTTCCACGGAAACATTTTCGATGGCCAATTCGATTGTCTTCGTCACGCTGCCGGACCTTGCCGAGATCATGTCGACCTTCGGGACGATGAGCTATTTCCTGGTCGACGCGGTGCCCGGTGTGGACCGGCAGGCCCTCGCCGAGCGAATCCGTAGTGAGGTCGAGAAGGTCAACGCGGTGCCGGTCGAGGACTTCATCGAGAACGACTGGCAACTTGCGATGCAGATGGGGCTGGAGATCATTGGACTGATGACCGTTATTGGCGGCGCGCTCGCCATCCTGCTCACGGGATTCATCGTCTATTCCCACATTGCGCGTCGCGAGCGCGAACTCGCCGTCATGAAGGCGGTCGGTGTCCCGAACCACGAAATCCTGTGGAGCGTCCTTCTGCAAACCTCGTGGGTTGCGTTTTGGGGTTTCCTCCTCGCGGTGTCGCTCATACTTGCCGCGATCCCGCTGACTGCAGCTTTTGTTCCGCAGGTGACACTCGAGATCACCGGCCCGGCCCTCCTGAGAGTCGGCCTCAGCGCGCTCCTCGTAACACTCGTCGCCACGATCATCCCGCTTCGCAGGGTGATGCGGGTCGATCCCGCGACGGCATTCCAGGCCTGATATCGAGATGTCCAAACCGATCCTTCACGCCGAGCATCTGGTCAAGACGTTTGGCAGCGGGCGCACCGCGGTCCATGCCGTCAACGACGTATCGCTCACGGTTTCCAGCGGCGAGCTCGTGATGATCATGGGACCGTCCGGTTCGGGGAAGACGACGCTGGTCTCCATGCTCGGCGCGCTTCTCCGTCCAACCTCCGGCCGAGTCACCATCGAGGGCGCCGAAATCACGGCGCTCAGCGAAAGTCAGCTCGCCGGTGTGCGGGCCCGCCAGATCGGCTTCATCTTCCAGTCGTTCAATCTTCTGGAAGCACTGTCCGTCGAGGAGAACGTCCTGTTTCCCGCGCATCTTGCACCGGGCGGGTTACGCGCGGCGCGGCCACGGGCTGATGCGCTCATGGAGCGCCTCAACCTGGCGCATCGGCGACGCGCCCTGCCCGGGACGTTGTCGGGCGGCGAGAAACAGCGCGTCGCGATCGCGCGTGCCCTGATCAACCAGCCTCATATCATCTTTGCCGACGAACCGACCGGCAATCTCGACTCAAAGAGCGGCCAGGAGGTGATGATGATCCTGCACGACATTGCCCGCGATGACGGCTGTTCGGTGGTGCTGGTGACCCATGACCCGCGGGTCGAGGACGTGGCCGACCGGATCCTGTGGCTGGAGGACGGGGCGCTGCGCGACCGCAAGTCGGATCAGCACTCCTGGGTGAGGGACCCCGTGTGCGGCATGCGCGTGGATGAATGGACGGCGACTCTGTTCACCGAGCACGATGGAAGCCGCCATGTCTTCTGTTCACAGCGTTGCCTGGAGCGGTTCGAGGCCGACCCGGGCCGGTACGTCAACAAAGCGCAAGCGTCGGCCGGCTCGGCGTGAAGTCGTCGCGAAGAGCGGCCTGCCGCGAAAGGAGGATTGCCATGATCCGGAACGGACTGATGCTTGCCCTTGCGGTCGTATTTTTGGGTCCGCAACTCGCCGCCGGTGCCGACGACCCGGTGGCCAGGGGCGAGACGATAGCACGCGAGGCGAATGACCGTGACCGCGGATTCGGTGACAGCAAGGCGACCCTGGTCATGGTCCTTGAAGATCGCAAGGGCCGGACCCAGGAACGCCGCCTGCGCATCCAGACTCTCGAAGTCCCCGGGGAAGACGACGGCGACAAGTCGCTGGTGATCTTCGACGAACCGCGCGATATCAAGGGAACGGCGCTGCTCAGCTATGCGCATGTTCTGGAACCCGACGACCAGTGGCTCTACCTGCCGGCCCTGAAGCGCGTCAAACGCATTTCATCCATCAACAAGTCGGGCTCCTTCGTCGGCAGCGAGTTCGCCTACGAGGACATCACCGGCCAGGAACTCGGGAAATATGCGTACAGATGGTTGCGGGACGAGCCCTGCGGCGACCTGCAATGCTTCGTCGTGGAGCGTCGTCCCCGCTATGAGAACTCGGGTTATGCGCGGCTCGTTACCTGGTACGATTCGGCCGAGTACCGTATTCAGCGCATCGACTATTACGATCTCAAGGACCAATTCCTCAAGACCCTGACGTTCGCCGACTTCCGGCAATATCTGGGACGGTTCTGGCGCCCTCACCGGCTTGTCATGGACAACGACCGGACCGGCAAGACCACGAGCCTATTGTACGAGGACTATGAATTCCGGACGGGTCTTAACGAGAGCGACTTCAGTCAGGGAAGCCTGAAGAGAGCGCGCTGAGAGGGGCCGTCTGCGTGACCGCCGTCGTGAAGTCCGTTTCCCGTGCGTTCTTGGTTCTGTCGGCGATGGCATACCCGCTGACCGACAAGACGGCCGTTGCGCAGGAATGGGATATGTCCGGCTGGGTCGCGGCAGAGGTGCGGGTATTTCCGGTCGACCCCGCCTACCCGAACCAGAATGATGCCGTCCTTTCACCCTCCGTCGCCCTCGAGCCCGAGTACGTCTACGAGTGGAACGATGGCAGCGACCGGCTCACGGTCGCGCCTTTCGCGCGGCTGGACGCGCATGACCGCAGTCGCACGCACTGGGACCTGCGCGAG
>CAYFYY010000198.1:0-562 GCA_964347475.1 uncultured Flavobacteriales bacterium
AGGTCCTGACCTCGCTGGAAAAGCGCAAGAGCGACAGCCCGGCCTTCATCCATCCGCAGCGCACCTTCGCAGACATCGTCGTACGCTTCTACCCGCCGGCCCAGCATGCCGAGGAGACCGGCGCGCATCTCAACGTCCGGCATATCCTGCGGCCGACCCTGCCACACCCGGACCTGACGCCGCTGCTCGATCCCAACGCGAATTCCGGGCTGCATCTGGAGCTGTCGCGCGACAGCGACGGCAAGCCGGTCGACGTCCTGGAGATCGACGGCAACATCCCCTGCGAGCGGGCGGTGCGCCTCGAGGAGCTGCTCTGGACCCTGGTTCCCGAGGCCAGTCCCCTGCGCGCCAACGTCGGCGCCTATTCCAACGGCGACGGCAACGAGACGAGCCATCCCTTGGCGCTGACCCAGCTGTTCATCGGCTACCACATGGTCAAGGCCGCGCTCGGCGAGCACGCGATCTAGAAAGGGCGGACCAATGACAACCTTGGACCTAGCGAGGGATGCCAAGACGGCCGACACCGGTTCTGCGGCTTCGGTCGGCCACGCCGCTATGGCGA
>CAYFYY010000198.1:572-2827 GCA_964347475.1 uncultured Flavobacteriales bacterium
GTTGAGCGGGCGGGGTCTGGGCATCCCGGGATGCCGATGGGGATGGCGGACGTGGCGACGGTTTTGTTCACGGGTTTTCTGAAGTTCGACGCGTCGCGTCCGGACTGGGCGGACCGGGATCGTTTTGTTTTGTCTGCGGGTCACGGTTCGATGCTGCTCTATGGGCTTTTGTATTTGAGCGGCTACGAGGAGATGACGCTTGATCAGCTGAAGGCGTTTCGTCAGCTGGACAGTCTGACGGCGGGTCATCCGGAGTACGGGCACACGCCGGGGGTTGAGACGACGACGGGACCGCTGGGCCAGGGTTTGGCGAACGCGGTTGGGATGGCTTTGGGCGAGCGTTTGCTGAACGCGCGTTTCGGGGACGCCATCGTCGATCACCACACCTACGTGATCGCGGGCGACGGCTGTCTGATGGAGGGCGTGAGCCACGAGGCGGCGTCGCTTGCGGGTCATCTGGGTCTGGGCAAGCTGATTGTCTTGTTCGACGACAACGGGATCTCGATCGACGGCCCGACGTCGCTGTCGGTTTCGGACGATCAGCAGGCGCGTTTTGCGTCCTACGGCTGGGAGGTTCGGTCGGTCGACGGGCACGACCCGGCGGCGATTGCGGCGGCGCTTTCGGCGGCGCGGGCGAGCGCGCGGCCGTCGCTGATCGCGTGCCGGACGGTGATCGGCTACGGGGCGCCGGGCAAGGCGGGGACGTCGCAGGCGCACGGCGCGCCGCTTGGGGCGGAGGAGGTTGCGGGGGCGCGCGCGGCGCTGGGCTGGCCGCACGGGGCGTTTGAGGTGCCGGAGGAGGTGCTGGCGGCCTGGCGGTCTGTGGGGGCCAGGGGTGCGGCGGCCTCGGCGGCGTGGAACGACCGGGTTTCGGGTTTGGCGAAGGGGGATCTTGCGGAGTTTCAGCGCCGCGTGATCGGGCTTCTTCCGGCGGGCTGGGAGGCGGGACTGGAGGCCTTCAAGCGGCGGACCAGCGAGGCGCGTCCGAGCGTTGCGACGCGGGTGTCCTCGCAGCAGGTTCTGGAGGTGGTGACGGCGGCGCTTCCGGAGCTGCTCGGCGGCTCGGCGGACCTGACGGGGTCGAACAACACGCGGGTGTCGGGCCAGGCTGCGGTGAGCGCGGCGGATTTCTCGGGCAGTTACGTTTACTACGGGGTGCGCGAGCACGCGATGGCGGCGGCGATGAACGGTCTTGCGCTGCACGGCGGGTTCATTCCCTACGGCGGGACGTTTCTGGTGTTCTCGGACTACTGCCGACCGTCGCTCCGGCTGTCGGCGCTGATGGGCCAGCGGGTGATCTACGTTCTGACGCACGACTCGATCGGCCTGGGCGAGGACGGCCCGACGCACCAGCCCGTGGAGCACCTGGCGAGCCTTCGGGCGATCCCGAACCTCAATGTGTTCCGGCCTGCGGACACGGTGGAGACGGCGGAGTGCTGGGCGCTGGCGCTGCGCGCGGCGCAGCGGCCGTCGGTTCTGGCGCTGAGCCGCCAGGCCCTGCCGACGGTGCGCGTCGAGCACAGCGAGGAGAACCTCTGCGCGCACGGGGCCTACATTCTGTCGCCGGCGGCGGCGGAGCGCCAGGTGACGCTGATCGCGACGGGCTCGGAGGTGTCGCTGGCGCTGGACGCGCAGGCGCAGCTGCACGACGAGGGGATCCAGGCGGCGGTGGTGTCGATGCCCTGCCGGGAGCTGTTCGAGGAGCAGAGCCAGCACTACCGCGACGAGGTGCTCGGCCCGGGCAGCCTGCGCATCGCGGTGGAGGCCGGGGTCGGCCTCGGCTGGGAGCGCTGGACCGGCGAGCAGGGCGGCTTCGTCGGCATGACCGGCTTCGGCGCCTCGGCCCCCGCAAAGGACCTCTACCAACACTTCAAGATCACACCCGATGCCATCGTCAAAGCCGTCAAGGAACGGCTCTAGAGAACCGCACCGAAGCGACAAGAAGCGTTTTTCGAGGAGGATGAGATGTCCCAGTTTCCAGCAGAGCAGCTTGCAGCCACGGCCAAGGCGATGGTCGCCAACGGCAAGGGCGTGCTGGCGGCCGACGAGAGCACGCCGACCTGCACCAAGCGCTTTCAGAACCTCGGCATCGTGTCGAGCGAGGCCAGCCGCCGCGACTACCGCGAGATGCTGTTCACCACGCCGGGGCTGGGCGAGTTCGTCAGCGGCGCCACCCTTTACGACGAGACGATCCGGCAGATCGCCTCGGACGGCACGCCCCTACCGGCGCTGCTGGAGACGCAAGGGATTCTTCC
>CAYFYY010000199.1:0-413 GCA_964347475.1 uncultured Flavobacteriales bacterium
CGCGCACCTCTTCCTGGTAGCACACCATGTCCTCGAACAGCGCCATCTGCGGGATCTCCTGGAAGCCGCCCTGGCCGATCGTCTTGTTGGCCGCCTGCGGGGTGACCAGGAGCAGCGGCGTGTGGTTCCAGTAGGCGGTCTTGACCGGGGTCACGAAGTTGGTGATCCCGGGCCCGTTCTGCGCGATCATCATGCTCATCCTGCCGCCGGCCCGGGTGAAGCCGTCCGCCATCATCCCGGCGTTGCATTCGTGCGCGCAGTCCCAGAACGTGATCCCCGCCTTCGGGAACAGGTCGGACACCGGCATCATCGCCGAGCCGATGATCCCGAACGCGTGCTCGATCCCGTGCCGCTGCAGCACTTTGACGAAGGCTTCTTCGGTGGTCATTTTCATGGGTGATGCTCCTGATGAT
>CAYFYY010000199.1:423-2786 GCA_964347475.1 uncultured Flavobacteriales bacterium
GACCGCGGCGCCGGATGCGGCGCGCGGCGCCGGTCGGTGAAATCCTCAGTGAAAACGGCGGAGCGCGCTCAAAGCCGCGCCGTGCCGCTTCCTCCCTGTCGCGCGGACGGACCGCTGCGGACCGCCCTGTTTTACGGCCGGCGGGACCGCCGCTCATAGGACCAGTTGCCTCCATTCGCCTGTGCCAGCCGTCGGTGGCCGAGCGACCTCACACTTCGAGACGCGGCTGCGCCGCTCCTCAGCATGAGGCGCCGACGTTGGTGTCCTCCTCCTACTGGAGATCATTGTATGAAACACAAGGTTGTCATTGCGAGGAGGCCGAAGGCCGACGCGGCAATCCAGAATGCCCCGGGGAACCGGTACATTCCTGGATCGCCGCGGCTGCTGCGCAGCCTCGCGATGACGAATTCCTCTTCCGTGCAAGGGTCTCCAGCATGAGGCTCCAAAGCTGGTGTCCTCATCCTGAGGAGGCTGCGGAGCAGCCGTCCCGAAGGGTGAGGTCGCGCCAGTGCCCCGCGGCGGCTGCGGCGGTCGTCCCGCCCCCTCCCCACCCCCTCCCCCCGTGGCACGGCAGCGCTTGCCCGCAATCTCCGGCGCGAGGGAGAGGGGCTTTATCGGCGCAAGCGGGACGAACGAGCCCCTCTCCCTCGCGCCGGCAGCGGATCGTGTGCGCAATCCTCCGGTGGGGGGAGGGGTTGGGGAGGGGGGGTGACGCCCGGCCGTTCATGCCGTTCAACGGGCTCCGGCGCGAGCGCGAAATCCGTTGAGGTGGAAGCGGCCGGATCGGCGCGACCTCATGCTTCGAGACGGGCCTTGCGGCCCTCCTCAGCATGAGGCTCCAAGTTTCGGCATGCCATGCCTCATGCTGAGGAGCGGCGGAGCCGCGTCTCGAAGCATGAGGTCGCGCCAGTGTCTCCCGGCGGCTGCCAGCCGGCCCGCCCTACCCCCGCGCCGCCTTGCGGCCGTGGATGAGCTGCGCCAGCAGCCGGACGCCCGGCTCGATGCGCTCTTCCGGGATCGCCGAGAAGCCGAGGCGGAAGAACTGCCGCGGCTGCGGCTCGGTCATGAAATGGACGTGGCCGGGCTCGATCACGATGCCCTCCTCCAGCGCGGCCTGGGCCAGCGAAGCGGCGTCGAGCCCGTCTGGCCCGCGCACCCACACGCTGGTGCCGCCGAACCCCGGCGCCCGCGCCGAGTCCGGCAGGTGCCGGGCGAGCGCCTCGTCCATCGCCTGCCAGCGCGTCCGGTACACCCTGTGCAGCCGCCGCACCAGCGCGTCGTGGTGGCCGAGCGACAGGAACAGCGCGGTGGTGCGCTGGTTGTTGTTGGGCGCATGGCGCATCATCAGCCGGCGCAGCGCCCGCGCCTCGGCGATCAGCGGCTTCGCGCCCACGAGGTAGCCGAGCCGCAGCCCCGGGAACAGCGTCTTCGACAGGCTGCCGACATAGGCGACACGGCCGTCGCGGTCCATGGATTTCAGGGCCGGCGTCGGCTTGCCGATGTAGTTGGTCTCGAACTCGTAGTCGTCCTCGACGATCACGAAGCCCTGCTCCGTGGCCCGCGCCAGCAGCGCCTCGCGGCGCGCGGCCGGCATGGTCACCGTGGTCGGGAACTGGTGGCTCGGCGTCACGTACACGAAGTCGCAGCCGTCGAGCCGCTCGTCCACCGGCAGCCCTTCGCCGTCGACCGGGACCGGGCGGATGCGCCGCGTCTTCAGCGCGAAGATGTTGCGCACGTCCGGGTAGCCCGGCTCCTCCATGGCGACGGTCGTCTCCGGCGTGATGAACAGGCTGGCCAGCAGGTAGAGCGCGTTCTGCGCCCCCAGCGTGATCAGGATCTCGTCCGGCGCGACCCAGATGCCGCGGCGCGGCAGCACCCGGGTGCGGATCTGCTGCACCAGCTCCGGATCGTCGAGGTGCAGGCTGTCCGCCGTCCACTGCCCGATCTCCTTCAGGCCCAGCGCCTGGCGCGTGCATTCCCGCCACGCGGCGATCGGGAACAGGCCGGGGTCGATCTGGCCGTAGACGAAGGGATAGGGGCAGGACTGCCAGTCGGCCGGCTTCTCGATGTTCTCCTGGCGCCCGGGATGGACCCGCAGCATGGCGTCCCAGTCGGGCCCGTCGGAAGGCGGCGCCGCCGGCGCGGCGCGGCGCACGGGCTTATCGGCGAGGATGTCGCGGTTGACGAAATAGCCGCTGCGCTGGCGCGCCTCGATGAAGCCGTCATCGACCAGCCCCTGATAGGCCAGCACCACCGTGTTGCGCGACACGCCGAGCCGGCGCGCGAGCTCGCGGCACGACGGCAGCGGCCGCTCCGGCGGCAGCTGGTCGGCGAGGATCACCGAGACCAGCATCTCGCGGATG
>CAYFYY010000200.1:0-311 GCA_964347475.1 uncultured Flavobacteriales bacterium
CGCGCCGGAATTCCGCGTACCAGATGCTGTCCGCACCGGTGCGCGGCACCGACGCCGCGCTCCAGTCCACCACGATGTAAGTATCGAACAGGGGCATCATGTCCGGGCGGGTATCATTCGCCCCCCTTGCCAGCTTTCAGCTTTTCCAGGGTCACCGGGCCAAGCGGGTGATCGGCGTGCGGATAAGGATGATGGTGCCCGTGCGCATGGTCATGATCATCGCCGTGGCTATGATCGTGGTGATGATGGTGGTGCACATGCCCGGCATCGGTGCCGATGCCCTCGACGTGGTGGTGGTGGCTCTGCTGCGG
>CAYFYY010000200.1:321-2658 GCA_964347475.1 uncultured Flavobacteriales bacterium
CCCGACCTCGCCCTCGAAGCCGAGAACCTGCTCCCGGTACTTGCACAGCTGGCAATTCATCAGGTTCTGCCCTTCGAGGATCTCGGTCACCCGGTCGGCGAAGGTCTCCAGCACCAGCGGGTGGTCGGCAAGATACGGCGCCTTGACGAACTCGACCTGCGCATGGCGCGCGGCCACGATGTCGGTGTGCGCGTAGATGCGCTTGACCAGCCGCCCGGTGAACAGGAAGTAGGGGAACACGACGATGCGCCGGAAGCCGAGCCGCACCGCGCGCTCCAGCCCCGGCTCGACGAGCGGGAAGGTGACGCCCGAATAGCACGTCTCGGCCCAGCCGAATCCCATGCCCTCCCACAGCATGCGCGTGACCTTGGCGGCGTTGGAATTGGCGTCGGGGTCCGAGGCGCCCCGCCCGACGACGGCGAGCAGCGTCTCGGAGCGCGGCACCGTCCCGCCGGCGGCGGCCAATCCTTCCGCCACGCGGTCGCCGGCCGCACGCATCATCTTCACGTCGATGCCGAGCTCGCGCCCGTACCGCACCTCGACGTCCGGATATTGCGCCGCCCAGGTGTTGAGCACCGAGGGAATGTCGTTCTTGGCGTGGCCGGCGGCGAACAGCATGCCGGGCACGGCGAGGATGCGTTTGACGCCGCGTTCGCGCAGCGCCTCCAGCCCGTCGCGGATCACCGGCCGCGCGAATTCGAGGAACCCGCTCTCGACCGGGTAGTGCGGCAGGCGCTCGCGAAGGCCCGTTGCGACCGCCGCGAACTCCGAGACCGCCTCGTCGTCGCGGCTGCCGTGCCCGCACACCATGATGCCGATCTCGCCGCTCATCGCATCTGCTCCCCGGGTTCGGTTACCGCCTGCTTTTAGCAGTAGCGCGCCGCCGGGTCAGTTCAATATTGCCCCGGCGACGCAAGTTGCGTCGCAGGCGGCGCGGTTAACGGAATCGAAGCGAGCGGCGCCTATTCTGCAAGTCAGGAAGGGTTTTTCGGGACGATGACGTTGGGCAGCAGCGGCTTCCATATCGTTTTCGGCGAATCGGCCAGCGGAACCGTCCTTCAGGCGACGGGCACCGGCCGGGACGATTTCCTTGTATTCATCGATCCGCTGGGTTCGGGGCCACTCGTGCCGATCGAGCAGCGCGCGGAGTGGAACAAACTCCGCGCGGCGCACTGGAACGCGCCGGAGCAGGGCATCGACATGCTGGCCCGGCTGGAGGCCACCCGCGACCGGGTCGAGGCCGCGCACGCCGTTCATGTCTGGAACGGTGTCGAGCTTTCCGAGCGGCTATTCATCGGGTGGCTGATCGCCGCTTTCCGCCTGCTCGGCCTGCCGCCGGAGCGGCTTTTTCTTATCGACGAGTCGCAGTTTTCGACTGACCGTCCCTCGATGGGTCTGGTCCCGCCTGACATGGCCGCATCCTGGGAGCGGTGGCGTTTGCTCGACGCCGAGGCGCAGCGTCCGTTCGACGCGATGTGGCAGGCCGTGACCGCGCCCACGCCGGACAGGCTGATCGCCTGCTGTGCGGCCGATTCGCCCCATCCCGATGCCGTGAAGGACGCCATGCGCGCCTACATGGCGCATTATCCGGCGGCCGATACAGGTCTAAATAAATGGGATCGGCTGCTGCTGCAAAGCTGTCGCGACAATGCGCCCAATACAGTTCGGACCGTCGCGCAGGTCCTTGGGACGTCGCACAAGCACGGCACCGGTTATCCCGATTTCGTCGGCGACGTATTACTGTTCGATCGCCTCAAGAGCATGGGGGATCCGGCGTTGACGGAACCGCTCGTCGAGCTGACCGGCGAGCCGGCCGCCATGCGCTCGACGCAGGTCGCGTTGACGGAGGCTGGCGCGGCGGTCATTGACGGTAAGGCCAGCGCCATAGAACTCAATGGCATCGATGAGCAGATCGGCGGCGTGAAACTTTCCTCGCAGGATGGCGCCGTCTGGCTGTTTGACGGCGAGACGCTGGCGCAAGACTGATTCCGGGCAGGGCGGATTGACGCGGCGCGCCGGGGACCGCAATGTCGCCGCCATGACGGAGTGGACGGATGGCGGTGCCGGGCTTCTGGTGCTGGCGGCGGCGCTGGTGCTCGATGCGCTGTTTGGCGAGATGGCGCTGTTGTTGCGCAATGCGCTGCACCCGGTGGTGGCGATCGGCCGGGTCGTCGGCTGGCTCGATCGCAAGCTCAACCGGCCGGAGCGCGGAGAATCCCCGCGATTCTGGCGCGGCGTCTTCACCGCTGCGGCAGTCGCGCTTTTGGCCGGCGGCTTCGGCGGGCTGGTCGCGGCGCTGGCCCGGGGCCTTCCGGGCGGCTGGCTGATCGAGGCGCT
>CAYFYY010000201.1:0-2651 GCA_964347475.1 uncultured Flavobacteriales bacterium
GACCGCGACGGCGAGGTCTTCGACGGCGGCGGCCGGATTATCGAGCTTCTTCAGGCGAAGATGACCGCGCTGAAACCGAAAATGCGGATCGTCCGGCCGCAGCCGCAGCCCGGCCGTAAGGTCGGTCTCCGCCTCGGGATACCGCCGCCAGCCATAATGACTCCTGAAGCGCTTCCACAATGTCCGAGCGTTCACGGGATCGAGTTCCAGGGCGAGCGCGAAATCTCGAGCGGCGGGCTCCGCACGGCCCGACTCGGAATAGAGTTCGGCGCGCGCGGCCAGTGTGTGGACGCGATGCGGCAGATACACCAGCGCCCGGTTCAGATCGGCTTCGGCCCAATCACGCGATCCTGTCTTGCGCAAGAGACTGGCCCGATAGGTCAGAACCGTTGCGGATTCCGCACGGGTGTCGACCTCGAACAGAAGATCGATGGCGTCATGGTTCTCGCCCGCTTTCGCGAGACGCCGGGCCTGATGCATAACGATTGAGGCGTCAAGACGTGTGAGCAACGGATTGCGCGCGAAGTCGGGGCGGACCGAATCGACATAATCCCGCGCGGCGACCATCCCGTCGGGTCCATCCAGGAGAACTGAAACCCAGGCGTCATGGACCACATGAGCGTACGGTTCGACGGCCAGCGCCTTGTCACGCATGGCACGCGCCAGCCGATCGTCGCCGAGTCGGTGCAGGACATAGATCAGGTGGGCATAGGCCGCCACATTCCGCGGGTCGCGGGCAATTGCAGCCTCGAGATCGCGGCGGACACCGTCATACAGGCTGATATCGAGCTCCCAGTCGGTCTGTTCCGAAGGATTCGGCCCCGGCTTGGCGAACTTGCCGGTCCACCATGCCAGGTGGCTGGTGTAGGCGGCACGGGCAAGCAACGCCGCCGCAGAATTCGGGCGCGCGGCGACCCAGCGCTCCAGCGCCGTGCCGATCTCGGGATTGGTGCTCCGGAACGCGAGATAGTTCACCGTGTATTCGAGCTCGGGCCGGGCACCGGCGAGGTACTCCTGTTGAAGCCGGGCGAGACGGTCGTCGAGTTCGTCGTAGCGGCCATCGAGCAGCTGGCGCTGCAGGGCCAGCAGATCGGGCGGCTGGTAGTCTATTCGCGGTTTTGAGTCGTCCGGCCAGGAATAGAGACGGGCGACGCTGCCCCAAGTATAGCCCTCGAACATGAACCCGAAGCTTAGATGGACTAAGATCGAGGCGACCATGGCCGACATGACGGCAACGGTTACGGTGAGGAGCCCTTTTTTCATGTTCAGTCCCCGCAATTGGCGCAACGCTTCCACGCCCCACTGCGCCATTACGGAGGCTCCGGGTAAAGATTCCGTCAACTTGTGGGGATGACGCTCACAGCTCCGGCACGCGCGGGGCCGACGGCACGTCCTCGGCTTCCGCCGCCTTTTGGGCGCGGCGCAGCTGGTGCTCGCGCCAGGCGATGTACATGGTCGAGGCGAAGATCATGGCGCCGCCGAGCCAGGTGAACGCGGTCGGGATCTCGCCGAACCACAGGAAGCCGAGGAGCGCGGCCCACACCAGCTTGGTGAAGTCGATCGGCATGACGACGTGGGTCTCGCCCTCCTTCAGCGCCTGCACCACGGTCAGCTGGCCGATCGTGCCGAGGACGCCGATCAGCACCAGCAGGCCGAACGTCTCCAGCGTCGGCCATTGCCAGACGGCGAGCGCCGGCACCAGGGACATCGGCGTCATCAGCAGCACCATGTAGGTGGTGATGGTGATCGTCGACTCGGTGCGGCCGAGCACCTTGATGAAGATCAGCGCGATCGCCCAGGTCGCCGACGACAGCACGACCAGCAGCGAGCCGAGGGTAACGCTGCCGGTCTCGCTAAGATCCGGCGCCAGGGCCACGAACACGCCGGAGAAGCCGAACAGGATCGCCGCCCAGCGCCGCAGGCGTACGCGCTCGCCGAGGAACAGCATGGCGAGGATGGCGGTGAAGATCGGGACCGAGAAGCCGAGCGCCGAGACCTGCGCCAGCGGCACCAGGCTGAGCGCGTAATAGAACGCGAACATCGCCACCACGTTGACGCCGGCGCGCGCGGCATGGAGGCCGAGGCGCCGCGTGCGCAGCGGCGCGAGGCCGTAGCGGATGAACCACGGGGTGAGCACGAAGACGCCGAGGAACTGCCGGAAGAAGGCGACCTCGAACGGGTGCAGCGTCTGCGTGACATCGCGCACGATGGCATGCATGGACGAGAACGCGACGGTCGACAGCGCCATCCAGGCGATGCCGCGCAGGTTGCCCGACAGGCCCGCGGGAATGGTCGAGTGATCAGGTTTCAACAAACGGCTTGCAGATTGTTCGACCGCCTATGATGTCGTCTCATGCGGCGCAGGTCACGGATAATTTTCCGCATCGGTGGCGTAGCGCGGACGCCGCGCCCTCTTGACCCGGCGGCCGTTGCCGGGCATGCAACGGCGGACGGACAAGTGGAGGGAGCATCGCCGGATGAGCGTGACGATCTATCACAACCCGCGCTGCAGCAAGTCGCGGCAGACGCTGCAGCTGCTGCGCGACCGGGGCATCGAGCTGCAGATCATCGAGTATCTGAAAACCCCACCGGACGCGGCGACGCTGGACGGGTTCCTACGAAAACTTGCGCTGGAGCCGCGCGCGCTGATG
>CAYFYY010000202.1:0-2567 GCA_964347475.1 uncultured Flavobacteriales bacterium
AGCGACGCCCGCCGTTTCGTGCCGGCCTCGGTCAGGATCAATGTGCCCACGGGGAAGTCAAATCCCGCGAGTGCCCGTTTTTTGGGCAGCGCCGCGTCCGGCGCCGCCCAGTGCAGGCGCCCGGCGATCATCAGGTGCAGCACCAGCCAGAGCTCGCCGTCGAGGCCGATGGCGATGCGCTTGCCGAGCCGTCGCAACCCGCGCACCGTCTTGCCCGCGACCGCGGTGATCGGTGGGTCGGCGGTGCGCAGAAGGAACGGATGCGCAATGCGCACGCGGCTGAGCCTCTCGCCGACGATCCGCGCCTCCAGCGCCGCGATATAGGCCTCGATATCCGGCAGCTCGGGCATGGGTGCGAGCATGCCACGCGGGGGAGGAGGGCTCAATGGGCAGGGCGCGGGAGTTTACATCACATCGCCCCGAAACCCGCGGAAATCCCTAACGCATGGGCTCGTTCCCCAGGCAAGCCGTCAGCCATCAGCTGTCGGCCGTCAGAGAAAGGGTCTGTTTTCCGACCACTGATAGCTTAAGGCTGATGGCTTATCCCGGCCGTCGGCTTTCCTTGATCGCGTCGCGGCGCTGCGCTACTCAAGGTCGCGGCAGCAGGGGGCATCATGGCCGATACCGAATTTCTCGAATCGCTGTTCGGGCTCGACGGCAAGGTGGCGCTGGTCACCGGCGCCTCCGGCGGGCTCGGCGCGCGCTTTGCGCAGACCCTGGCGCGGGCCGGGGCGGCGGTGCTGCTGGCGGCGCGGCGCGAGGCGGAGCTACAGGCGCAGGTGAACGCCATCGCCGTCGATGGCGGCAAGGCCGCGGCGGTCACCCTGGACGTCACCGACCCGGTCGCGGTCGGCGAGGCCTTCGATGCCGCCGAGGCGGCGTTCGGGCCGGTCGACGTGCTGGTGAACAACGCCGGCGTCGCGCGCATGGCCGCGGTCGTCGACATGACGGAGGAGGACTGGGACGCGGTCCTCGAGGTCAACCTCAGGGCCGCCTTCCTGGTCGCGCGCGAGGGCGCCCGGCGCATGATCGCGCAGGGGCAGGGCGGCTCGATCGTCAACATCGCCTCGATCCTCGGCGACCACGCGATGAAGCAGGGCGCCGCCTACTGCGCCTCGAAGGGCGGGGTGCTGCAGCTGACCCGGACCATGGCGCTGGAGCTGGTGCGCCACAACATCCGGGTCAACGCGCTCGCGCCCGGCTACGTCGTCACCGAGATGAACGACGCGTTCTTCGCCACCGAGGCGGGGGAGCGCATGATCAAGCGCATTCCGATGCGGCGCGTGGCCGCGCCCGGCGAGCTGGATGCCGCGCTGCTGATGCTGGCGGGGGCCGGCGGGTCGTTCACCACGGGCAGCGTGGTCACGGTCGACGGCGGCCACACGCTGGCCATTCCCTGACGAGGACTTGCCATGGATTTCACGCTTTCGCCGAGGGCCGAGGACTACCGGAGCCGGGTCCGCGCGTTCATCGATGCCGAGGTCATCCCGCTCGAGGCCGACAAGACCAGTTACGACCAGCATGGCAACATCGCCGAGCACATCCTGGAGGCCCTGCGCAACAAGGCGCGCGCCGCCGGCCTGTGGGCACCGCAGATGCCGGAGGCGCGCGGCGGGCTGGGCCTGTCGGTGGCCGAACGCGCCCCCTTCTACGAGGAGGCCAACCGCTCGATCTTCGGGCCGGTCGCGCTGCACTGCGCCGCCCCCGACGACGGCAACATGACGGCGCTGGAGAAGGTCGGCACCGATGCCCAGAAGACCAAGTGGCTGCAACCGATCGTCAACGGCGAGGTGCGCTCCGCCTTCGCCATGACCGAGCCGCACCCGGGCGCCGGCTCCGACCCCGCGATGATGCTGACGACGGCCGAGCGCAAGGGCGACGTATGGATCGTGAACGGCCGCAAATGGTTCATCACCGGGGCCGACGGCGCCGCCCACTTCATCCTCATCGCCAAGACCTCGGACGACCCGCGCAAAGGGCTGACCGCCTTCCTGTTCCACAAGGACCAGCCGGGCTGGCGGGTCGCGCGCCGCATCCCGATCATGGGGCCGGAGGAACATGGCGGCCACTGCGAGATCGAGTTCGACGAGCTCGAGATCCCGGACGAGAACCGCCTGCTTGAGGTCGGCGACGGGCTGAAGGTCACGCAGATCCGACTCGGCACGGCGCGGCTCACCCACTGCATGCGCTGGCTCGGTCTTGCCAAGCGGGCCATGGAGGTCGCCGGCGCCTATGTGCGCGAGCGCGAGGGCTTCGGCGTCAAGCTGGCCGAGCGCGAGAGCGTACAGATCCAGATGGGCGCCGTCGCCAAGGAAATCCAGATCGGCCGGCTGCTGGTCATGCATGCCGCGTGGAAGCTGGACCAGGGGGATTTCGCGCGGAAGGAGGTCTCGATGGCCAAGGTGCACGTCGCAGACGCGCTGCACAAGGCGGTCGACACGGCGATCCAGCTGTGCGGCGCGCGCGGCTATTCCGGCGACACGGTGCTCGAGTGGATGTACCGCTACGCCCGCCAGGCGCGCCTCGTCGACGGCGCCTCCGAGGTGCACATGATGGTGCTGGCCCGC
>CAYFYY010000203.1:0-2559 GCA_964347475.1 uncultured Flavobacteriales bacterium
CTGTCGTCGGACGTGCGGCGGCGCATCCTCGCCTATCTCTCGGCCACCGACATGACGGCGGGCGAGATCGCCGCGCGGTTCGACATCTCCAAGCCGTCGGTCTCCAAGCATCTCAGCGTGCTCGAGAACGCCGGGCTGGTGGCGAGCGAGCGGCGCGGCCAGTTCATCCGCTACAGCCTGGTCGAGGCGAACCTCGTCAACACGCTGAACGGCTTCCTGCAGGAGGTCTGCCCGGTCGGCCGCCCGCTGAAGCGGGAGAGCCGCGCCCGCGCCGCGGGCAAGCCACGGAAGGCCTGACGCGGCGCCGGCCCCCTCCCCATCCTTCGACACACAAGAATGCGGACCTCCGCACGAAACGAAAGACCGCCCGTCACCCCCCTCCCCAACCCCTCCCCCTCTCAAGGGAGAGGGGCCTTTGATCGCAACGGCGCCAAGGATCAGCCCCTCTCCCGCCTGGGCGGGGGAGGGGTTGGGGAGGGGGTGGGACGACCGGTGCCCCTTACGCCAGATACGCATCCTTCCATTTCAGCGTGATGTTGAAGGAGATCGAGATGCGCGGCTCCTGGGACAGGTTGGGGTGCACCAGGTGGTGCAGGAAGGCGGGCCACAGCAGGATCTCGCCGGCTGTGGGGAGGATGCGAAACTCAGGGTCGACCTGCGGATCGCCGCGCACCGCCGTCATGTTGGCCTGCGGCCGCGGGTCGAAGAAGCTGATGGCGCCGGGGTTGCGGTCGGCGCGGCCGGGCAGGTCGTTGGGCGGCGCCGGCACGGAAACGTAGTAGGTGCCGCTCAGCCAGCTGTGCGGGTGGTTGTGCAGATTGTGGTAGTCGCCGAAGCGGTTGACGTTCGGCCAGCACTGGATCGACCAGTCCATGTCGTAGTCGATGCCGGTGCTGCGCACGTAGTCGACCACAGTGCGGTTGATGCAGTCGCGCAGCCAGGCGAGCGCCGGATGGTCGCTCTCCAAGAGGTTGCCGCGCAGATAGTCGGTCGTCAGGTTCTCGCTCGCCGCGTCCAGCTCGAGGATATGTTCGGCCAGCACCGGGTTGGCCCGGTCCGTCCCCGGCAGGCGGTGGCGCAGGATCCGCGTCGGCCACAGCTCGAGGAATTCGGGTTTGTCGGTGGATCTGGTCATGGCGCTGCGCGCGGATCGGCGAGCCAGCGGTCCAGCAGCAGGCGGACCCCGAGGCCGCCGAGGACGCGCGCGGTGAGGCGGTCGAGCCACGCCTTGGCGCGGAGATAGCGCCGCGACATCGACGGCGTGCTCATGACGATTGCGATTCCGGCATAGGCCGCGATCTCCCCTGCCCGTTCGCCGCCGAGGGTCCGCCGCATGGCGCACGATGTCAATCGGCAAACGGCGGTATGTCAGATCGAATATCCGACCGGACAGCGCCCGGAAGGTCCTTTGGCAGCGGTCAACCCGACCTGCCGGCCATCGCCTCGCCAAGGTCCGGGTTTGACCCGGAGCGGAGCCAACGATTGGCGATACAGGGGATCAAGTGATCGCGGCGGAATTCAAGCCGGCATATTGCCGGTTGCGGGAATGGAGGCCTGAGTACGCGCGCCTTTGCAGGGCGGCATTCCGCCTGCCCTGTAATTCCTTCACGGTAATTTGAGCCGGGGCGCCGGGTCACGTGGTTGACCGGTTGCCCACGATATTTCAATATTCGTTGTATAATGGAAATGTATAGCCTTAGTCGCGCCTTCGAGGCGCTTTCCCACGAAGCGCGGCTCGCCATAGTCCGCCTGCTGATCCCGGTGGGTCCGGTCGGCCTGTCCGCCGGGACCGTGGGAGAGAAACTTGGTCTCGCGCCGAACGTTCTGTCCTTCCATCTCGGCCGGCTGGCCAATGTGGGACTGATCCGCCGCCGCCGCCAGGGGCGAAACCTCTACTACGCGGTCGATTACGGGCGCCTCGGCGAACTCGTGGGATTCTTTGCCGAGGACTGTTGCGCCGCCGCTCCGGAAGGCTGCCTGGCCAAGTGCCCGCCGCCCGAGGCCACGCGGGAACACGCGAGGAAGCGGGTCGCCGCCGCTCCGGCAAAATCGAAAAAGACATGACCATGCGCATGCATAGACTTTCGTACGTCGAATGGTTAAAGGCTCTTGGAGTCGGAATCGCGACCGCCGTCCTGCTGTCGGCGGTGATGGTGCCCGCCCTCAAGTTGGGAATTTCACCGCTGCCCAAGCCCCTGGGTCTGGCGTTCGCCGAGACCGTCCTGCAAAGGCCACTGCCACTGCCCGTCGGGCTGTTGTTCCATATCGTCTACGTCACGTTCTGGTCCGCCGCTTTCGTCGTCATGTTCCGCAACAGCCTGAGCCTGCGCAACGCCCTGTTCCTGGGCGCGGCGCTGTGGGGATTGGTGCTGGTGGTATTCTATCCGGTCGTGGGTTGGGGATTCCTCGGACTGGCGGTGAGCCCGAGACTCATCGTCGCTGCGTTCGTTCCGCACGTGCTGTTTTCGATGTTCCTGTGGGGCCTGTGCCGGATCGCGTTCGCGCCGCGCCGGTCGGTGGCATCCTAATACATCATCCACCAACGTGGAATCGGCACCG
>CAYFYY010000204.1:0-2520 GCA_964347475.1 uncultured Flavobacteriales bacterium
ACCCGCCGAAGACCGGCATCAGGGCGCCCCAGACGAGCAAGGTCGCGATGCCGACCGGCATCCCCAAAACGGCATCGCTGCCCAGTAGGTCCGGTGTCGGCCCGTCAGGCGGCGGCGCAGCGTTCATGTCCGCCCGCCCGGCACCCTTTGCAGAGTCTCGTCTCTGATCCGTCATCGCGGACTCCCCTCGCTGCCCCGTATTGTCCCCGCCGGGGATTGCGCAAAGGTTAAGACGCGGCGCCGCCGGCCCGCGCAGCCGGGTCGAGCAGCGGGATGCGCCCCTCCGCACTCCGCATGGCGGGATGGCGGCGAGGGCCAGCCGGCGCCGCGGGGCCGCGCATCAGAGACGCCCGGCCCTCATGCCGGGGCCATCCCGCCGCCCGGCCGGGTGTGAAACGGGCCTTCCGAAACCCGCAGAAAACGCCTTTGCATGGGGTTGTTCCTCGCGGTCGGGCGAGGCCCGGACCGGCGCGGCGGAGCCGTGATGCCCGGCTCAGTCCTCCGGCAGCTCGGCCGCGGCGTCGCCGGCCGGCGGCTTCGCGTCGGGCGCGACGTACAGCACCCAGTCGCCCTCCTTCGCATCGGGCGCGCGGCTCGGCATCAGCACCAGCCGCGTCTGGTCGTCGATGCGGCCGGCGATGTAGCGGTAGCGCGCATCGCCGCCGGGATTGCGCTCGCGCATGTCGCAGACCTTCAGCATCATCGCCATGGTCGCCTCCCTCACCCTTTTTGGCTACGGCGAGTGTGCCGCGAACCGCGCGGCGGGGCAAGGCGTTACGGGCGGATGGTGATCGGCGTGCCGTCCGGCACTGCGCGCCAGATCTCGTCCATCGCCGCATCGGTCACGGCGATGCAGCCCAGGGTCCAGTCGCGCTTGCGCCGGGTCGGGCTGTGGCGGCCGTGGATGAAGATGGCGCCGCCGGGCGAGACGCCGCGGCGCGCCGCCTCGGCGCGGTCGCCGGCATCGGGGTAGGAGATGTGGATCGAGAGATAGAAGCTGCTGTCGGGGTTGCGCCAGTCGAGCACATAAGTGCCCTCGGGCGTGCGGCCGTCGCCCTCCTGCCGCTTGTGCCCGCGCGGCGCGAAGCCGAGGCCGATCGGATAGCTCTTCCAGATCTCGCCGTCGCGCATCAGGTACAGCTGCCGGTCGCTCTTGTCGACCAGCACCCCGTCGGCCTGCATCCCTCCGCGGGCCTGGACGGGCGCCGCAACGACAGCGATCAGGCACAGAACAGCTGCGAGTCGAACGGTCACGCCGGCATCCTCCCTGGTTCCGGCTTCCGATTATCGCGCTGTTCAGTTTACGACTCGTGTAGGACGGGTCAATCGCGGCCTTACGGCCGGATGGTGATCGGCGTGCCGTCGCGCACCAGCTGCCAGATCAGGTCCATGTCCTCGTTGGAAACCGCGATGCAGCCGGTCGTCCAGTCGCGGCCCAGCAGCGCGACGTCGGGCGTGCCGTGGATGAAGATGGCGCCGCCCGGATCGACGCCTTGCGCGAAGGCGTGCTCGAGGTCGGCCTCGTTGGGATAGGAGATATGGATCGAGCGATAGAAGCGGCTGACCGGGTTGCGCCAGTCGAGCACGTAGTCGCCCTCCGGGGTGCGCAGGTCGCCCTGACGGATCTTGGGGCCGACCGGCTCGCGGCCGAGGCTGACCGGCGCCCAGGCGAGGATGGCGCCATCGCGCAGCAGGTAGAGGCGGCGCCTTCCCTTCTCGACGACCACCGAGTCGACGGTGCCGATCGCGGCATGGGCGAGCCGCAACGGCGCCTCCTCCGGTGCGGCGGCAAGCGGCGGCGCGACCAGCGCCGGCGGCGCCTCGACGGGGGGGCGCGGCGCGCAGGCGGCGAGCAGCAGCGCAACGGCTGCCAGGGCGGCGGCCGGGACGGCGGCGCGACGCGCCATCAGTCGCGGCCGAGCACCGCCATCAGCTCGTCCCATTCGCGCTTCGACAGGCCGCTGTCCGCCTGCTGCACGTCCTCGCCGCCGAGCATCCGGCGGACGATGGCGATGCCGGTGCGGGACAGCTGGACGCCGCCGACGACATAGTCCTCGAAGGCCTCGCAGGCGATCGGCATCCAGCGACGCGTGACGTCGAGCATCGCCTCGGCATAGACGCGGATCTCGTACTGGGCATGGCGGTCGGCGCGCAGCGACAGGAAGTGCAGCAGGTTGTGCAGGTCGATCTTCCAGTACCACTGCGTATAGACGTTGAGCGGCAGGTTCATGCGGGCGAGCTCGCGGGCGAGGCCGTGGCGCCCCGGGTCGCGCACGTTGCCGTCGGCGTCCTCGTTCAGCATCTCCTCGTAATGGGCATAGCATTGCGCGGCGTCGTCCTGCAGCAGCTGCAGCACCCGCGCGGCCTCCGCACCTTCCAGCACGTCGCCGCGGCCCTGGCGGTTGGTCGCCGACTGCGCCGCGAGCTGCTCCGGCGCCGGGATGTAGAACTCCTTGTCGAGGATCGAGTAGCGCGCCGAGTACTCGTTGACGTTGGCGGTGCGGTGGCGGATCCACTGGC
>CAYFYY010000205.1:0-2518 GCA_964347475.1 uncultured Flavobacteriales bacterium
CTTCTTCGGCAGGCCGCACTGGTGCAGCTTCAGCTCCGGGCCGACCACGATGACCGAGCGGCCGGAATAATCGACGCGTTTGCCGAGCAGGTTCTGACGGAAGCGGCCCTGCTTGCCCTTGAGCATGTCGCTGAGCGACTTCAGCGGCCGCTTGTTCGCGCCGGTGATCACGCGACCGCGCCGTCCGTTGTCGAACAGCGCATCGACTGCCTCCTGAAGCATGCGCTTTTCGTTGCGCACGATGATGTCGGTCCGAGGTGGCGAAGCGGCCGCCGTCGAGCGGGACCAGCGGGCGCAGCTCGGGCGGAATGACCGGCACGACGTCCATGATCATCCATTCGGGGCGTGCTCCCGAGGCGATGAAGTTCTCGACCAGCTTCAGCCGCTTGACCAGCTTCTTGCGCTTGGCTTCCGAATTGGTCTCCTTGAGGTCGGCACGGATCGTGGCCCGCTCCTCCTCGAGATCCAGCGCAGTCAGCATGTCCTTCAGCGCTTCGGCGCCGATCTTCGCGGTGAAGTTCTCCTCGCCGTACTCGTCCTGGGCGTCGAGGTACTCGTCCTCGCTCAACAGCTGGAACATGTTGAGGTCGGTCAGCCCCGGCTCGGTGACCACGAAGCTTTCGAAATAGAGCACCCGCTCCAGATCCTTCAGCGTCATGTCGATGAGCAGGCCGATGCGGCTGGGCAGCGACTTCAGGAACCAGATATGCGCAACCGGCGAGGCCAACTTGCCGCACAGGCACTCGTAATCCTTGATCGGGCCGAAGATGCGGGCGCAGAACAGGCCGTCGCGCTCCGGCTTGAAGGTCCGGTAGTTGATGGTTTCCGGCTTCTTGATCTCGCCGAACGACCATGAGCGGATGCGCTCCGGACTCGCGATCGAGATCTGGATCGAATCGAAGCTCTGCGGGCCTGTCGGCTGACCGAAGATATTCATCAACTCTTGCATGGAATTCTCCTGGTATCCGTGTTTTGCCATGGTAGCCGGGCGGGTCGCGCGGCGAGCCGCCCATCGGCCCCGATCAGTAGCCTCGTTCCATCAGCTCAACGTTGAGACCGAGCGACCGCAGTTCCTTCACCAGAACATTGAAGGACTCCGGGATGCCCGCCTCGAAATTGTCGTCGCCCCGGACGATCGCCTCGTAGACCTTGGTACGGCCCGAAACGTCGTCCGATTTTACCGTCAGCATCTCCTGCAGCGTGTAAGCGGCCCCATAGGCCTCGAGCGCCCACACCTCCATCTCGCCGAAGCGCTGGCCGCCGAATTGTGCCTTGCCGCCCAGCGGCTGCTGGGTGACCAGGCTGTATGGACCGATGGACCGCGCGTGGATCTTGTCGTCCACGAGGTGGTGGAGCTTGAGCATGTAGATGTAGCCGACGGTCACCTTGCGATCGAAGACCTCGCCGGTCCGCCCGTCGATCAGCGTGACCTGGCCGGATTTCTGCAGGCCCGCCTGTTCGAGCATCTCGACGATATCGTCCTCGCGCGCTCCGTCGAAGACGGGCGTTGCCATCGGCACGCCGTTGGTCAGGTTCCCGGCAAGTTCGATCAGCTGCGGATCGTCCATATCGGCGATGTCGGCCTTGTACAGCGCCTTGCCGTAGATCCGCTCCAGCAGCTTGCGCAGCTTGTCGGTGCCATCCTTGGCGGAACCGAGCTGAGCCAAGATGTCGCCGATCTGACGGCCCAGCCCCGACGACGCCCAGCCGAGATGCGTCTCGAGGATCTGCCCGACATTCATGCGGCTCGGTACGCCGAGCGGGTTGAGCACGATATCGACCGGGGTGCCGTCCTCGAGATATGGCATGTCCTCCATCGGGATGATCTTCGAGATCACGCCCTTGTTGCCGTGACGGCCGGCCATCTTGTCGCCCGGCTGCAGCTTGCGCTTCACCGCGACGAAGACCTTGACCATCTTCATCACGCCCGGCGGCAATTCGTCGCCGCGCTGGAGCTTCTCAACCTTGTCCTCGAAGCGGTGCTGCAGGCGATCGATGGCATCGTCGAACACCTTGTTGAGTCCTTCGATCTCGTCGTTCACCTTGTCGTTCTTGACGGCGATCTGGCGCAGCTGGCCGACCGTGAACTCGTCGAGCTTCTCCTTGGTCAGTTTGGTGCCCGCCGACAGCCCCTTGGGGCCGCTGCTCACCGTCTTGCCCGGCAGCAACTCGTACAGCCGGGTCTTCAGCGAGCGCTCCATGATCGCACGCTCGTCGTCGCGGTCCTTGCCGAGGCGCTCGATCTCGGCCCGCTCGATGGCGAGGGCGCGCTCGTCCTTGTCGACGCCGCGACGCGAGAACACCCGCACCTCGACAACCGTCCCGGTCACGCCCGGCGGCACGCGCAGCGAGGTGTCACGCACGTCGGAAGCCTTTTCGCCGAAGATCGCGCGCAGCAGCTTCTCCTCGGGCGTCATCGGCGATTCGCCCTTCGGCGTTACCTTGCCAACGAGGATATCGCCCGCCTTCACCTCGGCGCCGATATAGGTGATGCCGGCCTCATCGAGATTCTTGAGGC
>CAYFYY010000206.1:0-2397 GCA_964347475.1 uncultured Flavobacteriales bacterium
GGGCGCGGCCCTGCCTGCGGGGACCAAATACACCTGTCCCATGCACCCGGAGATCGTGCGTGACGGGCCGGGCGAGTGCCCAATCTGCGGCATGGCCCTGGAGCCGATGGGCGTGCCGGCCCCCGACGAGGGGCCGAACCCGGAGCTCGTCGATTTCAAGCGCCGCCTGTGGATCGGCGCGGTGCTGACGGTACCGCTGCTGGCGCTGACGATGGGCCCGTTTGTGGGACTCGGGGTCATCCGCGAGGCTCTCGGCGAAGGCGCGGCGCTCTGGGTGGAACTGGCGCTCGGCACGCCGGTCATCCTGTGGGCTGGCTGGCCGTTCTTCGTGCGCGGTGTCAGGTCGGTGGTCAACCGCAGCCTGAACATGTTCACGCTGATCGGCATGGGCGTCGGTGCGGCCTATCTGTTCAGCGTGGTCGCGGTGCTCGCGCCGGGGATCTTCCCCGGAGGATTCCGTGATGCCGAAGGACACGTGGGGGTCTATTTCGAGGCCGGCGCGGTGATCGTCGTCCTCGTCCTGCTCGGCCAGGTGCTGGAGCTCGGCGCCCGCGAGCGCACGGGCTCGGCGATCCGGGCCCTGCTCGACCTCGCGCCGAAGACGGCGCGGGTGATCGGCCCCGACGGACGCGAGGAGGAGATCCCGCTCGAGGATGTCGAGGTGGGCGACCGGCTGCGGGTCCGCCCCGGGGACAAGGTCCCGGTCGACGGCGTCGTGGTCGAGGGCCGATCCTCTATCGACGAGTCGATGATCTCCGGCGAGCCGGTCCCGGTCGAGAAGGTCGAGGGCGATCCGGTGACCGGCGCAACGATCAACGGCACCGGCAGCCTGGTGATCGAGGCCCAACGAGTCGGCGCCGATACCATGCTCAGCCAGATCGTCGAGATGGTGGCGAACGCCCAGCGCAGCCGCGCGCCGATCCAGAAGCTCGCCGATGCGGTGGCCGGCGTGTTCGTGCCGGCGGTGATCGCCATTGCCATCCTGTCGTTCATCTCCTGGGCGATCTGGGGTCCGGTGCCGGCGCTCTCCTACGCCCTGGTCTCGGCGGTCGCGGTCCTGATCATTGCCTGCCCCTGCGCGCTCGGGCTGGCGACGCCGATGTCGATCATGACGGCGACCGGGCGGGGCGCGCAAGCCGGCGTGCTGATCAAGAATGCCGAAGCCCTGGAGCGGTTCGCCGGGGTCGACACGCTGATCGTCGACAAGACCGGCACGCTGACCGTCGGCAAGCCGAAGCTCGTCGCGGTTCTGCCAGAATCCGGCCACGACGAGGCCGAAGTGCTGCGCCTGGCCGCGAGCCTCGAGCGCGGCTCCGAGCACCCGCTCGCCGAGGCGATCGTCGCCGGCGCCGAGGATCGGGGCGTGGCCCTGGCCAGGGCGGAGGCGTTCGAGGCCATCACCGGCAAGGGGGTGAAGGGCATCGTCGACGGTAAGGCGGTGGCGCTCGGCAATACCAGGCTGGTCGCCGATCTCGGGCTCGACGGCGGCAGGCTGTCCGAAACTGCCAACAGCCGGCGCGATGCGGGCGAGACGGTGATGTTCGTCGTCGTGGAGTCGGACATTGTTGGCCTCGTATCCGTCGCCGATCCGGTCAAGGAGACGACCCCGGATGCGCTCAAGGCGCTGCACCAACAGGGATTTCGAGTGGTCATGGCGACGGGCGACAACGAACGCACGGCACGGGCGGTGGCCGGCCGGCTCGGGATCGACGAGATCCGCGCCGAGGTGCTGCCCGAGGACAAGGCGCGCATTATCAAGGAGCTGCAGGCCGAGGGCCGCAGGGTCGCGATGGCCGGCGACGGCGTCAACGATGCGCCGGCGCTGGCGCAGGCGGATGTCGGCATCGCCATGGGCACCGGCGCCGACGTTGCGATCGAGAGCGCGGGGTTCACCCTGGTCAAGGGCGACCTCAACGGCATCGTCCGGGCCCGGCGCCTGGCCCGCGCGACCATGCGCAACATCAAACAGAACCTGTTCTTCGCGCTGGTCTACAACGCCGCGGGTGTGCCGGTGGCGGCGGGCGTGCTGTTCCCGTTCTTCGGCATCCTGATCTCTCCGATCTTCGCCGCCGCGGCCATGAGCCTGTCCTCGGTGTCGGTGGTCGGCAATTCGCTGCGGCTGCGTTCGGTGAGGATCTGAGGGGGGCCAAAACGGGATGGCACGTGCACCGACCAACAGGATGAGAGGGCGCTTCGGCGCGAACGGCAGGATGGCTGTGATCGATGCCGCGAAGGACGAAGGTCGTAACCGGAATCCCGGTCACCGGTGAAGGTCTCCAGAGGGCTGTCGTTCAACCCTGATCGGGGCGGAGCGGCACAGGACCATGCGTGATTTTCTGTTCTCCCGAACCGGACTGGTACTGCTCGGCTTCCTCGCCGTCGCGGGATACTTCCTCT
>CAYFYY010000207.1:0-2387 GCA_964347475.1 uncultured Flavobacteriales bacterium
CAGGCGGGAGCGGTGGGCCGGTTTTCGCATCCCGAACCGCCGGCTTCGGCGTCGGCGATCCGCACCAAGGTTTATGGCGGACGGCTGGATGAAGACGCCTGTCGCGCCATTATATCTGACACCATCGGCCGGCGGCTCTCGGACCTCGACCTTGCCGCTTTCGTGACGTCCTGCGCCGGAGACCGGCTGGACGAGGCCGAAACCATCGCGCTGACACTGGCTATGCGAGACGCGGGCGCGCGGCTCGACTGGGGCAGGGGGCCTGTTCTCGACAAGCATTGTGTCGGGGGGCTGCCAGGCAACCGAACCACGCCGATCGTTGTGGCGATCGTGGCGGCCGCGGGGCACCTGATCCCGAAGACATCCAGCCGCGCGATCACCTCGCCCGCCGGCACCGCCGACACGATGGAGGTCATGGCACCCGTCGCTTTGGACCAAGCCGCGATGCGCGGCGTCGTCGAGGCCGAGGGCGGCTGCATCGTCTGGGGCGGCGGGCTGGACCTGAGCCCCGCCGACGACATGCTGATCGGCATCGAACGCCCACTCGATTTTGACAGCGAGGGGCAGATGGTGGCCAGTATACTGTCCAAAAAGGCGGCTGCGGGATCGAGTCACGTGCTGATTGACATGCCGATCGGGCCTACGGCGAAGGTGCGCTCCGACGCGGCCGCCAAGGCGCTTTCCGATAGGCTTCAGGCCGTCGCCACAGCACTGGGCCAGACAATTTCAGTTAATCGAAGCGATGGCTCCGCCCCGGTGGGGCGCGGGATCGGGCCGGCGCTTGAGGCATACGACGTTCTGGCAGTGCTTAGGCGCAGCCCACAGGCCCCAGCTGATCTGCGCGAGCGCGCCCTCGATGTCGCTGGTGCCTTGCTGGAACTCGTCGGAACGAATGGGCGCCAATTGGCAGCCGAACTGTTGGATGGGGGCAAGGCAGAGGCCAAATTCTTGGCGATCTGTGCGGCGCAGGGCGGGTTCACCGAACCGGGCGAAGCGCCACAAATGCAGCCGGTCAACGCCGATCGCGCCGGACGAATTACCGCAATCGACAATCGTCGCATCGCCAAGATCGCAAAGCTCGCGGGTGCGCCGGGCCGCAAGACATCGGGTGTTCTTCTGCACGCGCGCGTGGGAGACACCGTCGAAATCGGTCAACCTTTGTTCGAAGTTCACGCGGAGACACAAGGCGAGTTAGCGTGGGCGCTGGATTACGCCGCCAGCGGCGACAGCCCCTTCTGTGTGGAGGATGCCCCATGACACCCCTCATCCTCGTCTTTCCAGAGATGGAAGCCCTCGCCGGAGACCTGGCCAATCGCATGGGCGCAGAAACGGCGGCGATCGACCTGCACCGGTTCCCCGACGGCGAGAGCCTCGTGACGCTCCCTGAGAACATGAAGGGCCGCGATGTCATCTTTTTGGCCACGCTGCGCGACCCGGACCCGCTGGCACTTCCGTTGCGCTTTGCTGCGGCCACCGCGCGCGAACTGGGGGCCGCGCGCGTGGGGCTCGTGGCGCCTTACCTTGCCTACATGCGGCAGGACAAACGGTTCGCGCCCGGGCAAGCCGTGACGGCCCCGCTGTTCGCACAGTTTCTGGAGGACAGTTTTGACTGGCTGGTCACCGTCGACCCGCATCTGCACCGCATTCGGTCCCTCGACCGGCTGTTTGGCATTCCGGCAATCCGCGTACGATCCGCGCCGCTCATCGCCGACTGGATTGCGCGCGAGGTGCCGGACGCGGTTGTCCTGGGTCCCGACAGCGAAAGTCAGCAATGGGTCGCCGAGGTCGCGCGTACGGCCGGACGCCCCTATGAGGTGCTGACCAAAGTGCGGTCCGGCGACTGGCAAGTGGATGTCAGCGTGCCCGAAAGCGACGCACTGAAGCACGGGACACCCGTTGTCCTAGACGACATCGCCTCGTCCGGGCGCACGATGATCCGTGCGATGGAGCATCTGGCTGCGGCCGGAACGCGGACGCCAATCTGCGTCATCATCCACGCGGTATTCGCGGGCAGCGCCTACGAAGACATCCTTGCCGCCGGTGCCGCGCGCGTAATCACGACAGATAGCATTCCGCACGAAACCAACGCCATTTCGCTGGCCGATCCGCTGGCCACCAGCATCGCTCATGCGATTTCTGATAAGGTTGAAACACCAAACGGACGGACATTGGAGCCCCAAAACGAATTTTCGACGGGACTGAAAACATGAAAAACCAACAACACCACGCTGACGCCAATCACAACGCAACCGTTTACGTCTGTCCGATGCATCCCGAGGTGCGTCAGAACGGACCGGGCGATTGCCCCAAATGCGGCATGCACCTGGTCCCTGAGAGCGATGCCGGCGAACACGCGGATCACGACCACCATATGCACGAGCATCACG
>CAYFYY010000208.1:0-2346 GCA_964347475.1 uncultured Flavobacteriales bacterium
GGGTCACGAGCGGAAGTCAGAGGCCCCACTAAGATTGGTCCGCTCAGCGGAGTTGAGCAGACACCGAAGCGCGAAATGTCCGATCTGGGGCTGAGAGCGGTCGCGTGAGAAAGCGGCTCCGGACCGCTGATTTGCTTTGATACCTAGGGCCGTGCTCAGTGCGGATTTCATCAAGGCCGCGCGAAACGGCGACCACGTCGAGCTAGACCCGGCGGCGGCGGATACAATGACAGTGTGGAATGGGCCAACAGAGTGAACCCGCCACCGCGTTCTCGACGAAAGGCGCATTGTGGACCATCTTAATCGATGGGAAGTCGCCCGCGCCACCGCCCGCGGGTTTTTCGTTCAGCGAGAAAGGAGCCTCCGGCATGAAATACGTCCTGCTCGGCACGCTTGGCACTGATTGGGCCAAACGCCATGGCGAACGGGTGGAGAGCGCCACGGCCAAGATGAAGGAACTCGGCATTACTCTGGAGGCGGTCTATTACACGCAAGGCCAGTTCGACTTCGTCGATGTTGTCGAGGCGCCGGAACCCGAAAGTCTGCTTACCTTCTCGGTGTGGTATGTGAGCCAAGGGTTCGGCCACATCCAATCGATGCCGGCGTTCGATCCTGCGAGCATGGCGCGGGCGACCGGCAAGGCGTGAATTGCAGAGTCGCGCGATGGCGAATGACTGGAATGGGTCAAAAGCAGAAGGCCTGCACCCGGTCACTGAGCGGCCGCCCCAACGCAGCAAGCGGACATGACCGGGCGCCAGGCGTTCGGCGCGGCGCCGTTGCGCGCCGCCTCGCGCCGGCACCGTCGCGCCGGATTGCCGCCCGCCTGAAAAATCGAGCGCCGGTCGTGGGGTCGCACAGGCCGCGCGACCAACCCTCCCGTCCCATTGCGTTCGCGCCGGGCGGCTGTACACTCGCCCGAATTCGGGTTCGGGCGCGCACGCGCCGGCGGCGGGACGGGGATCCTCGCATGGACGCATTCGACTACATCGTCATCGGCGCCGGGTCGGCGGGCTGCGTGCTGGCGAACCGGCTGACGGCGGACGGCCGGCACAGCGTCTGCGTGCTGGAGGCCGGGCCGCCGGACTGGCATCCTTTCATCCACATCCCCTCCGGCTTCAACAGGCTGCTGGACGACCGCTTCGTCAACTGGCGTTTCAGGACCGAGCCCTCGAAATGGACGGCCGGGCGCGCCATTCCGGTGCCGCGCGGCAAGACGCTGGGCGGCTCGAGCTCGATCAACGGCAACATCTTCTCGCGCGGCAACCGCGACGATTTCAACGGCTGGGCGCAGCACGGCAACCGGGGCTGGGGCTACGCCGACGTGCTGCCCTACTTCAAGCGGCTGGAGCGGCGCATCGGCGAGGGCGACGAGACGTTCCGCGGCCGCGACGGCCCGGTGACCGTCACCGACACGGACTGGACCCACCGCCTGTGCGACGCCTTCATTGCCGGCTGCGAGAGCCTCGGCATCCCGCGCAACCCCGACTACAACGGCGCCGCGCAGGAGGGCGTCAGCTATACCCAGCGCACCATCCAGGGGCGGCGCCGGGTGAGCGCCGCGCGCGCCTATCTCAACCCCGCGAAGAAGCGCCCGAACCTGACCGTGGTCACCCGTGCCCATGCCACCGGCCTGGTGCTGGACGGCAGGAAGGTCACGGGCGTGCGCTACCACAAGGGCGGCCGGCGGGGCGCCGCGCGCGCGATCGCGGCGCGGCGCGAGGTGATCCTGTGCGGCGGCGTCATCGCCTCGCCGCAGCTGATGCAAATCTCCGGCATCGGCGATCCGGCGCATCTCGCCCAACTCGGCGTGCCCGTGGTCCATGCCCTGCCCGCCGTGGGTCTCAATCTGCGCGACCATTACGCGCCGCGCTTCACTGCGCGGGTCAAGAACAGCGACACCATCAACGAGCGCGTCCGCGGGCTGGGGCTCGTGCCGGAACTGGTGAAATACGCGCTCGGCAGGCCCAGCGTGCTGGCGCTGACGGCGACCATCGTCTATGCCTTCTGCCGCTCCGACCCTGCCATCGCCAACTGCGACCTGCAGATCTCCTTCACGCCGGCGAGCTACATCACCGGCCGCCAGGCCGTGTTCGACAGGTTCCCCGGCATGTCGGTCGCCGCCTGGCAGCAGCGCCCGGAAAGCACCGGCTACGTCAGGGCGGTCTCGGCCGACCCGTTCGACGATCCGGTCATCCAGCCGAACTACCTGGAGGACGAGACCGATCAGCGCGTGGTGCTGGCCGGCATGAAGCTGGCGCGGCGCATCCTGCGCTCCGCGCCGATGGCGCCCTATTTCGACGGCGAGGACTTCCCCGGCGACCAGGTGCAGACGGACGACGAGCTGAT
>CAYFYY010000209.1:0-2192 GCA_964347475.1 uncultured Flavobacteriales bacterium
ATCGCCACCGAGCGCAGGCCCGAGCCGCACAGCTGGTTGATCTGCAGCGCCGTCTTCTCGACCGGAATGCCGGCATTCACCGCCGCCTGGCGGGCCGGGTTCTGGCCCTGGCCGGCGGTCAGGATCTGGCCCATCACGACCTCGTCCACGTCTTCCGGCGCGACCTTGGCGCGCTTCATCGCCTCGCGGATCGCCACCTCTCCGAGATAGGAGGCGGGGACGCTGCTGAGGTTCCCGTTGAACGAGCCGACCGGCGTGCGGGCGCCCGCGGCGATTACGATTTCTGCCATGTCTTCGATCCTCCTCTGCGGCCGTCCGCCGGGCTTGCGCCGGCGGACGCCGGAACCATTCCAGTCGATTGTGGCGGAAGCGGGCCGGACTGTGTCACGGCCCTGCTCCACCGGGAAATTCATATTGTGCAGATGCACAATAACTTGGCATTTTGTCTATTGCAACCCCTGAAAATAACATTTCTGTTATTGCTGCAATGCAGCAATCCAGTGCCGGAGCGGTTCCCAGACCGCGGTGCGCATGCCGGAGCCCACGACCATTCCGATATGGCCGGCGCCGACGGTCAGGGCATCGCAGCGGGGCAAAGCGGCCGCCAGCGCCGCGGCGGATCCGGGGGGCACGATGCGGTCCTTCGCCGGCATCAGGGCCAGCGACGGAAGATCGATTTCCGCCGGGTCGATCCGCGCCCCGGCCACCGTCCAGGCGCCGCGTGCCGGCAAATTGTCGCCGTACCAACCCTGCAGGCATTGGCGGGCCACCGGCGCGGCCAGGGGAATGCCGTCGTTGAGCCAATCCTCCAGCGCCACGAACAGCCGGGCCCGCGCGCTGTCGGGGTCGACCCGCGAGAATGCCTCGAACTTGCGCTGGATGCCGAACGGGTCGAGCCCGGCGAACAGCATCTGCAGGCTGTCCACCGGCAGTGCACCGAACAGCTGCAGCTGCGGCTCAAGAACCGGTACCAGCGCGGCGAGGGCGCGCGCCCGGCCTCCGTCACCGGCATGGAAATCCCATGGCGTGGCCAGAAGCACAAGACCGGTCACCTGGTCCGGCCGCAGCCGGGCCAGCGCCAGCGCCAGCAGGCCGCCCATGCAGTAGCCGGCGACCGCCACCGGCCCGCCGGTCAGCTCGACGGTCGCCTCGAGCGCCCGCGCCAAACGCCCCGCGATATAGTCGTCGAGACCGAAGCGGCGCTCGGTCTCGCCCGGATAGCCCCAGTCGACCAGCCACGGGTTGACGCCGTGCCGTGCCAGCCAGCGCAGCAGGCTGTGGCGACCCGAGAGATCGAGGATGTAGGCCCGGTTGATCAGCGAAGGGACGAACAGCACCGCCGGGCCGATGCCGCCATAGTCGCGCAGCACTGTCGACCCTTCGCGCCACAGTTCCGGCGCGTCGGCGACGTCGCGTTCCCAGGCGTGATGACGGTACTGCTCGATCCCGGCCAACAGCCGGTCGAGCCGGTGCAATCCCTCGGCGATGACCGCGCGGCCCAGCGCTTCAGGATTTGCGGCGGCGAGCTCCGCCTGTAGCGCCCTTGCGCGTCCCGCCAAGGCCGGCTTCCAGCCGTTCCACCCTCTGCTCGAGATCGGCAAGGCGACGCTCGAGCTCGTCACCGTCCACATGGCCAGTCCGAGATGCAGCGGCAGCGGCCTTGGCCCCAGCCTTCCGCGATCGTGCGCCCGCACTTGCGTCATCCGCCCCGCCTTTCCCTTCGGTGCCGGCCCCGGCAAGCGCCCGCTGCATGGTGGCCATCCAGGCGGCCGGGTCGAGCGGCCCGGCCGGAGTGCCGGGCGGCGGTGCCGGCGGGCCCATGCCCCCGGCCGCGAGGGCGCCCATCCATTTGCCCATCATCTCCACGAATTCGGGATCGGACGCGGTCGCCGCCAGCTGCTCCTGCCAAAGATCCTGGAACCGCCTGGCCAGCCCTTCGAGATCGGCGGGGTCCGGTCCCGGCCCGTCTTTGCGCGTGCCCATGGCGGGCGAGTATAGCGACGGGCGTGACGGCACGCCAGCGGCCGCGGCGGAACTGCCACAAGACCTGGTTTGAACTTTGCACCGCACGCCCCATCTATGCACTGCAGCATTTCTGAAAATGCCTTGTTATGCTGCGCAGCAAAATCTGATATGTTGCGCAGCAAAATCCCCCGAACGAATTGCGGAGCGCACCGGATAATGGCTGAGAA
>CAYFYY010000210.1:0-2108 GCA_964347475.1 uncultured Flavobacteriales bacterium
GCGGCCATGGCGGCGACGCGCAGCGTCCGCGTGAGCCCGCCGAGATAGCAGACATCGGGCTGCACGACGTCGACGGCGCGCATGGCGACGATGCGGCGCCAGATCGACAGGTCGCAGTCCTGCTCGCCGCCGGTCACGTCGATGGCCAGCGCGTCCGCGACCTGCTTGGTCTGCTCCAACTCCCAGTACGGGCACGGCTCCTCGAAGTGGCAGACGCCGTGATCTTCGAGGAGCCGTCCCAGCGCGATGGCCCGGCCTGGCGAATAGCCGCCGTTGGCGTCGACCAGCAGCGCCGCCGAGTCGCCCACCGCCTTGCGCACCGCGGGCACGATCGCCTCGCTGCGCCCCGGCCATTCGTCGACGTCGTTGCCGCATTCGCGGCCGACGCGGAACTTGAAGGCATCGAATCCGAACCTGTCGCGCAGGCGCACGAAACGCGCCGCCTCGTCCTCCGGCGTGATGTCCCGCTTCATGCTCGAGGCGTAGGCCCGGATCGGCCGCGGCGTGCCGCCGATCAGGGCGCACACCGGCTTGCCCTCGAGGCGGCCGCGCAGGTCCCAAAGGGCGGTATCGAGCCCGGCCAGGGCCCGCCGCAGGTAGGACCCCGGATACTTGTGCTCGCGCACCGGAATCAGGTCGACCAGCGCATCGATGTCGAGTGCTTTGGCGCCGAGCGCCCAAGGTACGATCTGGCGGTGAAAGACCAGTGCGGTGATGTCGGCGTTGTAGGTCGACATCTGGCCCCAACCCTCCGCCCCGTCGTCGGTCCGCACCCGGACGAAGCCGACGAACTCGGTGCTGAATGTCTCGAGACTCTGGATCTTCACCGCGCTGCCTCCGCTTCGAGCCGTCCATGCGCCCGCCGAAGATGCCCCGCCGCACCGGCGGCAACCGGTCCGGCAGATCGATTCTGGGAGCCAGCCGCGGCGATGGCAATGCAAACTTGGCAGCGCCCCGGGGCCGGCGGGCGCGCCGCGCCTCAGCCGCCTTCCTGCAAAAGCTTGTGGGCCCGGCGGTAGAGCTTGTCGAGCAGCGCGTCGAGCTGCACGCGTTCGGCAGCGCTGAGGACGGAGAGGAGCTCGGACTCGCGGGCCCGCGCCGCCGGCACGATTTCCCGATAGATCTCGTCGCCCGTCGGGGTCAGGCGAAGGATCCAGCGCCGCCTGTCCCCGGTGTCCTGGACACGGGCGACCAGCGTCCGGTTCAGAAGACGCGAAATCGCGCGGCTGACCTGGACCTTGTCCATATTCGTGCGGCGGCATATCTCGTTGGCGGTAAGCGGCTGGTCGTTGCCGAGCGCGGCCATGACGCGCCAGTCGTGCCGCATCAGGCCGAATTTCTCGGCATAGGCCGTGGCGATCAGGCGGCTGACCTCCTGTTGCAGGACCGACAGGCGGTAGGGCATGAAGGAATCGAGTTCCAGCCGCCGGTCCGTGCCGTCAGCGCTCGTCTTCCTGGTCATGGGGCCACTCCCTTCCGGCCGGTTGCCGGCGAATGCTACTTGTCATTGGTTGCATATGCAACTATTTTGATGTCCGTGCGTTTTGGCGTGTCGAGAAGGATTGGAACGATGAAGGACTGGATTTCCTTCCCCCGCGTGATGGGAACGGCAAGCCGCCAGGCCCATTGCGATATGCCCGAGGGAACGTACGAGCGCGAGGCCGGGCGCGAGGGATTCTTCGGCCCGGCGACGCACTTCCACCACAGGCATCCGCCGACCGGCTGGATCGACTGGGACGGCCCGTTGCGGCCGCGCGCGTTCGACCTGAACAAGATCACGCGCGCAACCCCGCCGTGGCAGGCGCCGCTGATTCTCGGCAACGCAGCGACGGCGATCCGTCTGTGGCGCTGCGAAGGCCGTATGGAACGGCTGGTGCGCAATGCCGACGGCGACGACGTACTGTTCTTCCATAGCGGCCGTGGGCACCTGTACTGCGACTACGGGCACCTCGAATTCCGCGACGGCGACTACGTGCTGTTGCCGCGCGGCACCGCCTGGCGGATCGAGTGCGATGCGCCGGCGACGGTGCTGATGATCGAGGCGACCAACGATGCCTTCAAGCTGCCCGGCAAGGGGCTGGTTGGCGGCCACGCGATCTTCGATACCG
>CAYFYY010000211.1:0-2098 GCA_964347475.1 uncultured Flavobacteriales bacterium
AGGCCCAGCTCGTGCTGCGAGGGCGCCACCTCGTGGTGGTGCTTCTCCATGTTCAGGCCCATGTCGACCATGGTGCTGACCATCTCGGAGCGCAGATCCTGCGCGGAATCGACCGGCGGCACCGGGAAGTAGCCGCCCTTGACGCGCGGCCGGTGGCCCCAGTTGCCCTCCTCGTAGGTCTTGCCGCTGGTGTACGGCCCCTCGTCCGAGTCGATCTCGTAGGCGCAGCGGTTCATCGTCGCCTCGAAGCGGACGTCGTCGAACACGAAGAACTCGGCCTCCGGCCCGAAATAGGCGGTGTCGCCGAAGCCGCCGGACTTGACGTAGGCCTCGGCGCGCTTGGCCGTCGAGCGCGGGTCGCGGCTGTAGGGCTGGCCGGTCGACGGCTCGATGACGTCGCAGAACATCACCAGCGTCGGCTGGGCCGAGAACGGATCCATCACCGCGGTCGCGAGCTCGGGCACGAGGTTCATGTCGGATTCGCTGATGTCCTTCCAGCCCTCGATGGACGAGCCATCGAACATGATTCCCTCGGTCAGCAAATCCTCGTTCACGGTGGAGACGTGCTGCGAGATGTGCTGCCACTTGCCGCGCGGATCGGTGAACCGGAAATCGACGTACTGGACGTCGTTTTCCTTGATCATTTCGAGAACTTTCTTGGTCATGCTTGTTTTTCCCCGTCTTCAGGTCGGTTCATGGAATGTCCGCCCCGGCAACGCGTGGGGCGGGAGGGAGTGAATCACACGGCGTCGCTGCCGCGCTCGCCGGTTCGGATGCGGATCGCTTCCTCGACGGCGGATACGAAGATCTTGCCGTCGCCGATGCGCCCGGTGCGGGCGGCCTCGGTGATCGCCTCGACGGCGCGTTCGGCCAGCGCGTCGTCGACCACCACCTCGATCTTCACCTTGGGCAGGAAGTCGACGACATACTCGGCACCGCGGTAGAGTTCCGTATGGCCCTTCTGGCGGCCGAAGCCCTTGGCCTCGGTCACCGTGATGCCCTGGATCCCGACCTCGTGCAGCGCTTCCTTCACCTCATCGAGCTTGAACGGCTTGATGATCGCTTCGATCTTCTTCATGGCACACTTCGTCTCATTGGCAAGGCCACGCACCCGGCACGGCTGCGCGGTATCGGCGTTGGCTATTGCACACGCTGTGCCACTTCGCGGGGGCGGAAAAAACCGTTGGATGTCAAACGATTAAGCGGACTGTGTCGGTCGACGCGGGCGCATGCCGCTGCCCGATTTCGCGGCATCTGCCCAAAAAACAGGCAGAAAACCTGCCGCAAATCCGGGCAACCCCCGGAGCATAGCGGCAAATATCCGGCGCGTATACGGCTGGCCGCCGACGGGACCGGAATATTTAGGACACCGCCTCTGCGCCGCTCCGGCGTGACCAATCCAATCCGGCCCGGAGTCGCGTCGGCGCCAGCGGCGCGACCTCATACCAAACGCCTTTGCCCGGAACACCAGATTGTCATTGCGAGGAGGCCGAAGGCCGACGCGGCAATTCAGGATACCGTGGAAATGAGGGCGTTCTGGATCGCCGCGGCTGCCCCGCAGCCTCGCGATGACGAGGTTTCTGTCCAGCCAAAGGCCTTCGGCATGAGGTCGCTCGGTCCCGGCACGCCGCCTACAGGCACGCCTTGATGCGGCGGATCGCCTCGCGGATGGCATCGATGCTGCTGGCGTAGGAGAAGCGCAGGTAGCCCTCGCCCCAGGCGCCGAAGCTGGTGCCGGCGATGGTGGCGACGCCGGCCTCGGCAAGGAACCGGTCCTGCGCCGCCCGGGCGGTCATGCCCGTTCCCTCGATATTGGGGAAGGCGTAGAAGGCGCCGCCCGGCTCGACGCAGCGGAACCCCGGGATCTGGTTGAGCTCCGGCACGATGACGCGGCGCCGCTCGTCGAACGCGGCGACCATCTCGGCGACCGCATCCTGCGGCCCGGTCAGCGCCGCGATGCCGGCGTGCTGCGTCGCCGCGTTGACGCAGGAATGGTCGTTGATGCACAGGCGGATCGCGGCGTCGACCAGCGCCTCCGGCCACACCCCGTAGCCGAGTCGCCAGCCGGTCATCGTGTAGGTCTTGGACCAGCCGTCGA
>CAYFYY010000212.1:0-1956 GCA_964347475.1 uncultured Flavobacteriales bacterium
GTTCTTCTGCTTCATGTTCTCGTGGGTCGAGCTCCTGCTGGCCAAGACCTTAACGTCGGTCGCCGCCAAGCCGATCGCCGCGACCATGACCCGGACCGCGAGCACCGCGGGCTACGAGCTCGGCCTGCTGGCCGCCGCCGGCACGCTGACCATCATTCCCGGCGCCTTCGTGATCTATTTCGTGCGCAACTACATCGCCAAGGGCTTCGCCCTCGGCCGGGTGTGAGGGGAGGCGCGACCATGGGACTGTCCTGGATGGCGTGGACCTGGCCGACCGCCGCCTTCTTCGTCTTCATCCTGCTCGCCCTCGTCGGCATGGCGGTCTGGGAATGGCGCAATCCGGGCGGCGCGCCGCGCCGCGGCATCCTCGGGCTCGATACCACGCGCGGCGACCGGCTGTTCATCTCGCTGCTCGGCAGCGCCTTCATCTTCCTCGCCTGGCTCGGCATCATGGGCACCCCGCTGTGGGGCGCGCTGGCCATCGCGCTGGTCTACGCGGTGCTGGTGTTCCGGTTTGTCTAGATCTCTGCCCGTTCGACCGGACTCATAACCGGCCGGCGGAGCGGCCTCACGCTGAGGAGGCGCAGAGCGCCGTCTCGAAGCATGAGGTCGCGCCCGGTCAGGCCGCCGGCGCGCGGGCTTCGATGGTCTTGACCACGTCGAGATAGATGTTGGTGACCCGCTCGACCGTGAAGCCCGCGGCGCGCACGTTGGCGACCGTGTCGCGGTTGATCTCCGGGCCGAGATGCCGCAGGACGGGGTTCATGAGGTTCAGCATCACGCTGAAGGGAAAGTATTTCGAGCCGGTATGCTCGAACATCGCCAGCTTACCGCCGGGCTTCAGCACCCGGCGCAGCGCGGCAAGGCCGCGGACGGGGTCCGGCACCGAGCAGAAGGTGCAGGAGGTATAGACCTCGTCGAACGAGGCGTCCGGGAAGTCCATCTCGTGGACGTCCATCTCCTGCAGGGTCAGCTGCCCCGGATAGCGCGCCGCCCTGGGCTTGGCCTTTTCCAGCATCTTGGGACTGATATCGATGCCGGCGATGTCCCGGTGGGGCGGGAAGAACTGGATGTCCAGTCCGGTGCCCACCGCGAGGAACAGGACCTTGCCCTGCATGCCGGCGAACAGCCGGCGCTTGTGCGGAGCCCAGCGCTTCTCGGGGCCGTAGCCGCCCATGAGGTCGAACACGGGCGCGGCCGAGTCCCATTTCCGCCTTGTCTTGAGGTCTGTCATTCGACCTCTCCGGCCAGACGGGCCTGCAGCACGTAGGTGAAGGCGAGGCAGCCGAGGCCGGTCGCCGCGCCGGCCCACAGCGCCGTTGCCGCGGAGATCCCCGCCATGCCCTCCAGCATGCCGGCGACGGAACCGGCCATCTTGCCCGAAAGCCCCATGGGCAGCGAGATCTCCATGGCGCCGAACAGCGGGGAGAAGGGCAGGTTGCCGATCAGCCCGACGACCATGCCGGCGAGCATGCCGACCGCCATGCCGCCGATCATCCCGAGCGGTGCCGGCCAGCCCGCCGGCGCCACAAGCCACGCCGCCCAGCCGGCGGCCACGCCGATCACCGTGCAGGCCAGCACGTCGCCGAAAACGAAATAGGGCCGTCGTTCCATCCCGGACCTCCGGTGCCGCGGTACCGATACCTCGAGGCACTGTATTGCATCGCGCGGCATTGGCAAACCGGCCGTTGCGGTTGCGACGTGCCGGTTGCTGCACGGCGAGTGGCGGCGCGACCTGATGCTTTGGTACGGCTGCTTCGCAGTCTCCGCGGCGTGGGGCTCCACCATGCGTGTCCTCACCCTGGAGTGCTTTTCACTGGGGCCTTATCCCGGGTCGCCCCCTCCCCAACCTCTCCCCCCATGGCACGCTCCCGCTCAGCCGACAAGGCCGGCGCGAGGGAGAGGGGTCGGGGAGGGGGATAACGCGCCATCCGCCGGTTCGCGCAATGATCTCCG
>CAYFYY010000213.1:0-1813 GCA_964347475.1 uncultured Flavobacteriales bacterium
TCCCCGTGGGCACATTGATCCTGACCGAGGCCGGCACGAAACGGCGGGCGTCGCTGCACCTCCTGCGCGGCGAAGACGCGCTGGCCGCACACGATCCCGGCGGGCTCGAGGTGCTGGCGGCGGATCTTGCCGCCTTCGGCGCGGCGCTTATCGCCGGCGGCAGCCACACGCTGAAACGCGCGCTCACCGACCCGCGGCGCTTCTCCGGTATCGGCAACGCCTATTCCGACGAGATCCTGCACCGCGCCCGGCTGTCCCCCGTGGCGCTGACGCGCAAGCTCTCGGAGGATGAGACGGCGCGGCTGTTCGAGGCCGTCCGGGACACGCTGGACGACTGGGCCGAACGGCTGCGGGAAGAGGCCCGAACGGATTTTCCCGAAAAAGTGACGGCGTTCCGCGCCGGTATGGCGGTGCACGGCCGCTACGGCAAGCCCTGTCCCGACTGCGGCACCGCGATCCAGCGCATCCGCTATGCCAGCAACGAGACCAACTACTGCCCGCGCTGCCAGACCGGCGGCAGGATCCTCGCCGACCGCGCCCTCTCGCGGCTGCTGAAGAAGGACTGGCCGCGCACCGTCGAGGAGCTGGAGGGATGAGACGATCGAGGGTCCCCGCCCGGAGCGGGCAACTGCAGCGACGGTGCCATTCGTTGTAACCGTTGCGACCGCCTGGTTTCAGAGGAGACGCAGCATGGACCGATTCACCGGCGGCTGCCTGTGCGGCGACGTCCGATTCGTGGCAACCGGACGCCCCTACCGGGTCGGCCTTTGCCATTGTCTCGACTGCCGCAAGCATCACGGGGCGCTGTTTCACGCCTCCGCGATCTTCCCCGAGGATGCGGTGACGGTCGATGGCGAGGTACGCGACTACGCCGGGCGGTTCTTCTGTCCCCGCTGCGGCTCGTCCGTCTTCGCCCGCACAGCGGATGAGATCGAGGTGAACCTGGGCTCCCTCGATGCCCCCGACCAGCTGATGCCGACCTACGAAAGCTGGATCCTCCGCCGCGAATCCTGGCTGCCGCCGTTTCCGCTCACCCGACGATACGAGCGCGACCGCGACGCCACGGGTCGCTTCGAGGCGTAGGGCGCACGAACGGCGCGGAGGGGCTGTTACGCCAGCAACGAGACCAACGACTGCCCGCGCGTCAGGCCAGCGGCGGGATCCTCGCCGATCGCGCCCTCTCGCGCCTGCTGAAGAAGGGCTGGTGAAGGATCTTAGAGGAGATGGAGGGGCTGAAGCCCGGCTAACGCGCGGATGCTTCCACCCCGCACGCCGCGCGGTATTCGCTCTCCAGCCGGTCGACCAGCTCCGCCACCGGCGGCACGTCGTCGATCACTGAGACACCGTGGCCGGCGCTCCACAGGTCCCGCCAGGCCTTAACGTGGTCCTCGACGCCGGCGGCGTCTGGCGGCGCGCCGGCCTTGAGCCTCGCAACATCGATGCCGGCGGCTTCCAGGCTCGGGATCATGTAGTTGGCTGCCAGGCCCGTGAGGTGATTCTCGGTGATTATGTCGGTCGCCTTGCAGTCGACGATCATCTGCTTCATCGCATCGGGCGCCAGCGACTCCGTCGTTGCCGTAAAGCGCGTGCCCATATAGGCGAGATCGGCGCCCAGCACCTCGGCCGCGCGCACGCCCCAGCCGTCCGAAATCGCCCCGGCGAGAATGAGGCAGCCGTCCCAGAAGCGGCGGATTTCGCGCACCAGCGAGAACGGATTCTGCCAGCCGGTATGGCCGCCGGCACCGCCCGAGAGCGCGATGATGCCGTCGACCCCGGCGGCGATCGCGTTGCGCGCGGGGCGCCCGGTCGCCGC
>CAYFYY010000214.1:0-1812 GCA_964347475.1 uncultured Flavobacteriales bacterium
GCGCAGCGACTGCTGGTAGAGCGTGTGCAGGATGGCGTGGCCCGTCCGGTCCGCCGCGGCACAGGTGCGCTGCGCCGTGCCTTCGCCGTAGCGCGTCGTCATGCCGCCGAAGGCGCGCTGGTAGATGCGGCCGTCGGCGGTCCGGCTGAACGGCACCCCGTAGTGCTCCAGCTCGATGATCGCCGGCACCGCTTCCCGGCACATGTATTCGATCGCATCCTGGTCGCCGAGCCAGTCCGACCCCTTGACCGTGTCGTACATGTGCCAGCGCCAGTCGTCCTCGCCCATATTGCCCAGCGCGGCGGATATGCCGCCCTGGGCGGCGACCGTGTGGCTGCGCGTCGGGAACACCTTGCTGATGCAGGCCGTTTTCAGTCCCTTCTGCGCCATTCCGAAGGTGGCGCGCAGGCCGGCTCCTCCGGCGCCGACGACGATGACATCGTAGACATGCTCGGTGATCGGATAGGCCTTGCGCATGGCGTCTTTCTGCCTCGGGTCAGGTTAGGGCGATCTTCAGGACGGCGAACGCGGCCCCGAAACCGAAGATGATGGTGATGAACTTCTGCAGGATAAGGGTGGCGAACTTGACCCAGCGTGAATGCACGTAGTCCTCGACAACCACCTGCAGGCCGAGATGCAGATGGTGGAACATGGCGGCGATCAGCACCAGCGCCAGGACGGCGTTGACGGGGTGCGCCAGCCACGCCGAGGCGGTGGCATGGTCGGCCGGCCCGAGCGCCGCCAGCGAGAACGCGAACCAGAGAACCAGCGGCACCATGACGACGGCGGTGGCGCGCTGGGTCCACCAGTGATGGGTCCCGCCATGCGCCGCACCCAGGCCGCGTGCACGGGCCAGTGGCGTGCGTACCGACATCGTCTCAGCCTCCCCTTGCAGCGTATGCGACCAGCCACGCAGCCACGGTGAGCAGAACGGAAACGACCACCACGATCATGCCCGTCGTCCACGCGGTCCGGATCTCGAAACCCCAGCCGGCATCCCAGCACAGGTGACGGATGCCGTTGCACAGGTGATAGAACGTCGCCCAGGTCCAGCCGAGCAGCAGCAAGCGGCCGATCCAGCTGCCCAGGATCGTCTGTGCAAACGCGAAATACTCCGGCCCGATCGCCAATGCGATCAGCCACCACACCAGCACGATCGCGCCGCCGGCCAGTCCCACCCCGGTGAACCGGTGGGTGATGGACAACAGCATGGGCCACTGGAAACTGTAAACCTGAAGGTGCGGTGACAGTGGCCTTGAGCGCTCGCTCATCTTCGGCTCCGGTTTCTCTGCGGCGGGCGCCACAACGGACAGCGTGTGACTTACGCCTGTTCGTGCGGCAAGTCAATGTTCGCACCTGCACAAAACCGCCGCGGGCGGGGCACGCCGCACAGCAGGACAGAAAGAGCCGGATTCCGGGGCGATGGCTGCCACCCGGCATACGTGCACATCACCGTTTTTTTGATTCGACTTTTAGGAAGATTGGAGGGAACATGAGGCGTGCGTGAGGAGGCCGAAGTCGTCGCCGCGCCGTTTGCAAACGGCCCAGCCGCGCCCCCCGATTTCGGGGCTGTCGCGCAGCGGGTCAAGCCGGTCGGCGAAACTTCGGAGACGCCGCGGCCGTCGGCCGGCGGGCGTCTGGTTCGGCGGCGGAGCGTGCTCCGGCCGCCCTTCGCGGGGGATCGACCGAAGAGGAGCCCCGAATCACGCCACAGAGCCCGCTACGGGCTCGGGAGGCGCCGGCACGCGGCGCCTCCCTTTTAGGGGGATTTCGGCCGACCGCAGGTGACGGGGCGGGCCCGGCGGGCCGGCG
>CAYFYY010000215.1:0-1636 GCA_964347475.1 uncultured Flavobacteriales bacterium
TGCCGACCGCGACGACGATTGCCGCAAGGATGCCGCCCTCGATGCCGAACAGCGCCTCCGCCGCGGCGAAACCGACATAGATGTTGGGCCGCATGCAGCCCTGGAAGGCGGCGCCGAAGGCGGGTCCGTCAAGCCGGAGCAGCGGCTTGAGCGCGAACGCCAGCAGTGCCATTGCGCACAGGCCGACCGCGACGCCGAGCCCCATCGGGCCCAGGACGAAGCCGCCGAGATCCGCGGTACCGATGCGAATCACCAGGAACGCCGGGAACAGGATGTAGAACACCAGCCCGTCGACGTCGGCCCAGAACGACGGGCCGAACCAGCCGCTGCGACGCAACCCGTAGCCGAACAGGATCAGCAGGAAGACCGGAGCGAGGGCGGCGAGAATGGGAAGCATGGCGTGCCGTGGACGATGGCGGCGTGGCGGGCCAGCCTGCACCGCGGCGCCCTGTCCGTCAATCGCGCCGGGCGCGTCTGTGCGCAGGCACCCGCTCGAGACCCCTTGCACGGCGCGACCGACCACCCGATGTACAATCCATCAGCCCGACGACGCAGACCATCCCGACGTCTCCCCCGGGCCACACCGGAAAGGTCCCGATGACAGCCACCTCGACCCCGGACATCCCGGCCGAAACACTCGGTGAGGAAATCGCCAGTGCGGTGACGCACGGGGTCGGCACTGCGCTGAGCATCGCCGGCCTCGTCGTCATGATCGTGCTGGCGGCGCTCTACGGCAGCGCGTGGTCGGTGGTCGGGGTCAGCATATACGGCGCGGCGCTGATCCTGCTGTACCTGAGCTCGACCCTGTATCACGGGATCGCACACCGCGGCGCCAAGCGGGTGCTTCAGGTCGTCGATCACGGCATGATCTACCTGCTCATCGCCGGCACCTACACGCCGATCGCGCTGGCCGGCTTTTCACGCGGGCCCGATTGGCTGATGTTCGCGACCGTGTGGGCGCTGGGCCTGTTCGGGATCGTCCTGCAGGCGGTGCGCCCGGGCCGCTTTGCGCGGCTCAGAATCTCGCTTTACGTGGTCATGGGCTGGCTGGCCATTGCCTGGGCGCGGCCCCTGGTCGCGGATCTCGGCCTGGACGGGGCCGGTCTGCTGCTGGCCGGCGGCGTCGCCTATTCCGCCGGTATCGCCTTCTATGCATGGGACGGTCTGCGTTTCAACCACGCGATCTGGCACCTGTTCGTGCTGGCCGGCAGCAGCGCGCATTTCCTCGCCATCGTCTTCTTCATGCTGCTGGCGCCGAAGGGTTAGCGGGTCGTTCAAGGCCTTTAGACACCGTGCGACCTCATACCTCGAGACGGTTGCGCGTGCAGCCTCCTCATCCTGGAGGCCTTTGCGCGAATGCTTCTTGCCGGCTCCGCCGGTTGTCCCGCCCCCTCCCCAACCCCTCCCCCGCCCAAGCGGGAGAGGGGCTAAACGCTTCAGGCGAATAGCTAAAGAGCCCCTCTCCCTAGAGAGGGGGAGGGGTTGGGGAGGGGGGTGACGCTCGACCTTCCGTTCCGTGCAAATGTCTCGAAGGGTGAGATCGCGCGGCGTTTCAATCCTGAACGAATTCCCGCCTAGAGGCGCGCCATCGCATCCAGCGCGCCTTGCAGGATGTATGCGGCGGCCAGCTTGTCGA